>CATKXR010000025.1 GCA_949840805.1 uncultured Lachnospiraceae bacterium | reverse complement strand
TGGCCTCTCCTCTGGCCTCTCCTTCTGCTATCATGTAATCCAGTGCCGCATCCATATTTACACCTCCTGCCATCTCTTCGTCTGAAACACGATCTATATATTCTGCATATCTTTTATCGTTTTTTACTTTACTAATAGCATACCATGTTTCCCGATGCATCGCAACCACTGACTTTAACTTTTCCCGATCGAACCGGTCCCTGAGCATCAGCAGAAATGCCTTCAGATCCCCGTCAAAACGGTCAATCTCCTCATCCGTCATATGTCTTGCATCAATCAGATTCATCCGGTAATCCGGCGTGGTGTGCTTCATCCACTCCTTCATATCTTCCGGAATATCCAGCATATCATACACGCTTTCCGGACCGTCCCACGGTTTGCTCCCTGTGTAAAATACCAGCGTGACGGTCGGCAGGATTTTTGTCCCCTTTGGCACCCCGTCCGCATACTTTTTCAGCTCCTTGTTTTCCTTCGCTTTCTCCGAGATCTTTTTACACTGATAAGTGTAGGTCAGGGCATCAAGCTCCATGCAGCGCACCGGCATATAATCTTGATGAAATTCTTCACATTGATATCAATATCGCCCATATGTTATCGCCTCTTTTCCCTTTTATTAGAATTATAACATACGTTCGATTCAACTGTAAATGAATTCGTGCTTCAATCAAAATCCAAGGCGAAATATGGGCTCGTCAAGGCACATATCCTTTTGTCTGTTCACAGGCTCTGGTTTTGGACTTTACACTCATCAGTATTGATATAATAATACTTAATAATTCTCTGCCTTTATCCCTCCAACTCCTCTTCAATCCGCAAAAGCTGGTTATATTTGGCCACCCGCTCTGACCTGCAGGGTGCGCCTGTCTTGATCTGCCCGCTGTTCACCGCCACCGCCAAATCCGCGATAAACGTATCCTCCGTCTCTCCGGACCTGTGGGAAATCACCGCCGTATACCCGGCTTTTTTTGCCATTTCAATGGCCTCCAGGCTTTCGGTCAGAGTACCGATCTGGTTCACTTTCACAAGGATGGAGTTGGCTGCTCCCTCCTCAATTCCTTTTTTCAGCCGTCTGGTATTTGTCACAAACAAATCGTCCCCCACAAGCTGCACCCGGTCTCCTAAGCTCTTTGTAAGAAGCTTCCATCCATCCCAGTCCTCTTCCTGAAGGCCATCCTCGATCGAACAGATGGGAAATCGGTCGGCCAGCCTTTTAAAATACTCCACCATATCTTCCGCCGTCCGCTCCACCCGGCTTCCTGTCATCTGGCTTTCCCCCGGGAACACATACCGTCTGCCGGCCTCATCATAAAGCTCGCTGGCCGCCGCGTCAATGGCAATCTTAAAGTCCATTCCCGGTTCATACCCGCTTTTTTTCACTGCCTCCACCAGATAGGAAAGAACCTCCTCCGAATTTTTCAGGTTTGGGGCGAATCCGCCCTCATCCCCCACTGCTGTGCTGTATCCGCCCTCTTTCAGAAGGCCCTTCAAAGTCTGGTATACCTCGGCGCACATCAAAAGTCCCTGGGAAAAAGATTTTGCTCCCACGGGCATGATCATAAATTCCTGCAGATCCACCGTATTGTCGGCATGGACTCCTCCGTTGAGCACATTCATCATGGGAACCGGGAGCACTCTCGCGTTGACTCCGCCCAGATAGCGGTAAAGCGGGATCCCCTGCTGGGCCGCGCACGCACGCGCCACTGCCAGAGACGCCCCCAGGACCGCGTTGGCCCCCAGACGGGACTTATTATCCGTGCCGTCCGCCTCCCGCAAAATCCGGTCAATCCGCGCCTGGTAAAAAGCATCTTCAAACATCAGCGCTTCTGCAAGCACCGTATTTACCGACTCCACTGCCTTTAAGACTCCTTTTCCGTGATACCGTAAACCCCCGTCCCGCAGTTCCACCGCCTCATGTTTCCCTGTGGAAGCTCCTGAAGGAACTGCCGCTCTCCCCATGGCGCCGCCTTCCAGGCGGACCTCCACCTCCAGGGTGGGATTTCCCCTGGAATCCAGTATTTCTCTGGAACAAACCCCTGCAATCTCAAATTCTCCGCACATAAAAACAGCCTCCTTATCTCGTCATCTCCATAACCATAAAAATACAAAGCCATTATGATCCTGTAAAATAAGGATGGCTGATTTATAAGATTCCTATTCATACGGTTTGTTTTTCGCCTTTTTAACTTCCTTACGTATAATTTTCTGAAACAAATCAGTGAAACCGGCTCTTGTAAAACGGATTCCGTTTGTCGAATATTGACGAAAAGAAAAAAACTATAGCAATTTTTGCAAAACTTTAGTACAATCTTATAATAGGCCTTTTTTATGGGTTTTCTAAGATTCCCGTAAAGGCCATGACATTTTGCTTTTGGATGGTTTTGAGAAACAAAAATATCATTAGGAAAACATATGACAGGTGAAAAATATGAATATTTTTAATGCAATCACACTTTTTGGCGGTCTTGCTATGTTCCTTTACGGAATGCGCCTGATGGGTGACGGGCTGAAAACCAGCTCTTCCGGCACATTGAAAAATGCCATGGAACGGATCACCGGCACCCCGGTCAAGGCATTTTTCCTGGGACTGGCAGTAACCGCAGTAATCCAGTCTTCCACCGCAACCATTGTCCTTACCTCAGGGCTTGTGGGCGCGGGCATTATTTCCCTGCGGCAGTCCCTTGGAATTATCATCGGCGCCAATGTAGGCACTACCGTAACCGGGCAGATCATCCGGCTTCTGGATCTGAATTCGTCAGGGACTTGGTTTCTGCAGTTTTTAAAGCCCTCGACCTTAGCGCCTTTAGCCTTAATTATCGGCATTGTTATTATCATGGGAATAAAATCCCGGGATTCCGGCAAAGTGGGGCAGATCATCATCGGGTTCGGCATCCTGTTTTCCGGACTGATGAATATGTCGGATGCCGTAAGCGTCCTCTCGGACAGCGGAATGGTGGAACGCCTTTTTTCCAGCCTGGGGGAGAATCCTCTGCTCGCCTATCTGTCCGGGGCGGGAGTTGCTTTCGTGCTTCAGAGTTCTTCCGCGACAATTGGTATCCTGCAGGCCTTCTCCACTTCGGGCCAGATGACTTTTGGGGAAATTTATGCGGTGCTGGTTGGCATTTATCTGGGAGACTGCGTAACCACTGCAATTGTCTGCAACATCGGGGCAAAACCAGAGGCCAAAAAGGTCGGGGTGGTAAATATTTTATTTAATTTGTGTAAGTCCGTGCTGATCCTGACGGTAGTAGCTGTCATTCACAGAATGGGACTGCTGGACGGCATCTGGAACCACACGATTTATTCAGGAGGCATAGCCAACGCCAACACCATCTTTAACCTTTCCTGCGCCATCCTTCTCCTTCCGTTCGTGGGAGTCTATGAGAAGATCAGCCATAAGCTTGTGAAAGATGATCCTATGTCCGCAGGAAAGTATGACGAAATGTTAGACAGCCTGAACCCGGTTTTCATCAGCACGCCAGCAGTGGCTTTCGGGCGTTGTTACGATGTGCTTCTGGTCATGTGCCAGTTGGCAAAGGCCAATATCGGCCGGGCATTTGACATGTTTACCCAATATGACCCGGAGATAATGAAGCAGCTCGAAGAAGACGAAGATTATATAGATTGCATGGCAGACCGTGTGAGCAACTACCTGGTCCAGATTTCCACCACCATCACGTACCATTATCATGTGGAGATCATGAATTATTATTTTTCGGCGATTACGGAGTTTGAACGTCTGGGAGACCATGCTTTGAATATCGCGGAAATCGCCGCAGAACTTAACAATAAAGGCAGCTCTTTTTCAAAAGAAGCCCTGTCTGAATTGTCTGTCTTGTGGGAACTGCTGGATACCATCTTAAACCATACCAGCGAGGCTTTCCGAAAGCAGAATCTGGCAGAAGCCCGCCAGATTGAACCTTTGGAGCAGGTTGTGGACGATATGGTGAACGTATTAAAAAGCAACCACCTGGAACGGCTCCGCAACGGAACCTGCGGTGTTTTCAACGGCTCGGAATTTTTCAACCTGCTTTCTGAGGGCGAGCGGATTTCCGATGTCTGTTCCAACGTGGGGGTGGCGACCGTTGCCAGGGCAATCCCTGAAATCCATCACCAGGTACATGATTACATATCCAAACTGCATTCCGGAGGAGACGAAGAATTCAACCAGGTATATCAGAAAACCCATGATGAATATTTCCAAAAACTGCAGGGCCGTGTTTGATATCCGTATCGGACGCGCGTCTGTGAAGCCGGCCGTAGGTTCCGCTGCGCCATCGCTTCACAGACGTGCACAGGGAGCGGATAACGGATGCGGCTACATTTCTTGTACAAACTGCTCTAAACTTCCGGCCTTTGCCGCCAGCTTCAGCCATCCAGTCATCACTTCGGAATCGTTCTCTCCTCGTATCTTGTCTGACAGCTCCAAAGGGACCAAACCAAGCTCCCCAAGCAATACCAGAATGCTTTCTGCTTTTCCTTCTGTTTTTCCTTCTTTTCTTCCTTCTTCAATCAAATCATCAATTGCCTTACACATCTCTTCTTCTGCACTCCCTTCTCCATCCATCACCCTGGCCAGTCTTTTTTGTTCTCCTAAAAGCGTTAACGCTGCCATCTGTTCCACATGGTCCATCTTCTGAATCTCTTTTCGATGGTTATTGATATATTCATAAAACCGATTCTTATCTGCGTTATATTTTACCATACTGAAGATGTGCTGTAAACAGCCCTGAAACACCCCCATATCTTCAATTCTTCTTACATCTACCAAATTGATCCAATAGTCTGGCAAATACTCTTTCAGCATACTTTTTCTCCATATCCTGTACCTGCTTCATATACTCTAATGCATCCTGAAGCATAATGCGAACCGGCATGGCATAATGAATTTTATCCTGGGCTTCGTTAGTAAAGATCAGAGAGTAAGTCCCCATATCCGCTTTCATACGGACATCCGCATCTCTCTCCACTACACGCTTCTTCCCGTTTTCCTCATAAATTGTCCCGCTGTGACAGGATAGATATTCCAGCATATCTGCCCGCAGCACCTGTCTTCCCCCATAAAGCACCCCATTAATAAAATCAGCAAAATTCTCCTTTCGCTCCATCATCTGGTTGACATACAGATTCTTTTTCCCCATATAATTCCTCCGCTTCTTATTCTATTCGCAATGAGATAAATGGCCGATATGACCTGAACTCTGAACCATACAGAAAAGATTCTCCTGAAAGTAAAGAACTGCCCGAAAATAATTGCTGAAATTATCCGTTTTTGTCTTGCGGAATGTCTGCTAAAAGTCCTGCGCAACTTTCACCATTTATTTTTGGACAGCTCTTTTGATTAATATATCATGAAAGCAAAGAATATACAATGGAAGTTCTCTAATCATTCTATTAATAATTTCTGTTCACAAGGGATCCGCCTGTAAACAGCAGCTTTAATATATACCTCACATATAGACCACCCCAAAATCACAATAAAATCTTCCTCTGCCTGGAATCCGGTATATTCATCTGGATCCTGTACTTTGCCACGGCTCTCCGTGAAACTAAAATCCCCTCCTTTTCCAGATTTTCAGCCAGCCGCTGGTCGCTTAAGGGCTTATCTCCCTCCCCGGCAATCATATCCCGTATTCTCTCTTTAATCTTTTCCGGGGAAACTCCCTCCTGCTCTCCTTCCTTTGAGACAGCCGAGGTAAACAGCCCCTTCAAAGGCTCGGTTCTTTTATATTGGACATATTTTCCCCTGACAGCCCGGCTTACCGTAGATGCATGGATCCCCAGCTCCCGGGCAATATCCTCCAGCCCCATGGGCTTTAAGGAATCCCGGAATTCAAAATAATCTTCCTGCCGCTTTAAGATGGCTTCCATAATCCGGATGGTGGTTTTCCGCCTCTGTTCCACACAATTGACCACAAATCTGGCTCTCTCCAGCCGTTCTTTAAAATAAGCGGACAATTCCGGGTCGGATGATTCTTTCATCATATGCATATAATAATCGCTGTATTTATATTCGCCCATCCACTGGTCATTCATCTCCACTTTCCATCTTCCGCCCGGCCGGGATACGAGAATATCCGGCACCACATAGGACGCCTCCTCCGACTGGATATCCATAATCGGACGAGGGTTCAGGCTTCCGATCAGATGGATATACTCTTTTACGCGGATAGTGGAAATCCCCAGGCTTCGGGATATGGTCCCGATCTGCCCGCTCACCAGTTCTGTCAGATAATTTCTCAAAAGCGTATATAATATTTCATCATCCGTTCCCTTTGCTTCCAACTGACGGATAAGGCATTCCTGAAGATTTGGTGAAAAAATCCCTGCCGGCTCCAGTTCACGCAAAACAGCAAGGCACTGGTTCAGTTCCTCTTTTTCATAACCTGAGCTGGCAGAAAGCTCCTCCACATCGTGGGTAAAAAATCCTTTTTCATCCAGACAGTCCGTCAGGTAGCCCATGATCTCCCACTGACGTTTGGAATAATCCTTCCAGTTAAGCTGTCCCAGGAGATTTTCCTTAATACCGTTCTCCGCCCTGGCAGACAATTCCTTTCTGTGCGGTTCCTCCTGGTCGGGGCTTCCCGGGTGCTGGTCCACATATGAACTTTCCGAATCGGAAAATTTTTCTATGCTTGTCATAATCTCGTTTTCTTTTTGCTCTATGCGTTCCAGCATTGGATTTTCCAAATATTCGTTTACCATAAAATCTTCCAGTTCCTGATTCGTAAACGCAAGAATATTCAAAGCCTGCACCTGGCTGGACGACAATGTCTGCCTTTGTTCGGCCGCTATGTAATTTTTTAAATCCATAGGTATCTCCTTTGGCTTTTGTATGATACATTATTTTATCACAGCCGGAAGAAGAACTCAAGGAAACACGAAGGAAAATCCGGGGGACCTGTTTTTTGACAAATCTGCTGGATATCCCTGGAAAGATCTGCTAAAATAAATTCGATACTATTATTTTGATAACCGTTCAGGCTGCATCTGCCTGAACCGTTACCTGTTTCCAGAAAGAGAGGTACAAAAATGGCAAAAGTATATGCATTGATAGCAGACGGAACAGAAGAAGTAGAATGTCTGGCAGTGGTGGATATCCTGAAAAGAAGCGGAATCGAGACTGTATTGGTGTCTGCCGGAAAGACAAAAGATATCGTAAGCTCCCATAATATAAAAATCCAGGCGGATGCCGTGGCGGCAGACACCGACTTTTCGGACGGAGACGTCATTTTCCTGCCAGGCGGGCTGCCAGGTTCGGAAAATCTTTCCTCCTGTGAAGAACTGATTCATGCCCTTTCCCAGGCCGAGGCAGACGGACGGCGGATCGCGGCCATCTGCGCCGCGCCTGGTGTGGTGCTGGGACGCCATGGGTTCCTGAAGGGAAAGACTGCCACTTGTTTTCCTGGATTTGAAAAAGAATTCCAGAGCGGTGAATATACCAGGCAGGGCGTGGTCACAGACGGCAATATCACAACGGCCCGCGGCCTCGGCTTTGCCATTGACTTAGGCATCGAGCTGGTAAGGCTTTTAATCGGAGACGAAGCTGCGGAAAGCGTGAAAGAAAAAATCCAATACAGATAACCTCTGCCTTTTTACTGTGAAACATTAACTCCCTCTGTTTCATTTATGGTGGTGCCACGAAACGCGGGGCATGGGGATTTCCTTTATAAAAACCAAATTCAAATAAATATATTCAGACAAGTACTATTATAATATTTACACCGCAATATTATAAGGAAAAGCAAAAGAAAATCGCATATACGAACAAAAAACACATATCCGAAAAAGACAGAATATGGAAGTATTTACACAAAAGTTAGCAGATTTTTGGATATTTTTTTACCATTATTTTGAAGAAAAGAACTTTACTAGAATTCAAAATATGTTATACTTATAACAGACCGCCGGAGGGCTTTTTCGTTGTGCGGATTTTGTATAACCGGCCAGATATCCCACAGCAATCCGGAAAGGACACCTGTTTGCGGCACGACAGGACGCAGGGAAGGGCTGGCTGTTATAATCTCACCAAAGGCGGGGCAAAATCTGTAGAAAACCAGATATTTGTTAGTCTACACATCAATAGGAGGAAAACATTTATGGCAAACAAGTGGGTGTATTTGTTCACCGAGGGCAATGCCGACATGCGGAATCTGTTAGGCGGCAAGGGTGCCAACTTAGCGGAGATGACCAATCTGGGTCTTCCGGTGCCGCAGGGCTTTACCATCACCACTGAGGCATGTACCCAGTATTACGAGGACGGCAGAAAGATCAATGACGAGATCATGGATCAGATTATGGAGCATATCACCAAGATGGAGGAGATCACCGGCAAGAAGTTCGGCGATAAGGAGAATCCCCTTCTGGTATCGGTACGTTCCGGTGCGAGAGCATCCATGCCGGGTATGATGGACACCATCTTAAACCTGGGCCTGAACGAAGAAGTAGTGGATGTCCTGGCAAAGAAGTCAGGCAATCCCCGCTGGGCCTGGGACTGCTACCGCAGGTTTATCCAGATGTTCTCCGACGTTGTTATGGAAGTCGGAAAGAAATATTTCGAAGAGCTGATCGACAAGATGAAAGAAGAGAAGGGCGTAACTCAGGATGTAGAGCTGACCGCCGATGACTTAAAAGAGCTTGCCAACCAGTTCAAGGCTGAGTACAAGGAGAAGATTGGCGACGACTTCCCCACTGACCCCAAGGTGCAGCTCATGGAAGCAATCAAAGCCGTATTCCGTTCCTGGGACAACCCCCGCGCCAATGTATACCGCCGCGACAACGATATCCCTTATTCCTGGGGTACTGCGGTAAATGTGCAGATGATGGCATTCGGCAACATGGGCGAGACCTCCGGCACCGGCGTTGCCTTTACCCGTGATCCGGCTACCGGCGAAAAACACCTGATGGGTGAGTTTTTGATGAACGCCCAGGGCGAGGACGTTGTGGCCGGTGTCCGCACTCCTCAGAAGATCGACCAGTTAAAAGAGGTAATGCCGGAAGTTTACGACCAGTTCGTAGGCATCTGCAACAAGCTGGAAGACCATTACAGAGACATGCAGGACATGGAGTTTACCATTGAGGACAAGAAGCTTTATATGCTTCAGACCCGTAACGGTAAGAGAACCGCCAAGGCTGCTTTAAAGATCGCCTGCGATTTAGTAGACGAGGGCATGATCGATGAGAAGAAAGCCGTGAAGATGATCGATCCCCGTAACTTAGACACCCTGCTTCATCCCCAATTTGATGCAGATGCCCTTAAAAAAGCGGAACCTCTTGCCAAGGCTCTTGCCGCTTCACCAGGCGCTGCCTGCGGTAAGATCGTATTCTCCGCAGAGGATGCCAAGGCCTGGGCTGCCAGAGGTGAAAAGGTTGTCCTGGTTCGTCTGGAGACCTCTCCCGAGGATATCGAGGGCATGAAGGCCGCACAGGGTATCCTGACCGTCCGCGGCGGTATGACCAGCCACGCGGCTGTGGTTGCCCGCGGTATGGGTACATGCTGCGTATCCGGCTGTTCCGAGATCACCATGGACGAGGCCAACAAGAAATTCACCCTGGCGGGCAAAGAATTCCATGAGGGCGACCCGCTGTCCATCGACGGTTCCACCGGTAAGATCTATGACGGTATCATCCCCACCGTGGACGCTACCATTGCCGGTGAGTTCGGACGTATCATGGCATGGGCGGACAAGTACAGAAGACTGAAAGTAAGAACCAACGCAGATACTCCGGCTGATGCAAGGAAGGCCAGAGAGTTAGGCGCCGAGGGTATCGGCCTTTGCCGTACCGAGCATATGTTCTTCGAGGGCAACCGTATTGATGCGTTCCGTGAAATGATCTGCGCGGAGACTTTAGAGGAGAGAGAGGCGGCTCTGGAGAAGATCCTTCCCGAGCAGCAGGGTGACTTCGAGAAACTCTATGAGGCCCTGGAAGGCAACCCGGTTACTATTCGTTTCCTGGATCCGCCGCTGCATGAGTTCGTTCCCACCGAGGAGGAGGACATCAAGAAGCTGGCTGACGCCCAGGGCAAGAGCGTGGAGCACATCAAGGCCATGATCGATTCCCTCCATGAGTTCAACCCCATGATGGGCCATCGCGGCTGCCGTCTGGCTGTCACCTATCCGGAGATTGCCAAGATGCAGACCAAGGCTGTGATCCGTGCCGCTATCAATGTGAAGAAGGCGCATCCCGACTGGAACCTGGTTCCGGAGATCATGATTCCGTTAATCGGCGACATCAAGGAGCTGAAATATGTGAAGAAGTTTGTGGTTGATACTGCTGACGCTGAGATTGCCGCTGCAGGCGCAGACTTAAAGTATGAAGTAGGCACCATGATCGAGATCCCGAGAGCTGCCCTGACAGCCGACGAGATTGCCAAGGAGGCCGAGTTCTTCTGCTTCGGCACCAATGACCTGACCCAGATGACTTACGGCTTCTCCCGTGACGATGCTGGCAAGTTCTTAAACGCTTACTATGATGCCAAGATCTTTGAGAACGATCCGTTTGCCAAGCTGGACCAGACGGGCGTGGGTAAGCTGATGGAGATGGCCATCAAGCTGGGCAAGCCGGTACGCCCGGACATGCATGTAGGTATCTGCGGCGAGCACGGCGGCGACCCGACTTCCGTAGAGTTCTGCCATAAGATTGGCCTGGACTATGTGTCCTGCAGCCCGTTCAGAGTGCCGATTGCACGGCTGGCGGCAGCACAGGCGGCTATCTGATTTTGAATAGGTAGTCATATAGTGGCATAGGAGCATGACGACCACGAGATATAGTGTGGTGTAAAAAATAGAGAGATATCCGACAGTAAAGTGTTGGGTATCTCTCTTTTTATGTGTGGAATAGCCGAATAAAAAGTTGTGTGAGTATATGGGGAGTTTGTGTTCGGCAAGTTGTAGCGGTCATACCTATGCAACATTAAAATATGAGGGAAAAATTGTTTATTTTGAAAGCACATGGGCAAAAAGCTCTTGAAATTTGATACTATATATGATACTATATATAAGAAAGGAGGATATAATGATAGTAGATATAAGTCAAAATTGAGAGGATTTACTATGAATATCAAGAAAATAATAGAAAAAATGAAAAGACAGCCTAACGGGATTAGGCTAGAAGAAGCAAAGAAAGTGTTAGAATACTATGGATATGAATGTGTCCGAATCCTTTGAAAAAAGCGTATGTAGTTGATATATTGAGTAGAATAGATGAATAATTTTAAAGCAGCTTAATATATTAATTATATCAAGTAGATCGAAATCAAAACTAAAACGAAGTCAATATAAAACTGCAAATCAAAATAGATCAAAAACTAAATCGAAATTCTAAATATGAGGATAACTAATATGAAGAACTTGGAATACTATATGAGTTTACCATACAATAAAATAATACAGGAGGTTAATGACGAAAGCGGTCATTATTTCTATGGTAAGATTTTGGAGTTAGATGGGTGCCAGAGTACAGGAGATACACTGGAAGAATTGAATGCTAATCTCACAGAGGCTATGGAAGGGCATATAGAGGTAATGCTTGAAAATGAGATGGAAATACCAGAACCAATTAAAGAAGAAAGTTTAAGTGGTAAATTTGTAATCAGAGTTCCAAAGTCTTTGCATAGAAGATTAGTAATGGAAGCAGAAAAGGAAGGTGTTTCATTAAATCAATATGCTATGTATAAATTAGCAAGATAAGAGTATTTAAAGGAAGAAAAGAATCGGTTAAAAGGGTTAGATGTTTGAGATAGCTATTCCAGGGCTGCTGCGACACAGGCGGCTATCTGGTAAAACAAGGAATCATATAGTAATATAGAATTCTGGCAGCCACTTAAATCATAGTGTGAAACAGGATAGAAAAAGAGAGATAGTCGACAGTAATATGTCGGGTATCTCTCCAGATAAAATGATTACCTATCCACCGCCTCCACCACATACCGCACACTCTGATAATCCCTGTCAAACACCGGCAGGTTCACCCCTGCATACATCAATCCGCTTCCCAGGCAAATCATCTCCTTTGCTTCCTCTCCCCCTGTTCCATTATCTTCTGTCCCCAGCTCCGTCTTCTGCTTGTCACGGCCCTCAAACATTTCACAGCGAATCCGGTACCACATATTTTCTCTCAGCCCCTTTAACCGCACCCGCAAAAACGGCGGATTTGACCTGGCATGGAGGCAGACCGCACTGACAAGCGATGTTTCCTGGTCTCTGCTGACAAACTGCCATGCCGCATAATCCGGATTTTCCTCCACTGCCGTCAGCCTATAATAATCTCCATTTAAAATCAGTTCCTGATGCTCTTTATACCATCGGATCTGCTCTTTTATAGCCTCTCTTTCATCCTGGCTCAGCTTCCTGACATCCAATTCATACCCGAGCACTCCAGCCATAGCTACGATTCCCCTGGTTTCGAGAGACATTTCCCGTTTGGTCTGAAGATTCGGGCTGGCTGACACATGGGCGCCCATACTGCTGACTGGATATCCAAAAGAAGTTCCATATTGTATGGATATCCGCTCAACAGCATCCGTATTATCGCTGCACCAGATCTGAGGCATATAATAAAGGATCCCCGCGTCAAAACGCCCTCCTCCCCCAGAACATCCTTCCCACAGAATATCCGGAAAACTGCTGGTAAATCGTTCCATCAGCTCGTACACCCCCAACACATAACGATGGAGTATCTCTCCCTGGCGGCAAGACGGGCAGGATACTGACCAGACATCGGAAAGGCTCCGGTTCATATCCCATTTTACATAATCCACTCTGGCTTCCTTTAAAATACTCCCAATACTTTCAAACAGATAATCCCTCACCTCCCTGCGGCTCATATCCAGCGCCAACTGCCCTCTCTCCCGGTTAGGCGTCCTGCCTGGCACCTGCATACACCAGTCTGGATGCACACGATACAGCCCACTGTCTTCATTGACCATCTCCGGCTCAATCCATATGCCAAACATCATACCCATTCCGTGAATCTTTTCTGCCAGCCCCGTTACACCGCTTGGAAGCTTTTTGCGGTTAGGCATCCAATCTCCCAGTCCGCACCGGTCATGGTCCCGTCCCCCGAACCACCCGTCATCCATGACGAACAGCTCCACCCCCAGCTCCTTTGCACTGGCGGCTAACGACACCATATCTTCTTCCGTTATATGAAATTCCGTTGCCTCCCAGTTATTTAAAAGAACCGGCCTTCTTGCGTTTCTATATTTGCCCCGGTTCAGGCGTTCCCGGTAAAGCCGGTGGAACTTCCTGGAAAGGTTTCCGTATCCTTTTTCTGAAAAGGCAAAAACCACCTCTGGCGCTGTAAAGCTCTCGCCTCTCTCCAGCCTCCACCGGAAACCTTCCGGATGGATTCCCATGACAAAACGTGTCTGGCCGATCTGGTCCATCTCTGCTTCCGCCAAAAAATTCCCACTGTAAACCAGAGATATCCCATAACATTCCCCCCAGCCTTCCCCGGCCCCTTTCTCACACAAGATTACAAAGGGATTCTGCTGGTGGCTGGAAGTCCCCCTTATACTATCCGCCACAATCTTCCCATGACGGCACATTCCCCTCTCCAATGATCGTTCCATAGTATGGCGCCCATAAAATGTGATCATCTCCAGATCGCTTCTCTGCAAATCCAAACAGGCTGAAAGCACACGGTCCAGCCATATTCCCTCCCCTTCGTTTCTCACCTGGCATGCTCTGGTGATCACATCGTATTCCTCTAACACCCCGTAATACAGTACTACTTTCACCTGAGAAGATTTATCCTTCAGCACCACTTTCAGAGTCTCTGATTCCTTATCTTCTGCCCACACAGCCGGCAGCCCGTCAAGACGGTATTTTCCTTTCCGAATCTCATAAGAATCAAACAGCAGCTCTGCTGCCCGGCTGCCGTCCCCATGTTCTGCATTCAGGCAGGACGTCCTATAATCCCCCACGCCGTAAGCAGGATACTCCTGAGGATATGTATCAAGGGAATAGCTCCTGTCCTCTCCTGCCTCATAGGGCGCCCCCGAAAATCCACGGTTGATCCCTCTCACCAGATAATCTAAACTTCCGTCCTGGATTTTTCTCCCATAATACAAATGCAGCAAATGCCCATATCTGCCAACCTGCATCTGCCAGGTACTATTTCTGGTTTGTAATGTAAATACCATCTTCTTTTCATCAAAAACAACCGCCATATCCCGTTACCTCCTGTAAATATCTCCCTTATTCCTTCTCCTGAATCTCTGCCTGTCAGATCCCCCTCTTAACCCATATATTATTTTCCTTCTGTACTTTGGGATAAATATGATATAATACATGCAATTCCATCTGGCATGGGCTATAGTCTTATGATCCATTCAGATAACTCCTATGCTTTGATATGGCCTGCGAATCCAATATCATTATAACATAGGAGTTTTTAGTATTTTAGGTAAAACCACGGTCTTATTCTGTTCTCCCCATCTCAGACGGGAGATGAAAAGACTTTTTCATTCAATAACTTTATACTTTTATCATATATTTACTTTTCCTCTGCCAACTGATCATTCATATACGCCGCAATATCCTTGCAGACATCTTCCATGCTCATCTGGCCCGTATATGCCTTCACCATGGTTTCCTGGGAATAGTCTTCCCACACCTTTGTATTCTTCGTGTATGGGCGGATTACCATATTCTCAGACATATCCAGAAATGCCTGCAGGTTAAAATCCGGCGCACAGGCTACCCATGTATCGGAAGTCCCCTTAAACGCAGACATGGTAACTCCTAATTCCGCTTGCTTTTTCTGCGCCTCTTCGCTTCCCAGATACTCCAAAAGCTTCCATGCCTCTTCCGTATGGCTGCCGCCTGCCGCTGCAGCCCATCCAAGACCATTATAAATGGAAATCCTGGTTCCATCCTCTGCTTTGGGCAATACTGCCACATCACAATTTTCTGCTATGTATTCATTGTCCCTGAAAGCTGCTACCATCCAGGAGCCTTGCATGACCATGGCCGCCTTGCCGGAGCCAAACAACACATCCGATAAATTTTCACTCATTACCTGCTGTGAAGGCATAACCTGTGACACCAAATTATCATACCACCAGTCCATAGCCTTTATAGTTTCTGGCGAGTCCCAGCAGGATTTTGTCTTATCTTCGTTCAATACGCTGCCGCCCATACTATAGATTGCATTATAATACCCATCCTGGTTGTAGCTCGCCGCAGAAACAAAGCCATATTGGCTTCCATCCTCCTTGGTCAGTTTTTTCGCTGCCTCTGCCAAAGTATCCCATGTCCAGGTCTCGTCCGGATAGCTTATGCCAGCCTCATCAAACATGGTTTTATTATACCACAGGCCAATAGTGTCGTAATCCTTGGGAATCCCATAGATTTTTCCATCTAGCTGATACAGTTTTGCGATATCTTCATAGTAATTGTCTATATCAATCACATCACTGGCCGCAACCTTGTCAGTCAGATCCAAAAGCATATCATTGCTCATAAATTTCTGGCTGTAATTAGAATGCATCCAAAACACATCCGGAAGAGTGCCGCCCTGGGCCCCTGCTTCCAGAAGAGTCCAATACTGATCCCAGGGAACCATCTGAATCTCTACCGCAATTCCTGTTTTCTCTGTAAAATCCCCTGCTATCTCCTTCAGTCCTGGCAATTGGTTATTATCCCAGATCGACACAGTCAATGTCCCGCTGCCGTCACCCTCTCCTCCCGCACTTTTTCCACATGCCACAAGAGACGCTGCCACAGTGCCTGCTGCCAACGCTGCCAAACACAATTTCCAACCTTTCATAATCCCACACTCTCCTTTTTATGATATCATAACCTTTTCCATATGGAAACAGCCCGGCCAAATATCCCTGTTATACCAAAAAGCCGCCTTTTTCACTATCCTGCATTTTTCATGCGGCGGCTCCTGGAAATATTGCCCAGGCTATTTCCAACATGCCAGAAAGCCTTGGTTTTGCCAGCAAAGCAAGGTCTGCAGCCACTTTCTCTCCTGTCTTCCTTCACGCTTGTTACCGTTTCAGGTGCCATAACATTGTAACTCACGCTTCCCTCTTTCCAAAACAAATCATACCATCACTTGACAGCATTGTACATATGATGGTATGATTTCTTCAATACCAGAATGTAAACTTTTCTTCCTTAGACACAAAACCAGCCACATTAAGGTATATCTGCCAATCATCCCACAGCCATTGGAGGCCATCCTATGGAGAACTACTTATTTCTCAGCAACGATTATTTTGACATTACCATTTATCAATACGGACGGGAACAATGCCAGCCCTATCACACCTTCGGCCCCGCCATACGCAGCCACTATCTGATTCACTGCATCCTTTCCGGCAAAGGCTGTTATCAGACCGGCTCCCAGGAGCATGCCATGGAATATCAGCTTCATGAAAACCAGGCATTCCTTATTGAACCGAACCAGATTGTCCACTACAGCGCCGATAAGAGGGAACCATGGAAATACATGTGGATCGAATTTGACGGGCTAAAAGCCAAAGAATTCATAAGCCAGGCAGGTCTTTCCCAGGCGTCCCCAATTTTCAATGCCTCCACAGCAGAGGGCTGCCGGGAAGTCTTTCACCCTTTGCTTCATATGCTGGACTGCCCGGACATGCTTCCCGCCCAGATACAAGGATACACCTATCTTTTTTTCGGCGCCCTTATAAAGCATTCTTCCACTGCCAGGCCGCTTCCCAAGAATGATATAAAAAAATTTTATATCCAATCCACTGCCGATTACATTGAACATCACTATATGGAAGATATTTCCATCGAAGACATTGCAGCCCACCTTGGCTTAAACCGCAGCTATTTCAGCAAACTGTTCAAAAAGATGACTCAGAAAAGCCCTCAGGAATTTCTGATCGCTTACCGGATCCATAAAGCCTGCCAATACCTGCGCTCCACCAATCTGTCCATTGCGGAGATAGCCGGCCATGTAGGCTACCCGAATCAATTTCACTTTACCCGTGCATTTAAAAGCATTATGGAACTTCCGCCAAGCGAATGGCGAAAACAAAACGTCTGTACACATACCAATGAACCAGATAATCAGTAACAAGTATAAAATTGCCAAAGGAGAACTCTTATTATGAATATTACAGTGATAGACGGCCAGGGCGGCAAGATGGGAAAAGCTATTGTAGAACAACTGAAAAAGCAATTCCCCCATCAGGAGATTCTTGCCGTGGGAACCAATAGCATCGCCACCTCTGCCATGCTGAAGGCCGGCGCCGACTTTGGAGCTACCGGGGAGAATCCGGTAATTGTGGCTGCCAGGGACGCGGATCTTATCATCGGCCCTATCGGCATCGTCATTGCGGATTCCCTCCACGGTGAAGTGACGCCTGCCATGGCCGCAGCCGTGGGACAGAGCCGGGCCAGACAGCTTCTCATCCCTGTCAACCGATGCAATCATCAGATCGTCGGATGCGGCAACCTGTCTCTCAATGAGCTTATTTCCTCAGTAATCGAAGAAGTCCGGAAATGTCTGTAAAAGACACTTCCGGACTTTCTTCATCCCTGTTTTAAAAACGGAACTTATCTTCAAAATACGCCTTCAGCTCTGCAGTCGGCACACGCACCTGATCCATGGTATCCCGGTCACGGACGGTCACGGCCTGGTCGTTCTCCGACTCAAAGTCATAAGTCACGCAGAAAGGAGTCCCGATCTCATCCTGCCTGCGGTAACGCTTCCCGATATTCCCTCTGTCGTCATACTCACAATTATAATATTTGCTCAGCTCTCCATAAATCTTTTCCGCGCCCTCGGCCAGCTTCTTAGACAGAGGCAGGACCCCGATCTTCACCGGAGCCAGCGCCGGATGGAAATGGAGCACTGTGCGCACATCCCCCTCTCCAATCTCCTCCTCGTCATAGGCCGCGCAGAGGAAGGCCAGAGTCACCCGGTCCGCACCGAGAGACGGCTCGATCACATAGGGAATGTACCTCTCCTTCGTCTCATCATCAAAATATGACAGATCCTGACCGGAAGTCTCCTGATGACGGCTCAGGTCATAGTTGGTGCGGTCTGCGATTCCCCACAGCTCGCCCCA
This sequence comes from uncultured Lachnospiraceae bacterium, assembly GCA_949840805.1. GTDB lineage: Bacteria > Bacillota > Clostridia > Lachnospirales > Lachnospiraceae > Brotaphodocola. The sequence continues at coordinate 40,430 of CATKXR010000025.1, read as the reverse complement.
GCCAAAGGGGAACAAGAACTCAATATCCGTTGTAGCCTTGCTGTAAAAGCTCAGCTCTTCCGGCTCATGGTCACGGGCCCGCATCTCTTCCTCTTTCATCCCCAATGATTTCAGCCAGTCAATGCAGAACTGTTTCCAGTAGGCAAACCATTCCAGATCCGTGTCCGGCTTACAGAAAAATTCCAGTTCCATCTGCTCAAACTCCCGGGTACGGAAAGTAAAGTTCCCGGGCGTGATCTCGTTGCGGAAGGATTTTCCCACCTGGGCGATACCAAAAGGCACTTTCTTACGTGAGGTGCGCTGCACGTTCTTAAAGTTCACAAAAATACCCTGAGCTGTCTCGGGGCGCAGATATACCGTGTTCTTGGCATCTTCCGTCACTCCCTGGAAAGTCTTGAACATTAGGTTGAACTGGCGGATATCGGTAAAATCATGCTTTCCGCAGCTTGGGCAGCAGATATTGTTCTCGTCAATATACTTCTTCATCTCTTCCTGGGACCAGGCGTCTACGGATCCTTCGATCTTAATACCATGCTCTTCCATGTAATTTTCGATCAGCTGATCCGCCCGGAAACGCTCCTTACATGCCTTACAGTCCATCAGCGGATCCGAAAAGCTGCCCAGATGCCCGGAAGCCACCCAGGTCTGGGAATTCATCAGAATGGCGCAATCCACTCCCACATTGTAAGGGCTTTCCTGGACAAACTTCTGCCACCATGCCTTTTTCACATTATTTTTAAGTTCCACACCCAGATTGCCATAGTCCCAGGTGTTGGCAAGGCCGCCGTAAATCTCGGATCCCGGATATACAAACCCTCTGCTCTTTGCCAGCGCTACAATCTTATCCAGTGTCTTTTCCATAATTTGTCTCCTCTCTTATTGAAATATGATGTAATTCATCCCCTCGCCTGTAACAACCGTATGTCCGTCCCGGATCACTGCCTCCCCGGATGACACATACATCACCTTGCCCTCCAGAAAGAAAACTCCTGCCCCTTCCACGGCCACTGCCTTATACTTAGGCTCCCCTGTCACAGACTCGATGCCTGCCGTCCCTCCGTCCATCGCCGTAAAGCTTCCCGAATATCCGGACGAGGCCAGCACATCCGCGGCTGCACCCAGGGAAAGGGCCGTGACCGTATGGGTATCGTCCCCCGTAGCCTGGGCAAACTTTACAAAATGATCCGGCGTACCGTAATCAAACACAAGGCTGCCCGTCTGCCCCTGTAAGGTACAGGCTTTTAATGCCACCGGAAGCTTTGCCTTCCCTTTTCCGTTCTCCGAAGCAGCTTCCGCCCCGTTAGCGGCATTGTAATCCTGAATCCATAGTCTGGCCTCTGCTGCCAGCTCCTCCTGGTTGTACAGCTCATTGGCCTCCGCCGATGTAAATACCATGGCACTCTGCACCTGCAGATCCTTTGTCACATAAATGCTGTTCTCACTGGCCGCCCACTTGCCCCGGCCGCCCAGTCCTCCACAGGAGACCACAAAAAAAACAACTGCTCCCAAAATAAGGGATCCTGCCAATTTCCTTTTTTTCATAAATTCCTCCTGACGCCATCTCAGTATGCCTTATTATATCCTCAATTTCTCAGATTTTCAATACTTTCCTGAAATTCATACAAAAGTTGCCATTCATAGGAGGCTTTTCGGTTGCAAATCAGAATTTGCTGTGATATGATAATCCACAAGGGGAAACAGGCTGACTGAGAGGTTTTAAAATGGAAATTATACATAGCCATAAAGTATTGACACTAATACGCCGTGGCCTGAACCTGATCGACAGAAGACTGGCCGACCACGGAGTCAAGGTGATGCTTGTCATGCAGGAGATGCTGGCTGCTGACGGCTGCCAGGATGAGGAGCTTAAGAAAATCTTAGGCCTCCTGGCGCTGCTTCACGATGTAGGCGCCTATCGCACCGAGGAAATTGACAACCTTGTGAAATTTGAGATGGGGAATGTATGGGAACATTCCGTCTACGGGTATCTGTTCTTAAGGGAATTCACCCCTCTTGGCCAGTGGGCCGAAGTAGTGCTCTATCACCATGCGGACTACAATACCATGGAAGAACAGCCGGAACAAATCCGGCGTTATGCCCAGATGATGCACACCGCTGACCGGGCGGTGATATGGCACGATGAAGTGAAACGGACTGAAGAAGATCTGGACAGACATTTTTCCAAAGGAAGCGGCATCGTCTTTTCGCCGGAATCCATAGATCTTTGGCGCCATTGCCAGAAATCAGGGATATTTTCCAGGCTGGACGATCCTCATTGCCTGGATGCCGCCCTGAACTGCAGCCGGTTAAGCAGTCAGGAAGCCACGGCATATCTGTCCATGGTCATCCGCACCATCGATTTCAGAAGCCGTGTTACGGTGGCCCATACGGTGGGAGTCATGGAGATCGGGCTGCACCTGGCCCGGAAAATGGGATTTTCCGAAGAGATCTGCCAGCAGATTTATTATGGAGCCATGCTCCACGATCTGGGCAAGATCGGAATCCCTGTTTCCGTCCTTGAAAAACCGGGGAGGCTCACGCCGGAAGAGACAGCCATTATGCGGCAGCATGTGACGTTAAGCGGCCAGATCATAGAAGGCTGCGTGGACCAGACTACAGCCCGCATCGCCCTGCGGCATCATGAAAAACTCAACGGCTCCGGCTATCCCCAGGGCCTTTCGGCAGAAGACTTAAGCCTGCCGGAACGTCTTCTGGCAGTTGCCGATATTGTCAGCGCCCTGTGCATGAGCCGCAGCTATAAGGAGGCCTGGCCGAAGGAACGATGCCTGGCTGTTCTCTGGGATATGTGCAGGGAAGGGGAGTTAGACAGCCGGATTGTATCGGTCATGGAGACCTTTTTTGACGAAATCATGGCCCCGGCCAACGAGGCAAGCGAGCCCTTAAGGGACGTCTATGAACGAATCTACACAGAGTACCGGTCTGTCTTAAAATCGCACATATAAGGCCGCCTGTCAACATACATCATAGAATATATTTAAGGAAGGAAGGATTTCTTATGAAATACGAATTAACAAAAGCACTGGAAACCGGAAACGCGATTATTGACAAAGAGCACAGGGAGCTTTTCCGCGCTGTCAATTCCCTGATGGATGCCTGCTCCAAAGGACAGGGAAGGGCTGCCATCGAGCCTACCATAAAATTTCTTCTGGATTATGTGAACAAACACTTTTCCCACGAAGAAGAATTACAGCAGAAATACAAATACCCCAATATAGCCGCCCATAAGCAGTTCCATATCGGTTACACCCGGAGGCTGAAAGAGATTGTAAACGCCATCCCTGCCGCAGGCCCTACGGTTATGAACCTGAGCAGCATAAATAACCATATCGCGGCCCTGGTTACTCATATCCGTACAGAAGATAAAAAGCTTGGAGCCTTTTTGAATGGAAAATAACTTTATGAATCAATCCTAATGATTAAGGGCTGCCTCCCCGGCAGCCCTTAACTTTCTTAAGCACCTATGGCTGTTTCACAAATATCCTGTCGTCCTCCTTCATATACTCCCACGTCTTCTGACAGGTTGCCCTGTCATAATGGACTCCGTCCCTGGCATAAAAACCCGTCTCCGCCAAAAAGGTATACGTATCTAAATATTCGATTCCTTCTGTCTCTGCTATCGTCCCGTTAAATCTGATAATATCACTGTTTCTCACCCTGCTGCCTTTGCCGACCGGATTCACGGATAAGACAATCATGCGTACCTGCTCTGACAGCAAGCGGTACGCATCTGCGTATTTTTCCGCATTGTGAAGGTCATTGATGCCAAATCCGGAAATTATAGTCCAGTCTGTAATCTCCGGATGATTTTCCATAGCGGCGTCAGCGGCAGGAATCCCGAAATCGGTCATCCATTTATAGCCTGCCCCCGATTTCGCAAACACAAAACAGCCCGGCTCGCTGCTGATCCTGCAGAATTGGTCCATCCCCACAAAACGGCTGTCCCCTATAAAAATATAACCATTTACCGCTTCTTGCCCTGCCTCCCCGGCTTCCACGGCCTCCTCCCCCTCCATTCTTTTTTCTGCCAAAACCATTTGGCTGCTCCCCACAGAAAATACCATCATCCATGCAGCCAAAACAAAAAAACCTCTATTCTTTTTTCCCATCCTCTTACCCTCGCTTTTTTATTATGAAAATACGGCAAAAGAAAAGCATGTCCTTTTCCACAAATAAAACACAGCATCTTCTGGTAAGATAATATGACGGGTTTCCTTCGAATATTCCTTTTTTATCAAAAACTTCGTTTTTTATCCTATTTCCTTATGGACTCCTCCTGCAACCGGTCAAGCTCCGCCATACATTCATCCACCGTGGCGCCGCCAAGCAGCATCCGCACAACCAGGCAGGTATTCCCCCACTGCTCCATCTTCATATTTGCGTTGGAGGCAAGCACATATATATTTTCCTCAATCCGGTCGTTAAGAGGCTTTAATGCAGGAATGCAGTTCACTTCCACATTTTTCGATGAGCTGATCACCTTGTTGATCTCTGCGTACTGCTGAAGCGCCTCGTCAGAAAGAATCACATCCAGGACGTTTTTCGTATCCTCCAGATGCTCCGCGCTGGCGCTGATGCCGTATCCGGTAATGGGAACTACCGGCATCTGGCCTAAGCTGCTGGGAAACCCTATCACCTGCATTTCAAAATCCGTGTTCCCATAAGCGGTCTTCGTATTAGCCGCTCCCCAGTACGCCATCACGATAGGAGTCTTCTGGGCCAGAAAATCCGGCCCCTCTCCCTCAATCGCTTCATAAGTATAGGCGGTTTTGGCATCAATATAGCCTTTATCAATCATCTCCTGAAGAAATTCAAAACCAGGACGCATATAATCACTGTACTTGCTTTCTCCCTTGTTAAGAGCCTCTATCTCCTCCTTTGTATGTCCCCCATTGTACAGCTCTGCAAATGCCTGGGCAAACACAAAAGTTTCCAGCCACCAGCGGTTGGCGCCCACCGGCGTCTCGATCCCGTTCTCCTTAAACACCCGGCAGCATTCCAAGAACTCTTCCGGCGTATTGGGCAGGGAAATGCCATACTGATCAAACATATCCTTGTTTATGAACAGCCCGTAAGCCACCACCTCCTGTGGAATGGCCACCAGCTTCCCATCAATCGTGTTGGCTGTCTTTACCACCTCCCGCAGGTTCTTTACACAGTCAAGCCCGGACAAATCTAAAAGCTTCCCTTCCTCCCCCAGAATCTGGATCGTGTCAGGATTCAGCAGGTATAAATCATCCATATTATTGCGCGCCCGGTCAAGAGCTACGTCATCATAGGTTTTCTCCTGATAATTTTCCGCCGTGTAGGTCCTGTATTCCACAGTAAGGCCGAACTTTTCCTCCGCTATGCCGACTGTTACGTCAAATGCATTTCTTAAGACGTTCTCTGCATCCGGATTGGACTTTTCCATAGGGCCAAATAAATTAACCACCCTTTTTTCTTCTCCGCCCGCAAAAATCAGGTTCCTGGGCTCCTCCGGTTTCATCCCGCATCCTGCCAGCGACATTACGGCAGCTCCTGCCAGGCATACCGCCAGCTTTCTTTTCACTCTTCTTTTCACAATCCTTTTATTCCTTTCTTTGTGTCCATTGATTCAAAGTTTTCTTTAACAATTCCATATCGATCGGCTTGGCGATATGGACATCCATCCCTGCGTCTAAGGCATCCTTTACATCCTCTGCAAAAGCATTGGCAGTCATGGCGATAATGGGGATAGTCCCTGCATCCTTCCGCCCTAATGCCCGGATGGCTCTGGATGCCTCATAACCGTTCATAACCGGCATCTGGACATCCATCAGGATAGCGTCAAACTCTCCTTCAGAAGAACGCGCAAAACGTTCCACCGCAAGTTTTCCGTTTTCTATGATCTCACAGCCGGCTCCCTCCACATCCAGAAGCTCAGAAAGGATCTCTGCATTGATCTCATTATCCTCCGCTACCAGCAGATGCAGTCCCTCGATGCTGTTATTGTTTTCCGCCTGAGATACCGGGCCATGGGGATCCTGCCTGTTCTGCATTTCCAATATTTTTTCTTTAAACGCAGAGACAAAAAACGGTTTGGCAAGGACACCCATGCCTCCTATCCCAAAGGCTTCCTCCATCCCATCTCCGGCATAAGCAGTCAAAAACATAACCGGCACCGGCTTTGACACTGTGGCCAAGAGCTTTTTGGCAGTCTCTATGCCGTCCATTCCCGGCATTCTCCAATCCATCAGAACCATGTCATATTTCTGTCCGGCATCCACAGCCTCCCGGACCATCCGGATAGCATCTTCCCCCTTAAAGGCCGCATCCACAGATACCCCCGTCTCCTTCATAAGCATCCGGATACCCCTGCAGATCTCCGGGTCATCATCCACTGCCAGAATCCGGGAAATCCCCCTCTTTTCCCAAAACTCCTTGTCCGTCTCGCATTCCGGTATCCGAAGCTCCAATTCCACCACAAACAAGGTTCCCTTATCCACCTGGCTGGACACCTCTATGGTTCCTCCCATAAGCTCCACGATATTTTTTGTAATAGCCATGCCCAGGCCCGTACCCTGCACCTTGTTGGTCGTACTGTTTTCCGCCCTGGTAAACGCCTCAAAAATGGTCTTTAAGTATTCCGGCGTCATGCCATAGCCATCGTCCTCCACCTCAATACGGATCCGTTCATACTGCCTGGAAAACTGTTTCATTCCAATTATGCGGAACCAGATATGGCCTCCTCTGGGGGTGTATTTCACCGAATTAGAAAGAAGGTTGATCAAAATCTGGTTGATCCTGGTCTCATCTCCTGCCAAATACTCATGCTTAATGCCAGTAACCGACACTTCAAAAGCCTGATCCCTGGCATCCGCCATAGGGCGGATGATGGCGTCTACAGAGGACACCAGGTCATTTAAAGTAAACTCCCCAATGGTCAGCACCACTTTGCCGCTCTCGATTTTGGACACATCCAGCACATCATTGATCAAGCTGAGCAGATGCTGGCCGGACGCCGTAATCTTTTTGGTATATTCCCGTACCTTTGCCGGATTGTCTGCATCCTTGGCAAGCAAGGTCGTAAAACCAAGGATTGCATTCATAGGTGTACGGATATCATGGGACATATTAGAAAGGAACGTCGTCTTTGACCGGCTGGCAATCTGGGCGGCCTGCAGCGCTTCCGCCAGCTGCTTATTATGGATTTCCCGTTCCTCCTCCCTCTCCCTTCTGATTTTATTCTGCTGCCTCTGATAAAAATAATATAAGATACAGCAAAGAAAAAACACCGCCAGCATGACCGCAACCACAATCATAAGGTTCTGGTTTACCGTTTTTCCTTCCTGCTGGATCGCTTCTATCGGCACATAGCCGATCAGATAGACCTCCCCGCCGTTGACTGCCCACATGTAGAGCAAAGACTCCTTTTCCCGGATGTCATGATAAAACATCATATTTCCTCCTGCATCCAGATTGGCCTCTACCTCGGCCTGAAGACCCTCGTCCATTATGTTGTTGGCCCGGTAAAAATCCTGCAGGTTCAAATGGCCTGCACTCCGTTCTCCCATCCCTTTCGGCTTTAACACAAACCTTTCGCTTTCCGTATCCATAATATAAAGCATGGCTTTGCCATTATAAAAACTTCCAGGCAAAGCCTCGTCGAAATCATCATATATATACTCGATATAAAGGACTGCTATTTCCTGGCCGCCTTTCACCACAGGACACTTTATCGTATATGCCCATGTACCCAGGTCATTCAGATAAGATTGAGAAACCGGAAGGCCCTCCACCGTCTTACCTGCGGAAAAATCCAGCTCTTCCTCAGAAAAACCCTCACCTGTATTGGAAATGCCTTCATCCTCTCCTGACAGGATCAGGGAAAGCTTCACCATAGTCCTGTTCTTGTCATAAGACCGGATAAATCCTTTTGGATCCTCCACCATGGCAATTTCCCGGGCTATCAGTTTCTGGAACTCCGCCTCCTTGCTTAAAATGACCTCAAGAGTGCCTTTGATTAAACCCAGGCTCTCGCTTAAGTTGTGGATAGCGGAAGCAGACATCTCCCTGGAAATCTTCCTTGACACGGAAAACACAACCGCCCCCAAAACACTAAAAATCAATATAACAGAAATAATCAAAGGAAGCCCTTTGTTTTTCCTGCGCCTTTCCCATATCTTCTTCATCTTTCTCTCCATCTGCCGTCTCAGCCGGCATTCCCTCTTAATACTATAAAAACCTTATAATAACATCATTATGAAAAATATACCACTATTGCTTTTTAAAGTCAAAACCAATGTGGATTTTATATTCGGAAGAGTCTGCGTAACCGTTGAACTTTTACGAATATTTTTTCTAATATGCTCTTAAATCGCATTAATTTTTTACCATTCTTGAATTTTTTACAATTTCTGCTATAATAAAATTATTGTTCATCTATTAAAGACACTTGTCCCTGATTAGTGAACATATCTTTAGTAATACCATTTCACAAAGAAACCATTCACACAAACGCGAAAGGAGACAACCTATGAGGCACTTTAGGAACTTTAGAAATAAATTCGCAAATATGTTCCTGTCAGCCGCCTTGGGCGCCGCAGCAGCGGCCATGGCCGCCATGCCGGCCTTTGCCATCGACCAGGACATCGTGATCATCCACACCAATGACACCCACTGCGGAATCGAAGACAATCTTGGCTTTGAAGGCGTATCCGCTTACGAAAAGCAGGTAAAGGCTTCCACCCCCTATGTTACCCTGGTAGATGCGGGGGATGCCATACAGGGCGCGCCGGTAGGGACCTTGACGGAGGGTTATGCCATAATCCGCCTGATGAACCAGGCCGGTTATGATTTTGCCATTCCTGGAAATCATGAATTTGACTATGGGATGGACCGTCTTCTTACACTCTCATCCCGCCTGAACGGAGGCTATTATTCCTGCAACCTGCTGACCGGGCCTGCCCGGGAGACCGTATTGGAACCCTATAAACTGATCCGCTACGATGATGTAACGGTCGCTTATGTAGGCGTCACCACGCCAGAGAGCATCACCAAGTCCACACCAACCTACTTCCAGGACGGTTCCGGGAACTATATTTATGACCTGTGCGGAGATGAAACCGGCGAAGCCCTTTACGGCCAGATCCAAAAGGCCGTGGACGCTGCCACGGACGCAGGTGCGGATTATGTCATCCTTGTAGCCCACCTTGGAAACGAGGGCGTGAAAAGCTGCTGGACTTCCAAAAGCGTTATTGCCCACACCAATGGCATTCACGCAGTTATTGACGGACATTCCCATGAAACTTATATGGAAAAAGCCCCCAACAAGGACGGCGTACTGATCCCCCTGGCACAGACAGGGACAAAATTCACCCATATCGGGAAAATGACCATTGCCCCCTCAGGAGAAATCACTATGGATATGGTGGATTCTGTTCCAGGGCAGGATGGAAAAGCTCAGGCGGATCCGGAGATGGCTGAAGCCATTGCCCAGGTTAAATCCCAATATGAGGAATCTTTAAAGACTGTCCTTGGCCGTACAGATGTTAAACTGACGGCAGAGAATCCTGCCACCGGCAGCCGGGCTGTCAGAAATTCAGAGACCAATTTAGGAGACTTCTGTGCCGATGCCTACCGGATCCTGCTAGGCGCCGATATCGGATTTGTCAACGGAGGCGGAATCCGCGCCAGCATAGAAGCCGGAGACATTACCTTTGAGGATGCCTTAAAGGTCTATCCCTTTGGAAATATGATCTGCATGGTAGAAATCACAGGCCAGCAGATAAAAGACGCCCTGGAAATGGGAGCACGGTACTGCCCGGAAGAAAACGGCGGCTTTATCCACGTATCAGGCCTGGCCTATACCATTGACACCTCCGTCCCCTCCCACGTCCAAACCGATGAAAGAGGCAATTTTACGGGCGTTTCCGGAGAATACCGGGTAAAAGACATCTATGTAGGTGATGAACCCCTTGAACTGGACAAAACCTACACCCTGGCCTCTCACAATTACTGGCTGAAATCCGGTGGCGACGGCATGAGCATGTTCCCTTCCTGCCCGCTTTTAAGGGATGAGGTTATGGTGGATGTGGACACCATCACTACCTATATAAGGGACTATCTCGGCGGCACGGTTGGGGCAGAATATGCCAATCCCTCCGGCCTGGGAAGGATTACCATAAAATAATCAGGAAATGGGGAGCCCCTTCTTCCCCTTGATTGCTGCATTGTTTCCTTTTCCATAAATCTTACTATGGAATCCGCACTTGACCAAACAGGAAGATTCTGCTATAGTAAAGAAAGAATGATTCCTATTTTGCAGGGTTCATTCTGCAAGTATTTCAATGCTTTAACTATATTCAATGTCAGCACAAAAAGGGGAAATTAGAAATGAAGAAAAAAGGTGTAAGATCTATCCGCAAGCAAATCTTGTCCGGATACAGCCGTGTCATCTGGGTAATGTGTCTGTTGGTAGTGATTTCTCTGATCTCACTGATACGGGTCAACAAAGATTACCACACCGTATCTGGCAACCGGGATAATCAGGCCAGTACCCAGGCTGCCTTAGCCAAGCATTATGAATGGCTGGAGCTTTTTAATGAATGTATCCAAAACGGAACGGATTTTACAGGAAGCCTGGATCCTAATACCTGCCTTTTAGGCCAGTGGATGGCAAATGCCAATGATGACGACCTCTCCAATGCGGTGATCCAAAACACCCTTAATTCCATCAAGGCGCCTCACGAAAAGATGCATACCCAGGCGTCCGAGATTCTTCTGCTTGCAAAGACCGACAGAGAAACTGCCTATGCACGATTCAATGAAGAGATCAAACCTTTGACCCAACAGGTCATAGCCGGCCTGAATGTCATATCCAATGAATATGAAAACCTTGCCAACAAAACCACCGAAGAACTGGACCGCCTGATCATGGGCATGATCATTTTGTGCATTGTAAGCGCTCTTGCCGGATTCCTGATCGCAGTATTTTACGGAACCCGTTCAGCAAAACAGATTTCCGGCCCGATCACCTCAGTAGCCGAATGGTCAGAGAAGCTTTCTGACGGCGCGGACCAGATTGAATTTGACAAACGCATGCTGGCAGGCAATGAGGACAATGAGATCGGTTCCATGATCCGCTCGTTCCAGAAAATGGTAGCAAGCATCCATGAGAACGTGCAGGTAGTGAAACGTCTCGCGCAAGGTGATATGACAGTATTTGTCAATATCCGCTCCGACGAAGACTCTCTGGGCAAGAATTTGTACCACCTTGTCCAGTCCAATGACTTTATGTTTGCAAAAATCATTAAGATTGCCATGTCAGTGGCAAACGCCTCCCAGCATATCGCGGATGCAAGCCAGATGCTGGCTGACACCGCATCAAAGCAGGCCTCAGCCGTAAATGACTTAACTGAATCTACAGACGAAACCAAGGAATTAGTCATACAGAATTCCAGGGAGATGGAGCATGCTACCCAGCTTTCCCAATCCATGCGCCAGGATATGCAGGACAGCAACGCCAAGATGGCCCTGCTTGTCGAGTCGGTAGATGAAATCAACAAATCTTCTCAGAAGATTGCCAATGTAATCAAGCTGATTGACGATATTGCCTTCCAGACCAATATTCTTGCCCTCAACGCGGCTGTGGAAGCCGCCCGTGCCGGAGAAGCAGGCAAAGGATTTGCGGTAGTCGCTGATGAGGTACGTGTATTGGCTCTTAAGAGCGCAGATGCCGCCAATGAGAGCAAGCTTCTCATCGAAGCAACCATGAGCGCGACCAAAGACGGAAGCCGGACCAGTTCCGAGGCATTTCAGACCTTCCAGCATATTGTAGAAGATCTTGACAGCATTATTGAGACCGTCGCTAATATTTCAAACGCATCTGCAAAACAGGAAGATGCCATCTCCCGCATCCACGCCCAGGTGGAACTGATCAATGAATCGATCAACTCCAACCTTTCCGTAAATGAAGAAGCCGCTGCCGCAAGCAGTGAGATGAGGGAGAACGCAAAGCTTCTTGAACTGGAGATGAACCGGTTTAACCTCCGTCAGAGAAAGATGGGCCGCGCTTATATCCCGCCGGAGAAAGAGAATGATGAGAACTTTATCCGTGAAGCAAATGAAAATTACCAGAGAGCACTTCAAAGAGTTTCCGGCAAGACGATTTAGATCAGAAACATCATTTTAGGCTGAATTTGATGCAGAGATGAAATTTTATAAAAATGAAGCAAAAGGGGGGAGCCGCGTTGAAGATTTTATAACTTCAGCGCAGCTCCTCCTTTTGCCGGACGGGCTAATTTCCTTTGTTAGAATTTCAGCTCCCGTATATTCTGCAGAGTCTCCCCATATGGCCTTCCTTTCCCAAACAACAAGGTCGTCCCCAGCACAAATCCTTTCACCCCCTTAGGGGCATACTCGATGATCTTATCTGCACTGCAGGCTCCGTCCCAGTAAATCTCAAAATCCATATCCTCTTTCAACGCTAAAAGCTTTGTAATCTTCTTTCCCACATAAGGCAGGTACATCTGCCCCGCGTTTCCCGGATTGACTGACATGACAAGCACCTTCTTGACAATCCGAAGCATCTCCATGACTGTCTCCACGGAAGTCCCCGGATTGATGGCAATTCCCGGAATCATCTCTGCATGGATCACTTTCTGGAGAGTGGTGGATGGATGGTACTCTGCCTCCGGGTGAATATATACGGTATCTCCTTTCCTCAGATTCCTTAAAAATAAGTCAATACAGTTATTCGGATGTTCAATCATGAGATGGACATCGACCGCCCTGGAAGCGGCAGATGCAATGTAACGCATGTCGTTTAAGGACATGGCAAAATTCGGCACATACCGCCCGTCCATAACATCAATATGGAAGGAGTCGATTCCTCCTTCCTCCAATTCCTTCACTTCACGCTCCAAATTGCCGTAATTGGCGCACATCATAGAGGCTGTCAATTCAAATTCCATCTTACCTTTAGTACCTCACTTTTCCCTTATGATCTTTGGCAGGACAAAACAATCCCGGTCTATATTCATTGCCACCGCCATATCAAGCCCCGAAGGCTTCCTGTCATTCACAATAATCCTCTCCCCGGGAGGCATCCCGAACAGGATCCGGTCAAAACGTATCTCGTGTCTTTTCAGGAATCCCAGGGTCTTCTCCCTCTCCCCCTCTTCCCTGGAGGTGAAAATAACTACCCTGTCTTCTTTTGGCAGGCCGTCTAAGTATTCCTTCGCCCCTTCCAGCAACGTGTCCTCCCCGTCCGTCTTATATCCGTTGTGCTTCACAACCGTCCCGTCCAGGTCAAACACCCAGGTCTTGGGAAGCGTTGATAAAATCAGCTCATTTTCCATTGGAACCCTTCCTCCACCACTATATTTTCCCACCCCTCTATCCTGTACATATCGATCGCCTTCCACCTGGTACCGCAGTAATGGTAATCCGGATACAAGGCTATCTTCCGGCAGGAGGCCTCCCGGATCACATCACACAAGCCGCTTCGGATCCCCACAAAGGTTCCCGCCCGCTCCACGACCGACTGGACTTCCGGGATGGACGGGCTGATTGGCAAAGTCCCTGGCAGAGGCCTCTCCTCCCCTGCCACATTCGTGTAGCAGGAATATCCCTGATCCCGGAATGCCCCCACAACCTGCTCCCAGACTTCATTCCTTATGGCTGTCACAGATTTCGCATAGGGGGAGAATATCACCGATTTTCCTGCCTGGATGCTCCCAAGCCCTCCGTAAGCCTGCAGACGGACCGGACGGTAGGGCGGCGTGCCAGGCGCAAGGCTGAATACCCCACAGCAGTAAAGCCGCTCCAACGGGATTTTGCAGATATGTAATGCCTTTGACAGGGCCACTACATAGGGCCTGTCCTGGTGAGGGATAAACACATTCCTGTCCTCTGTATACAAAGCCGCCTGCACTATCTCATCCATGTCTTTCTGGACCAGCGATTCCACTTCATAGGAGCCGAAAAGCCGGACGGTTTCCTCACAGGCCTTCCCGATTACCCCGACCATACATTTTTCAATGCCCTTTTTTTTCATAAAATAGGGCAGGTATGACATCGTAAAATAAATGTCCCCCAATGCAGAAAACGGGCATAAGATCTTATAACATCCTGGATGTCTTTCCTCCAGCCCCCGCAGCAGCCGGATCCCCCGTTTTACCCGTTCCTGCCTGCGGGCAATGGTATCTTCTGAAAGGGAATATTCCGCATAGCTGTTGTAATCCACCACCTTGCGCACGGAGCCTTTGTACCCGATCCGTTTCAACTGGTCCGCCATGGCCGCATAGGCCCGGGCCGCTATGCACACCAGTCCCTGCCCCGCCGGACACTCCAGGACCGCCTGAGGCGGCCGGATTTCTATCCCCCGATACCGGTTCCCGTGTTTGTCCCGGTTGTTATCCAGGATTGCCTCGATAGGGAACCCGGCCTCCAGCAGCCAGTCCGCCAGCTCCTCCGTGGCATTGCAGTGGCCGAACAGGAATATTTGCTTTCCCTGAATGGCTTTCTCCTGAACCATTCGCTCTATGCTCTCCGTCATTTCTTTATAATGCATCCGGTCCATACCATGCGCCTCCTCGTCACTTTCTATGCCCCGGAACCATCCGGCTGGCAGCCTGGCCCTTGCAGCAAAAACACCGGATCATCTGGCCCTTTCATTTCCCATCCATACTCAAACACATAAACCGCCTATGGCAGTTTATTTCAGATACGCTTCCCATACTTCTTCCTGGCCAAGAATCCCTGTCTGAAAGAAATTAAACAGGTTTCCGCAGGCTTCCGTCTCCGGAAACACCCGGAAACGATCTGAAAACTCATACATATGGTAAAGCCTGTGCAGCTCCTCCGCTTCCGTCTCCGGAATATGCCGGTAAGTCCAGACACCTTCCTTCCTGCCTTTTTGCCTCTCCAGGACCGACAGAACCAGTATCCTTTTTTCTGTATGCTTTACCGCTTTTGAGGAACATAATCCGTCCACCCACCTTTCCACGGCTTTTCCTTTTTTCCAGATAAGGAAAACAAGATCAAACTCCTCTGTGTATATTCTCAGCCTTTTCAATAATTCCCTGTTATGTGGCAACTGTCATTCACCTCAGATTTCTTAAAAATTCCATCGCTGTCCGGCTGCCCCGGCCGGGATTCCCCTGTGGCACCATGGCGGGCATACACCTTTTTCCTATGATTCCTCTCACCCATCCGCACCGCCATCCTCTGGTAATACACCGGGTTATAATAGACGGGCCTGCACCCAAAAGGAAATCCCTCATAAGTAAACTGTAATTCTTCAAACCCGGAAGCGTCCACTTCCACAGCATCCGGCAAATGCATGCATAATTGGCCATAACACCATTCCAGTTCCCGGTTCTGTTCCCGAATCTCCTCTATCTCATCATAAAAAGAGGCCATATCGTAATACATGCTGTGCTTTTCGCATAAATATTCTTTAACTACAATAACCGGTATCTCTAGTTCCTTCAGTTTTTGGCAAAACTGCGCCACATACTGCCGAAAAAGAACCCTTCTTTTTTCACACAGGAAAGGGATCCTATTATAACCTTCCAGATCCTCTCCTCCTGCTTCCTTTAAAAATTCTGATTCCGTGATATAAGACCCGTCCCGGATCTCAACCAGATCCAGAACCTCATCCATCAGATCCACAACTATATAATCAATCCCTTTTGCTTCTTTTTTCCGGCAGAAGGCCTTCCTGACATCCTGCTCCACACATCGTTTTCGGTAGGCATTTTTATACTTCCACTTTTCAAGCGGCAAAGCATCCTCTGACTTCTCTGACATCAAACTGATAATGCTGCAGGCTCCATAATCTTCCCTCAGGAAATCCTCGTCAAGCAGCAGCGCATGAACCAGAGACCGTAAATTATAGCTGCCAACTAAAAGATAATTCTTTTCCTGCATGTCCGTTTCCACAAAAGAAAAGAACCATTTTTTCAGACATTTTCGGAATGAATTCAAAAAAATGGGGTACTGGTTTTTTATCTCCCGGGGTACATTAAAATCCTCTCTTTTTTTGATCCGGAACAAAATTTCTTTAAACATAGCAAAAGAAATTTCATACAAACTGACCCAATTCTCCTCAAAAATGCCTGCTCTTTTAAAAATCCGGTTCAGCTCGTCAATGCTTTGCTCCACTTCCATATATCTGCCATAATCCGTAGTCATATTTCCTTCCCGCCTGTACCGGTAATAGTACAGAGGAATATCAAGCATACAGATCTTTTTCGCCCGGGCATATAATTGTGCGTTAAATACCAGATCCTCACACATGCGGTTGCTCATCGTAATGCCGGCGTTCTTTATCAGTTGGGAAGAAAACATTTTATTGCACAACACAGGCGTCATATTGCCGAATAATTCTTTATTTTCCTTTATATTACAGCCCCTTGAAATCTTATAATCCAAAGGGGTTTCATACAGCCTGTCCCCAATGCCGTAATGGGCGTATACACAAATCTCTGCTTCCTGTTTTACAATATACTGGTGTACCTGTTCAACCAGGTTTCTGCTTATGTAATCATCCGAGTCCACAAAAACCAGGTAATCCCCGGATGCCATACGGATCCCTAAGTTCCTTGCCGCCCCCTGGCCTTCGTTTTCCTTCTCTATGTACCGGATTCGCGGATCCAGTCTTTCCCACCTTCTGCAGATCTCTCCGCACCCGTCCGTTGAGCCATCGTTGATCAGGATAATCTCCAGGTCCCGGTATGTCTGGCCGCATACGGAACGGATGCATTCCTCCAGGTATGGTTCTGTATTGTAGATTGGTATGATTACGGATACCATGTTTCCCTCCCGCTCCTAAGCGCTTTTCCCGGTTATCTGTTTCCGTTTTTATCCGATAACCCGCCGTCCTTTTGCCTTAACAGACATCAATCCCCATGCTTTTTAACTGCTCCCGGATCTCCCTCTGGTACATGCTCGTCACCAGCACACAGACATCCCCTCCTGCATATATCTCACCAAGCTTTTCCGGGCTGACCACTTCCGTCCCTTCTGCCTCCGCCCCCCATTTTGCCTTGTCATTGTCACAAAAATAAGCTACTTCCAGACCTTCCCCTTCCAGGAACGCCTTCCCCCTTATCCCTCGCAGGCCCGCCCCAAAGCATATGATCTTTTTCCCCCTGCACCTCTCCAGCAGGCCGTCCAGGCCGCCTTCCTCCACGCCCAGGGACAAACCGACGGCATACCGGTGGATCCTTCCGATCTCTTCCGGCACCTTTATCTTCTGCGGGCATCTTGCGGCGCACCTCCCGCATTGGATACAGGCATCCCCCCTTCTTTTCTCCGGCAAAAACATGAAATAGTCGGCGTCAAAGGCTGCCATGTTTTCAAACAAACGGGAATCGTTATACCGTTTAAAGATCTGGGGAATATCCACCCCCGCGGGGCATCCGTCCACGCAGTACCCGCAGCCCGTACAGGGAACCGTCTGGCAGGAGTCAATGATTCTCACCACCTTCTTTATGGCCCCTTTCTCCGCTTCCGTCATCTCCCGGATCTCCGATAACCGGGCTATATTATCCCTGAGCTGTTCCCCGCTGTTCATCCCGGACAGAATCACCGCCACGTCCGGGAGGGAAGCCACGTATTGGATCGCCCAGGATGCCGCTGAACGGTCAGGATGGACCTCTTTCAGAACCCGCTCCGCCTCTTCGGGCAGGCTGCTGAGCCTCCCTCCCCCCACCGGTTCCATAACCATGCAGGGGATATCCCGCTCTTCCAGATATTCGTAACACTCTTTTACATGGATCGCTTCCCAGTCATAATAATTAATCTGGAGCTGGACAAAATCCCACTCATAAGCCTGTTCTATGTTTTTCAGGACCTCTATGGTGTCATGAAAGGAAAAACCGGCTTTGCGGATCTTCCCTTCCCTCTTTTTCCGGTTCAAAAAATCCAGCACCCCTTTTTCATGAACCGCTTCCCACACATCCCGGTACAGCCCGTGGAGAAGATAAAAATCAATCTGCTCCACCCCCAGCCGTTCCTGCTGAATCCGAAAAATCCGCTCCATGTCCTCCTGGCTTTTGCACTCCCACACCGGGAGCTTGTCCGCTATATAAAAGCGGCCTCGGTCATACCGCTTTACCAGCGCCTCGCGGACCAGGGCTTCCGACTTCCCCTTCTGGTACAGGTAAGCCGTATCATAATAGTTGACCCCTTCTTCCATGGCCAGGTCGATCAGGTCATACACCTCACCTGGGAATGTCTCCCCGTTCATGGGCAGACGCATGATCCCGAACCCCAGCGGCGAAAGCTCCATCCCTAACTGCCGGATATACCGTTTTTCCATTTTCCCATCCCCTGCCTTCCGCATTTTATCCGTTTACTTTATATGTATTCCTCAATCTTTTTGCCGCTTGCCTTCCACGGGGAATGGTGCCCCCAGCGCTTCAGATCGCAGTAACGGCAGAACGGCACATAGCTGCTGCTGAACCGGGCCGCCTCCTCCCAGCTCCTGATTTCATAAATGTCAAGGAAGTCCCCTTCCAAAATCTCCAGGTTTTCCCGGAACGACCGGTTGAAGATATCGCTGTGGGCGGCAACCGGACACATGTACAGACGGCCGTCCTTCAGCACGTTAAACTTATTAAAATAAAGGCAGCTCACGCAATAAAACTTATCCACCTTCCCTTCCAAATCCAGCGTATGCTTGTCCGAGATCTTCTTCTCCCTCGTTTTTTCGTCCGCATGGATATTGGAAGAGAGAAATACCGGCACCCCGTATTTCTTCCCCAGCTCCTCGATCCTTCCGTAGTCCAGCCTGATCGGGTAGACCGTCACGCTGATATGCACCCCGTATTCCCGGCACGTCTCCCAGAAGTTCCCCTTCGGCGAATGCTCCAGCTCCGCCAGCAGCACCCCGTTGGTCAGGAGGATCACTTCCCCTTCCGGAAATTCCCGGCGGGCAATCCGCATGCACGCTATGATATCCTCATGCAGGGTAGGTTCCCCTCCTAAGAGGGTCACTGCCCCGATCCTGTGGCCGAACACTTCCCCCATGCGCGCCATGTCCTTCTCATATTGCCCCATATCCACGAACCACGGCTCCGAGAGCTGGGAATAATGGTCGCACATCTGGCAGGATAAGTTGCAGTGGTCCGCCAGGCTGACCTCAAAAGTCATTTCCTCCTGGCAGCGGGGGCGCATCTGATTAGCGATCGCCTGCTTATTGTACTCTGACATGACAAAATAATCCCGGAAATTTCTCTCCCGCAGCAGGGGGATGACCTTCCCGTAATACCGGTCCGGCAGGGCCAGGATAAAGCCCGCGCCCTCTTCCCCCGCCACGTCCCCCGCAAGCCTTACCGGCATCTCCCGGTACACAAAAGGAGGCTCTTCTTCCCGCAGGTATGACACCACGTAGCCGGCTGTTTCCACGCCGCACATGTCAAAATATTTCAGCAGGTATTCCTGGTCCTCTCCCCTCCCGTAGATATACAAATGCTTATGATCCCTGCAGAACCTTATCATATCCTCCAGCTCATAAATATGCGGGAGGTCATTGATCAAATGAATGCTTTTTCTTGCCATAGCTTGTCTCTTCCTCTCCTATCCTGACTGCCATCACGCCTGGACGCCAGCAGCGCTCCCGCCACTTTGTCACACAGCTCCCGGTCGCCGCTCTCAAACTCCATCTCCTCCGCATCCCCGCACAGCCCCATTCCCTTCAGGTTAAAATACTCATAAGAGCTGGCATTGAAGAACCGGTCATTCTTCCCGTACAGAATTACCTTCCTTGCCTTCGCCCCGCTGACCATGTCGCAAAACCCGCTCCGGATCCCCACAAAATAACCCGCCTTTTCCACCCACCGGGGCGCCTGGTTTAACGGGAAAAACACGGCCGCCGTCCCTTTTACCGCAGGCTCCGCCTCCCCGCTGCTGTTCGTGCAGACCTTCAGCCCTTTCCCCCTCAGCCTCCCCGCCAGCTCCTCCCAGAATTCCCCGGGGAGGTCCGCAAGGGTGTTGGAATACGGCGATAAAACCACCGTGTTCCCTGCCTCCAGCCCCAGACTTTTAAACGTCTCCTCCTCTTTCGCATCCATCTCCCCGATCAACGGGTGACGCGGCTGTGACGTCTCCGGCAGGTCGAATACAAACCTCCGGAACACTTCCGTAAAGTGCAGCCCCTTATAACCCCGGAACCACTCCGATGTGTTGGTGTGGACCTGGCCCCACGCATCATTCAGGATCTTTAAGTCCACCTTTTCCCGGCAAAGCATGTAATACCGGATCAGGCAGCAGCTTTCTTCCTTTTTCTCCAATACCTCAATGTTCTTTATCCCGAACAGCATCGCCGCTTTTTCACACGCTTTGCTGATCACCACGAACACATAGTCTTCTATCTGGTTTTTCTCCGTATACTGCTTCCAGAACGTGCCGATTAAGTAGATGTCCCCTGTCCCCGTGTACGGGCAGAGGAATACCGGCACCTCCCCGTACCGCCTCGTCAGCCTGTCATAGACCCGCTTCCCCCGGACCGCCTGGCACAGGCACTCCCACAGGGATTCCTCCCGGTACAGGCTCAGGATATTTTCCTTTTTTACACCCTTGTCCAGGAGCTGGGCCGCCATCTCACGCCAGTACAGGGAGCAGACAATGTAGAGGTTTTTTTCGTCCCCCATCCCGGGGACGGCCTCCACCGGGACCACTTCCACCCCGCAGCAGTAAGTCCCCTGTTTTTTCCTGTCATTGTCCAGCACACGGGCCGGCTCCACAGGAAAGGACCGCAGAATCCGGATGATCTGCCGGGTGTTTTCACTCACCCCGAACAAATACACCCTCTTCTTATTGAAAAAACCTTTTCCATGCATCCCTCGCAGCTTTTTTTCCACTTCCGCCAGCTTATAGTCAAACATAGGCCCGCCCCCCTGCGCCTTCCCTTTCCGGGATCCCCCTCAGGTGGTAGAATCCCAGGCACACCGCGTCCCTCTCATCCACCGCCGTCTCCCTCAGAGCCTTCCCAAGCTGGTTGTCACCGGGGGAGTCTGTATAGGTAAACACAATCTTATCTGAAAATTTATAAAAGGAATAATACTGGTACAGGCGGCGGATCCTCTCTTCCGGGTACAGGCAGATCCTGGCAGAATCCGGCAGCAGCCCTTCCTTTTTCATTTTACGGGCCATTTTACAGGCGGCTTCCTCATCCGTCAGGATGACCGCCCGGTCCGCATATTTCCTCCCCATAAAATTCCTCAGGTAGTACAGGGCATAATAATCCAGCTTCCGGTTGTCATGGGCCAGGACAACCACCACCTTCTTATCATGGACCAGGAACCTGGCCCGGAAGAGCTGCCACTCCGCCGCCCCCATGGCCAGGCCCGCCAGCTCCCTAAACATGGCCTAACACTTCCCCGATATGGCCGCCCGGGTGGTTCCTCTTAAAATCCCCGATCCCCACCCCAAGCTCTTTCGCGGCCATCATCGCCAGACCCTGAAGCACAATCAGGTTCATGGTTGTCGAGTTGTTCGGCATGATGTTCCACAGATCCCCTTCATGGCCCAGGTCCAGGACCAGGCTGTCAGGGATCTCTTTTGCCAGGGTGCTCTCCCCCGCGAAGGTCAGAAGCCACATATGGATCTCCCGCTCCTTTAAGAGCCTGGCCAGGTAAATGGATTCTGTAGTCTCCCCGCTCTTTGTCAAAAGGATCACCAGGTCCCCGTCCTTTACCAGCCCCATATCCCCATGGACCGCGGAATTGGTATGTAAAAAACAGGCGTCCAGGCCCATGGATACCATGGAACCCACAAACTTTTCACAGATCGGGACGTTCTTCCCCAGCCCCGACACGATCACCTTATGCCCTGCCTTAAGCACCCCTGCCGTTTCCCCCACCAGCTTCCCGAACATCCCCGTGTCCAGAGAGTGGAGAGAATGGTCCAGCTCAGCCATCTGTTTCTCAAAATACGATATCATAACACATCCTCCAGATAATATAACCCATTGTAAAAAGCACCGCAGACCGAGTCATAATCCTGCCACGCATAGGTGGTCAAAGACAGCCAGATCACCGCATGCAGCAGTTTGATCTCCCACTCCTCTGCCCCTGTCAGCTCCAAAAGGTCCTGCCCCATATCCTCCCAGCCGTTGGACCCAATCGTGAGGAAAACCTCCCGTTCCCCAATGTCCAGCCGGAAATCCTTCAGGTTGAACCGGTCATAATTGCCCACGACCGAATAGTAAAGCTTTGCCCAGTCATACCGGACGTCCCCGTACAGTTTCGTGTACCCGAAGTACCCCCTGGGGTCAATCAGCACCGGTGTCCCGTCCTCCCGCAGCATCAGGTTGGAAAAGGTGCAGTCCCCGTGGATCAGGCGGAAATCCTTACTGGCAATCCGCCCCAGCTTCTCCTCCAGCTCCCTTTTATAAAAATACACGTTTCGGCAGTCCTTCCCGTTTATGCGGATACGGCGCTCCCCGGCAAAAGGAACCAGATCCCGGATCTTCCCCAGGCGCCCCATGGTCTTGTAATAATACGCCTCCTTCATGCTGAAGGAATCCGCGGCTGCCTTCCCCGATTCATGGAGCCGATGGAGGGCGCCCACCAGTTTTTCCAGTATCTCCCGTTTCTCTTCGTGGGACAGCCGGCACTCATATATATTTTTCCCTTTTATGTACTCCATCCGCAAAGGATCCGTCCCGTAGATCCGGGGCAGGACCAGGATATCCAGCTCCCCAGCCTTCTCATACCAGTCCCTCTCCCTGGCGGCCAGCTCCCTTCCTTGCCCGTCCACCGGCTCCTTGGTCAGCACCCCGCCCTCCACGGTGATCCGGTTAAAGGGCCGGCATTTTTCCCGCCCCAGCTTCTCATACTCCTCCAGTATGCCGAACTCCCTTGTCCCTGCCAGGCCCAGCTCCCGAAACTGCATCCTCTGTCCCTGCATCCACCGCACCAGCTCCCCGCTTTCCGGCACCCCCGAAAGCCTGCCCTTGTCCCCGAACAAAAAGAATCCCGCCACCCCGTATTCCGAGGACTGCTCCTCCCGGAAACATCCCTCCCGGTAGCTCCAGCGGCAGGGGAAGGTCTGTGCGATCCCGATGTAATCCCCGGGGCTTCCCGGTACATCCTTTTCGGGGAAATCCCCGTACCCTTCCGGCAGCTCCATCCCTTCCGGAAGGACCAGATCCGACCACACCAGCATAAAAGGCTGCCTGTCCGGGATCAGCTCCAGGGCCTGGCGGATTCCGGAGCAGGTCCCGGTCCCACGCGCGTCCACCACCTGGTATTTCACTTCGGCAAAGCAGGAAAGGTACTCCCGCAGCACCTCCCTTTGGTAATCTGCGATCACGACAAACCGTTTCTCCGGGTATTTCCGGAATAAATGGAAGAGCATGGGGAGGTTGTCCACCGGGACCAGGGCCTTGGGCTTGTTTTTGGTCAGATATCCAAGGCGGCTTCCCTTCCCGCCTGCCTGCACGATAATATATTCCATAGTTATCCCTTTCTCCTGCGATAATCCGTTGTGCTTTCTTTTATCTTTTATAAAACCGGATCTTCCCATATTATCTTTTCATATGGAACTGCATATGCCTCATGAATGTTATTGATAATTTCCGCTGCAACATGCCTCTTTTCTATCGCTACCACTATATAATCGCTTTTATGCCAATTGACCTGTTCCGGGAACATCAATGGAAAAGAGTCGTATTCCTTCACCTTTTTATCTGCCCATGATTCTAAAATACAATAACGGTTCTTTCTTATCTGGTCATAAAAGCTTCTCCCTACTCGTCCGCCCCCATACAATATAATCCGGCTGTCTTTTCCCACTTTCTCAAAAGGAAACAAATATTTCTTAACCGTGTTCCTCTTACACTTTTTTCTATACCTTTCCATACAATATTCCAAAAGAGAGTGCTCTTTTACAAAAAGATATTCTTGATATAAATACGGATTATAATAATCTTTCTCAAAGCTGTCCAAAATTTCAAATTCTTTAAAAGCGTATTCTTTTATCACACCGTACAGCTTTTCGAGAGAAGAGGGACTTGCCACATTATCCAAGTTATAAATACAATTATCCAGACATAAACTTTTAAAACTCTTTTCCACCTCGTCAAACATTTTTCTTTTCTTTAGCTCCGCACGGATATCTGACAAGATACTAATAAAATAATCCGGTGATTCACTGACTGTCCCTTGCAGGCTCATACCATTACCTGTCCGGTAATATACAAGATTTTCTTTAACAACCCCAATCTTCTCAGCCAATACCAAAGCCATTTCCACAAAAAAAAGATCGTTTCCCCTTCTGCATTCCTGAAATTTAATTTGATTTTTTTTGATAAATTTGGATAAAAAAAGCTTGTTCCAGGGAGCCGGATTTGATATATTCATAATATACGGAAGTTTTTTCTTATTATCAAAGCCGGCTCCATCCGGTATCAATGTTTCTGCCAAAAAATCCGCAGAATCATATGCTGATCTTAGTTCATCTACAAAATATTCCCCATCAAAAATCACCAAATCCGCCTGTTGATCTTCTGCATTCAAATAAGCTTTTTCCAACATTTGCGGAACAAAATAATCATCCGAATCTAAAAATGAATAATATTTTCCTGTGGCAATTTCCATGCCATAATTTCTTGCCGTTCCTGCATTAGAGTGATTCTGCTTAGCAATAATAATTCTGTCATCCCTCTTCTGATACTCCTGCAGTATTTGTACAGAAGCATCTGTTGATCCATCATCTATGCAGATAATTTCGATTTCTTTTAATGTCTGTTTTAATATACTTTCCAGTGCTGTTTTCAAATGCTTTTCTGAATTATAAACCGGCATGATAACAGATACTTTTATCATTATTGACCTTTTCCTTTTTCTATTAAAATCCATTTATATTTATGAGCATACTGATTTACCGAAAAACTGGCTGTCATTTTTGAAATAATGGAATACTATCGTATCCAGAAAACACATCTTCTTTTATAATTTCAAAGAAATCATATAAAAAAACTTTTTTATTGACGCTTTTTATATTTTCTATCATTTCTTTTCTATACAAAAAACTGGAAATAACAACCATGTCAAAGCTATCATCCACTTCCCGGTAATTTATTACTTTCCTTTCCTTATAAAGTCCGTTTTTTCTATAAGAATCTATAAACACCAGGTCACATGAGATGTTTCCGATCACTTTTTCATATATAGAGAGAAGACCATCCGTATATTTTCCCGTTCCATAAATACCTACTTTATGCCTTTCTGAATTTAACGGCAGACCACATAACAACATTTGATAGATACCGTCCTGCTTTTCCTCCATCTTTTCAATGGCTTGTCTGATGCTAATCCTTTCTTCAGGACAATACCGGTCTATCTGACAGAGGTTTCTTAGTATCCGATTCAGTAAAAAAAGATTTTCCGCTTCATCATCCAGTGGGTATTTTCTTAATAATAATCCATATTTTTTTGCCATATCACAAAACAATTCCCTTGCATCACTTCCTGTCAGAATGTCTTGTTTTAGGCATAAGCCATAGCGTCCGATTGCCAAACCACAATAATCGTCAATAAACCTCCATAATATTCTTTTCTTTTCTGGAGATTCCATATCCTTCATACGGATGATTTCGTTCCATATCAGCAGTATAATTTTTATGAAATCCATAATTTTTTTTTCTGAATTGGCGCTGGTTGTTATAGAGCCTTCCCGATACCTTCTTTGATATAGTTTTTCAGAAATATGAGACACATATTTTGCCTGAATCATAAATATGTATGAAAAAAAATTATCTTCATAATATAATCCTTCAGGAAATACGGCCCCTGCATTATCGATTGCTTTTTTTCTGTAAACTGCCATACAGGCGGATACGACATAATTTTCAGGATAACACTTTGAAAAGAACTCCCAGCCGCTCATCAAAGTTCTGTCTAAGCATGCTGATTTTCTTTCGTAAATATTCTTTCTGTCAGTACAGCCATCTTCACATCTAATATCCGCGTCAAAATACACCGCATCCATGGGAAATTTACATAATTTATCTTTCAGCAGCTTTACTGTATCCATTCTCAGATAATCATCCGAATCAAGGAACATCACATATTCTTTTGACGCACATTCCAAACCCTTGTTGCGTGCTGCTGAAAGTCCCTGGTTGTTTTGGTTGATTAGTTTAAAATACTTATAATTTGAACAATATTCCATGCATATCGACAGGCTTTTATCACTGGAGCCGTCATTGACCAAGATTACTTCATCAAATAAAACAGATTGTCCCACAATGCTTTCCAGGCACTGTACCAGATATTTTTCCACGTTATAGACTGGTATGATTACAGTAATTGATACATCCATAGGTCTGCCTTTTCCTCATATATTGCTGTGAAAACCATGATTATACCAAGCCATACAAAACGATAGTATGATCTCCATTATATTTAAAATATTCTGCCAAATGCTGAATAACTTCAAAAGATCCCTCTTCCAACTAATTACCTAACAAAAATACATCATTCTTTTCTGCGAGAAAAAATTTGATAACCCTTTTAAAAGGGAAAAATTTATTTTCTCATTTTATTTTTATAATAATCAATTGTATACTTTATTCCCTGTTCAAACCCAATTTCGACTTTAAAACCAGTATCTTTTATTAAATCATAATTTCCTACACAAGAACTATTGGACCTTTGCGTCATCTCCATCAGTTCACCAATTCCTAATTCCAAATGCTCATCAATAATATCTCTTATTGTATATACATAATCTCTCAATGTTCTGTATTGTCCACTTCCAACCCCATATATTTTCCCTGAAATCCCGTATTCTCCAATTAATCTTAAAGCTCTGGCCACTTCCTTAACATATAAAAAATCCCATAACTGTGTTAGATTTCCATACAATGGTTTTTCTCCTCTAAGAAGTTTTTGAATCGTATATGTAATAATATTATTATTATTTCGTCCCTCCCCATATGTGCTGGGTAAAACAGCCCAGATAAAATCAATTTCTTCTCTTCTAGATAAAACGCTTAAAACATAATAGACAGAAATCTTCATTGCTCCATAAATATCATTTGGAGTCTGTTTCTGGCTAAAATCCATTATTTTTTCACAATAAGCATATTCAGCCACTGTCCCAGTTGCAATAAATTTTTTACATTGCAACCGTTTCGCCAAAGATAAGGATGCAACAGACATCCCAATATTTTCTGTCTGAATCACTAAATCATTTTTGCTTTCTCCTGCAACTCCCTGCCATGCCAAATGAAAAAATGCATCATAACTATCTTGAGGGATAGAAAGCTTATCATAATCGCAATATTCACTTTCGTAAATATGCACTTTATCACATAAGTCGATATTTATCTTTCTCTTGTCTCTTACTATGACCGTCACATCAATACCTGCACTCAATAAATCATTCAACAGCCATTTCCCAATAAATCCAGATGCACCTGTAAGAATAACTTTTTTCAAATAGTTCACCTTCCATAATCTGTTAAATATAACATGATAATTTGTTTTGTATCATAGTTTGTCCTTTTTAATAAATCTTTCTTTTTCATATTAGTACAAAAGCTTATCATCCTTCTCCATAAAAACAATCCATTTCTTATTGATTTTACTCTAGTGAGAAACATATCATTAGACAATTCCAAATTATAATGTAATGTATTTTCCGGTTTTGCAATAATATTTTTATATTCTATTACCACACGTCTTAAGTATTCCTGATATCTACTCGACAGTACCTCATCCACCTGTTCTTTATCAATTCCTTCTATAATTAAAAATTTATATGCTATCATTAATTCTCTCCACTGTACTTCTGGAGTGTACCATAATCGCTTATCCTTCCTGTTACTATAATATCCTGACTTGACTTTTGAAAAATCAATTCTTCTTCTTTTTAAATTACAAATATCTCCATATATAATTGCTCCATTATATGCTTGTGATAAAATTGCACAAATCTGCGTAAAGGGATAATCTCCATAACATTGCTGCTCAAATAAATTTCTTCTTTTTACAATACTATTCCATGCATCATATCGATAAAGGTATCCTGTAGGGTGAGCAATCCTGCAGCCAAATTCCAACAAAGCTTCCCTTCCACATAAAAAGATGTCATAATCTCTCTCTGGACTGAAATCGTCTATACATTTTGCAAACGCTACATCTTCCTTGTCTATTCTTTCAAGAATTGTAATTAATTTTTTAATTTTAAAAGAATCTACATTATCTCGATCATTTATATAAAAAAGATAGTGTCCTCTGCCCCGATCTAGCGCTGCACACATATTAGCCAGACTTCCAATATTTCTGTCATTCGCATATATTTGTAGACGTACATCCTTTATCTCTTTGATTTTTTCAAAGCTTCCGTCTTTAGAACAATTATCACAGACTACCACTTCAAACTTGTCACTATCTACAGACAAAAGTTCCATTATCAGCTCTTTAACAATCTCATATCGTTGGTAAGTTGCTATACAAAAACTGACTATATAACTATCCATTTAGCATTTCCTCATCCCTATCTATATTTTTAGTTTTCGTAAATCTTCATTTAAAATTGATGAAAGTACCCGTCCTCCCACAGTATTCAAATGCTCTACATCGTAATAAAAATTCGGATTTTCTGAAATTTCATTTTTATCTTTATAATTCAAAAAATATATATTATACTTATTACAAAATTGTAATACTATGTCATTAAATTCACTTTCCCACTTTTTGATAAATGGTCTTATCGCATATTCCATTGCCGCATACCTTGGAATTAGTGTAAAAATAATTTGAATATTTGGATTATATGTGTAAATATCATGTAAAAATAATTTCATTATTTTTATATTTTCTTCTATTGTTAATTCGTTTCTTTTTGCAATTGCACTGCCTAAAATTGGTCCTTGTGTTAGCATTGCATTCTTCTCAATATGGTGATAACGATCTTCCTTATATAATTCTTCAAAATTCAAAAAAATACTGTCAAATAAAACCTGCATAATATGTGTTTTATCAGGAATATAGAACCTTGCAAACAACTCATCCATAAATGACTTACTATAATTGGGATTGTTTTTAAAATTATGTTCCTCTAAATATCCTCCTCCTAATATATAACCTACTGCATGTAAACACATAGAAATATCATAGTTAAAATAACAATAATCATATAAGTCTATAATAATATATTGTAATTTTTTAAACTTATCTCCCCAATCTGAGATGCACTTTTCAAATATCTTATAATTATAGTAAATATCTTGTGCAGAGACAGAAAAATTTATCATTGGAATTTCTAGCTCTTGCTCCAAAAATCCACATTTAGCATGCGAATTTCCAAAAATCAAACCCCGTATTTCCATCAAATTATAATTTTCTAGTTTCCAGTTATGTAACTCATAATTTGCATAAACAAAGAAAGGAACAACTTGATTCTCAGATAATCCATACTTGTCTATTAATAAATTACGAACCTCCCAAGCAACCTTTTTATCTTTTATTACGATTACAACAAAATCAAAAAATACGGATTGCAACTTTTCTAATTTATAAAACGGATTGCCTCTAAAAACAGTAATATCTGAATATGAATCCGTATATCCAATGATTTTATGCTCTCCTCTTATTCTTTTCTCAACTAAATCAAGCCCTTGTCCAAGCCCATAAATTAAAATCTTCATTAATTACACCATTCCTTTTTATAGAAAAATAATATTGTTAATAATTGATCTTTTTATTTACGAACCTTTTTCCAAATTAGCTGTCCTATAATTGGATTTTTTATTGAACAATTATCCATATTTCTTATAATTATCTTAAAATATAATCTTAATGAATTTTTATCCGTCTCGTTATTTATTCTGCCTTTGATAATACACTGATTCCATACATACCAATACCATAATGTATTACCAGATATAAAATCAGGTAAAAAAACATCTACTTTTTTACACTCTAATGTATTCAAATCAATTATAATTAACCTTTTTCCTAATGGTAAAAAAAATATTTTTCCATCTTCAATATGATATCCCCAATAAGGTACCATTTGCTCTTCTATAGGTAATATGTTGTGTAATCCTTCTTTTTCCAGATCAATATAGAAAAACTTCCTTCTTTCTTTATCATATACGCCAATCTTTTCATTCGTATTTGGAAGCATAAAAATATACTGTTCCATAGCTATAATTCTCACAAAATCAGATACTAGAATCTGTTTCTTATCAATGAACAATTTATATTTATCCAATATCTCTCCTTTAGTATTCACTGTATAAATATAATTTCCTCTTGTTGGTAAAATCCATATTTCATCATTATAACAATCCATACTGAATATTCTTTCAGGAATATCTATTTTGTATCTATTAATATTTTTTGTTCCGATTTCGAAAAAAAACTTTGTATTATATAAATAGAAAAAAACGGTTTTACCGACTATTGTTCCTGAACCTGTCGGTAAAACTTCATCTCTTTCCAATACTTTTCCTGCCCAATTTTTTATAATTTGTATACATGTCAAAGTTTTTAAATCAACTATAAAAGCAGGATCTGCAGATGATGCAGGTATCAAAATTCCTTGTTCCTCAACTATACAAACCCCTGCTGTCCGACCTTTTGTTGTTACAACATCCTTATATTGTACTTTTTCATTTTTTGTATTATAAATAATCCATTTTGTATTTACTTCGCAAGGTACAATAACAATGTTTTCTTCCCATGAAAAAATAGACATTATTTTAGATCTACAATATTTGAATAACTGAGATGAATTTAAAACATTTTTCACCTCAAAGCTTTTTCTGTCAATCGTATATAATCCATTTATCACTTCATCATTTACCCAAAAAAATTTATCATCAGCATATACAATTTTTGTTCTTAAACTTTCCTTACTTTTTAGCCCTCCTGCACTATTTTCATTTTTCATAATCGCTCCAATCTTAATATATAATAAATTTTGATTATTCAATAACAAATAAAACCTCGTTAATAGATTTTACAGAACAAGAAACTTTTTTGTTTAAATTCTTAATAATTTCTTCTGACTCACTGGGAACAGTTACTATAATTAAGTCTACATTTGGCAATCTATCATCCGGATGATAACATGGAACCTGATTATAATATTTGTTTGTAATACTATAACCCTGATCAATTACATAAGATACCGTCAATTGGGAAGATGCCAACTCCTTATATAATTGTTTTCCTATCCTTCCCAAACCATAAATAGCAATTTTATGATAATTATTTTGCATAAGGTATTCAGATATCATATTTTTATTTTGCAATACATAAACCCATTTCTCATAAGTCTTTATAACTTCTTCCTGTTTAAATATTATATTGTAGACACAATCTTTTTTTTTCATTTTCTCCCTATGACTGGAACTTTGATATTTCCAAAACTATTGGATAAGTCAAATCAAAAAATTTGTATCTTATCCAATAGTTTATTGTATTAGTTCCACTATAAAATCTTTGATTATTTTCAATAATCTAGCACATTATTGCACTCTCGGATAAACAACACTTTCTATCTGCATCATTCGCACATTCTTCAAAGTTAACCTTATACTTTGCTACATGTTTCTTAACAAATATACAATTGACACAGATATTAAATATCATTCATTTCAAAATTCATACAACACTGTACTAATTAAATTTTGCTGTCGCTGTAACCTCAGTATCATCTGTCAAAGTAAGTTTAAGTGTTACATTCTGCCCAGCCAACCATGTTGTCCATGAACTATTCATCTGAATTTTCAAATCTCCACCTGTCGTATTATTATAATCACTGGTATCCCAAGTAAGATTTGCTTTTACTTCTGTTGTTCCTCCATCATGTGTAATATTTAATGCTTTATAATTCTTATCAGATGTTAATCCGGTAATTGTAATTAAACCTTCTGTACTTAAAATCATCTGCGGCCCACTCTCTGTAAAGTCATCCACAGACCAAACCAGATCCACCTGGGGCGCCTGGCCCTCTAAAGCTGACCATCCGGAATATGTATTGCAGGCGCCGGTAAGCTGGAAGGTGTAAGATTTAAAGCCTGCATATCCATCCGCACTGGCTGCCGCAGTCAGAGCCATTTCATACTGCTGCTTAGTGGGATTCCATTTAACCTCATATGCATTTTCGTCTGCTGCAATGGATTTCGTAAATGCAACGCCGTCTGTGGTAATTGCTGTTTCCTCAGCTGATGCGTCGCCTGTCGCCTGTCCTGATACGGCCAGATACAGCAGTGGTTGGTCGTCAACGCTTGCAAGTGCATTGCTGTCCGTAGCCATAACAATTCCGTCCACAGCCGCAACCTTTGCCGTTACAGCCACATCTACTGCCTGTGTGCTCTTATTCACCACTTTCATCTCATCGCTGTTATGCATATAGTTGTTGGCAGCATTAGAAGTAGATGCACGTAAAAAATATAATGTCTGGTTTGCCTCAAAAGTCATGCCGGCATATTTTTCATTGTTGGTATCAGCAATCAGTCCCTGAGGATCAAGAATATAGTCAAAGGTGCCTTCTGCAGCCACCGGGAATATCACATCAAACACATCTCCCTCCGCCACATACTCCACGCTTCCTGATCCGCTGGCTTCCGCCTTCTTATCTTCCGCAAACGTTACAGAAGAACTTCCCATCACCATGGATGCGATTAAGGATACTGCCAATATTTTTCTGTAATCGAACATCTTTGTTTCCTCCTCTTTGTTCATAAAACGTTTTAAGCGCTCCATACACATACGGTTTCCCGGACACTTACTGGCCGATATTGATTGTCACCGTCACCTTCAGGGTGCTTATGCTCCTGTTCTCCTCATCCAGCAAGTGGTATGTAAGAATACTGTCATAAGTCCCTTCCGGCAGGCTGGTATCCAATTTAATATTGTCCAGATGGCTCCCCACCGGCAGGATCGGCGACTCGTAGATCGTCTCCCCCGTGTCCGCTAGTGTAACGTCAAAATAAACCGGATTCGTATTTCCCTCTGCGTTTTCCACATATGCATTGTCTGAAACAGCATCTCCAGTAGCAAAATTCCATGTGGAATTCATGATAGTCTCATAGTAACCGACCGGCACCGGCTGCCTCTGCTCCAGTTCCGCCAGCACTTCTTCCACATTGTTTTCATTCACCACAATATTACGATTCACCGGCTCATCTTCCTTCTGCCTGCTGACCAGCAAATAGATGGTTACGCCAAGCAGCACGATAATGATTACAACGCATACCGCAAGGGCTGCCTTACCTCCTTTCCCTTTGGATTGATTTTTCTTTTCTTCTGACATTTCACGAAACCTCCCTGCAGTGTATGTATATCAACATTATGGCTTTCATACAGACATTTCCCTGGATGGACTCCTTTCCTACAGAAGCCATAGATGCTTGATACCTGTTACTCCGAATTTTTATTCCTTTAATCCTTCCTGCCGTCTTTCTCTTTTCCTTGTATCATAAATCTGTGGCCTCTGGCCAAAATAGGGCGCCAGCATAGCAAAATACCAGACGCCACAGAATTATGACCTGTCTATCCCCCTGCCATATCCCCTATAATCTCTGTATTCTGGATCATCACCGGCTTTCCTGCCTCTTTACACAATTCCACCACGCTGCTCCCATCCCCGTAATATCCGTCGCAGACTGCAATGGCCCGGTTCAGATCCGCCGAATCATCATAAATCCCCCATCCTTCCTCCCGGTACCGGTCGGCAATCTTTCTGTACTCTTCCCACAGCCGCGGCCTCATTGACTCGATTGTCGCCCTGATCAGCGGATGAGGCCGCCACAGAAGAGCCACCTCTTCCCGGTTCTCTCTAAAAATCCCGAGCGTATCCCGGATCTTATCCAGCATCTTCTCTTCATTCTCCAGCAGCGCTGTCACACTGGTATTATATAGGATCACCTTCTTCATGCTTCCGTCCGCCTTCCGGATCACCCTCATCCATTCCTCCGGCAGTTCCTGCTCTTCTTTTTGTGTTTCCCGTACCTTATCCAGTTTCGGCGATCCCAATCCCAGGATTTTTCTCTCCCATCGCTTTTTGCTGCTCTTTCCGAAATACCCGGTCAGCACATTGATATATGCTTTCCGCATACTTTCCGACTGCACTACCACCACGTCTGCATTTATCACCCCCGGAATCACACAAAAATGAGATATCCCTTCCAATGTTTGTTTATCATCCGGATCTATTTCGCCCATTAAAAAATATGGTATATAAACTAACTTATCCGTAAATTGCTTTAAATTTTTGGAATAAAAATAAGGCAGCACACTGGTGACAAAATTACATTCATCATATGGATTATGAATAAAAATCATATCCGGGCGCCGGGTTTCAAAATCATATGTCTTGTAATCTACCACCGGCACATCTGCCCCATACAGTCCTCCTTCATAATGCATCTCACCAAAACTTCCGTCCGCCTTCCTGTCATAATAAGGGATCGGAACCACATAAGCGTCACAATCTGGATCCTCGCAGGCTGCCCTCCATACGCTTTCTAAGGAATCCCACATAGATGCCTTGTAAGGAAGGAATACCGCCTCTGTCCGGATCCTGATATCCTGGCATACACTGTTTCTTATCCGGATCATCTGTCTTGCCAGACAGTTATGGATTCTGTTTGCATTCACCGCCGGGTTTTGACGGACCTCCTCATAGATTTCATAAACCATTTCACAGTACTCTTCTATCAATGGGATTGTGACAACCCCCTCTCCCTCCAGCTCTTCTATCATCTCCCCCAAGCTGATAGCGGCGCTCTGGCATTGTTCCAGAAGTTCCAGGGCAGCAGCCTTATTTTTTGCTTCCAGCACTTTCCGCGTCTCTGTATGGATCCGTTCCAGAAGCTTCACAAAACCTTCCGCCTGTTTTTTCTCTTCCTTTTTCATGCTTTTTCTGCGATCTCCCTTTTTCGGCCTTTTTTACTTTACTGTACTTTACCGTTTTTCTTGATTTCTTGTCTTCTAGAGAACCTTCTCTTCTCCGGATCCCTTCGATCCTTTTCATAATATAATAAGACATATTGGTTCCCATCCGGGGAATGCGGAGATCCTCCGCTTCGCTCCCTGCTACGTCATGCCCTGCCTCCGGCAGTCTATGTTCGCAGGGTCCTGGCATACCCAATCCGCAGGCCTGTGGGGAGAACCCTGCCTGCCTTCTAATGCCGTAAAATCTTTTTTCTATCGCAGACATCCGTCTGCCTTATCATGGACCCGCCTTTTAGTCCTTACGGTGAAATCCCGGCTCATCGCCGTTATTTATCTAAATGGCTGACCTTATGACCTGTACAAGGTTTCTCCGCTCTGCCCCCGCTTTTTTACATTAAGGGCCGTATTTGTCTTTTCTTCGGAATGAAACCCGCACACGGGGCAGGTAAAATACCCTTCCGTTTTTTTTCCGGCTGCCCCGCACCTGCTGCACTCAATGCTGATTCCCTTTCCCATCACTTCCACCAGCTCTACCGACTGCTCCCTGCATTTTAAAGCAAGCTGCTTCCGGATATAGCCCCTCTGCCACTGAGAAATGGAATGGTTGATCTTCTTATCGAAGCCGCCTGCCCGAGGTTTGGGCAGCCTTGCCATGTATACCACCCGGGGCTTTTCTGTCTGAAGGAACCGGTTCAGCTCATGGTTAATGTAGCTGTGGAGCCGTTCTGTCAAACGCCTTTTTTTTGCATTGTACTTCTTTCTCCCCGGGTTGCTGTCCCGATTCCGGCTGTAGCTCCTGTTCTGCTCCTTCACCCACTCCACATAATCTGTCTGGTATGTCCCCAGCTCACCCCCATAACTATTTCCCTGATCCGTAGTCAGCATAGTGAAAAAGCCTGTGGAAATCCCTACCTGGCTCGTATAGTCCTCATGGTAACGGACTGCCACATCCACCGGCACTTTGATCTCGATTCCGCGTTTATCAGGATACAGCTTGATATATATCTGCCGTTTGTACTGGTTATGGTCCGTCAGGGGGATAAATATCCGTTTCCGTTTTTCTTTGGTGGCCACATAGATTCCCTGTTCCCCGTACCGGTATGCTTTTTCTGACAGGGCAAAACCTGACGCGGTTCTGGTATGCTGTTTGACATGGCATTTCCTTACCTGGCGACGCAGATAACGATCCATTTTCTCCCTGTCTATCCGGGCTGATAGTTCCTCGTAGGATTCCTGCATCTGCTTTGGCAGCTTTACAGGTTTTTCACAGAGTACAGCCTCAAAGGCATTGCCTACTTTCAGGAGAAAACGAAGGTAATGCTTCTCTTCCTGGGTAAAGCCTTCGTTTTTACCGACCAGCTCCTGGATCTTTCCCTTGGTCCTGCTCCATTGACACCGGATATCCCCCATGGCGTCAAATATGGCCAGATAAAAATATACGGACGGCAGGTTCAGCCGCTCCCTCAGGCCGCTTTTCGTCATCTCATTCTGGATCGTATAGCCGGGGTACAGCTTAGACAGGCTTCCCACACCGCCATATCGGGTATAGACATAATTCTTCACCTGGCGGCAGTCTTCTGCGATCTCCTGCAGCTTCCTCATATCTTCTTCCGGCAGGGCTTCCCGATTGTACTGGTGAACGGTTTTACAGATGGTTTCGCGGGGCATTTTCCCTTCTTTCTGGCAATATTTGCAAAATGTGTAGGTTTTGCAAAAAACAAATTCCAATAAAAGACAGGTAAAAATACACGAAAAAATACTAATCTTTCTTGAAATACTGACGATAATATGATAGAGTAGATGAGAATCTGCTAATAAAAAAGTTTTTGCAAAACCTACACATTTTGCAAAAACTTTTTCGTGTTCCCAAATTTAATTTTCTATCCAGGTTAAAACTATTTTTATCTTAAATACTACTTATTCCACTTCATTTCCGCCATATACCCTTTCCTTCCTCCTCAAAGCTTCTGGTCACAGGCAGTAAAATACATCTGCGCCGCCTTATCATACCGGTTTTTTCGCAAAATTTTGGCAAAGCATTCCCGGCTTTCCCTAAAATTCCCCTGCAGGTATGCTCTGACTCCCCATTCAAAGTCTTCTGCCGTTTCCATGCAAAGCCGAAACTGTTCCTGGTTTTCCTCCGGCAAAATCTCATACAACTCCGATTTTTCCTCCCAATGGGGCGCTTTTCCCAGGAAACGGTTCAAACGCCGGTCTCCTTCTTCTTCCATTTTCCGAATCAGGCCTGAACCGGCAATAAGGCCCAGACCATGGGTAGCGGAATATTTCTGCATTTCCTTTACCTCCTGCCATTCTTCCTGGCCGACGGTAAAATCCATGCGTTCTTCATTTCCCGCCACCTCCAGCCTGATTTCCCGGTAGTCCATTCCTGCATGGTAAACCCCGCAGCCACGGTTCTTTAATTCATCCAGTATCTGCATCATGCAGGACACAGCCACAGTTCCTTGTCCGGGAAAGAAAACCGTCATCCCGCCTTGATAAAAGGACAAGATCTGTCCCCCTTTTTCTTTTACTATAGGTATCATAACCTGAAGGCTTTGGTTGATCCGGCGAAACAGCTCTTCCTCCCCCGTGCTTTCCCTGACAGCCTGAAAATCCGCCATATCGATGAGGGCAAGAGACGCCCTGAGCAAAGCCTGGTCCCCCGGTCTCACCTGACGGATATCCATTTTCCCAAGAAATTCCACCAGCTCTTTGGGGGCAAACGGTTCATATCGGTTTCTTAGCTGCTGCACCTGTTCCATGTATTCCCGGATATTTTCCGACATCCGGTTAAAGACAGAAATCATGGAAGTGATTTCATTGTTTCCCTTTACCGGCAAATGCCCCGGCAGTTCGTTTTTCTCCACGGACTTTAAAAATCCCTTCAACTGTTTTAAGGGACAAAGAGACAGATGGACCAGCGCCATTACCGCCATTAACAGCACAACCAGATAAAAAAAGATCTGCCGGTTCAGCCTTCTGGCCGATACCCTGGCCTGCTCTTTCGGCACACGGGTATCCAGACAGTAAGATACCACGCCGGCCACTTTTCCGTTTTCTAAAAATACAGGCGCGTATGCCCCCAGATATGGGATTTGCTCATCTGTGAAAAGCCCGCAAGCTATTTCCCTGTTTTCTACACATTGCTTTACCAGCTCCCACTCGCTTTCCGTAATCAGCAGCCTGGCAGGAGTCGTCACGACATTATATTCAAAGATCGGATATATTTCCTCCTCTTTCACCTGATAATAACAAAGTCTGGCATTTTGGCTCTTCCTGTCATTTTGGACGATACGGTCTTCAAAATAATTTACATCCACCGGCTCTTTTATAAAACATATCTCATCTGTCTCCCCTGCCTCCAGAAATGCCGCCTGCATCAGCCCCTTTTTCTCCGCCTCCATCTGTTTTTCATAAAAAAGAGACTGGATGCGCGTCCTGACTGCAAAACCACCTGCCAAAAGAATGAAAAAGGCCGCAGACGCTATCTGGAAAGTGACCGGAATCACCGCTGCCCTGTGATGCCATTTTACCACTGCCAGGACGAAGCCCAGAATCCCTGCAGCGAGCAGCGCCGCTAAGATGCCCAAGGGAATCCCAAGCTTAAGCCACATACCCAAAGGCAGGCTGTCCGGAGAAATGAAAACCGTCTCCTTCCCGGGAACCAGAATGGCCATCTTCCCCGGCCCATCCTCCCTGATCAGGGCAGCCGCCGCCCGATCCTGTTCATCCCAGTAAACCACATCCATCTGCCATCCCTCTTTTCGAAGAGCCTGCAGTTCCGGACGGGACAACTCTTCCAGGACGCCGTCCTGGTTTACCCGGTAATCCTTCTGGCTGTCCACATTATAAAAGTAAAACCCGTTCCTGTTTGGGTACATTTCAATATTATGGGTTGTGATCAGGGAACCGTCATTTTTAAAAATAATACGGTTCTCTCCATCTTCTCCACAGTGATAGCCGTTTCCGTAACGGTCCATATACCAAATTCCCTGGTCTTCTGTCACATAATATTCCATAGTAGTATTAAGAGTCATCCAAAGATCAGGCAGGGCAGTCCTTTTCTCCGGCTCCTCTTCTGACAGAAGAAACCGGAAAACCTGTTCTTCCTTTTCCGTTCTCTGGTTTTCCTCATCAGAGGAAGGGGAAAATACCACTTCCAGGATCCTCCCGCTGCTGGGAAAAAAGCATGTTTCCTGGCAAGAGTCCTCTTTATATTCATAGAAAAACGGCTTCCTGCACCGTTTTTCCTTCGGATTGCAGATCCATAGTTCCGTACGGCTCTTCTCATCCTTCTGGTAAACATCCATCGTTAGAAAAACATTTCCCTGGCCATCCGGCTGCATCATCGAAAGCTCATAATCCCCCTCACCCTCCGCCAGTCCTGAGATATCCATCCAGTATTTATTTCCCCCCGCTGCTTCTATTTGAATCAGGTAATTGGGAGAATCAGAAAACAGGCTGACCAGAAAACAGGCCGAAAAGGCATCTGAAATCCCTGTGCTTTCTTCTAAAGACCGGGAAATATATCGGTTTATACAAAAAATCACTCCAAAGAACAGGAGCAGCCAAATACCGAAATACAAAAACAGATGCTTTTTCTTCTCCGCATCCCGCCGGAAATGATATCGGATTGTATTTTGTTGATTTTCCTGTGTATTTTTCATTTTGTTTAAAGCCTCCGGTTACTTTTTTGTCTGCCTTGCCCGTAAACTTCCTTTATTCACAGTTTTTTTCATTATATAAAATCGTATTGGGATATTCAACAAAAAACCGTCCTGAAATTTTAAAAAAAGCCCCGAGACGCCATGCGGCGCCTGGGCTTTTTATAGAAAGTATCAAAAAAATATAATGACAACGTGTTCTTCGAAATTATATCCCTTCTGCCTCAATCCAGTTTTCTTATGGTCATGGAAGTATTGGTAAACGTCCCGTTGGTATTTTCTGCATCCAAAGTAATCGTGGCCGGGCTATCTGTTACGTTAATGATTGTAGTGCCGGAAAGAGCCGCCGTGTCGTTTGCAGTGGATATTGTCGTAATTGCCGCCGTACCGGGAATCTCCTCTCCTCCCTTGGACAGATGAACTCCTACCGTGACAGGAGGCGTAGCCGATGCCGCATTGGTGGCAACCGTAGTATAATT
This sequence comes from uncultured Lachnospiraceae bacterium, assembly GCA_949840805.1. Taxonomy (GTDB): domain Bacteria; phylum Bacillota; class Clostridia; order Lachnospirales; family Lachnospiraceae; genus Brotaphodocola. The sequence goes on along the minus strand of CATKXR010000025.1, from coordinate 368 downwards.
AATAAAATAATAGCCGTTCTCCAACAAGGCAAAATTTCCTGTGGATTCGGAATGGTAAATCACCGTACCTGCAGCAGTCGTGTCGCTGGTAAATAAAAGAGGATCATTCTCATTTGCCGGTGTCTGGGCTGCATCATTGACAGAGGCGACTGCATTCAGGGCCGGAAGACGACCTTCAGGACCGGTTTCTCCCGCCGGGCCGGTTGGGCCAGTAGCTCCCGTTGGACCGGTAGCTCCTGTCGGGCCAGTTGGGCCGGTGGCTCCCGTTGGGCCAGTTGGGCCAGTGGTTCCGGCTTCTCCTGTTGCCCCGGTGGCTCCTGTTGGACCGGTCGGACCGGTAGCTCCTGTCGGGCCAGTTGGGCCAGTGG
>CATKXR010000024.1 GCA_949840805.1 uncultured Lachnospiraceae bacterium | reverse complement strand
GCCTTTCCGGCGGCTGTCAGGTATATAAAGTGTAAGACTAAATGCCACATTTGTCCAAGTGGAAATAGGTGAAAGACTAAAATCCACTTTATCCCCTTCAAAGTGGAAATAAACTTTTCACTTCAGCCTGCAGAAAAAAATTGTAGGAAAATGAAAAAAGGAGTTGCATTTTTTTGAAAATGTGGTAGAATAATGAACGGAGGCATAGCTCAGCTGGGAGAGCACATGCATCACACGCATGGGGTCGCAGGTTCGAGCCCTGTTGTCTCCATTTTCTTTGCCGCATTGTATGGCCGAGAAAACTGAATATTTGATACCGCAGAGCAATGCGGTATTCTGTGGGGACATAGCTTAGCTGGGAAAGCGCTACGTTCGCAACGTAGAGACCGCGGGTTCGAATCCCGTTGTCTCCATTATAAAAACCTTGACTTTGCAAGGTTTTTTCTATTTAGAAAAGAAAAATCAACCGTTTTTATTTCCGTTTTCTGATTTCCCGTCTTCAGCCCTTTCTTTCCGGCATTTTTCCCAAAGGCTGCGTAACCGAACAAAGGAACGATATTTCGAAATAGTTTTCGATTTTTGAAAATCATTAAATTGTGGCACAGAGCGAGAAGAGGACTGTCCGAAAGCAGGCGGTAAAAGCTGCTCGGGATTTGCGGATGGTTCATAAGAGGAAATGTGCCGGGAGGTGTGAAAGTTATGCCCAGCATACTGGTGGAGATTCAGGAGACTGTCAAAAAATATGCGGATATTATGTCAAAGGTAGCCCAGGTAGAGGTGGAGGTGGTGGATGTAAACCTGTTCCGGGTGGCAGGAACAGGTTTTTTCTCGGAACATATCAATGAGAACATGTCCCGGGAGGGATATGTATATCAGCACATCCTTCGCACAGGGAGCCGGGAGATTGTCTATAATCCGGGGCGGGAAGAGTTGTGCCGGAATTGTCCCAAGAAGAATGTATGTCAGGAGGAGATCGAGATATCCATGCCGATCCGGCTGGGAAATGAGACGATAGGGGTGATCGGCCTGGTGGGCAGCAGCCGGGAGCAGAAAGAGCGGATTCTGGACAATGAGTCTATGTATCTGGAGCTTTTGCAGCAGATTGCCGATTTCATATCAGTCAAGGCGGCAGAGGTGGAAGAGCTGAAAAAGCGGATGACGCTTTTAAATACCCTGGATTGCGTGATCAACCATGTGGAGCGGGGAATCTTGATTTTTGGCAGCAAGGATCAGGTGTCGGCGGCCAATGAGGCGGCAGGACGGCAGCTTTTGTCCAGGGAGCTGGAAGGGAAAACGGTTTCGGTTACGGCTACCGGCGACAGTTTGAACCACGAGAATGAATACCGGGTGGTGATGGACGGAAAAGAATTTTTTGTTATGGGTCATCTGTACGATTTGGAAGAAGATACGCGGCAGTATTCCCGGGTGCTGATTTTTGACAGCACCCGGACCGTGCGGGAGCGGTACTATGAGATGACCAACATGGTCACGCATGTGGGAGTGTCCAACATTATAGGGAAGGATCCCAAGACCATGCAGCTCCAGGAGGAGATTTTGCGGGTGGCAAAGAGCACTTCCACGGTGCTTATCACCGGTGAAAGCGGTACCGGTAAGGAGATGGTGGCCGCGGCTATCTGGAAGGCCAGCGACCGGAGGGAAAAAAGGTTTGTCGCCATCAACTGCGGCGCGATTCCGGAGCCTTTGCTGGAATCAGAGCTGTTCGGGTATGTGAAGGGCGCCTTTACAGGGGCGGATCCCAACGGAAGGATGGGAAAATTTGAACTTGCCAACAAGGGCGTGATTTTCCTGGATGAGATCGGGGATATGCCTTTGTACCTGCAGGTAAAGCTGCTGCGGGTCCTTCAGGAGCGCAGACTTGTACGCATTGGATCCAACCAGGTGATCCCGCTGGATATACGGATTATTGCGGCCACCAACAAGGATCTGAAAAAAATGATCGAAAAAAATCAGTTTCGGGAAGATCTGTATTACCGCCTCAATGTGATTCCGCTGCGGATCGCCCCGCTGCGGGAGCGCAGGGAGGATATTCAGGAGCTGGCCTTCCATTTCCTGGACCGTTATGCAGGTTTGTTTAAAAGGAAGGTCACATCCATCACGGAGGACACGATGGAGCTGCTGCTTCGTTATCCCTGGTACGGCAATGTACGGGAACTGGAAAATTCTATGGAATTTATGATTAATATGATGGGAAGCGATGGGATATTGGATAGAAGGACACTTCCGGAAAATATACGGGAGTATTCAGAGCCGGTTTTGGAAACGCCGGAGACAAAGAAGCGGCCTGGGCCAGTGACCCGCTTAAAGGAGCTGGAACGCCAGGAAATAAAAAAAGCCCTGGAGTTGTTTGGAAACGGCACGGAGGGGAAGAAAAAGGCGGCCAGAGAGCTTGGCATCAGTCTGGCCACTCTGTACCGGAAGCTGGAGGAAATTTCTCAAAATAAGAACTAATGATTCTCAAAATAAGAAATTTTCTCAAAGTTAGAATCGTTAAAAAAGCGTAAAGAATTGAAAAGTGTGTGAAAAGGGAAAAACAGGATTATTTTTCTGAAGTCCCTTTTCTTTTTTTGTGCAAAATATACAAATGAATGACAGAAAAACTGGGAAAAACAGATATAAAAAAACTTTTTCTTCTAAAATGACAATTATGGCACAGAAAATGCTCTATATAGGATTAGCGTAGGAAACACGCAGGCATCCAATAAAAGCAAGGAGGAATGGTATGAAAGAGGAATTAAAAATCATTCAGTATCCAAAGAGATCAGGAGAAAAATATAGCCTGGATTTTATGAGCCTGGAAAATGCAAAAAAGGTTCAGGCTTTTCACGCAAGCTTTCCCGTCTATCAGGAGACGCCGTTAGCCTGTTTACCAGAGACGGCAAAAGCCCTGGGAGTGGAAAACTTCTATGTGAAGGATGAATCCTACCGGTTTGGGCTGAATGCTTTTAAGGTCTTGGGAGGGAGCTATGCCATCGGAAATTATCTGGCCCAAAAGCTTGGAAAAAGCATTTCAGAAATGCCTTATGAGCGGCTGGTATCCGAAGAAGTGAAAAGGGAACTGGGAGACATTACCTTTGTCACGGCTACAGACGGAAACCACGGGAGAGGCGTCGCATGGACGGCAAACCGCCTTGGGCAGAAGGCGGTGGTATATATGCCGAAGGGGAGCGCCCAGGAACGTCTGAAAAACATCCAGGCAGAAGGAGCGGAAGCTTCTATTACGGAGATGAATTACGACGAAGCAGTCCGTCTGGCCAATAAACAGGCCGAGGAAAAGGGCTGGGTCATGGTGCAGGACACGGCATGGGAAGGCTACGAGGATATCCCGGAGTGGATTATGCAGGGCTATGGGACTATGGGATACGAGGCGTATACCCAGCTACCCGAAAAACCGACCCACATTTTCCTTCAGGCAGGAGTCGGTTCCATGGCAGGGGCCGTGACAGGATTTTTTGCAGGAGTATATGGGGAAGACCGTCCTGTCATTACGATTGTGGAGCCAAATAAGGCGGACTGTATTTTCCGGACGGCAAAGGAAGGGGACGGAAAGCTTCATTTTGTCACAGGAGATATGGACACGATCATGGCCGGTTTGGCTTGCGGGGAACCCTGCAGCATTGGATGGAATGTGCTTAAGGATTATGCAGATAACTTTATTTCCTGCCCGGATTATATGGCGGCACAGGGAATGCGGATTCTGGGAAATCCCATTGCAGGAGATAACCGGGTGACTGCCGGTGAGAGCGGCGCGGCAGCCTTTGGCTGTGTGACGGAAATATTGAGAAATCCCCGGTATGCTAAGATAAAGGAAAAGCTGGGGCTGAATGAAACGTCCCGGGTGCTTTTCTTTAATACGGAAGGCGATACGGATAAGGAGAATTACTGTTCGATTGTCTGGGACGGGGCGTATGTGAGAGACTGAGAAAAGAAAAAATTTGAGATCAACCATATGAAGGAGGGTTATATCATGGAAAAAGCAAGAGAAGAACAGGTAGTCGCGTTGTGCCGGGAGCTGATTCAGCAGAAGAGCTATTCGGGAGAAGAGGATGGGGTGGTAAAAGTATTATCCGCCAGAATGAAGGAGATGGGATTTGATCAGGTGACAGTAGATAAATACGGCAACATTATCGGCTGCATCAAGGGAAACCGCCCAGGCAAAAAGATCCTGTTTGACGGACATATTGACACGGTTCCCGTGACTGAGGAAAAGGAATGGGAGTATCCGCCTTTCGCTGCCGAGATCCATGACGGAAAGATCTACGGAAGAGGAACCAGCGACATGAAGGGAGCCGTTGCCGCCATGGCCAGCGCGGCGGCCTGTTTTGCCCAGGATACAAACAGGGATTTCGCGGGGGAGATATATGTGGCCGGAGTGGTACATGAGGAGTGCTTTGAGGGAGTGGCAGCCAGGGAGATCAGCAGGCAGGTGCAGCCGGATTATGTGGTGATCGGGGAAGCCTCCCAGTTAAACATTAAGATTGGCCAGAGAGGAAGGGCCGAGATCGTCATTGAGACATTTGGAAAACCCTGCCATTCGGCCAATCCGGAAAAGGGAATCAACGCGGTGTACAAGATGGCAAAAGTGATTGAGGCCATCCGTACCCTGGAACCTACCCATCATCCGGTGCTTGGAGACGGGATCCTGGAGCTGACAGATATCAAATCCGCCCCATATCCGGGAGCTTCCGTTGTACCCGAGTACTGCCGCGCCACTTATGACAGGCGTTTACTGGTCGGCGAGACCAAGGAGAGTGTGCTGGCTCCCATCCGGGAACTTTTAGAGAAGATGATGGCAGAGGATCCCCAGCTTAAGGTGAAAGCCTCCTATGCGGTGGGAAGAGAAAAATGCCACACCGGCAATGAGATTGAAGGGGAGCGGTTCTTCCCGGGATGGCTGTATGACAAGGAGGATGATTTTGTCCAGGCCGTGTACGGGAAACTGAAAGAAAAAGGATTTACGCCGGAGATCACCCAGTACAATTTCTGCACCAACGGAAGCCATTATGCAGGTGAGGCGGGAATCAAGACTTTTGGCCTTGGGCCGTCCAGGGAAAATCTTGCCCACACGGTAAACGAGTACATTGAGATTGAACAGCTTACCAAGGTGGAGGAGTGCTATTACGGGGTTATGGAGGCGCTCCTGAAGTAAGGAACTTCTGAGAAAGACAAATTTTCGAGAATGATAGTAAAGGTGCTAAAAAGCAACGAACAAAAGAAATGCAGGGGGAAAAAATGAACAGTATCCAGATTACAGCATTAGTGATTATTTTATTATACATGATGGCTACCGTTGCCATCGGGCTGATCGTGTCAAAGATGAAGCAGTCCAAGGAAGCAAAACAGAGCAATGATGATTTTTTGATGGCCAGCAAGTCTTTAGGCCCGGTGGTCCTGGCAGGGACGCTGTTTGCGGCCAACACCGGCGGCGCGAGCACCACGGGAATTGCCACGAATGTGTATACTTACGGGCTTTCTGCCTGCTGGTACGTGATTGCCGCAGGAGTGGGTTTTGTCCTGGTGTCCTTTATCGCGCCGTATTTCCGTAAGGCCCAGGCCAACACGGTTCCGGAAATTATCAGCAAACGGTACGGAAAGGCGTCCCATATTTTTACGGCCTTTACTTCTATTGCGGCCTTATTTATGGCTACAGGCGCCCAGATTATCGCCACGGCGTCCATTATCAATGTGGTGACAGGCCTGTCCTTCCAGACAGCAGCGATTATCACCACGGCAGTCGTCATTGTCTATACCATGGTAGGCGGTTTCAAATCCGTGACGGCTGCTAACCTGATGCATGTGATTTTCATCACAGTCGGTATGACAATCGCCATGTTTATCATGGTAAACAACAAGGAAGTAGGCGGCTTCGGAGCGTTGTTTGAAAAGGCCGGCCAGGTGTCGGCAGGGCTTGAAGGGGGAGTCGACCTTATGAGCATGACAAAAATCGGGATTCCCACGGTAATCGGTTATATTGCCATGTATTTTATGACCTTCCCCACAGGACAGGAGATTGTACAGACTTACTGTTCCGCCAAAAACGGAAAAGCGGCTATGACAGGTTCCCTGATCGCAGGTATCCTCTCCGCAGTGTATGCCATTGTCCCGGCTATCATCGGCCTTTTGGCCTACACCTGTATTGACGGTTATGCCCTGGGCGGGGCGCAGAAAAATGCCCTTGCGGAGGCAACGATCCGTTTTGCCCCCTCCATCGTGGCAGGCCTGGTGCTGGCGGCAATCGTGGCGGCGACCATGAGCAGCGCTTCCGGCAATATGATCGGCACGGCGACCATGTTTACCAACGACATTTTTACCCCTTATATCAATAAGGGAAAGAAGGACGACCAGAAAGAAGTGTGGATTTCCCGCGTAACTATGGTAATTGTAGGGCTGGTAGGACTTTTTGTGGCCCTGACAGCATCCAACGTAATCAGTGTGATGATGGGGGCGTTTGCACTCCGCAGCGCAGGTCCGTTTGCAGCTTTTATCTGCGGCATTTTCTATAAAGATGTGACCCAGAGGGCCGGGTTTATCTCTATTGTGACAGGCACGATTGTGGCGGCAGTATGGATCTATGTCTTGAATACGCCGTGGGGATTAAGCGCTATGGTTCCGGGAGGAATCGCTGCATTTATCGTAATATTCCTTGTTTCCGCCATGGAGAGGAAAAACGGAGTACCGGCGGCGCCGGCAATTGAGTTTGAGGAAGAATAAGGCGCTGATAATTGAGTTTGAAGAAAAATAAGGAGGATATATGTAATGAAGAAGCTGATTAAGAACGGTTTGATCGTAGACGGAAGCGGAAATCCGGGATATAAGGGGGATGTGCTGATCGACGGCGGATTGATTGAAAAGATCTCCCCATCCATAGAGGAAGAAGGGGTACAGGTGATTGACGCTGCCGGGCTGGTAGTGGCTCCCGGTTTTATTGACACCCACAGCCACAGCGACCTGCAGATTTTGGTGGAGCCGGAAGTGGCTCCCAAGGTGATGCAGGGAATTACCACGGAAGTCCTGGGACAGGACGGCATTTCCATGGCTCCCCTGCCGAAACAGTACATCAGTCCCTGGAGAAAGAACCTTGCAGGGCTGGACGGAGATACGGACCAGATTGACTGGACCTTTGAGAACACGGAAAATTACCTGAAAATGATCGATGAGGCAAAGCCGGGGCTGAATGAGTGCTACCTGGTTCCTCACGGCAACATCCGCATGGAGGCTATGGGCCTGGAAAACCGTCTTCCCAACGAGGAGGAACTGGAGAAAATGCGCCGGATCACCAGAAGGGAGATGGAGGCCGGAGCGGTAGGGCTGTCCACCGGCCTGATCTACATGCCCTGTGCCTACTCCGAGTCCCTGGAAATTATCGAGATGTGCAAGGTAGTGGCAGAGTATGACGGGATCTTTGTCATCCATCAGAGAAGTGAGGCCGATACCATCCTGGATTCTATGGAAGAGGTCATCAAGATCGGCCGGGAATCGGGAGTAAAGATCCATTATTCCCATTTCAAGGTATGTGGAAAGAAGAACTGGGATAAGATCGACAAGGTGGTAGAGCTTCTGGAGGCAGCCCAGAAAGAGGGGATCCGGGTATCCTTTGACCAGTATCCTTATGTGGCAGGCAGCACGATGCTGGGCGTGATCCTTCCTCCCTGGGTACATGACGGAGGGACGGACAAGGTGCTGGAGCGCCTGGCAGACCCCAAGCTTCGCAAGAAGATGGTCTATGACATTGAGCACGGGATTCCCGGATGGGACAATTTTGTAGAGTTTGCCGGCCTGGACCAGATTTTCGTCACCAGCGTAAAGACAGAGAAGAACCAGGATGCCATCGGCTTAAGCCTGACAGAACTGGGACAACTCAGGGGAAAAGATCCTTACGAGGCCACCTTTGACCTTCTGTATGAGGAGGAAAATGCCGTGGGCATGGTGGATTTCTACGGGACGGAGGAGCATGTGATCCGGTTTATGAAGCGGCCGGAGATGAATGCCTGTACGGACGGCCTGCTTGGCGGCAAACCTCATCCCCGGGTATACGGCGCGTTCCCCAGGATTTTGGGAAAATATGTGAGGGAAGAAAAGGCCCTGGCTTTGGAGGAAGCTGTCTACAAGATGACAAAGAAGCCGGCAGTTACCTTTAATATGACCGGACGGGGCGAGCTGAAGGAAGGTTATGCGGCGGACATCTGTATTTTTAACCCGGATACGGTGATCGACAAGGGAACCTTTGTGGAACCGGTCCAGTATCCGGAGGGTATTGAGTACGTGATTGTAGGCGGGGAGCTTACTGTGGAGAAAGGGAAACACACCGGAAAGAGAAACGGCGTGGTCTTAAGAATGAAAGGAAAAGAGGTAATCCGGTAATGGCAAAAGAGATTATTTTTACGGAGAAGGCGCCCAAAGCAGTAGGGCCTTATGTACAGGCGGTTAAATCAAACGGGATGGTATACTGCTCCGGGCAGTTGGGAATCGATGTGGAAGCCGGAGGACTGGCGGAAGGTGTAAAGGCCCAGGCACATTGTTCCATGAAGAATCTGGGAGCCGTCCTGACGGCGGCCGGGAGCAGCTACAAAAAGATCGTGAAGACCCTGATCTTTTTGACGGACATGAATGATTTTGCGGAAGTAAATAAAATTTACGAATCTTATTTTGAAGGAGATTTCCCGGCACGCTCCTGCGTGCAGGTGGCCAAACTGCCCTTGGGCGGGCTGGTGGAAATCGAGTGTGTGGCGGAAGCATAAACTTCTTGTGTACCTTTTTACCGGAACGGCAGTTGAAATATTGATAAGAACCCCGTGGTTATCACCACGGGGTGTCTATCACTTATAAGTCTTCATAACCCTTTATGCATTTGGTACAAAATTGGTACAATGGCACATGTTTTTCTGGTTCACGGCCATCAACTTTCCTGGTTTTATGCGGGTTTACGGGCTTAATTATTTGTCTAATGACTTCATCGTCGGGAACAACAGCACATCCCGGATCGCCGGCGCGTTTGTCAAAAGCATCACCAGCCGGTCTATCCCATACCCGATCCCGCCGGTAGGCGGCATCCCGATCTCAAGCGCGTTGAGAAAATCTTCATCAGTGGTATTGGCTTCCTCATCCCCTGCGGCCAGCGCCGCCTCCTGGGCTTTAAACCTCTCCCTCTGGTCAATGGGATCGTTCAGCTCCGAGTAGGCATTGCACATCTCACGCCCGTAGATAAACAGCTCAAAACGCTCCACCAGCTCCGGCTTATCGGGCTTTCTCTTGGTCAAGGGGGAGACCTCCACCGGATGGTCCATGATAAAGGTTGGCTGGATCAAATGTTCTTCCACAAATTCTTCAAAGAACAGGTTGATGATGTCGCCCCGCTCATGGCGGGCTTCATAGTGAACCTCTTTCTCATCGGCAAGCTTTTTTGCCTCCTCTGTGGTGCGGATCTCCTCGAAATCGATCCCGGTATACTTCCGGATGGCATCGATCATGGTCAGCCGTTCAAAAGGTTTACCCAGGTCAATCATCTCTTCTGCATAAGGCACACAGGTGGTTCCGCAGACTTCCCGGGCCACATGGCGGAACATATTTTCCGTCAGGTCCATCATTCCGTTATAATCGGTATAGGCCTGATAAAGCTCCATCAGGGTAAATTCCGGGTTATGCCGGGTATCCAGCCCCTCATTGCGGAATACGCGCCCGATCTCGTACACCCGTTCCATGCCGCCAACAATCAGCCTCTTTAAGTAAAGTTCCAGGGAAATCCGCAGTTTTACATCCTCATCCAAAGCATTATAATGGGTCTCAAAAGGCCGCGCCGCCGCGCCGCCGGCATTGCTCACCAGCATCGGCGTCTCCACCTCGAGAAAGCCCTGGTCATCCAGATAGCGGCGGATACTGCTGATGATCTTAGAGCGCATGACAAAGGTTTTTTTCACGTCCTCGTTCATGATCAGATCCGTGTACCGCTGCCGATAACGCATATCCGTGTTGGTCAGGCCGTGGTATTTCTCAGGAAGAATCTGCAGGCTCTTGGAAAGCAGGGTCATGGATTTGGCATGGACGGAGATCTCCCCCATCTTTGTGGTAAACACAATGCCTTTTACACCGACAATGTCGCCGATATCCATCTTTTTAAATGCCTTGTAGGCATCCTCTCCCAGATCGTCCCGCGCCACATAGCACTGGATATTGCCTTTCAAATCCTGGACATTACAGAAGGAGGCCTTGCCCATCACACGTTTGGACATCATCCGTCCGGCAATGGACACTTCTTTTCCCTCCCATTCCTCATATTGTTCTTTTATATCCGCGCTGTGTATTGTCACATCATATTTTGTGATTTGAAACGGATCTTTTCCTGCTGCCTGAAGTTCTGCAAGCTTTTCCCGGCGCACCTTTAAGAGCTGGTTTAAGTCCGGTTCCTGGTTCTGTTTTTTCTGCTGATTCTGCTGTTCTCCCATGTTTTGCTCCCTCTTTCTGCGGAAAAATCCGGTAAATGACATCAAAGATGTGATCTGCCGGATACTTCACAATTAATATTTGTTATTGAGTATTATGAGACTCTTTGAATTTCCAATACCTTATACTGGATCGTTCCTGCCTGTGTCTCCACATCCACTACATCGCCAACTTTTTTGCCAAGCAGCGCCTGGCCTACCGGAGATTCATTGGAGATTTTGTTTTTCAGGCTGTTAGCTTCTGTGGAACCTACGATCCTGAATTCCATCTCTTCATCAAAGTCCACATCATAGACTTTTACTTTACAGCCGATACTAATCTTATTTATATCAATTTCGTCTTCATCAATTACTTCTGCATTTTTTAAAAGTTTTTCCAGTTCTTCGATACGAAGCTCAATATCCCGCTGTTCATCCTTGGCTGCATCGTATTCTGCGTTCTCAGACAGATCCCCCTGTTCTCTGGCTTCTTTGATCTTCTGCGCTACCTCCCGTCTCCGGTTTACCTTCAGTTCCTGCAGCTCATCCTCGTATTGCTTTAATCCTGCATAGGTCAAAATATTCTTTTTTTCCGCCATGCTACTCATTTCCTTCCTTTTTACGACTTCTGTGCCGGCCCTCTCCTCAAAACCGGCATCAGGTAATCTCCAAATCCATTTTATTATGGTTTTGGCCCATTACATTCCATGTATTATATCCCAAACCCTGGCACTTGTCAAGAAGCGGCAACAATCTTGAAAACAGGTAATCATATGGCAATCGTATACCGATTAAAAAAACATTGAAATCGAACAAATGTTCTGTTATAATATGTTTACGGACATGCAATATTAAAGGAAGAACAATACCTGCAGTCAATCTGTAAAGGAGGTTGCATATGGACGGAAACCATGTTTACGTTGCGATTGACCTGAAATCATTCTATGCGTCTGTTGAATGTGTGGAGAGGCAGTTGGACCCTCTTGCCGCGAATCTTGTAGTGGCAGATGCCGCAAGGACGGAGAAAACCATCTGCCTTGCCGTGTCCCCCTCCCTGAAGGCTTATGGCATTCCTGGGAGGGCAAGGCTTTTTGAGGTCATCCGGAGAGTGAGGGAGATAAACGAGGAGCGCAGGCGTAAAGCCCCGGGGCAGCAGTTTACCGGGTCATCTTACCTTTCGACAGAACTGGAGCGCCATCCGGAATTGGAGCTTGCTTATATCATAGCACCGCCAAGAATGACATTTTATCTGGAATACAGCACCTTGATCTACAAAATCTATCTGAAATATATTGCGCCGGAGGATATCCATGTATATTCGATTGATGAGGTATTTATGGATGTGACGCATTATCTGAAAACATATGGCCTGACACCAAAGGAACTTGTATCAAAAATAATACAGGATGTCTTTGCCGGTACGGGGATCACTGCCACTGCCGGGATCGGCGCCAATCTGTACCTGTGCAAGGTGGCGATGGATATCCTGGCAAAACATGTCCGGCCGGATAAACATGGAGTGCGCATTGCCGAACTTGATGAAATAAGCTACAGACGGCATTTGTGGGACCATCGTCCTCTTACTGATTTTTGGAGGGTCGGTCATGGATACCAGAAGAAACTGGAATCTGCCGGGTTGTTTACCATGGGCGACATTGCCCGCTGTTCCCTGGGCAGTGAGCATGATTATTACAATGAAGAACTTCTCTACAATATGTTTGGGGTCAATGCAGAGCTTCTGATTGACCATGCATGGGGATGGGAACCGATTACGATGGATCTGGTCAAATCCTACCAACCGGAGACAAACAGCATAAGCTCCGGCCAGGTGCTGCAATGTCCCTATGATGCCGAAAAAGGAAAGATGGTGGTGCGTGAAATGACGGATCTGCTTGCCCTGGATCTTGTAGAGAAGAGGCTGGTGACGGATCAGGTCGTTCTTACCATTGGCTATGATATTGAGAATCTGGCAGATCCCGGAATCGGGAACCGTTATGAGGGGGAAGTCACAACGGACCATTACGGACGGAAGGTTCCAAGGCATGCACACGGGACGGCAAACCTTGGCCGCCAGACATCTTCCGGAAGGATTATTATGGAAGCCATGATGGATTTATACGATCGTATTGTCAACCCTGATCTGCTGATAAGGAGAGTGAATGTCTCTGCCAGCCGTCTGGCTGATGAGGAAAAGGCCGCAAAAGCAGAATATTTTGAGCAGATGGACATGTTCACGGATTACGCCGCATTGGAAAAAGATAGGAAAGAAGAAGCAGAACGGTTTGCGAAAGAGAGAAGGCTGCAGGAAGCCATATTGTCTGTAAAAAAGAAATACGGAAAAAATGCGATTCTAAAAGGTACAAACCTGCAGGAAGGAGCTACCACAACAGAACGAAATTGTCAGATTGGAGGGCATAAAGCGTGAAACAGAAGGAAAGCCACAAATATGACGACATTATTATGCTTACGCATCATGTATCAAAAAGGCATCCCCAGATGCCATTAACAAATCGGGCGGCACAATTTTCCCCGTTTGCCGCGCTTTCCGGATACCACGCCGCTATCCGGGAAACGGAGCGCCAGACGGATTCTTTTATTGAGATCGGAGAAAGCAGAGAAAACCAGTTAAATGAGAGGCTTTTGTTTATTCGGGAGAATCCGGACTGCCAGCCGGAGATCGAAGTCACCTGTTTCCGCCCGGATGAGAGAAAAAGCGGGGGAAGCTATGTAACCATATGCGGCAAAGTTAAAAAAATAGATGAATATGGCCGTCAAATTGTTTTTACAAACGGAAAAACTCTCCCTATAGAACATATTTTTTCCATAGAGGGAGAGTTTTTTGGAAGAATGGACCGGTCAGACGTATAAGCGGGAAAGACGCCATTCATGGGCAAAATAGCTATACCAGAGCGTAAATGTTTTCCTGTTTCCCAGTATGGTTGCGGAACAGGAATAATTGATACCCACACGGTTGCTGCCCTGGTTTTCGGACAGTACTTTGTCGATAATGACCGTGATAAGTTCGCCGGTTTTGTCCCGGAACCGGAATTTCATTGGTGTGATTTTTCCATTTGTATCGGTACAGGAAATCATCTGCACCGGAATGTCAACGCACAGTATGCTTTCCACCTTTACACCCCTTTCATGGATATGCCGCATATTCATTATAAGATAAGAACGTATGTTTGTAAACAGGTGGATTTTGGCATCGATTTATTTTACGGAGATTTGGTCTGGTGTAAAAGGAAGGCAGATTGGGTTAAACGAACATCTTTCCCGAATTTATCAGCCCGAATTTATCAGAATTTCAAGGGATTTGAAATAGTGAAATTTTATGGTATAATAATAAAAACACTTAGCGAGGTATTTCACGAGGCAGATGGATTAACGGAAGAGAAGCTCATCCGCAAAGTACAAGGGGGAATCAAAGATGATTGAGGATTACAAAAATAAGGGGCTGAGTCTTCTGAAAAGAGGGCAAAAGGGCGTCATGCATGCCATATTCAGCCGTTTCGGGCTGTTCCTTCTTTTGATGGCCATACAGGTCTTTCTGTTGTTTGGCGTGTTTCAGTGGTTTAAGGATTTTCTGCCTCACATCTTCGGAGGGACGCTGCTGTTTACCTTTCTCATGGTGATCTATCTTTTAAACTGCAGCATGAATCCCACGGCCAAGATCACATGGCTGATTGTGATTATGCTGATGCCGGTATTCGGCGTGCTTTTGTATGTGTATATGCAGAGCGATATCGGCCACAAGGCTTTGAAGGAGCGGCTGAACCGGATTACGGCTGACACAAAGGAGCGGATTTATCAGGAGGAAGATGTGATAAAACGCCTGTCCGGGGAGAATCCGGGGGCGGCGTCTCTGGCCCGCTATATCCAAAGAAGCGGCTGCCATCCTGTTTTTGAAAATACTTCGGTCACATATTTTCCTCTGGGGGAATATAAGTTTGAGGAGATGCTGCGGCAGCTTGAGGCGGCGAAGCATTTTATCTTTATAGAATATTTTATTGTGGACGAGGGGCTGATGTGGGGCAGGATACTGGAGATCCTGGCGAAAAAGGCGGCGGAGGGCGTGGATGTGCGTGTCATGTATGACGGGACCTGCGAGTTTGCCCTGCTGCCCCATGACTATCCGAAACGCCTGCAGGCGTTGGGAATCCGGTGCAAGGTGTTTGCGCCGGTGTCGCCCTTTGTCTCCACCTGCTACAATTACCGGGACCACAGAAAAATCCTGGTAATTGACGGGCATACGGCCTTTAACGGAGGGGTGAACCTGGCGGACGAGTATATCAACCAGAGGGAGAAGTTCGGACACTGGAAGGACGCGGCAGTGATGCTTAAGGGAGACGCGGTGAGAAGCTTTACCCTGATGTTTCTGCAGATGTGGGGAATCAGCGAGAGAAAGGACGAGACTGCCCGTTTCCTTTCCTATCCGTCTCTGCCGGTGAAGGAGGCAGGGGGATATGTTATTCCCTATGGGGACAGCCCCCTGGATGATGAGAAGCTGGGGGAGCGGGTATACATGGATATCCTGAACCGATCTCTTTCCTATGTACATATTATGACGCCTTACCTGATTCTGGACGGGGAGATGGAGACGGCTCTCAAGTTTGCCGCCGAGCGAGGGGTGGAGGTGGTGCTGATGCTGCCGGGAGTGCCGGACAAGTCGGCGCCTTATGCCCTGGCCAAGACCCATTATGGGTCGCTGCTGGAATCCGGGGTGAAGATTTATGAGTATACGCCCGGGTTTGTCCATGCCAAGGTGTTTGTCAGTGACGAAACGGAGGCGGTGGTGGGTACCATCAATCTGGATTACCGCAGCCTGTACCATCATTTTGAGTGTGCCACGTATCTGTACCGGGCGGACTGTATACCGGAGATCGAGGCGGATTTTCAAGCCACCCTTGAAAAGTGCAGGCAGGTGACGAGGGAGACCGTCCGCAGGGAAAAGTGGACGTATAAATGGATGGGGCGGCTTTTGAAGGTGGTTGCTCCGCTGATGTAATGCAGGCGCGGCGTTGAGATAAGCGGAAATGTGCCAGATGCCGGACACATGCAGTCTTATGGGCAGCGCAGCATGAACAAGAAAGGATATGAGAAAAATGAATCACGGATATTATGGATGGAAGGATGAAACCGTTGCTGCAGTAACGGAGGAATATGAGGGGATACATACTCCTGGGGATTTGTACGATGCACTTTCCCATATCTGGTGTGAGTATAGCTGTGCCCCCAGGATGCGTGATCAGTGGAGCAAGGAGAATAAGACTCTTGGACAGTGTTCTATCACGGCATTTCTGGCACAGGACATTTTTGGGGGAACTGTCTTTGGGGTACCTCTCCCCGATGGGAATTACCATTGCTACAATGTAGTGGGGGAGAGTGTCTTTGACCTTACCAGCGAACAGTTTCCAGGGGAGGTATTAAACTATGAGGACAATCCGGAGCAGTTCCGTGAGAAGCATTTTGCAAAGGAAGAAAAGCGGCAGCGGTATGAGTACCTGAAAGAACAGCTGAGAAGACGGAAGGGGAAGATATCTTTTGGGAAGAATACAAAAACCTCAAAAAGCTATTCGGATTGAGAGACCGGATAATGCACGCAGAATTTGGTGTTTCCTGGCAGTCTGCTGGCCGGTACTGTGTTTTATTTTTGCCGGCATTGTTATGTGCAGGCCCGGCCAGGCAGGGGAAGAGCGGATTGTGGATACCATGTTTACTTTATTTCCTCTAATCTTTTTTACAATTGGAATGGCCATGTGGAATCGTCTTTTGAAGGAACAGAGATATGCTACGGTTTTAACTATGGCAACTGTGGCCTGTATCAGAAGCAGACCGCATATAGGAGCGGGAAACAAGAGAAATTATTTTCCTGAATATGAATTTCGCGCTGGAGAGAAAACATGCCGTGTCAAATATTCCAGTGGTTATAGCCGCTGTTATGTGAAAGAAGGGCAGCAGGTGAAGCTGTATTATGCCCCGGACAATCCCAATGTTTTTTATGTCCCTATTATGCAAAGGCATGATAAACGCTGGGCCATGCTATTGTGCGGCGTGGGGATTGTGTATCCTTTAGTTGGTTTGTTTGCGTCACGGCTTCGGAGTGTATTTTCATTTCTGGAATAAAAAAGTTTTGTCTGCTGAGAAGGGAGAAGACAATATTTTATGGAGGAAAGATTAAAAAAACAGTTGGATTTTGCGTTGGAAATCGATAAAGAAAAGAATATTTTCCGCCAGACCCATTTGTCAGGCCACGGAAGAAATGAAAATGACGCGGAACATGCCTGGCATATGGTGGTGATGGCTTATCTTCTGAAAGAATATTCCAACGAAGAAGTCGATATTGCCAGAGTCATGATTATGTGCCTGATCCATGACATCGTAGAGATCGAGTCCGGCGATACATATGCCTATGACGAGGAAAGCTTAAAGACCCAAAAGCTGCGGGAGGACGCGGCAAAAGAAAAAATATATTCTCTTTTGCCGGAGGACCAAAAGGCGGAACTGACAGCCCTGTTTGACGAGTTTGAGGAGAACCGGACGGCTGAGGCAAGATTTGCACATGCCATGGATAACCTGCAGCCGCTGCTGTTGAACAACAGCAACGACGGAGGCGACTGGAAGGAGCATGAAGTTACGTCAAAACAGGTATACAAAAGGCATGAAAAGACGAAATACGGCTCGGAAAGACTGTATCAGGCGGCGGATGAAATCATACAGGAGAATATAAGGAAAGGGAACCTGATTGACTTGACAGGCAAAAAGAGATAGAATGTCAGGAAGAACGAGAGGGCAGACACGCATGAAGGAATATAAACATATGGTCCAGTATTATGAAACGGACAGAATGGGGATCACGCATCATTCAAATTATATCAATTTCCATCCGGGTATCCGTGACAGAGTATAAAGGCGTTAAGCTGTAAGTTTAACGAAATCATATGTGAAGCCAAGTCTTCCCACTGTTTTACAGACAGAAATAATAAACTGATCCGAATGGACAGGCAATTTCCGCAATTTCACGAAACATTGTTATCTTTCGTTTCATGAATAGGCCAGAAAAAAGAGGTGCCTTTGATGCAGAGATGCAAGATTCGGGAACCATTATATGACCGCCGTATCTGCGGCACAGATTCCAGGTGACAAAATGAAAACAAATTTCCGAAGAATCTTCCTTTTATTGAATCTCCTTTTTTACCTGCCGGTGCTGCTGCTGGCAGGAGCCCGGCTCAGCGGCAGGGATTTTTCCCTGGAACAGAAGGAGAACAGCCGTCTCATCGGCGTCAGCTACATGACCATGAATAACGAGTTTTATAAAATCCTCAACGAGGAGATCAGCAATCAGGTGGAGATGGAAGGAGACCGGATGGTGCTGCGGGATCCGGCCCTCAGTGTGGACCGGCAGATCCGTCAGATTGAGGAAATGCTGCAGTTGGGAATTGACGTTTTAGTGGTGACGCCGGTGGACTGGAAAAGCCTTTCCCATATCCTGGAAAAGGCAAAAAAGCAGGGGGTTTTTATTGTGGTGGTGGATACGGACTTGGAGGAGGACAGTGTGGCGGACTGCACCATCACCTCTGACAATTACAGCGCCGGCCAGTTGGTGGGCCAGTATTTTGCAGAGCAGAATAAGGAGTCTGATCTGATTGTTATGACCCATGACGCGGCAAAATCCGGCCAGGACCGGGTGCGGGGATTTTTGGACGCGGTGGAGGAGAACGACAGAATCCATGTTGTGAAGCGCATCAACTGTGACGGGCAGTTGGAGATCGCCATGCCGAAGATGCAGGAGGCGATCCAGGAGGGGATCACCTTTGACAGTGTGTTCTGCCTCAATGACCTGGCTGCCGTGGGGGTGGCCGCGGCCCTGGACGAGCATGGGATGTCGGAGCAGGTGAAGGTGTACGGCATCGATGCCTCCCCGGACGCCAAGGCATTGATCCAGGAAGGGATGATGTCCGCCTCAGCCGCCCAGTTTCCATCCCGGATCGGCCGGATAGCGGCGGATACCGTCTACCGCCTTCTGAGAGGAGAAGCGGTGGAGCGAAAGATCCGGGTGCCGGTGGAACTGGTGACAAAGGAGAATGTGGAGCAGTATACCATTGACCGCTGGCAGTGAGCATATTGAAAAAAGAGGAATTTTGGTATGAACAGGGAGCGTTTTCCGGATTTGGTGCTGGGCGCCATGAAAAACCTGAATATGGTCATCATTCTGTACCTGACCATGGTGACGGTACATAGCCTGTCCGGCTATGTTTATGAAAATTCCGCGATGGATTTTTTGATACGGGTGAAACGGCTGCCTATGGAGCCGTGGAAGCTTCCGGTTTTATCCATCGGACTGTATCTGTGCCTGCTGCTTTTGCTTTCCATCCGATGCAGGAGCAAGACCCGTTTCCTTTTGAAGACGATTTTGGAGCTGGCAATCGTATTTGCCATCAGCTATGTGCTGAATTTCGGTTACGCGGGCATGGCCCTTCTGATCATTGCCGATACCATGAGCTATTTTTCCGACATGAGGCAGAGGATGATTCTGGTGGTTTCCATATGCGTGGTGTACATTTTGCTGGACTATGACCTGCTGTCCGCAGGGTATGCCATCATTTCCACAGAGGACTGCTGGGCATATTACAGCAAGGAGATACAGTCTCTGCTGCTGGGAATCCGCAATATTTTAAATTCCTTAAACATGATTGTTTTTATTACCTACGCCATTGTGATGATTCTGACGGAGGTGAAGGAGAAGGAGCGGATTTTGGGGCTGAATGAAAGGCTGAATACGGCCAACCAGGAGCTGAAGCTGGCCAATGAAAAGCTGGAGGTATATGCCAAGGAATCCGAAAAAGCGGCGGAGACCCGGGAGCGGAACCGTCTGGCCAGGGAGATCCACGACACCCTGGGTCATTCTCTCACAGGGATTATTACGGGAATCGACGCCTGTGTCATGCTGGTGGATATTGCTCCGGAGGCTACCAAGGAGCAGTTGCGGGCCATTGCCAATGTGGCAAGGCAGGGGATCAAGGATGTCAGGCGGTCGGTGAAAGCTCTCCGCCCGGATGCCCTGGAAAGCCTGAATTTAAAGTCGGCGCTGATTCAGATGATGGAGGAGACAAAGCGGTCCACGGGAGTGGAGATTGCCTATCAGATCGAACCGGCTCTTAAAGGGTTTAATCAGGACGAGGAGGATGTGATCTACCGGATCGTGCAGGAGTCCATTACCAATGCCATCCGCCACGGAAAGGCAGACCAGGTGCAGGTTCAGATCAGCCGGGATTTTAATATGCTGAACATCCACATCCAGGATAACGGGACAGGCTGCGGCAAGGTGCATAAGGGATTTGGCCTGCATCACATGGAGGAGCGGCTGGAAATGCTGAAGGGTTCCTTGTCCTACTGCGGAGACCACGGTTTCGTCATAGACGCGAGTATTCCTATCAGATGGGGGACGGAGGAAGAAGATGATTAAAATACTGATTGCCGATGACCAGGAGCTGATTCGCCAAAGCCTGATGATCATCTTAAACAGCGAGAGTAATTTTGAAGTCACCGATGCGGTGGCCAACGGGGTGGAGGTGATCCGCTCCGTGCGGAAGGAGCGGCCGGATGTGATCCTGATGGATATCCGGATGCCGGAGATGGACGGGGTGGTCTGCACCCAGATCATAAAGGAGAATTACCCGGACATTAAAATCATCATCCTGACCACCTTTGACGATGATGAGTATGTGTTTAATGCATTGAAATACGGGGCCAGCGGTTATCTTCTCAAAGGGATTTCCATGAAAGAGCTGACAGAGGCCATTCACAAGGTCTATCACGGGACGGCCATGATTAACGAGGACATTGCCTCCAAGGTGGTGCGGCTGTTTTCCCGCATGGCCCAGTCTAATATCGCGATTCAGGTAGATGAACGGCAGTCGGCCGATTTAAAGGACAGCGAATGGCAGGTTATTGTCCAGGTGGGAAGCGGCCTGTCCAACAAGGAGATCGCCGCAAAGCTGAACCTGTCAGACGGGACCGTCAGGAACTGTATCAGCACAGTTCTCAGCAAGCTGAACCTGCGGGATCGGACGCAGCTTGCCATATGGGCGGTGCAGACGGGAGCGGTTCACAAAGTCTTTGGAGAGGGAAATTGATGGAATGGGAGACAGACAGGAAGGAAGCCTCTAAAATCGAGGAAGATAAGAAATACGCCATCCGTGCGGGACTCTGCGCGTTCCTTCTGGGGCTGATCTGGATGATCGCCAGCGACACATACAAGATGCTTCCGGGTTTTTATGAAAAAACCATCCGGATCGGCGTGTTCAGCGACAGCTATTGGGGCGTACAGAACGGTTATTCCTACAAGCTTCTGGAAGATGCCATTGCACGGTTTGAAGAACAGCATCCGGGCATGCAGGTGGAATATGTGAGCGGCATCATCAAAGAGGACTATTCCGAATGGCTGTCCGGGCAGATGATGAAAGGGAAGGCCCCGGATCTGTTTTTTGTGCCGGGAGAGCATTTTAATGATTTTGCGGAGGCAGGGGTGTTGGAGGATCTGACTCCTTTTATAGAAGGGGACAGCGAATTTTCTCCGGAGCGATATTACACCTCGGCCTATGAGTACGGAAATTACGAGGGGGTCCAGTATGCCCTGCCCTATGAATGTGCTCCCAAGCTGATGTTTGTAAATAAAAGCATCCTGCAGCAAGAGGGGCTTGCCATGCCGGGAAATCAGTGGACGTGGGAGGATTTTTATAACATCTGCCGGGATGTGACAAAGGACACGGACGGAAACGGCACCATTGACCAGTTCGGAGTGGTGGGCTATACCTGGGAGGATGCCTTTGATTCCAACGGGGTCGCCTTGTTTGACGAGCGGGGGACGGAGTGTTATCTGACGGATGAGAAGGCAAAAGCCGCCATTTCCTTCATGGACAGGGTGGAGGAGCTGAACCGGGGCTACAGCGTTTCCAGCAAGGAGTTTGCCCTGGGAAATGTGGTTTTTCAGCCCATGCTGTTTTCGGAATACCGGGCATACAAATCCTATCCTTTGAGTATCAAAAAATACTCCGGATTTGAGTGGGATTGTGTGACCATGCCCGCCGGCCCAGATGGGAGCAATATTTCCCGGCTGGACACACTTACTCTTGCCATGAGTAAAACTACCGTTCACTCACAGGAAACGTGGGAGCTGATGAAATTTCTCACCGGAGATGAGAAGCTTCAGTCAGAGATTTTTACTTACTCCGAGGGGGTCCCTGTGTTGAGGGAGGCTGTGGAATCAGAAGAAAATCAGAAATTTTTTGTGGGAAATTCCGATTCGGGAAAGGGAGAAAAGCTTTCCATGCTAAGCGATGCCGTGGAACAGGCGGTGGTGGTTCCCCGGTTTCACGATTATGACGGCGCGGTGACGGAGGCTGACCGGGCAGTGAGGGCGATTTTGGAGGGAAATTCCAACATCAATATGGAAACCATTATTCAGAACCGGAATGTGAACCGGTATTTGAAAGGCAAGCGTTGAAGGGGTTCAAAAAGAGAGGACGCAAAAGGGGCGGTCGCAAAATGTGAGGATTGTTCGTCATTTTGTGACCGCTCTTTTTGCGTCCTTTTTGTTGTGCCGTGCCGTCGGCATCCATTTCCGTCGGCATCCATTTCCGTCGGCATCCATTTCCGCCGGCATCCATTTCCGTCAGCATCTATTCCCGCCGGAATCCATTCCCGGCAGCACCCATTCCCAGCAAGTCAGGCCCCGTCAAGGCTGTGTCAGCCTTCAGGGTTTTTGTTCTGCCGGATGGTTTTTAAAATATAAGTGCTCAGGAAAAATCCGCCTGCCGCAAAAGCGGCCATAATCATATAGACAATCCGATAACCGGCAAGACCTTCAAATCTGTCCAGGATCCCTCCGTATATGGCATACATAAATGCGCCCGGAAGATATCCGATAAAGGAGCCCATGGACATGGCGGAGCCTGTGATCTCCCGGGGTACATGGACCTCATCCATAGGAGCAAAGAAAATGGCGCGCATACTGTAAACGCAGGCGCTGATCCCCAGGGTGATGACCATTCCCAGCAGGATGCCGATCGCCTGATGGGGCAGCAGGGAGAAGACCACCAGGATCAGGCCCACAACCACAAAGGCAATCTGAAGGTATCGGGTGGCGGAGTGAAGGACCTTGTCAGTGATAAAGCCCCCCACAGGGCCGCCCAGCATTTTGAGGCCATACTGATTGATGATTCCGTAGACGCCCACCAAAGCAGCGGGAAGGGCGTAAGCTGCCTCTAAAAACGGAATAAAATAGGTGAGTCCGCAGTAAACACTGTATACAAAAAACACGTTGAAGGACACAAGCCAGATATTTTTGTTTTTCAGGGCCCGCATCACGTTCTCCCAGGCCCGCTTGTTGGCACTGACCGAATCGGCTCCGTGAACGGCATCTGCCCTGGTATCTGCCGTGCTGCCTGCAGGAGCATCATCAGAATCCAGCAAAAAGTACATGATGATGCCGATGATGCCGGGGACAACGGAATAGAACAGGATTGCCATTTTCAGTCCGGTTGCCGTGCTGCCAAGGGCGGAGAAGATACCCAGGGCGCCGAATGCGATAATGGTGTCCATCAGGCCTCTTCCTGCTTCCATGATGCCGAACATCCGCCCCTGCTCATCCTCATTGCCCAGAAGCCGTACTGTCTTGAGCATGGTGGGCCAATACAGCATGTCCGCGCAGACTGCCAAAAGACAGTAGATCAAGAGAAAGACCGGGTAGGACGGAAACGTGGAGAGAAAGATTCCGCATACGCAAATGCTGATGAGGGACAGGGGGATCATGACCTTTTTTGATACCCGGTCCGTCAGATAAATGGAAGCCAGGAATCCGAAGGTGGAAATCAGGCCGGCCACACTCATGGCAGTTCCGATCTGTGTGTGGGACAGCCCCATAAACTCCTGCATTGGCACATAAAAAGCATCTTTTAAAAATCCCAGCTTGTAAATGGTGCCGGCTCCCAGCATCAGGATTCCAAAGGAAATCCATTTTTTTTCGATTTTCCCTTTTGCTTGTTGAGACATAATGGTTTACCTCGTTTTGTTGAATTTTGTGAAGCATTGACTTTGTGAAACGGATTTGACAAGTTCCAGTATAGTTGTATTTATGTGTAATGTCAAGTGAAAGCGTGTAAAAAGTTGTAAAAATATGCAAATTTAAGGAGAACTAAAAATGTTTATTCGAAAAATAAGTGTAAATATGTGTGGCTTATGGCAAAACGGCTATTGCAATTTGTGCAAATATGTGGTAACATCAGTTTGAAAAACGGATTTGACAAACAGAAGGGGATAAAATAAATGTTATCAGAACAGAGATACGAGGAAATTTATAATTTAGTGGAGCGGGAAGGCAGCGTGAGGACCATTACCCTTTGTGACGTGCTGCAGACATCCAGAGAAACCATAAGAAGGGATTTGGAGAATATGGAGGCAAAGGGAATGATCCGGCGCATCCGGGGCGGAGCCATGAAGCTGGAATCATCTCAAAATATGAATTTAACCTATACTTCCTTCAAAAAAAGACGGGACGAGAACCTTTCCGACAAGGAGGCCATTGCCCTGGAAGCCGTAAATTATATCCGGGAAGGGCAAGCCATTGCTTTGGATTCGGGAACCACCTCTCTTTCCCTGGCCAGGGCGGTCAAAGCCAGATTCCGTTCCCTCACGGTAGTCACCAATTCCTTTGCCGTGGCTCAGGAGCTGGCAGGCGCCGAGGGCATTACGCTGGTTTTGACAGGCGGGGTGTACCGGGCGGACGAGGAGGCATTTGTATCTGATGTGGCAACACTTATTTTCTCTAAGATCAACGTGGACATATTTTTCCTTACTACCTGTGGGATCTCGGTAGAACGGGGGATTACCTATCAGAGGATGGATGAGATCTCTGTCCAGAATAAGATGATGGAGGCGGCGGACCGCACGATTGTGCTGGCGGACAGCTCCAAGATGGGAAATAATTCCCTGGTAAAGATGTGCGGGATCGAGCGGGTTTCCATGATTATTACGGATTCCGGAGTTTCCGACAGCCAGGTGAGTGCCTTTGAGAGTGCAGGGGTAAGGATCATCATTGCAAAGGAAAGGAATGGATAGATCATGACAGTACCAAAAGATCAGGAGGACAGACGGCCAAGTATATTGCTGATATCGGTAGATGCATTGAAACCGGAATTTGTTTTGGAACAGGAGCGTTTGGGAATCCGGCTTCCCAATATTACCAGGTATTTTGTGGAAAACGGCCTTGTGGCCAGGGAGGGAAGCAAAAGTGTATTTCCCACCTTTACCTACCCATGCCATCAAAGCATGATCACAGGAACGACCCCGGCGGTTCACGGGATTGTCAACAACGGGATTTTTGACCCTGTGGGAGAGCACAACGGGGCCTGGCACTGGTTTGTGAGCGACAAGGTGAAAAACTTGTGGGAAGCGGCAAAAGAGGGTGGATACTGTTCAGCCAGCGTGGCATTTCCCACCTCCGTGGGGGCAAAGGGAGACTATATTGCACCGGAATTTTGGTGGGACGGGAGCGAGATTGACAGCAGGTTTATCGATGCGGTGGCCAGGCCCCAGGGCCTCATTGCACAGATGGAGAAGGAGATCGGTGTGTATGCCGGCGGACTGGATTTGTCGGATGAGGGAGATGCCCAGAGGGGAAAGGCAGCGTTATGGATGCTGAAAAATAAGCTGGCCCCTCATATCGGGGAAAAACCGTTTTTTATGTCTGCCTATTTTGCAAGCTTTGATGAAAGCGCCCACCAAAACGGCGTCTACAGCAGGCAGGCGGCGGCGAGCCTGGAAAAGATTGACCGCATGCTGGGAGAGCTGATCCGGGAGGCAGAAGACATTACCGGCGGCAATCTGGTCGTCTGCGTGGTTTCGGATCACGGGACCCTGGACAATACCCACAATATTTCTCCCAACATCCTTTTGAGAAAAGCAGGTCTGATCGAAACAGATGAGGAGGGAAACGTGGCAGGCTGGAGGGCCTTCAGCCAGAGGGCCGGCGGGACGGCAGAGATCCGGCTGGCAGATCCTCAGGATACAAGGGCGGCAGAGCTTTTGAAAAATATTGTGGAGCGGCTTGTGGATGACCCGGAGAGCGGGGTTTTGGAGGTCGTGGACAACCAGGGCGCAAGGAACCGGGGCGGCTTCCCGGATGCGGCTTATGTTCTGGTGGCGAAAAAGGGATATGAGTTTCGGGATGACGTGGAAGGGGAATACTGCCGCACCCGACTGACCCAAAAGGCGCAGCACGGATACAGTGAGGAATTTCCAGAGATGCGTGCTTCCTTCATGCTGACGGGAAAGGGCATTGCTCCGGGCAATCTTGAGAACGTCCGTCTGATTGATGTGGCGCCTACCCTGGCGGCAATCATGGAAGTGGAATTGCCGGACGCGGAGGGAAGAAACGTGCTGGGATGAGGGCCGGCTCATGGAGAAGATCGAATATTTGTTTCAAACATTGGCGGATTTCCTCTGGGGAGACTGGCTGTTGGCAGCCCTCTTGGGACTGGGGATTTTTTATACAATGATGACGGGATGTATCCAGATTCAATGTGTGCGGCTTTTGAAAAAGGGATTTTTTCGGTTTCCCAGGGGCAAGGAGGAGATTCGGGACGAGAAAAAATGCTCCTCCTATCAGGCTCTCTGTGCGGCTGTGGCAAGCTGCGTGGGAAGCGGCAATATTGTGGGAGTATCCACGGCTATCCTGTCGGGAGGCCCGGGAGCCTTGTTCTGGATGTGGACGGCCGCTTTCCTGGGCATGGCGACCAAGTTCGGGGAGATCGTCATGGGCCTTCAGTATCATGGCCGTGATGAAAAGGGCAATATTGCCGGGGGACCCATGTATTATATGGAATACGGCATGGGATGGAAGCGGGCAGGACTGTTTGTTGCCGTGATGCTTTTTATCCAAAATTCCGGAGGAACGCTGATTCAGTCGAATACCATTTCCAATGTGGCCAAAGAGGCATTTGGGGCTCCGTTTCTTCTGACCGGGCTTGTGATGGCTGTCATTATGAGCCTGATTATCCGGGGCGGATTCAAACGGCTGGTTCAGGTGGCCCAGAGAGTGGTTCCTGTGATGGCGGGGATTTATGTGGCCGGCGGTCTGGTGATCCTTCTCTTAAATGTGCGGGGAATACCGGCTATGGCGGCTTCCATTCTGAAGGAGGCTTTTTCCTTTCGGGCAGGTACAGGGGCTCTGGCCGGAATTACCATAAGGGAGGCCATGCGCTTCGGGGTGGCCAGAGGCCTGTATTCCAATGAGGCGGGGGAGGGGTCGGCGGCAGTCCTGCACTCCGCCGCGGAGGTGGACCACCCGGCCCGGCAGGGACTGTACGGGGTGATCGAGGTGTTTATCGACACCATGCTCATCAGCAGCACCACAGGCTTTACGGTGCTGATCACCGGGGCAAACGGTTTTCACGGGAATGCCTCCACTCTGGCGGCAGCGGCGTTCCAAAGCGTGATTCCGGGAATGCAGTATGTGATCTACATCAGCCTGATCCTTTTTGCAGGCACTTCCCTGATGAGTCAGTGGTACTTCGGCCATGTGAGCCTTACCTATCTGAACATGCCGGGGCTGGCGGTCTTTTACCGCTATCTGTTTCCTGTGCTCATCACTCTGGGAAGCCTGGGGAGCATTGACCTTGTCTGGCATGTTCAGGATTGTGCCCTGGGACTTTTGATCCTGCCCAATATTGCGGCTCTCTTTTTTCTTGGGCCCCAGGTGAGAAAAGCCGTGAAAGAATTTATGGACCCGAAAAACGGGTATTTGAACATAGAGAAGGAGAATACATAGATGAGAACAGATCTTCAAAACTTTATTGACACTATTCCTGCCGTGGGGGATGCGTCCCGGCAGACAGAGACATTTTGGCTGAATGAGAAGAAGGTCCCCCAGGGAGAGAAAAGGATTGACCTGGTTTGTCCGGAACAGATTGATGATGCAAGGCGCAGGCTGGAGCGCTTCGCCCCTTATCTGTGTGAGGCGTTTCCGGAGCTTCGGGAAACCGGTGGGATTATCGAGTCGAAGCTGCGGGAGATTCCAGGCATGAAAGACTACCTGAATGAAGTTTACGGGGCAGGCATAGAAGGGCGCCTGCTGCTGAAAATGGACAGCCATCTGCCTGTCTCCGGTTCGGTGAAGGCCAGAGGCGGCATCTATGAGGTATTAAAGCACGGGGAGGATCTGGCTCTGGAGGCCGGGCTTTTGAAGGAGACAGACAATTACCGCGTGCTGGCGGAACCGAAATTCCGGGAATTTTTTGGAAAGTATACCGTGCAGGTGGGAAGCACGGGAAATCTTGGCATGAGCATTGGCATCATGAGTGCAAAGCTGGGTTTTCATGTGATTGTCCACATGTCTGCAGATGCCAAACAGTGGAAAAAGGACCTGCTGCGAAGCCGGGGGGTAGAAGTGATCGAATATGCAGATGATTACTGTGCGGCTGTGGAGCAGGGACGGAAAAACTCGGACAAGGATGAGCAGAGCTATTTTGTGGATGACGAAAATTCCAAAAATCTGTTTCTCGGATACAGCGTTGCCGGAGAAAGGCTGAAGGCCCAGCTTGAGGAGCAGAAGATTCCGGTGGATGAGGATCATCCCCTGTTTGTTTATATTCCCTGCGGTATCGGGGGCGCTCCCGGCGGGGTGACTTACGGATTGAAGCAGATATACGGGGATCATGTCCACTGCTTCTTCACGGAGCCGGTTCATGCCTGCTGTATGCTGTTTGGAATGGCTACGGGACTGCAGGACCAGGTGAGCGTCAGGGATTTTGGCATTGACGGCAGGACGGATGCGGACGGACTGGCTGTGGGACGCCCGTCTGCCTTTGTGGGAAGGGTGGTGGAGCCGGTGCTTTCCGGTATCGCCACAATCGAAGATCAGAAGCTGTATGATCTGATGAGGGGGCTTTTAGACAGGGAGGATATCTTTATCGAACCCAGCTCCTGCGCTTCCTTTGCGGCGCTTATCCGGCCGAACGATCTGAAGAAATACGCAGAGCGGGAAGGGCTTTTGGATAAGATGCCAAATGCCACTCATATTGCGTGGGCTACCGGCGGAAATATGGTGCCGGAGGATACCAGAAGAGAATATCTGAAGAAGGGATTAGCGTAAGGAAAGAGATTTTGCTGCATCTGTTCAAGCGTGATCTGAACCGATATTTGTTACAGACGAATGATGACAGAAAGAAAGGGGCCTGCCCCTTTCTTTCTGTTTGATTCTTGTATGAAATTATCCCTTGTCTTTTTATTCCCGCAACTGGAACTTTGCCACCAGTTCCCGCAGCATGGCGGCCTGACTGGACAGTTCCTCGCTGGCGGCGGCACTTCCTTCCGCCGTGGCCACATTGGTCTGGACAACCGTGGAGATCTGCTCGATTCCGCGGGTAATGTCTGTTGTATTGGCATCCTGTTCTTTGGTGTATTCTGCGATTCCGTCGATCAGCCGGCTCATCTCGTCAGCCTGGGCCACTACCTTCAGCATGGAATCGGCCGTGTCCTGAGCAGCATGTACGCCCTCGTTCATGGATGATACTGTCTGGCCCAATAACACTGTGGTTTCCTGGGCTGCCGCGGAGGACTTGCCTGCCAGAGCGCGAACTTCGTCGGCAACCACCGCAAATCCTTTTCCGGCGCTTCCGGCCCTGGCGGCCTCCACGGCGGCATTCAGAGCCAGAATATTGGTCTGGAAGGCGATATCTTCAATGGTTTTTACGATCTTGTGGATCTCGGTGGATTTATCACTGATCCTCTGGATTACTTCTGTCATATTCCGCATTTTGTCATTGCTGGACAAAAGTCCATGCTTGACTTCCTGTGAGATCTGGCTGACCTGTTGCGCTCCCTGGGCCACTTTATGCACGCTTTTTGAGACAGCCCCGATACGTCCTGCCAGGGTTTCAACCTCGGATGCCTGTTCCGTGGAACCCTGGGACAAGGTCATGGCGCCGTCGGAAACCTGCTGGGCCCCGGCAGCTACGTCTCTGGAAGCAGCGCGTAACTGTCCCATGGTGTTATTCAGGGAATAGGAGATCTCGTCTAAGGCGGCTTTGATTTTCTCGAATTCGCCGGTATACTGGTTTTTCAAGGTAAATGCCAGGTTCCCTGTGGCGATTTCCCGCAGTTTTTCGGAGATTTCTTTAATATAATCAACATAGTCCCGCAGTCGGAGAGTGACCTGGTTGAAGTCATTGGCCAGTACCCCAAGCTCATCCCCTGACTGATAATGGATGGTCTGATCCAGTTCGCCATCGGCGATCCGGGTAGCCACCAGGCTCAGTTCCCGAATCGGACGCCCAATAACGAGCCGGACCTGGATCACTACCAGAAGGATGAGCAGCAGCACGGCAAAACCTGCCACGGCCAGCATGCTGGCAGTCAGTTGTTTTAATTCCTGTAAAACCTCATTCCGTGATACATAAGCCACTGCCGCCCAACTGCTGCCAGGGACATTCTCCACCTGGATATATGTATTTTCGTAAAGAGACAGGCCGGTTTTCCCATTGCGGATCTGCTGGTTGGCATAAGTGTACATACCTTCGGTCATTTTGTCGAGATTCTGTCCGGTAAGCGTCTCGTCCCGATGTCCGATGATGGTATTGGTCAAAGTATCCACCAGGAAGATGCCGCCGGTGTCCTCAATCCGGATATTGCTGACAATATTAGAGATAGAATCGAGATACACGTCCGCGGCAGCCACGCCTCGTATCTGTCCATTCTTATCTTTCAGCGAACAAGAAGCGCCTACCACATAAGACTGGCTGTCTTCATCAAAATAGGCGTCGCTTAAGACAAAAGAATCTGCCTTCAGACCTTTTTGATACCAGTCTTTCACAGTGGGGTCGTAATCCGGCCCGGGTACAAAGGAGGCGTGGTGCAGGGAGCCGTCAGTCAGCGCCACGTATAGCCCGGCAGGATAGGCTTCATTTTGATTGACAGTGTGACGGATATAATCCGTCATGGCAGCCACATCCATATCCTCGTACTCGATGGTATCTCTTTGGGTTTCCAGCATAGTCAGGGTGCTGTTCATCCAGGCTATGGTTTCCTGAAGCGTCCGCTCTGTGGTGGTTTGCAGCAGGTTTTCGCTTTTTTCCAACAATGCGCTTGACATCTGGAAATAGACTACGGCCAGCAGGATCGCCACGGCGATCACGACGCTGAAAACTATGGAGGACGCCAGTTTTCCCGTAATGCCGATTCCCCGCCGCGATGCGCCGACTGTGGCGGCATCATCATTTTTTGCTTTCATACTCACATCTCCTTTGTGCTCATTCCTTCGTTTCTCTTCCGTTCCTTTTTCCTGTCATTCCAAACGGAAAACGGATACGACAATATCATAATTATACCAGTGAAGAGGCGGAAAAACAAGAGGGTTATGAAGGAATGATCTGCTTTCCGGCCGGGTTTTCTCTCCGGCCTTGTGAAACGCTTCAGATATTCCCCCCTATCTCTGCTATTCGAAGAATTGTTACAGGGCATATGACAAATGTCATGAAAAGACATGACACATGGCAGACAAAACGAGTGACACATGTTAGGTGAATATGTGACGCTTTTTTTATATACTGAAACCACGATAAGCAAGTGCATAACGGTTCGGTAAGGCAGAACCGTTACAGAAAAATTTTCATATGGAGGGAGCAGAATATGAAGTACATATTGCTGGTAAGCCATGGAACTATGGCGCAGGGAGTACATAGTGTGTTGGAAATGCTGGTGGGAGAGGGGAGAGAGGACATTCTCTCCACAAGCCTGAAAAACGGGATGGGCGCCGATGAGCTGGCCGAGAACGTGCGAAAATGTGTTTCCGTGGTAGGGGAGGAAGACGAACTTCTGGTGTTTGCGGATATGATAGGAGGATCTCCCCTGACCACCACAGCCAATGTGCTGGCACAGGAGGGGCTGTTGAACCGCACCACCATGGTGGGAGGAATGAATCTGCCTCTGGTGGTCAGCGCTGTGGTTTCCAAGGACAGCGTGGACAGGAAACAGCTTGTGGATATGCTGGTTCCGGAGGCAAGGGAAGCCCTTCGGGAGTTTACAGTGGCGGTCAGCGAAGGGGAGGATGAAATCTGAATCTGACAGAGGCCGCAGGCAGGGAAATATCAGGGCGCTGAAGTGGAATGAATAGGGAGAGAAAAAGGCGCCAAAGAAAGGAAAGCGGGAAAGAGTTTTCAAAAAAGGAATCCAAAAAATAAGAAATCAAAAAAGAAAATAAAAATCAACAGGAGGAAAAAATTATGGCAATATCATTTATTCGTGTGGATGACAGAATGATTCACGGGCAGACCTGTACCAGATGGGCGTTGGAGTATCCCTGTGACGGGCTGATCGCGGTCAACAACGCGGCGGCAAAGAATCCGGTTTTGAAATCCGCCTACAAGAGCGCGAGCGGAAAGAAGACCTTCGTGTGGTCACTGGAGGAATTTAAGGAAAAGAGTGAGAAGGTCTTAAAGAGCAAGGACAATTATTTCCTTATCACCAAGAATCCCCTGGATATGGAGACCATTCTGGTGGAGCAGGGATTAAAGCCTGGCATCACCACCGTGATCATCGGGCCTTGCAATGACCGTCCGGGAACAACCAAGCTGGGCAACAACCAGTCCATCACCCAGGAGGAGGCCCAGGCTCTGGAGAATATCATGAACGCGGGATATGAGGTGGAATTTGCTCTTTTGAAGGATGAGGCCATCGGCAACTGGAAAAAATTCAGAGGTCAATTCGGATTTCACTAGCTGACATGGAAAAACTTCTGCCCCTCTGTAAATCAACAGAAGCATGAGGGGCAGATGAAAGAAAAACGTGCGGGAAAACCGACACA
Source organism: uncultured Lachnospiraceae bacterium (assembly GCA_949840805.1). Classification (GTDB taxonomy): domain Bacteria; phylum Bacillota; class Clostridia; order Lachnospirales; family Lachnospiraceae; genus Brotaphodocola. The sequence continues at coordinate 26,251 of CATKXR010000024.1, read as the reverse complement.
GAATGGAGGATATTATGACAATCAGTTGGTTACAGGCAGCGCTGCTTGGCCTGTTTGCGTGTCTGTCGAGTATGCCCGGCATGGGCGGTTCATCGATTGGTAACTATACATTTGGAAGACCCTTAATCGGAGGATTTATCTGCGGCCTGATTCTGGGGGATATGACAACCGGCATCCTGGTGGGATGCGCCATGCAGGTGGTTTATATTGCACTGGTCACTCCGGGCGGAACCGTGTCGGCCGATGTCCGGGCAGTCAGTTACATCGGGATTCCCCTGGCCATGGTTGCACTGAAAAGCTATGGACTGGAAGCCACTTCCACAGAGGGCGCTGCCCTGGCCACTTCCTTCGGCGCCATGGTAGGTACTTTGGGAACCGTGCTGTTTTACGGAACAGCCACCGTCAATCTGGCCTGGCAGCACATTGGCTGGCAGGCCGTGGAAAAGAGAGATTATCACAAATTATATGTGGTTGACATGGTTCTGCCGTGGATCTCTCACTTCATCTGCTCGTTTATTCCCACACTGATCATGTGTAAGATGGGAACCAGCGTGGTGGAACTGATTAAGACCACCCTTCCCATGGACGGAATTGCCATGAAGACCCTGTTCACGGTAGGTTCTCTCCTTCCCTGTGTCGGAATTGCGATTCTTCTGAAGCAGATTGTAAAACAAGTAACCGATTTTATTCCTTACCTGTTTGGATTTACCCTGGCGGCCTCTATGGGGATCAACCTGGTATCCGCAACTGTGATTGCCGGAATGTTTGCTGTCATTAACTATAAGATTAAAATGCTGTCCGTAAGCAGACCAGCCGTTGCCGGCGGATACGATGACGAAGAGGAGGATATCTGATATGGAGAAGAAGCTGTCAAAGAAGGCCCTCACAAAATCATTCCATAACTGGTTTTATGGACATCTGACCTGTTTTTCTCAGGAACACATGCAGACCTTCGGATATCTGTGTTCCATGCTTCCCTTAGTGGAGGATTTGTACGATAATGAAGACGACAAGGCGAAAGCCATGAATACCTACACGGCGTTCTTCAACACGGAGCCCCAGCTTGGCACCTTGATTGTGGGTATTACCGCAGGTCTGGAGGAGGCCAGAGCCGGCGGAGCCGAGGATGTGGATGACGAGACCATCAACGGCCTTCGTGCCGGTCTGATGGGGCCCATTGCAGGAATCGGTGATTCCCTGGTAGTGGGAACCGTGATTCCCATTCTTCTTGGTATTGCCATGGGAATGTCTACCGGCGGTTCTCCTCTGGGCGCGATTTTCTACATAGTAGTCTGGAACTTGTTTGCTTACCTGGGAATGCGGTTTCTGTATTTTAAAGGATACAGCCTTGGTACAAGGGCCGTGGAGTTTCTGATCGGCGCCCAGGGCGATGCCATCCGGGAATCGGTTTCCATCCTTGGCGGAATGGTCATCGGAGCCGTATCCGCAACCTGGGTCAGCGTTACCACGTCTCTTAAGCTTCTCAATGAGGCGGGAGAACCGTATCTGGTATTGCAGGACAAATTAAATGAAGTGTTTCCCGGACTTTTGACAGCGATTTTTGTCATCGCCTGCTGGTTTTTGATGGCAAAGAAACGGATGTCTCCCATCAAGGTGATGCTGCTTTTAGTGGTGGTTGCATTTGTGGGCGTGCTTGTGGGATTCTTCAATCCGGGACTGGTATACTAAAATCCGGAGGTTCACACAAGAAGCAGCAGTTGTTTACCGGTTGATTCCGGTTTATCCGACGAGGAGGTAACGGGATGAATATCCAGGAAAGGAACCGATTATCCAGGGAAGCGGCTCTTCAGACGAAAGCCCTGGAACGCATTGACAGATGGAAAAAAATGGCTCTTACCATATCGGCAGTGGGTGTAGCTTTTGCCTACGCAGGATTTGCTGGACAGACGGAAAATCTTTTCTTCGGCATTTGGGGTATCTTTTTGATTCTTGCAGGCGCCGGAAGCGCGGCGGTTTTTAACCTGGGTATCCGGAACGGAAAACGCAATGTGGAAAAGATATTAAATTTGCTTAAGAGGAATGCTTCATGTCATATAAGCTGATTTGTTTAGATGTGGACGGAACCCTTTTGAATCGTGAAAAAAGGGTTCCGGAGCCGGTGAGGGACAGCCTGAAAAAGATACATGACAGGGGGATACAGATCGCGCTCGTCACGGGAAGGATGCCGGCGGCAGCCGAGCTGGTGGAGAAGGAGCTTTCCATTCCCTGCATCAAAGCCTGCAATGCGGGAACCTACATCCTTCTGGGGGAGGAATGTATCCACAGCAGATGCCTGTCCCCGGAGGCGGCCTGGCGGATCTATGAGGATTTCATGGCCCGCAGCCATCTTCCCCTCTGGATATTTAAGGGGAGGAAATGGTATGTGACCGGCGTGGATTACTATGTGGAACGGGAGAGCCGGATCATCAATCATAAGCCGGAGCTGGTGGATATGAGCGAGCTTATAAGGTTGTGGAAGGAAGAAGGAACGGGTCCCAATAAGCTTTTGGTGGGCGCCGGGCCGGAGACGGTCAGCCAGATCCAGGCCAGAATGAAAGTTGAGGGGCTTTCAGGAGTGGATATGGCCCGCTCTTCCGAGATTTATCTTGAAATATTCCCGGAGGGCGCCAACAAAGGGGAGGCGTTGGAGGTCATCTGCAGGAAGCTGGATATCCGCCGGGAGGAGACCATGGCCTTCGGCGATCAGGAGCTGGATATTCCCATGCTCCAAAAAGCAGGCACAGCCATTGCCATGGGAAATGCCATCGAGGAGTTAAAGCAGATGGCAGATTTTGTCACAAGGAGCAACGATGACGCAGGAATCGCCTTTGCTCTGGATCGCTATCTGGATGTATAGTAAAAGGGGAGATATGATATATGGTGAAATTGGAATTTCTGGTAAAGGACCCGGCCGGTCTTTTGCCGGAGGCTGCCGGAAAGCTGGTAAAAGAGGCGATTCATTGTACCAGCAAGGTGCAGATCAGAAAGGGGGAGAAAAGCGGTGATGCCAAATTGATTTTCCATGTGCTTTCTCTTTCCGCAAAAGCCGGCGACAGGCTGGAGCTTTTGGTGGAGGGCGAAAAGGAGCAGGAGGAGGCAGAGAGGCTTAAGGAGTTTGTTGGGACAATGTTTAGATCGTAATTTGTTGTTTATTGTATAGCGATCAGATTTAGATTTCAAATGATATAGGGAAAGAGAGTACCCTTCTGTTTGGAAAAGAGGGTATTCTCTTTTTTCATCTTATACCGAATCAGTTTCGTCTCATATATGGTATGCCTTTCTGCATTTGATTTTCTGTATGTCAAACAGGGATTGTTTTGTTGTGAGCTCTGGGTAAGATATCATTTTTCAGTTCTTTAAATCTGTGTGATAATCTATGCAAATGGAGATGGTTCTATATCCATTCTCACAGAGGGAAGGAAATGAAAAATCTGGACAGGATATTTATGGAAGAGTATAATTAGAACAGGCCAGACAGGAAGGAATCTGGAAACGGAGATTCCTGCGTTCCTTTCTGTTCTGAAAGTATTCCGTATTACCAGTGCGCCGTACAGAACGAATGATCAAAATCAGGAGGAAAATGTGATGCAGGAAGCAGTATTGATAGTACAGAAATTAGGAGTGCCGCCGGAGGGCTTTGAAGGCGATGCCTTTCCCGGCGATGAGGAATTTCCCGATGAGGAAACCCTGCAGATATGGGATGAGTGGGTAGAAGCAGTTGACTCCATCAAAAGACCGATAACCTGGGAAGAAGCCAAAATTCTTATCAAGTGCAGTCCCACCGAACATATGGCCGGAGTTGAATGGACATTTTTGCATTGTATAGAGAGCGTTTTTGCGCCTGATGCCATAGAAGACTTCCGAAACCTGATTGAGGAATGCAACTCGGACATGATGAAAAATATGCTGTTGGAACGGCTTCGGAATTACATCAGCAACAGGCAGGAATGACCTGAGATTCGTGCGCTGGCATAAAAAAAATCGGGATTTTATGGAGATATGATATGACTTACAACGCTATAAAGGAGTTGATTGTTACTGCTGAATCGTCGGGATATGAAAATTTCTGGAAGTATGACGGAGATTTTTTCATGCTGTTTTATGACGAGTTTAAGTACACACCGTTTGCGGATATTCCGGATATTGCTTTTATGTATATGGAAATAAATAATTGGCAGGGAATGAGCGTCCGGTGCGGGGTATGGCAATATTACGAAAACGGATCCTTTCAAAAAGGGAAATTTGAAAGGGTGCTGTCATTCCTGAGAGCGAATGGCGAAGAGGAAATGGCAGATGCCTATGGATGCGGCATACACGATTATGCAAATGACCGGTATCAGAAAAACTATACCCTTCCGGGCATCCCATAATACATGCCCTTCGGGCGGGCGTGCTACGTCAGGCTCCGCACGACAAGGTATGATTATCCAGAAGAATGGTTAGATGACGCCGAAGAGGCAGACGAGTGGATAAGAAGGAATGAGGAAACTATTTATAAGTGGATGTATGACCTGATAATGGGACATAAAAGCGAAGTATTAAAGCTGGGAGGTTAAATATATGAGACAGGTTCAACAATTAGACATTAGTTACAGCACGGACGAAAGACGATGTTCTGTTTTTGTTGGTGTTTGTAAATCACGGGAACTGTTTGAGCAATATTGGGAAAAGGATTATGATTTTTTGGAGGATGACAATATAGGTTTTGAAATGGGTGTTGATTTTGGCATTAATACCTATGATGAAGATTTTGCCGTTATGGTGTTGCAGAAAAATATGACTGCCAAAATAGACGAGCTTGTCAAGGATGCAGAAATTTTTGATATTGATGCGTTAAAAAGAATGTATCCTGACGGATTGGACAGGCCCTATAATGCGATTATCATCTTGGACAGAGTAATTTATGATGGCTCAGTCAAAGAAGTACAAAATGAAACCTTTGGTTATTTTAAGTTCCTGGGAGTGTTTGATAGCTGATTGATGAAGAAAACTGCTATGTGGATAAAACCGATGAAGGGTATTGTCCCTATCAATATATCGGTTCTGTTTGCAGACAATATTAGGAGAAAATTGATTATGGGACTATTTTCAGGAAAGAAAAAGGATAAAGAAAAACCGGAAGAAATAACGCCGTCTATCAAAGCGCGGCTAGATGAATTTGCCGAAAGAGGAAATCAGTTTGAGGAAGAGGGCCGATATGAAGAAGCCGTGCAGGCATGGAAAGAAGGGCTTGATTTAATCCCGGAGCCGCGGCAGTTTTATAGCGAGACCGTGTGGTTTTTGGCCGCTATCGGGGATGTTTATTTTCAAAAAGGAATGTACCGGCAGGCGCGTCAATGTTTTGATCAGGCAAGGGGAAATTTGAGCGGCGATGGATATGGGAACCCATTTGTCATGCTTCGGTTAGGGGAATGCTGTCTCGAAACCGGAGATGAAAAGAATGCCGTGGAGTATCTGCTCCGGGCTTATATGATGGAAGGGAAAGAAATATTTGAGCCTGATGAGGAAGGGGAGGATGACGGGCAGAAATATTTCGATTTTTTAAGAACTCATGTGGAACATATCGAGTAAAAAATTGTATTTTTTAGCGGGTTATGATGATAAAGGTTTGGGGATGGGAAAAGAAACCGTGAACCCTGCTGCGTTTTCTCAAGATTACAGTAAATAAAACTTATGTTTTACTGTGTGTGGCTCCTTGGAGAAGTGTGGTAATATCCACGGAATGCTTTGTAAAAATTGCTGGAATTGCTGTAGCCGAGCATATAGGCGATTTCCTCTACGGAAAGTTCTGTGGCCTTAAGCAGCGAGGCAGCCCGTTCCATACGCTGCTCCAGAAGGATCTCGGAGAATTTTTTCCCGGTTTTCTCCCGGAGAAGGAATGAGATGTAATTGGGGTGGTAGGAAAATTTTGCCGCAATGTCGGAAAGCGTGACGGTATCATAGTGTTCGCTGATATATTTTACCATCTTCTCGCAGGGTGTTTCCTCTTTGTCTGGGCTTTTCATTTCTGTACACTGTGAAATGGCATACTGCCTTGCTATCTGCATAAAGAGGGACAGTATAAGGGGCTTTAAGATATGCTGCGTGTCGTCTGTTTTATTTCCATATTCAATTACCATCAGTTCCAGCAGGCAGCGGACAGTATATTCGTCATCGAATCGAAGGTGTATATATTCGTCAGAGAATTCGTCCATCTGCGGGTTTAAGAAGAACCGGAACATTTTACGGTCTGCCGAAAGCGCATGGAAAAAGGTCTTGAAAAAGGCTTCCTTCTGGATCAGCACTCCGATAATGATGATCTCCTGTTCGCTTCTTCCGTTGGGGGCATACCCGGCTCCCGGCTGTCCGATGTAACATTCGCCTTCCCGGACAACAATACGGTTGTTAAAGTGATAACTCAATGCGCCGTAATCCCCCTGATAGGCAAAATTGAAAAAGAAAAAATCCTGCCTGTGGAAAATCTGGTTGATATAGCGTCCTTTGTAGACGCAGATCATGACATCCTCATCCGGATCACCGGGCCAGAGTTCTGTCTTTTCCAGATTGCTTCCGGGAGGCGCTTCGATATATTTCCAGTCAATATGGTCAAAGATTTCAGCCAGTTTGTCTATGGCGGACAAAAGCCGTTCGCTTTTCATAAGATCGTCTGTCTCCTTATGGCCTTTTGATATGTGGTGGTTATCCGCAGTGTGAACTTTAACGGGCTACGCATTGCTTGTTGCTTCCGTGAATAGTATATCATGCTATCTTAAAAAAAGCCATACTACATATTAAGATTTAGCGCTGAAAAATAGAAAGCAGAAGGATACAATAGGTATTAGATTACAAAATCTGTTTCGATTTGGCAGACAGAGAAAGTAATCGCAGATAGGCTTGTGTCAGGATGGCAGCATAGGGAGGGAAGTATTCTGGTGCGTCCTGCCTGCCCTGTGGATCAGCCTGCAGGCAATGGGAAGTAAATTCGTTCCTGGCATTTCAAGCGGTTTTGAGATGGCGGGGAAGGTGGCGGCAGGTTTTGTCCTGATTTCGGCATTCATGTATATCTGGGTATGCCTGGCGGAGCCGATCATCTGGGTTGTATGCATGGTACTTTTGATTGCTGTCTTTGCAATAAAGAATCCGTTGAAAAGGGCGATGGCACAGGAACAGGCAGATGATGGGAAAAACAGAAAAAACTTTGAAAAAATATCATCAGGCACAGGAACAGGCATCAGGCTGAGAGTGTGTACAAAATGAGTAAGGGAGGACAAAGCAGTATGACAGAACTTGAAAAAATGGAAGCGGGACTGGAGTATGATTTTTTTGACGCCGGCGTTGATGGCAGAAAACTGGGGGCAATCGATAAATGTGTGCGGTTGAATGTCCTGGATCCGAAGGATAAAAGGAAGATCGCAGATACACTGTGCGAACTGTTCGGAAGCGTTGTCGGGACACCCTGGGTCGGGCCGAACTTCCACTGTGACAGCGGGGATAATATCCATGTGGGGAAGGATTTTATTGCGAATTATAATGTGACCATTCTGGATATCCGGGAGGTCCGCATCGGGGATCACTGTATGATAGGTCCGAATACGCTGATAACTACCGTGGGGCATCCCCTTTCCCCGGCAAAACGCAGGGCGCATATGGGCATTGCGAAGCCTGTTATTATTGGGGATGATGTTTGGATAGGCGGCAATGTGACCATTCTTCCCGGTGTGGCCATCGGCAATAATGTGGTCGTGGCGGCGGGGGCCGTGGTGACGAAAGATGTGCCGGATAACTGCGTCGTGGGCGGCGTTCCGGCAAAGATCATCAAAACGATCGAAGATGATGTGGAGAGATAGAAAATGATAGCGTCTGTACAATTGGAAAAATACTGCGAAAATGAATTTTGAAAGACAAAACCCCGTTACTTGCAAATATCGTCTTGAGTTTTTACAATCTTTTTATAAAATTTGATATGCAGGAGGCGGTATATGGTTATTTTAGATAAGCTTCGGAGTGCGAAAGCGGAGACCGATCCGGATGGAAACAACATTGAAATCATGCAGTTTACCGAAGAATCGGAACAGTTGAAAGGAACGGTGGAATGATGAAGTTAGGAATTATTGGAGCAGGAGTAATTGTACGGGAGTTTCTGCCATCTCTGTCAAAAATGGAAGGGTTAGAGATTCTCGGAATTCAGGGGAGAACGGACACGATACCTCATGTGGAAGAATTGTGCAGGGCCAATGGCATTCCTCATGCGTTTAGTGATTTTGAAGAGCTGTGCAGAACAGGTATTGATACGGTTTATGTGGCTGTACCCAATTATCTGCATGAGCCTTATTGCAGGAGGGCATTGGAAAAAGGGATTCATGTGATCGTGGAAAAACCAATGACCAGTAACCAGCAGGAGGCGCTTTCTTTAAAAGCGCTGGCAGACAGGAAAGGATGTTTTCTCTTTGAAGCGGTCACAACGCTATATCTTGGTAATTTCGCAAAAATAAAAGAATGGCTTCCGCGCATTGGGCAGATAAAAATTGTGCAGAGCCAGTACAGTCAGTATTCCAGACGGTATGATGCTTTTCGTGCCGGTCAGGTGCTTCCGGTTTTTGATCCAATGAAGGCGGGAGGCGCTATGATGGATTTGAACCTCTACAATCTTCATTTAGTAATGGGTTTATTTGGAAAGCCGGTTTCATCCGAATATTATGCAAATATGGAACGTGGAATTGATACCAGTGGAATACTGTTCATGCAATATCCTGAGTTTCAGGCTTTTTGTCTGGCTGCTAAAGATTGTCGTGGAAATGCCGGGGCTGTCATTCAGGGAACAAATGGCTATATCAGAACTGAAAGCTCTCCAAATGTAATTGGAAAAGTAACATTGGAACTAAATGATGGCACAAGGGAAGAATTTGACGATGGGATGGCGAAAGCCAGGCTGATACCGGAATTTACTTCTTTTATCCGGGCGATCAATGAAAATGACGTTTCATTCTGCCATTCCATGTTGGAAAAAAGTATTGCTGTCAGCCAGGTGCAGACAGAGGCCCGCCTGAAAGCAGGGATCTGTTTCCCGGCAGATAAACCGGAGGCGTGATAGGTTAAAAGAGATCAAAGAACGGATTCCAAAAGATACTTTTGACATCTATGATCGCTATCAGATTTCTCTTATGATTGTGGAAAATGGTCTGTCGAATTTGTTTTTGCAAAAGGCGCAATTATGGTTGAAGGGGATGCAGAAAACCTTTTTCTTCCAGTATTAGCAGAGACTCTTGGATATTCATTGGAAAAGTATGGAAATTTGAAAAGAACAGCGTTGCACTAGCTTAGGAAAGGAAGAGTTTTTCTATGAGAAGACAGAATCTTTATAACATGGCAGCAATGGCTGCCTTGGCAGGGGTTATGATGGCAGGTTCGGTCATGTCTGCATTTGCGACAGGGTGGCAGGAGAATGAGAAGGGCCGGTGGTATGGCACGAATGAAGATAACACGGAATGGTATAAAGAGACCAGTGAGTGGATTGATGATAATGGTGACAATATTGCAGAGTGCTATTATTTTGATAAGGACGGCTATACAGACCCATGGGGAAACCAGGGCTATTACAATACCAATGAGGATGGCGCATGGAGGGAAGGAAGCATAACACAGACACGTGTAGTTGACTGGTCCAAGGTGTCAAATGTGGCCTATGACGTCCGTGACTATGATTCTCAAGGGGTTAGCAAGGCGGCGGTTGATATCCTGCTGCATACCTGGGAGGAAAACAAAAAGTATGGGGATACAAGTGATAATACTCCTCAAAGTGTATATTATACAAATGGGCTGTATGCAAGTTATGATTACAGCAAGGACGGGCATCCGTCCTGGGTTCGGGTGGACGCAGATGACAGGGAATTGATCTTCAGGGAGCCGCTTAAGGGGGCAGATGGGGCGGTTGAGTCATTAAAGGCAAAGGGATATGATGCAAAATGGGTTACTCCATATAATCATTCATGGGGGATAGAGATAACCAATCTTTGGGATGGAAGGATGACTATAAGTGGAACTGTAAACGGAACCAACCATTTTCTTAAGCTTGAAGGGCATAATAGTAACTATACAAATTGGGGTCAGGACTGGGGATATTAATTAAATTTTTCTTGGCTTTTAAATAAACCTAAAACGAGCACAAAAACTGGAAGGAAACTCCATACTTAGGATGGGACGATAGAAGCCCATCCTATTTTTATGTAGAAAACAAAAAACTAATTAAAGAAGGAATACTTTTTTAATGAAACTACTGAGAAAGAAAAAGATCCGGCGTGTGAGAGCAGCAGTTGTTTGTGCTGTCATGCTGGCCCCGGTTTTTGTGGGAGGGTTTTGAATGGACAAAATAGAACATATTTTATCTGTTAAGTAGCATAACTGGAAAAAAGTTGCAAAAACAAAAGATATTCTTTGGAAAAATTTCAATTTTATTTTATAATGAGCTTGGGAACAAAAATAACATAAGACTGTATTATTCATTGGATAAAAAGATATTGGAAGTATATATGCAAAATGAGTATCACATAATAGAAAAAATGTTTGATGGCATAGAAAATTCTGTATGGAAAATATTAAATATAGAGGAGAAAAGATTTTACATACTTAAAAAAAGATGTAAGCAACGTATAGAGATGGATCCAGACGGACCGAAAATGCAATTTAATATTTTATCTGATATGTGTCAAAATATGATTCCGGCAGTGCCTCCGTGTGAGAAGAATATTTTTTATAGTGGGCAGGAAGATGTTTTATACCCATTTGTTGAAGGGCAATCCAAATTACCAAGGACTGAAAAGATGATTACGCAGTTAGTGGATATTATAAAAGCATATACATCTTACAACATAAAGAATAAAAATATGATTTCAAGATATAATGCCACTTTTGTATATCATCAGCTAGATGATATGAAAAAAAGTAAAATGAAGGAAAAACATAGTTCACTCATTGCTAAAGGATTAAAATATTTAAAGGATTTTTTTCCAGAAGAGGATTTAGAAGAAGGGATTGTACATGGAGACCTACAACTTGGAAACATATTATGGAAGGAAGAAGAAATCATAGCATTAGTAGATTGGGACAATTGCATGATAGGGCCAAAAGAGTTAGATGTTGCACATATGTATGTCGATCTTTTGCTTCTTTTAGGAGATAAAATAGCAGAGACTTTTTTGGAAAAGTGTAGAACGGAATTGAGTTTATCTGATAAAAAAATGTATTATTTTATAAATTATGAACTGTTTTATGCATTGCTCAATCATTATAAGTGGACAAAAGGTTTTTTTGGAAGAAATGTCAAATTAAAATCGGAAGAAATTGATACTTTGTTGATAAATATGATACAATGTGGCAGATTTTTGGATTGTGAGGCTGCTAATTAGAATTCACCAGTTAGATGAAGAACATTGAAAGGTAAATATTGTTCAGAACGGAACAGTCAGAGTGAATTGGGAAAATACAACCACCTGTATGGCTGATATTTGACCTTTGAACATTTATCCTCTCTTTTACGAATTCAGTGTCATCTCTGTGCATGGCACCATGTACGGAGTCTGGGTGTATATACAAGGTCAAGGTTCCGGAATTTTTCTATGTTCTCCTATGTGGAAACTTTGAGGGAAGAGAGAATATCTGGATAGTATTTATGGAGCTATATCCAGGATACATTCTTGATAAACGAAATGGCCGCCTGGATTATAAGGTTTTAATAAATTGCCCCCAATCAAAAGTATTTATTAATCGTGGCCGAAACGAATTGCTTTTTTATGAAGAGTACGGCGCTGCATTTTTAAGCGATTTTAATGGCTTTTTGAAAAAAGTGGGGGAATTTATAAAAATGGGATCTTGGACGTTTTATAAATTAGGGCTTAGAGATTCCAAAAGTATATGGTAAAGAAAAGGAGGTGTTATTATGGTCAAGGAAATAAAAATAATCGTCTCATCTGAAGATATCGTTAAAGAAACAGGAAAAGCTATATGCGGTATGACTTGTTCTGGCTGATATCTGTAATTAAAGGTCCGCTTAGGTTGAGACTTAAGTGGGCCTTTTTACATATATAGATAAGGGAGGAATAAAAACATATTTAACTTATTAATTTGAGTATACATATGTTGAGCGTAGAAGGGATTGAAAATGAAAAAATCATTATTTGCATATCTGTATAAACAAAAAGAGAAGTTTTATGTGATACAAACTAATACACGGAGAATATTTGAAATTGATGAGAAGACATATTATATTTTGAATGAATGCAAAGAATTAGCGGAACTTGACAGAGATACTTTTAATTGTTTTGTTGAGGCAGGGATTGTTGTGCCTAAGGAAAGTGATGAAGTCAGCCTGATGGAAAAAGGCCATATGGCAAATGATAATGATTTGGAATGGCATTCTTTGCATATTATTCCTACAGAAGCATGCAATTTTGGATGTGAATATTGTTTTGTGTTAAAGGATAAGCAAACTACAGAAGGCGAACGGGTTATTTCAGATGAGATATTATACAAAGGTATCGATTTCTTTTTGGACAATAATCCAAGTGATCAGATGATACTTACATTTTATGGCGGGGAACCATTGTTAGCGCCAGAAGTAATATATAAGTCTGTTGATTATATTGAAGGTGTTAGAAAGCGTAAGATATCAAAAAAGGTTATTACAAATGCATCAAGAGTGACACCTCAAATTGCTGAGTACTTGGCAGTACATGAGTTTGATGTGAACGTTTCACTGGATGGAAATAAAGACGGACATGACCAGTTTAGGCTATATAAGGACGGAAGATCTACCTATGACGATGTGATCCGCGGAATAAAGATTTTGCAGGAAGCGGGAAACAGTATAAAAATATTGATGACGGTAGGCGATTTTAATGCAAAGAATTTGACCGAACATGTTAAGAGTCTTTTAGAATTGAAGCCTACTACAATTGCCCTCAATTTACCAAAAGCACTGCAGACCACAGATAATCAAATAGAGAGAAAAATGAATTATGAACAGCTTCTTGCAGCGTATATTGAGTGTATGGATTTATGTTATGAGAAGCATATCCCAGAGGGGCATATGGCAGATATTATCTATGGATTTTTGAGATCAGAGACGCAATATCGCCCATGTCATGGGTGTGGGAAACAGATAGCGCTCAGTCCAGATGGACTAATTGGTCCCTGCCAAGCCTATCTTGGAACAAAAAAGTATTTTATGCCTTTAAAATTGTTCAAGGATAAAGAGCAGTTGAGAAAAACAGAGGAATTTGAAAAGTGGAAGCAAATAACGATGTATAAATGCGAAAAGTGCCGTTATTGTTATTTGCTGCCTGTTTGTCCCGGTGATTGCCCATATGACTGGGAAAATAGGACGGGTTCTTTATTGAATGTTCCTGACACTTATTGTGCTTCGAGAAAAGCAATGTTTGATTACATGATAGGAAGATTGGTCAATGGAAAAGAAATATTGTTCAGAACCAAAAACGCTTAATGTAATAGGAATACCTATTACTACTAAATGTAATCTGAATTGCAGGCATTGTCTTCGGCAAATTCGACATGAATATATGAATAAAGATTGGAACATGTCCATAGAGCAGGCGACAGAGATTGCAGAAAAAATAAGTGGAAAAACAGAATATATTAATTTATCTGCAGGCTATGGTGAGACGTTATTACATGATAAAGCTGCAGAAATTGCAAGGATATTTCGAAATAGAGGAATAAAGACCATTATATATAGCAATGGAACCAATGATACAATCAAAAAATTGAAAGGACTAAAAACGGACATATTTGTTTATTCTGCAGATATTTATCATCATGTAGATATAGATCATTTTAGGTACAATGTGGAATCTTTTGTAAATTATGCTAAACAGGCGAAATATATTTTTGCAAATAAATTTATAATTTCTTGTGTTATCGAGCCAGATGTACAAAGCCAAGAAGTTATTGAGTTTCTTGTAAATATATGTGAAAATAACGTCAGGATATATTTAGAATTTCATTGGCGCATGTTTTATGGGGAACATTTGTATTACTCAGATGAAAGTGAGGCCTTTATAAAATGGCTGGCTAATTTGTCTTTTAATGAAAGAATAAGTATTCCAGCATTAAAGAGAAAAGTAAAAAATGAATGCAGGGATATTTTTAACTCATTATATTTTGATTATCAGGGTAATATTAGAAAATGTTGCATTTTTATGGAAAACAGTGCAGAGTGCAATATTTATGAGAAGGAGATTGACGAAATAATAAAATCAACTCTTATGAAAAAATGGCAGAAGGAATGGATAGATAAGGGAGAATTTGATTTTTGTAAGAGTTGTTCCATAGGTCATGGATTTTTGGGGTGAATAGTTTGGATAAATATATAGAATTGCTTTCAAGTTTGTGTTTATGTATAGCGCCGTCAGGTTATGAAACTTTGGTTAGAAATAAAATAATTTCTACATTAGGGAACGAAGGGTATCAAATTAACCAGGACAAAATGGGAAATCTAATCGTATGTATTAGAGGAAAAACTCAAAAGCCAAGGAAAGTAGCATTTCTGGCCCATATGGATAGTGCAGCAGTAATTGTTACTGGAGAAAATGATGGAGTTTATCATGTTAGCAGTCTGTCAAAATGGAAAAGGGAGAAGATTGATAAGGAACCCTTTGTATTCTTGTCCGGAAAACAGGCTAAAGTGTCATTTGTTGGAGAAACGGAAGAAAAATTAATACTTAGTGACACGAAGGGACAGGATTTTTTAGTTGGGGATGTCGGGGTTTTAAAGCCTGATTTTTATTACGATGGTAAAATTGCAAAAGGAACATTTTTGGATGATAGGATAGGTTGTGTATGCCTTATACATATGATTTTAGAGCTGGAAAGTACAGATGATGATATATATTTTATATTTACAGTACAAGAAGAGATAGGTAACAAAGGCGCCAGGTCGATAAAAAAGCTTTTTGATTTTGATGAAGCAATTGTGGTGGATACAACAGTATGTAAAGAAAGTGAGCAGCAAGACACCGTATTTATAATGGCGGGAGAGGGAACAGCTTGCAAAATGTGTGATGGAAGTGGAATTTGCAGTGATAGATTATATAATGGATTTATTAAATTGGCTGAAAAAAGAAATGTGAAATACCAAAAAGAAATACTTACCTTTGCCGGGAGTGACATTGTAGCATTTTCAGAAGATGGATGTAACTGTGAATATGGAGCGATTTCGATTCCTTGTAAATATATGCATTCACCAAGGGAAGAAATTAATATTTGTGATGCTGAAGCAACATATACATTACTTAGATATTATTTAGAGGAGAAAAGTAATGCAAAATTTTCGTGTTGATTTGCATAATGGCGGACCTATTATATATAATTCACGAATAGAAAAATACGCATTAAATTTAAAAGAACAAGGTTGTTCTATAAATAATCTTGTGCAGAAAGTAAATAAATATCGTGTGGAACTTCTTTGCAGTAATTTATATCCTGAGTATACTACAACTTGGAAAATGAGCAAGGTGGATGTTGCCGTAAGAACAGTGGGTATATTTTCGGATATACCCTTTTCATTAAATCAGATTCTGGCAGATGCAGACTTAGTCCATCAATTGGCAGCAAAAGTAGAATGGATTTATGTTGTTAAAAATTATAATGACATTTTGCTTTGTAAAGAAAAAGGAAAAAAGGGATATCTTTTGATGGTTGAATCGTTGGAAGATGTAATCAACTATGAGGAAGGTATCGATACTTTGTATCATGCAGGCGTTAGGATTGTTCAACCAGTATATAATTATGGAAATATAATCGGAAATGGTTGTTTTGATTCTGTAGATTATGGATTAACTGAGAAAGGGCGTACAATTGTTTCATTATTGCGTAATCATAATATGATACTTGATTATTCGCATGTAGGAGAGAAAACCGCATTGGATATTATGGAATATGCTTCTGAACGAAATATAGTGACACATTCGCTATCTGCTTTATATTCAGACAGTAAAAGAGCTAAAGGAGACACATTCTTTCGTGAATTAAAGAATGTGGGAGGTTTTGCAGCATTAACAGTAAATCCAAATTTTTACTGTAAAGATGGTGAAAATATAGAAAAACAATTTATAAAACAATTAGAGCATTTACTTGTTATTATGGGAGAAGATAATGTCGGAATCGGAACCGATTGGGATGGGCCTATGCCATCTTTCCTTTCGGAAAATTTTGAGAAAGAAGCAGATCGATTAAAAAATTCCGGGTATTCATTAAAGATAAATAACGCTTTTTATAATGGTATGTTTGATTGGCCACATATTGCACAGGTAATAGAACATAATTTTGGAAAGAACTTTGCCAATAAAATTTGTGGGAATAATGCACTTGCATTTTTTCAAAGAAATTTATAAGTTTTTACGGATCAGAATATTTACCATATGTTGTGATAAAACCTCTATCAAAAAGTGCATTCATCCATGTCTGATCCAGTAGGGTATACTTGATATTCCGTGATTGAAGTACAGGGCATCATAAAGTAAGTTGAATGTCAGGTCAGGACTTTTGCAGATATCTGTTTTTGTCAGCTGCAGGCAGTGCATGTCTTCCCAACTTTGGGAGCGATAGCTGTCTTCAAAGGCTACAAAAAATGCGTCAGCCATAGGGGCTTCTGGAAATGCAAAATTTACCGTAAGTACTGTAACTGATAGTCCCAATGGTTAAAGTCAGGAGGAGCATCAGAGCCATGGTTTGAAAAAAGGAATTACTTAATGTAGAGAGTTAGATGGGATACTATAGTGATAGATAGGAAATGACAAAGGAGAACAAAAAAATATGGGACAGAAAGTTAAAAATGTATTGAAAGGTGTTTCGGTTGGAGGTAACTATATAGGTGGGAACAGTACGATTAACTATTATTATGGTTGGGAAGACGCAGGGAAAAAGGCGGGCAGGATTGACAAAACAATTTTTCTCTCTTATAACTGGCATGATGGGGAAGTGGCGGACAAGATTGACCGGCACCTGTCAGGGCTTCTGGGCATAACCGTAAAGAGGGATGTGCGTGATATTGGCGCCTGGAAAAGCATCCGGGAGTTTATGGAAGGCATCCGGCAGCAGGATTATGCAGTGCTGATTGTCAGTGATTCTTACCTGAAATCGAAAAACTGCATGTTTGAGGTTACAGAAATGATGAAGGAACGGGAATATGCGGGCAGGATATTCCCGGCTGTTGTGGAAACCGGTATCTATGACCCTTTGATACGTGCCGGGTACATCAATTACTGGCAGCAGGAATGTGATAAGCTGGGAGCTGCTGTAAGGGGGCTGGATCCTGCCAATGCCATTGAGCTGGCAGCAGATTTGAAGCGCTATCAGAATATTGCATCTTCGGTGGGAGAGTTTTTAAGTATCGTTTCGGATAAGAATAATCCGGATATCCGGAATATAGAGGTACAGATAGAGAAAGCGGTGCTGAAGAACTGATGAGGGGGTGTTCTGGTAGAGAGGCCAGCCATCGGACTGCCACTCTTTGACCTGAGGCAGGACTTATCCGTGATCTTGCTGACCATCTCCGCCGATAATTGGATCCCATAGAGCTCCTTTAGCTGGTCATGGATATCCCTGGTTCTCATTCCCCGGGCGTACAGGGAGATGATTTGCTCTTCTATACCGGAGACACCCCGCTGGTATTTCGTATTTTGTTATGCCTTTAAGTCCAAATTTGCGCCATCTTCTTTTACTTCTTTCTTTTCTTCTAAAGTTCCAGATAATTCTTTTTTCTTTTCTGCCGCCTTTTCCTTTGCCTTTTCAAGCAGTTTTTCAGAATTTTTCTTCCTTTCTTCCCGGAGCTTATCGCTTAACTTTAACATACCATCGTTTCTGGTTTGCATTCTGCAATGATATTTTCCGTTCTCATCAATATAACTATGCTGATACACTATCGTCCAGCCACTGGCTTTCGTTATGCTTTCTGCCAATTTAGACATAGATTCAACGCCTTTTATCATGTCTTTCATATCCTTCTCTTTTTCGGGGTCATTCTGCATTTTTTCCAAAAGTTTGGGATTAACGGTTAATGACTTGCCTTTTTGGGCTGATGAGCAGGCATTTCCAACCTTAAAAACTACACTTGGAACAAGTTTTGCTAGTCCATTTGTATAATCAGTTATCTTTTTTCCCTTACTACTTTCTACTGTTTCTGTTGTTTTTTCTGTTTCCTTTTTCTTTGCGCTGTTCGCTGTACCGTTTTCTGCTATGCTCTGCGCTGCATAGCGGCTGTAATTGTTTGTAATCTCCATTGCTATGATTTTGTCCTCCTTGATAATAAATTTATTTGAAATCCATTTCCATGTTACATTTACAGCATTTTAAGCAATTTTACCCGCCAGTCATTTATTGGATTTTCATAAGGGATTTTGACTACCTGCTCCTTTGAACCAAATTCATAATAACAGTGACACCCAATCCCTCCAACGCCGGGAAGTTTATAAAAGCCCCCAAAAACTATAATAATATCCCCTTTTGCATTATTTTCCTGCAAATAATTTTCAAATGCTTCCCTATCCACATAAACGAAATTGTCATCATAAGAAATCATTTGTTGTAGTTCATCATTGGTATTATAAAAAGTAACATTTTTACCGTCAAATCCATGTGTAGAGATAGCGTCATTGGCAATATTTCTGTCATAAGAAATATTATTTATCCATATACCCGTTGCTGCTATGCACAATGCCGCAGCAATCAATGTACTAACTGCCGCAAGCCGTCTATATGGTTTATACCGGGCAATCCTTGTCACTCTCTCCCGGATATTTTGATATTCCTTATCTCCTGCAAAGGTAGCATACATATTAAAATTTTCACTTTCAGCCTGCAATATCCTCATGCTTTTTAATAATAACTGCCCGTATGTATATGCTTTCCTTTGGCTTCTTTGGATTGTTACAAAGTCGCAGATTTCCTCCATATCCTCCCGGAAATACCTTGTGCCTATGGTAAGAAATGGGTTGAGCCATAATATAACCCGCAATATATCCCACAAAAAATAAAACAGCAAATGCCCTAACTGGATATGCGTTTTTTCATGGAGCAGGATTGTCTGTAAATCCTTTTGGGAATATTCTTTCAATATCACTTCCGGCATGATTATCCTTGGTCTGAATATTCCTATGGTGAACGGTGTAACAGGCATTTTGGTAACATAGATACAAGTACCCCAGGCTTCTCTTTTTTCCATGCCTGCAACCAGTTTTTTCAGCTTTCTTTTTTTATAAATTAACCGGGCGGCATATACAAATACGCCGCATAAGTAAATCCAATTTATCCATACATGGATTTTGCATATTTCAGTCCACCAAGAAAACAATATTGCGCCGATTGTATTTTCATAAAAAAATTTTATCTTTCCTACAAATAAAACTGGAAGAAACAAACTCCATAACGTACCTTTTAGGAATACCTTGTTTTTCAACAGAGTTTTCCGCAGGAGAAACACAAATGCAAATATCACGAAAGAAATCTGAACACACTTTAAGATTTGAATGACATAATAAATAGCTGCAAGGTTCAAAAAACTTATCCCGCTATTCCAAATTTCCTGCACCATCATTCTTTGTCATTATCCTTGTCTTTGTATTTATCCAGGATTTCTTCCAATTCTTGAAGCTGTTCTTCCGTTAGCTTTGCACTCTGCAACAGGGCCGCCATTGCGTTCTTTTGGCTGCCCTCAAAATAGCTCTCTACAAATTTCCGGCTTTTCTCCCTCTGGCATTCCTCTTTTGACTTTTCAACGGTATAGTGATAGACCCTTAAATCATGTTCATCTACGGTATAGCTTAAAACACCTTTCTGCCATAAACGATTCAGCAGGACACGCACCATTCTGGGCGACATATTTGACCTGCCTTGCATTTTCTTGATAACTTCCTTTGCAGTCATGGTAGGCGTATCATTTGCCCAAAACACCTCCATAATCAGCCATTCACTCTGACTTGGCGTAGTTTCTCTTTCCATTCTGTTTATCCTCCGTTTTATTATATTTCTATATATATCGGACAAAATTTGATTTTTGTTAATGTATGTTCCGCATTTTTGTTAATGTTTGTTGGATTTTTTTATCTTTGTGTTTCCCTGTCCAGTCCCGGCTGCTTCGCCTGCCGCAAGATACTGTCTACGTTCTGTTTGATTGTGTCGTACTGCTTCACTTTCTTTTGGTCTATGGGATCCTTAAAGAGCCGTATGACCTGGTGGACCATGAGGCGGAAAAGCGCAGGGCAGAGAAGGCGGCGACAAAGAAAAAGAAGACGGCGGCATGGCGATGCAATATCTAAAAAAGCACAAAAAACAATATCGGAGAAAAAATGGGATCTTATAACGAAAACATGAATCAGGGTATATGGACCAGAGAGGAGGGCTTCTACGGCAAGACATGCAACTATGCCTTCCCATGCAGCAAGGAGGGGTACGTGGTATTCTTCCTGGGATAAAAATTAAAAAGTTGTAAATTCCGTCTGTTGAAGAGATTGAATTTTCTTGTAAAACTCGTATAATGGAGGAAGATAATACGTAAGATAATACGTAAGATAATGGAGGTTCTTATATGGGCAGACACAAACCGCCTTTTTCAATAACGAATAGGATATTATCGTATGTATCGTTGATTTCTGAAAAAATAGGACGGATAAGCGCAACCAGCAATCTGGAAACAAAACCGCATTTGAGGAGAAATAACAGAATCAAATCGATTCATTCATCTTTGAAGATTGAAGCAAACTCTTTGACGCTGGGACAGGTTCGGGATATTATTAATGGCAAGGCTGTACTGGGTGAGCAGAAAGAAATTCAAGAAGTGAAGAATGCTTATGCCGCTTATGAATATCTTTCTGAGATTGATCCCTATAATATCCGGCATTTGAAGCAATTTCATGGAATTATGACAAAGTATCTTGTGGAAGAATCCGGTGAATTTCGTTCAGGAGAAGAAGGTGTTTTTAATGGTGGGCAATGTATTTTCATGGCACCGCCTGCACAATTTGTACCACAGCTTATGGATGAATTATTTGCTTGGATAAAGGAAGCACAGGAATATGTCCATCCATTGATTTTGAGCAGTGTATTTCATTATGAATTTGTGTTCATCCATCCTTTTTCCGATGGAAATGGCAGAATGGCAAGGTTATGGCATACATCGTTCCTGTCTAAATGGAGACCGGTATTTGAATATATCCCTATTGAAAGCCAGATTGAAAAATTCCAGGATGAATATTATGATGCTATTTCCCGGTGCCATGTTGCTGGGGAATCTACAATTTTTATTGAATTTATGCTGTTTCAAATTGATAAAATACTGGATGATATTTCCTCCCAAATCAGTGAGAAAAATGAATACCTTCCAGAAGCTGTCCAAAAATTACTCGAAGTTATGGAATATGACGTTCCTTACACGGGTAATGCGCTGATGGAAAAGTTGGGGTTAAAAGCGAAAGAAGGATTCCGGAGAAATTACCTTCATCCGGCAGTTGAGATGAATGTAATCCGGATGACAATACCGGATAAGCCGAACAGCAGAAATCAGAGATATATAAGAACATGAGTAACCAAGGCAGCATGGCGCTGCCAGGTTCAAGAAAGATACCTGGACCCTAAACAGAATGCTTTTTCCTTTTGATGTGGATAACTTTCTACTATAGAAGGAGAGAAAAACCGGTCATTATTCAGAATTGCTTCTGAATTGACATAGAACATCGGATTTTGGGCGCACTTCCATAAGCCCGCAAAAGAACTATGAAAATTGTATATTTATTTCTGGCAATGAAAGGTTTCAGGCTCCGGATGTACTGGGGACAGTTCATGTGGTGCGCAACGATGACCGTCAGCTGGCAGGCGATCCCGGTAAGAAAAACATCTGCCTTGAGCGAAGCGAAAGGCGGTTTATAAAAATGAAATTCCTATATTTCTTTGAAGAAATATACATGAGTTTAAGCGTCAGAGCTGATTATAGAAAATAAGGATTGCGGGAAAACCTGGCTTATTGTATAATAAGGTTAGGCAGATTCCTGCGCATAGGAGAAAAATATGACAGACAAAGAGAAAATTCTCGCAGGACAGTTTACACCAGTAACGATCCAGGATGACATGATGTTCGGCACCGTGATGGCGGATCCCGAATACTGCAAGCCGTTCCTGGAGACCATTCTCGGGGTAAAGATCAAAAAGATCGAGTACTCGGAGAGGCAGAAATCTGTAGATATTATGATAAACGCAAAATCGATCCGTATGGATGTGTATGTTGAAGATGGGGAACATACGGTCTACGATGTTGAGATGCAGACCGGAAAGAACCGGAATCTCCCAAGGCGTTCGAGATATTATCAGGGGATGATCGACCTGAACATCCTTGCCAAAGGGGAGGATTACATCAGCCTGAAAAAGAGCCTGGTAATTTTCGTCTGCACATTCGACCCCTTCGGCCATAATGAGTATGTCTACCAATGCGGGGAATACTACCAGTTAAGCGATGGTTCTTACCATCCGCTGGGGGATGACGCCTGGAAGATTTTTGTGAATGCTACCGGGCATAAAGGAAATGTCAGTGATGAGTTTAAAGCTCTGATGCGTTACATCATGGAAGGGAAAGCAGAAGACCCTTATACTCAGGCATTGGAAAACAAAGTGGCAGCCATTAATAACAACGACGAATGGAAGGTGAGTTATATGACGTGGGCGATCAAGATAGCGGATGAACGACGGGAGGCTCGCATGGAAGGTCGCGAGGAAGGCGATCTTAAGCGGGCAAGGAAAACAGCATTTAATATGCGAAAAAAAGGCACTTCTTTTGAGGAGATTGCGGAGATACTGGAGCTTCCATCCGACACGATCCGTTCTTGGGCTGCGGAAGACGGTATGCCCATGTGATGGAAAGCGGACAGAAACAACAAAATAATTAAAAAATATATATCCTTTTAAAAGCCCCCTAAGTAACGCCGGGGGTTTTTATTTGCCTGTATGCCAGCTGGAACATAAAGATGCATGGGCCGGATCCATACAGTTTTGTGAACGGACAGAAGCAGGATGATACGCCTTTTGGAAGGCTGATGCAGGATTTTTGGTGCAAAGACCCAAAAGACATGCATTACCTGGAACTGGCTGCCGAGAACCGGCGTCTTAAAGAAATCGAGGAAGGAGTGAAGCAGATGGAAAGCGTTGCAGATCGGATTTTCGTGAAAGGCGTGAAGAAGGCCGTAAGGAAGGCCGCCTTTTAAAATTGATCGATTCTGTATGCAAAAAAATCATTAAAGGAAAAAGCACTGCGGTGATCGCAGATTCCAGCGGTACGGTGGAGGTAATTCGCAAAACCGGTTTCATTTTTCCTACTGCAAAAAATCGTAACATCAGGTCAAATTTATCTAAAGATTTTTTCTTTGCTTCCCAATATAATAAAAATACCAAAGGGGAAACCTAAAAATATAATTTGGAGGGAAGTAAAATGAAAAAAGTTTTTGCGATGATGTTAGCAGCAACCATGAGTTTATCCCTGGCAGCCTGTGGAAACAGCAGTCAGTCCACTGCCAGTACCACCTCGCCGGCTGCTACCAATCCGCCAGCCGAGAGCAGCACCCAGGCTCCCGCTCCGGCCCCTGCCTCCGGCAAATCTGCCAATGATAAGCTGGTGGTTGGCTTTGCCCAGATCGGCCAGGAGTCCGGCTGGCGCGATGCTGAGACCAACGATATCCAGTGGTACGCCGCCCGGGCTACCGACACGGTGGAGCTCCACTTTGCCGATGCCCAACAGAAGCAGGAAAACCAGATCAAGGCCATCCGCAGCTTCATTGAGATGGGCGTGGACGTGATTGCTTTTCCGCCTGTAGTCGAGACAGGCTGGGAGGCCGTTCTGACCGAGTGCCAGGAGGCCGGTATCCCTGTCATTCTGGTGGACCGGGGAATCGATACCAATACCGATGACAGCCTGTACACCACTATGATTGCCTCCGACCATGTGTGGGCCGGTGAGCAGGCCGCCATTGCCATGAACGATCTGTTGGGCGGCAGCGGCGTTGTTGTGGAACTGGAGGGCACTGTGGGCGCTTCCGCCGCGGTCCAGCGCAAGCAGGGCTTTGATGAGTACATGGCCGCCAACTGCTCCGGGATTGAGATCGTTGCTTCCCAGACCGGCGATTTCACCCGTGCCCAGGGCAAGGAAGTCATGGAGTCCTTCCTGAAGACTTATGATAAGATCGACGGCGTGTTCTGCCACAATGACGACATGGCACTGGGCGCCATTGAGGCCATCAAGGAAGCCGGCTTAAAGCCTGGTGAAGACATCAAGATCGTGGGCGTGGACGGCGTGAAGGGTGCTTTTGAGGCCATTCTGGCCGGTGAGATGAACTGCACTGTGGAGTGTACTCCCATCCTGGCCAACCAGATTTTCGACACTGCCGCCAAACTGAAAGCCGGAGAGTCTGTGGACAAGTGGATTATGTCCGCTGACGAGGTCTACACCTCCGACCGGGTTACCGCTGACGTGGTTGATGGCCGCGCTTATTAATGCAACGATGTACTAAGCAGATACAAATCATCTCAAATAATTCCAGGCCCCCGGTCCCAGCTGATTTTCGGCCGGTCCGGGGCCCGTTATATAAGGAGGTATCACTTTGACTCAGGATAATCTGCTTGTAATGGAACATATCCATAAACGCTTTCCTGGGGTTATTGCCTTGAATGATGTACAGTTTCGTCTGAATGCCGGAGAAATTCATGCCTTGCTGGGGGAAAACGGCGCGGGAAAGTCCACGCTGATTAAGGTACTCACCGGCGTGGAGCATATGGACAGCGGCACAGTTACCATGGACGGGAAAACTATCTTTGTTAAATCCCCCCTGGAGGCCCAGAAACAGGGCATCAGTACCGTCTATCAGGAGGTCAACCTATGCCCTCACCTGACGGTGGCGGAGAATATTTATGCTGGCCGGGAGCCCATGAAATTCTGCAAAATAGACTGGAAAACCATCAACACAAAATCAAAGGAATTGCTGAAACAGTTTGATCTGGACATTGACGTGACGGTTAAACTGGACAATTACTCTGTGGCCATCCAGCAGATGATTGCCATTGCCAGGGCCGTAGATGTTCAGGCAAAGATATTAATTTTGGATGAACCCACTTCCAGCCTGTCGGCCGCCGAGGTGGAGAAACTGTTTGAAATCATGAAGATGCTGAAAGCCCGGGGCCTTGGTATTGTCTTTGTTACCCATTTTCTGGACCAGGTCTATGCGGTTACAGACCGGCTCACCGTTCTGCGCAACGGAGAGTATGTAGGTACTTATGAGACAGCTGACCTGCCCAGGGTGGAATTGATCGGCAAAATGATCGGTAAGGAGTACGAGGCGCTGGAGCAGGCGCCTCCCGCCGCGGCCCAGGACAGCAAAGCAGAGGAGTTCCTCCGCTTAGAGCACGCCGGAACCGGCAGCATCTCTGATGTGTCCTTTAGCCTGAAGCGGGGAGAGGTCAGCGGCTTTTCCGGTCTGCTTGGCTCAGGCCGGAGCGAAATCGCCCGGCTGCTCTTCGGCGCAGATCGGCGCACCTTTGGGAAAGTCTACATAGAGGAGAAAGAGAGCAGTATCAAAGACCCCTTAGAGGCCATCCGCTCTGGCATCGCTTTCTGCTCTGAGAACCGGAAAGCGGAGGGAATCATTGGTGATCTGACTATCCGGGAAAATATTATTATCGCCCTTCAGGCCAAGCGCGGCCTGGGAAAGATCATCCGCTACAGTGAGGCCCAGCAGATCGCTGACCGCTTTATTAAAGAGCTGGCCATCAAGACACCCTCGGCTGACCAGCAGATCAAAAATCTATCCGGCGGCAATCAGCAAAAGGTGCTGCTGGCCCGTTGGCTGGCCACGGATCCGGATCTGCTGATTCTGGATGAACCTACCCGGGGCATTGATATCGGAGCCAAAGCGGAGATTCAGAAACTGGTTATGGATTTGGCCAAAAAGGGCATGAGCTGTGTGTTCATCTCCTCGGAGATGGAGGAGATGCTGCGCTGCTGCAGCCGGATGTATGTCCTGCGGGATAAGCAGATCGTAGACGAACTTACCGGCGATGCCATCAATGAGCATCACATTATGCAGATTATTGCCGGGGAAGGAGCGATGGTATAAATGAAAAAATTCAAAGATAGAATGGAGTTCCGCCCCCTGGTGTCACTCCTTGTGATTCTCCTGATCTGCGGTATCCTCTCTGGCGGCAGCTTCTTTTCCCTGCAAATCGTGGACGGGCA
>CATKXR010000023.1 GCA_949840805.1 uncultured Lachnospiraceae bacterium | reverse complement strand
AAATTTTCTAACATTTCTTTATCAGAAAAAAGACTATATATCAAAACGAAACGGCACCGCTGGAAATCCCTGGTAGAATGGGCATTTCAACGGTGCTTTGTTTTGTTTGACTGTCAAAGATGGGATTTTAACAGAACAAACATATTTTGCAAGAACGCACTTTTAAGGTAGTTGCTTTTCAAAAGCATAGCGAAAAAAGGAGTGAATACCAATCATGGAATATTTAAACAACAGCTTCATGACCTGGAGGAATACGGGATGGTGCATCGGGAAGTCATCCCCAATAAGCCGCCAAGAACTCTTTATTCGCTTACTGATTTCGGACGGAGCGTTATTCCCGTTTTAGATGCCATGTGCAATTGGGGTACGGATTTTTTAGACAGGCTGAATGTCCGGCCGGACTGCCGCGGCGGTTCTGTCGGAGGCTAAAAGGTGCAACCGGAGATTTGGACAATGGCGCTAAAAATCAGGCGATATTATCGAAGATTAAATAATGTCAGAAAAAAGGAAATGGGGTTGTGCTAATATGTCCCATACATTATACTGTCCATATAAGCCAAAATTAAGTGCGAAAAGCCCGTGAGCAAGCGGAAGCTTCCTAAGCGGAGGTTTCCTAAAATTTTTACCGTTTTTTATGTGAAGAACAGAATTATGCGGAAGGCAGGAAGGAGGATTGTACTATGGAAAAGAAACAATCATTGCCGTATCTTTTGGGAGGCGCCATGCTGGGTATCCTGCTGACTCTTACAGTATGTCCATGTGTCAGTATGAGTACCAGTGCAGAGATCCGCACCGGACATGATGCAGTGAACCAGGACGGTTTCCGTCTGACTGGTGACAACCAAAACCAGGACAGTTCCCGCACGGCCAGCGAAACCTGGGACCGTACCACGGTTTACACCGGCGGCGATACTGCAGACTATGAGGGACGCCTGTATCGGGCTAAATGGTGGACTCTGGGAGAATTGCCGGGAAACAGCGATGTGTGGGAGGATTTAGGCGTTTCGGATCATACATCAGCTCAGACGGAAATCACAAAAAACATTCCCGTAAATGCCTCCGCACCGCAAAACAGGGAGCTGACGGACTTTAAAGTGGTAGGCTACTATCCCAGTTGGAAGCCGGACAAGCTTTCGTGTGTGGATTTTGGCATTGTGACCCATGTCTGCTATGCTTTTGCTATTCCTAAGCCGGACGGCAGCCTGCGGGACTTAGAAAATCCGGACACGGCCAAAGCGCTGCTCCGCTCGGCCCATGACAACGGAGCCAAAGTTCTCTTGTCCGTAGGGGGATGGAGCTACCATGACACGCCGCTGGAAAGCGTGTTCATGGAAGCCACTGCCACAGATGCCGGTATCCGGCGCCTGGCAGAAAATATTCTGTCCATGTGCGAGGAATATGGGTTTGACGGTGTGGACATGGACTGGGAGCATCCCCGGACAGACGGCACCAGCGCAAGACAGTACGAAGCCCTGATGCTTACACTGGCCGACCGGCTCCACAAAAACGGCAAGCTTCTGACCGCGGCCGTATTGAGCGGCGCCACCCCTGACGGCAGCATCTATTATGACGCCGCCGCCCACACCAACACCGTCTTAAACGCCGTGGATTTCATCAATATCATGGCCTATGACGGCGGAGACGGGGAACGTCACTCCTCTTATCCTTTTGCGGTGGACTGCGCAAGCTACTGGAAGGAGGCGCGGGGTCTCCCCTCGCATAAAGTCGTGCTGGGTCTTCCCTTTTACTCCCGCCCCGGCTGGGCGGATTATGGGATAATCTTAGAAAATGCGCCTGATGCCTGGGAAAAGGATCACACGCTTTATAATGGTATGGAAGTCTACTATAACGGTATGGACACCGTTGCCGAAAAAACAAGATATGCCAGAGAAAACCTGGGGGGCGTCATGATCTGGGAGCTGACTCAGGACACCGGCCAGACGGACAAAAGCCTTTTGCAGACTATCGGAAAAAACTGCCGGGTTCCATGACTGCAAGTAAATACCACATTACCAACACAGCAGCCACTCCTGCAATGAAAATAGCCTCATTGCAGGAGTGGCTGCTGTTTTCCTCAAAGATTCATATACGTGTTTCCATCATTTAATGGAAACTTTTTACCCAGTTAATAAGGGAATCGTGATATACATTTTCCGTCACATCCCTCCGCATCTGATCTGTGATCGGGCCGTTTTTCTCCATAATGGCAAGAATGGCCTCCTGCAGACCGGCAATCTTTCCTCGTTCAAAGGCTTCCTCTTCTTTATCTGGTTTCGCATCCTCACCCGTTTCTGCCGTCTGATTTGGTTTACCTGAAGTTTTTTTGTTCTCTTTCCTGGTGCGGCCTTCCGTCTCTCTTGTATTTTCCTCTTCCGTGGTCTTGGTTCTTTTTGATTTTGTAGTATTCTCTGGCTTTACGTCTTTTTTCGGTTCCGCAGTCCTCCCTAACTCCATGCCTTTGTCCGGCTCTGCCGTTTTCCCGGATCCCATGGCTCTTTCCGGCTCTACTGCCTTTTCCGGCTTCCCAGCCTTCCCGGTTTCTTTCTTCTCCGTTCCGGGTCCTGCAGCTTTCCCGAACTCCTCTTCCTGCCTCTCCGGCTTCTTTTCTGTCACAGCCTCCAGAACATTCTCTTTATCCTTTCCATCATCAGCCAGGCTTTCCTCTTCTAATACGGGAATCCAGATTTCTCCTGCATTGGCTTTCACATTAACGGTGATTCTGCCGTCAACCACATCCACCCGCTGCCCGGACAGCGCTCCCACATAAGCGGCTCCTGCCCCTGCCGGCACGTTCATGACATAATCACTTTCATCGTTATTTACCGTAATCACAACGCTCTCTCCGCCGCAGTTTCTGGAAAACGCATACTGCCGGTTCGTCAAAAGCAGCTCCTGGTAGTCTCCGTAGGACAGGGCCTTGTTAGCCTGACGGATCCTGCCCAGCGCGCCGATCAGGCGGGTGCATGGATTTGTCTTTAGCGCATCGTCATAGTCCGAGAGTTCTAAGGCGGGGCGCAGGGAATCATCCGAATAGCGCTCCTTTTTCCCCTCAATCCCAAATTCGGAACCATAGTAGATGGAGGGAACGCCCGGAAGGGTATACAGCAAAATATGAACCGGCACAAAATGAGCCTTGTTTGTAAGCTTTGTATAAATCCGCTCCACGTCATGGTTATCCACAAAATTATAAAGCTTCAGGCCGTCCGGCCGATTGCCTCCCATTCCATAAAGACGCTTTACCGTATGGGCGATCTCAAAATAGTTGTGGTCATTGTGACCGGAATAAAGAGCTTTATGCAAATGATAATTGGTCACAGAATGAAGGGTGTTCTCATTGACCCAGCGGGTATAATCCCCGTGAATCACTTCCCCCATAAGCCAGAAATCCGGTTTTACCTCTTCTGCCACCTGCCGAAAAGCCCGCATATAGTCAAATTCCATCACATCTGCAGCGTCCAGACGGATTCCGTCAATGTCAAATTCTTTTACCCAGAAACGGATCACATCGCAGATATAGTCACGAACCGCCGGATTGTGCTGATTCAGCTTAATCAAAAGATTGTATCCGCCCCAGTTCTGATAGGAAAATCCATCATTATATTCATTGTTTCCCCAGAAATTCACATTGCAATACCAATCCTTATAGGGAGAATTTTCCCTGTTCTTTTTGATATCCTGAAAAGCAAAAAAATCCCGTCCCGTATGATTAAATACCCCGTCTAAGATCACCCGGATTCCCTGTCTGTGACATTCTGCCACAAAGTTTTTCAGATCGTCATTATCCCCTAAGCGGCTGTCCAGCTTTTTATAATCCGTGGTCTCATATCCGTGTCCTACCGATTCAAAGAGAGGACCGATATAAAGGGCGTTGCACCCAATCTCTTTTATATGGGAAATCCATGGAATCAACGTATTCAGACGATGAACGGGTTTCTCGTAGGAATTCTGTTTCGGCGCGCCTGTCAGCCCCAATGGATAAATGTGATAAAATACTGCTTCGTCATGCCATGCCATAGCTAGTTTCCTCCTAAACAATATAATATACTCTCGGAATCTCTGTGCTTCATTTCATACACTTTTCAAGATCCCATTTTTATAAATTCACCCACTTTTTCAAAAAAGCCGGCCGATTGCCTACTTTTTTGATCCGGGGTAATTTTTAAAACCTTGGAAATTTGAGACTTCAAACCGGAAGTTGTCTGTATTACAGCATCATAATTTCATCTGCAACCGCCTGAACTGTTTTATTGCTTGTATCAATTTTAATTGTATCAAGAGCTTGATACATGGAAATTCTTGCAACACTTCTGTCGATAACATCAGCAGCACGAACCCCGCTTGTTATATCTGCCGTTAATCTGTCACGCAGATTATTTTCATCGGCAATCAGTGAAATATTTTTGACCTCGCAATTTTCTATATCAAGTTTTTCCATAATTCGGTCAATGACAGATTGCTCATGCATTACCCAGCAAAAAATAATATTTTCATAAGCAGAACAATGAAGAAAACTGTTCAGCAAATAACAAATATTATGCACAACCATCTCCTTCGTCTCTTCCGTCACCTGAAACGGGCTGGCATCCCAGCACCAGTCACCATCAAGAAAAACACTGTTAATCAAATCCTTTTTTAACTGCTGGCTTACCGTTGTTTTTCCGATTCCCATTGTTCCGCCAATTAGATATAGTGTTTTCATATTCTGTCCTCACCCTCGCAAATTCCTATCACATTCCGTATCCATCAGTTTAGTACAAAATGGCAGCAAATACAAGAAAATTTATCGATAATCAGCACAGATAACATTCATCCATATTGAAAGAATACCTGATGTATCTAAACAGAGCTTATCCCCGCAGTTATTTTCAGCGACTTCACTTTTCTGTCTGTAATTCTATCGCCCGAATTGATATGCCCACATAACAGCGGAGACACTTTGTCATACAATTTTACATTCTCTTTTACTCTCTCATCACTAAAATTCGCATAACAGTATTTACAGCCAGTAAGGCAGGTATTATAAGCTCCTGTTTCAACGCTTTCAATACATCCGCACTCTCCTCTCTGATTTTTGTCTTTTTTACCTGACAGCCTGCATCCTGACAGTTTCTCAATTAATTTTTTGTCTATGCAGCTTCCATGCCTGACACCGGCTTTTTGAAGATCGATCTGCTCTGCACAGGATTCGATAACCAACTTATATTTTAAGGCGATTTGTGCCATTTTAGCCGCCATATGAATCATTTCTTCATCTGTTATCTGCCTGATATCAAGTTTCCTTGTATTTCGTTTTGTCTTTGCATATAAATCGACAAAACTAATGACCACTTTTTCTGTATAACCTGCAAGATTTCCCGCTATTTCCTCAAAAGCTTTTAAGTGATAATCCATTGTATATTTTCCATTTATCAAAATGGGGTCATATCGCCATATTACTTTTTCTTTTCCTATTTTTTCAGACAACTCCCGAAACACAGGAATAAGTTTCTTCCTTTTATCAGGAAGATTCGATTCTATATCTTTACCATACCCGGTTAGCGTAAATTGAAAATAATATAGATAATTTTGCAAACACTCCAATTTTCCTATCATATTTTCCGGATTTTTTGTCCAAAACACAATACAGTCTACCACATCTGGCGATAAATCTATTTTACTTATCTGATGTGTATTCATAGGGTTTCTTACATATAAAAATCCCTCTTTCATTCTGTTAATAAACCATTCGGAATAGTAATTCGGCACATCTGTCCTTCTGCTCACACTTAATATCATAACGAATCCTTTAATTGCCCCTGTACCTTTTGATTGCAAAAATATACCCTTCCGGGCATCCCATAATACATGCCCTTTGGGCGGAGTATGATGCTGTTTACAGTGATTCCAAAAGGTTCGCCTGTTCTGTTACCCGCACCCCGGAAAACGTGCTCTCGCTCCGTGAAGAACGTAGCGGACGCTAAATTCACCGGGAAAACCACCCCGGTTCATTAAGCGCCGACGTTCTTCGAGGGTTTCCCGGGGTGCGGGTAACAGAACAGGCTACGTTATCGGCCGTTCTATGGGGGTAACGCCTTCTATTAAGTATGTCGGTAACGTAGCAGGAGAAGAGGGACAGAACGTTTGAAGACCCTCTTTTCACGTCGGCACTTAGGCTGTGTCTTTTACAGCCTTAGGAACTGTCTCGAAATCACTTACCATTAGTCCGCAGGATTTTTCTTCGAGAGCACTGCTCAAAAATCAGGCGCATAGCGGGCTATGTAACTGATTTTTGAGCAGTGCTCTCGGAGAAAAAGACAAGGAATATGGTAAGTGATTTTGAGACAGTTCCTTAGTACCGCTACGTGAAAAACGGAGTGAGAACGTGTCTGAAAACGTTCTGTCCCTCTTCTCCTGCGGACCTTTTGGAAAAATCTTTAACTTAACAATATTGGCTCATGGATAATGCTGCACGATAAGGCATGATTTTCCACATCATAAACACCACTCACAAAAATCATGTTTCTATCTCTCTTTTGAAAATTTATCAATAACCTTGTCTGTATAGAAATTGATAAAAAAATCAATCACCTCTGCAACCATATTCACAATAAAATCAATCCTATAAGTTTCCTCCAGATAGGAATTTATTTATAACTTTCTAATCGGAAAAAACATATAATTCTTCCCTGTCCGCGGACAAGTAAAATCGTGGACTGCTCCCACTAATGGAATATCATTATCTTCCAGATATTTTATTGTCTCTGAAAAAGCATCATCATTTTCACATTCTATATAAATATATTCATAGCCAGGAATAATCCATTTTGTCCAACCGTCGGGGGCTTCTGCGTCCTCCATACATTCTACTCCGGCAAGATAAAGTCCTTTGCTGAAATCTTCCCACGGATTGAATGAATGTGAGAAATCAGACATAGCTCCCCATATGCCGCCTATATTTCCATTCTCATCTTTCTTAGCCAAATGCCGGACTTCTCCAAAGTGAGAATTTGCCTCAACCCATAATCTTTGAATAAAGCCCTCTCCATCTAAAGTTGAACCTTCTTTTCCTATCACAACAAAAGACTCTTTTACACACCTTTCAACTTTCATAATTTTCTCCTCAAATTCCAACTTGTATATTATTGTACCAAGCCGCTGCACGGCGGCTTGCCAACGTTGCCTCACTGTGATATACTACAGACATGGCAAATTTATCGATATATTTTCTGACAATTTCTCAAACCAAATCCGAAATAATACCGATTTCACGGTAGAATTGTCAGAAAATAGTTCCGTACCTTGGTACAATCAGAAAGAATCATATTCAGAGCAGTTTTATCTTTTGTATAAAGTTGCTCTTTTTGTCTGCTCTGAATCTGATACTTTCCTTAAGAATTATACCATAAATATACGATTATGTACAATGACTTGGCATGAATTATGAAATATGATCTCATTTGTTTGGAGGTGTTGAAATGAAAAACCAATATAATAAAACAATCACAGCCTGTTTTGTGGGATATATCGTGCAGGCTGTAGTCAACAATTTTACACCGTTGCTGTTTTTGTTTTTTCAAAAAAGTTATCATATTCCTCTTTCCCAGATTACGCTGTTGGTGACTTTTAATTTTGGAATACAGCTTTTGGTGGATCTTCTTTCAGTCGGATTTATAGATAAGACAGGGTATCGTGCATCCATGGTTTTCGCTCATGTTTTATCGGCTGTGGGACTGGTTCTTCTTACGGTCCTGCCGGATATTTTGCCAACCCCTTTTGTGGGGATTTTGATTGCCGTAATGATCTATGCCATTGGTGGCGGACTTTTGGAAGTTCTCGTCAGTCCGGTTATGGAATCATGCCCTTCCGACAATAAGGAGAAAGCAATGAGTATGCTTCATTCTTTTTATTGCTGGGGACATGCAGGGGTCGTACTCATATCAACCGTGTTTTTTCATGTGGCCGGTATAGAAAACTGGAAGATACTGGCAGTTATCTGGGCGCTTATCCCGGTTGAAAATGCTGTTGTTTTTGCCAGGGTCCCCATTGCGCCCCTGATTGAGGATGGTGAGTCCGGACTGGAATTGAAGGAATTGTTCCAGATGAAAGTATTTTGGATTTTGCTGGTAATGATGATATGTGCAGGGGCGAGCGAGCAGGCAGTCAGCCAATGGGCTTCCACCTTTGCAGAAAAAGGACTTGGGATATCCAAGACGGCAGGTGATCTGGCCGGACCGATGGCGTTTGCGATTCTGATGGGAATGTCAAGATTGTTTTATGGCAAGTATGGAGATCGTATTCATTTGGAACGCTTTATGGTCTGCAGCAGTATCCTGTGTATACTGTCTTATTTGGGAATCTCCCTTTTCCCAATTCCGTTACTCAGTCTGATTGCCTGTGCTGTCTGCGGGCTGTCAGTTGGAATCATGTGGCCGGGAACTTTCAGCAGGGCATCGGCAGCTTTGCCAAAAGGCGGAACCGCTATGTTTGCGTTATTGGCTTTAGGCGGGGATATAGGCTGTTCAGGAGGCCCCACGCTGGTCGGTATGATATCAGAGGCATTTGGGGATAACCTGAAAATGGGAATTTTAGCGGGTGTTATTTTTCCAGTGCTGTTACTAATGGGAATAATTCTTTGCAGCAAAACAGAGTGACATAAAAATAAGCCGGGAATCTAAAAAACAGATTTCCGGTTTTATTTTTTCGTAAAATAAAATCTTTTATAAATTTAATTATAAAATCTTTTATAAAATATCACCGAAACCAACCTCCTCATCCATCCGCAAAGCCGTCCATATTTATATTTTACAAAAGAACACAAAAAGGATATATTAAAATGATAAGCTTATCCTATCAACAAGGGGGAAAACCATGGGACAGAGATTGCTGATTGTAGAAGACGACAGCCTGCTGGCCGAGGCGGCGGCCGACTATTTTGCCTGTAAGGGCTGGAAAACGGAGACAGAAGAAAACGGCAAAAAAGCTTTGGAGCGGCTGAGAAGGGAGAGCTTCCATCTGATCCTTCTGGATGTGATGATACCGGGCATGGACGGTTTTGCCCTGTGCCGCAAAATCCGCAGGGAAAGCGACGTGCCGGTTATCTTCATCACGGCCAGGGTGATGGAGGAGGATATGCTGAACGGATATGCCCTGGGGGCGGATGATTATGTGACAAAGCCCTTTTCACTGCCGGTATTGTACGCAAAAGCCATGGCGCTGACCGGCAGGATCCAGGGAGAGATAAAGGGAAAGGACAGCTTTTTACAGTTGGGAGATCTGCGAGCAGATATTCGAAGCCATCGGATGTGGAAAAAGGGAGAACCTTTGTCCCTGCCGCCTAAGGAATATGAAATGCTTATCTTTTTTATGGAAAATCCGGGACGGATTTACAGCCGGGAACAGCTTTTGATCCGCTTCTGGGGATATGATTTTGAGGGAAACGAACGGGTGGTGGACAATCACATCAAAAAGCTGAGAAAGGCGCTTGGCGCCTGCAATTGCAGCATAGAAACTGTGCGCAAGTCAGGTTATCGGCTGGATGTATTGAAAGAAAGCCGGGAATGAAGGCAGAGACAGCTTTGCGTCTGAGTCTGATGGAATCTGACACAAACGGCTCGGGTATGTTTGGAAGGAGATAAAAAACAGGGCCAGGGGAAAGGAATGATAAAAAATATGAAAAGAAAACCGGGAACATTCTGGGCGCCGGCTGCTGCCGGCTTTGGGGTCATGTATCTGGCGATTATGGGACTGTCCACCTTTTTCGTAAAAGAAAATCTTGTGGAAGATTACCGGCAGCGGTTTAAGGAGGCAGCGATTTCCATTGTCAGAAAAGTATCCGAAAAAGAGTTTGCCATGGAGACGGAAGAATGGAAGGAAGAGGAAAGAAAAGATTTTTATCAGGCATTGGCCAATGAGGCCTTCTGGGAGGCAGACAGTGAGCGGTTGGAAATTTCCGTAGGGGTTTATGACAAGAAGAAACATCTGTTTGCCAAAAGCCAGGAACAGGCAGGGAACAATTCGGCTCGGATAAGCGGTACAGAATGGCAGAAATACGCGAGTTTCGGGCTGGACGATTTTCTTTCACTAAAGGAGAAGGAAGAACTGGCTGCCTGGCAGTGGGAAGATATCCGGTCATTTGACCTTACTTTGCCGGATAAACTGCGGTTTTCCATCCGTGTCTCTCCGGACGGGCGGGATCTGTGGGGAATCTATGTCCAGGAGATAACCTGGAAGGAGAACCCCAATGAGGAAGAACTGGCGTTTCGGGATCCCTTAACCGGGGGAGGATATATGCAGGATTCCGGCGTGACGGTAGACTATGGAACCGGGGAGGAACTGAGTGAGGGCAAAACCTTCCATGAGACGGGCAGCCGGATGGTATGGCAATGGGAAAATTCCCGGGTCAGGGAAGAAGAACTGGAAAACGGAAAGATTTTTGACACTTCTATGACGTTTCCCTATATGGGAATCTACGAGAAAGGCTCCTATGACCGATGGCATCAGTGGAGCCGCAGCCCTTATCTTCACGGCTATCCTGAAGTGCAGGAATTTGTATGGGAGCCAGGGACAGAGGAGCCGCCGATCGTGACGGATGAAGACGGATTCTGGTACAGGGGACGTTATCAGCTACAGATCGGGATGGCAGGAGATCCCTTTGTGTATATGGAAATCCGCATGGAATGCCGTCCCTGGCTGGATGCGGCAGGCGATATGAAATATGCCTACGGGGCAGGCCTCCTGCTGATGTTTGCATGTATGACAGCGGTAGCCTGTGCATTCAGACGCACCTATGACCGGCAGGCGGCGCTGGAGGAGACCAGACGGGACATGACCAACGCCATGGCCCATGAATTGAAGACGCCTCTGGGAGTGATACGGAATTTTGCGGAGAATCTGGCGGAGCACAACCGGGAGGATAAGCGGGATTATTATCTGGAGCAGATTATCCGGC
This sequence comes from uncultured Lachnospiraceae bacterium, assembly GCA_949840805.1. Classification (GTDB taxonomy): domain Bacteria; phylum Bacillota; class Clostridia; order Lachnospirales; family Lachnospiraceae; genus Brotaphodocola. The sequence continues at coordinate 47,872 of CATKXR010000023.1, read as the reverse complement.
AGACGGAGGAGATTGACGGTCTGGTCGTGAAAATGATTGAGATTTCCAGGCTGGATTCAAAGGAACTGATTCTGGGGAGGGAGGAAGTGTCCTTCCTGGAGCTGACACGGGAACAGCTTGCACGGCTGGAACCGGTGGTCCGGGAGAAGGATCTGCAGGTACAGTATGAGGAAAAGGGAGATTTTGTTGTGACCGGAGACCGGGAATATCTGGCCAAGGCGGTGTGGAATCTGCTGGCCAATGCAGTGGACTATAACCTGCCAGGAGGCAGGATCCGGGTGAGAACAGAGAAGAATAGCTGGAGTATAGAGAATACGGCAGCTCCCATGGAGGAAGACCCGTTTTTGCACGCTTTTGACCTGTTTTATACCGGCGATAAGAACCGCGGCAGAAAAGACGGGCATATGGGAATGGGGCTGTTTCTGACACGGAAGATCCTGTGCCTCCACGGGCTGCAGGTGAATATCGGTAAAAGTGAAGATGGGGTGCGGGTGACGGTGAATCGTCACAAGAAACCCTTTATCCGACAACGAATATCATAATACAACTTACGTTTTATTCCAAAAGCCTGCTCCATTCTACCCCGGCAGGCTATTCAAATGTATGGAAACCTGCTTCGCCATCCTTTTCCTCCCATAATTTTGGATATATCTGCACATCACGCATGAATAACCTGAATAATTCCTGTTTCTTGGAAAAAATAGGATTGAACAAAAATTTTTAATGGATTAAAGTTTACAAAAGAGCGCATGAAAAGCGAGGAATATAATTGTTTTTTGGTTTAGAATGATTTGCAGGAGGTAAAGAAATGGAATGGTTGAAAAATCTAAACAACGCCATAGAGTACATAGAAGACAATCTTGATAAAGAAATATCTTATGAGGAAGCAGCCCGTATTGCGTGTTGTGGGACTTATTACTTTCAACGTCTGTTTTCCTATGTGGCCGGTGTTTCTCTTTCAGAGTACATACGCAGACGCAGAATGTCACAGGCTGCTTTTGAATTACAGCAGACAGACAAAAAGGTGTTAGATGTTGCCCTCAGATATGGCTATACCTCTCCAACCTCTTTTAACAGAGCATTTCAAAGTGTTCACGGAATAACACCATCTGCTGCTAAAAATAAGGGAAGTATCTTAAATGCTTATCCGCCAATTAGATTTTCCGTAAAAGTTACAGGAGAAAATGCTATGTCCTATCACATTGCAGAAACAGGAGTCATTAGAATTGTTGGCATTCGTACATCTTTGACCGAAGATATGGAAGAAAATCAGAGAATAGTCCCCGAATTTTGGAAAGACATTCTTGACGAAAAACAGTTTTCAGATATATGCCTGTTATCAAATGAAAATCCCAAAGGAATTTTGGGCATAAGTGTTTACCATAACCCGGGCAACATTTTCTATTATATAGCCGCTGCCACAAACAAAGAAGCTCCCACGGGAATGTATCAGTATGAAATCCCGGCCACAACATGGGTAGTCTTTGAAAATGACGGGCATTTCAAAGAAAATGTACAAGATGTTTTCAAACGGTTTTATACGGAATGGCTTCCCTTTTCCGGCTATGAATATGCCGGACTGCCGGATATTGAAGTGTACCCTGCTATCCACGGAAAACCGATCTATGGCCATTCCGAAGTATGGATAGCATTAAAAAAAGAAAAGGAAGAATTTCCAATTAAGGGGGCATAGCTCATGTATGCTATTGAAACGGAAAATATTATAAAGCAGTATAAAAATGGCATTCAGGCACTTTCGGGTTTATCCCTTTCGGTTAAAGCCGGAGAAATCTTTTCACTGTTGGGGGAAAATGGGGCGGGGAAATCCACCTTAATCCGCATATTGACAACTTACATACGTCCCACTTCCGGCAAAGTAACTATGCTTGGAAGAAACATTTATGCGGACGCTGCGTGGGTACGTTCACAGATTGCTTGTGTTGCACAGCGAACATCAATCGACACCTATTTGTCATTAGAGGAAAATATGCTGTTCCAAAGCCGTTTATATAAAATCCCGAAAGCAGAAGCCAAAAAAAGAATGGAAAAACTCATTACGGACTTTGGATTGGAACGGTATCGGAAATATCCAGTATCCTCTTATTCCGGGGGCGTAAAACGCCGCCTTGATATTGCCCTTAACATGATGTCAAATCCTAAAATTCTCTTTTTGGACGAGCCGACTGTTGGCATGGATATTCAATCCCGTATTTCTATGTGGGAAATGATGAAACAAATCCGTAATGATTTTGAAACCACTATTTTTCTCACAACACACTATCTTGAAGAAGCAGATAGTTTGAGCAATAACATTTGTATTATGAAAGACGGAAAAGCTGTAAAGCAGGGGACGCCAACTGAATTACGCTCTTTCCTTCGGGAAAACACGGTACGGGTACATTTTCCTAATATTGAGGACGCAAAAAAATATATGGGGATATTAAAGAGCTCTTTCCGGAAAGAAGAAATAATTGCGCATAATTCGGCAGTCATCATTCATTCGCCTGATGCGCAATCAGATATGGAGTGTGTCATATCATTTTTGGCAGAACATCACATTCCCTTTCAAGGAATAGAGATTGCACAGCCGACTTTGGAAGATGTTTTTTTACGGTTGACACAGAGCGGAAAGGAGAAATATATATGAGTATATTCACAATTTTGTACCGAAATGTAAAATGGCGTTTTCATAACTCATTTACCATTGCAATTACAATTTTACAGCCTGTCTTGTGGCTTGTGCTTTACAGTGCCGTTGCCGGGCAGACTATGAAAAATACAGGGATAGAAAACTACACCGCATTTATTCTTCCCGGCTTAGTGGTTTTAGTTAGCTTTTCTGCCTGCAGCAGCAACGGAATTATGAATTATATGAGGAAGACGGACGGCAGCTTTTATCGGGTATTGATTGCACCTATTAAACGAAGCTCTATTGTTTTAGGTCAGCTTCTTGAAGCGGTATTATGCACTTTCCTTGAAGTGGGAATAATGGGGTGTATCAGTCTGTTTTTTCATGTCAGGTTTGCCGCTGGAGTAAAAGGAATCTTTCTGATTTTGACGCTGGTGTTTCTGACTGCGTTTTTTATGGCGGGGCTTGCTTATGGAATAAGTCTGATTCTGCCAAACGAAGTAATGTATGAAACAGTAATGAACGCGATTGTATTGCCTGTATTTTTCCTTAGTACAGCATTATTTCCGGCAGACGATACCAGCGGCATATTAAAAATTGCAATTGGCATTAATCCGTTTACCCATGTGATTAACGTACTGCGTGATCTGATACTTTACGGGACTGCCAGCACAAATAAAATGATATTTGTGTTCATGCTTTTTATATTTATGGGAAGTATCGGTTTTATTTGGGCTTTACATGGATTGAAAAAGGAATTGAACCTATAGTTCCTTTTTTAATCAGTATCCCATCATCCGTTATTAGCCAAAGGTCTCTTCTCTAATGCGGCAATATCATATTCCCCAATCTCGCATCCCAGCAATTCCATAATTTTCAATTCATCCTGCGCATCTAAAAGAGCATTGTGCGTCTCGTTATACCCTTCGTTTTTACTAAGCATTCTTAATATATTTTCAACGCCATATCCCCGTTTCAATTTTCCTGTTTTACAGCAGTCAGCAGAATCTTGTATAGCCCTGTTATATTGACGATATGCAGCCAAACGCATAATATCATACCATTCATATCCTGAATATTCTGGTAAATGTTTCTTATCAAAACAGGCATTGTAAGCAAAAAGCTTCCTCACACCATAAATATTCAGCCACTCTTTAATTTCTTTTAATGCCTGTCTTCTGTTTATAACACGAGTTTTCTTTTTGTCAGATTGCAATTCATTTGAATACATTCCACCCACTCTATATTCCGGTTCAATTATGTAATATACTGAATCAATTTCTTTCTTAGTCTCTGCATCAGCAACTACTACGCCTATCGACATTACCTCGTCATCCCAGTTTGTCTCAACATCAATTACTGCAAATTTATTCATATCATTTCTTTTTGAATTTTTCTGAACTGAATTTTTTATGGATTCCAGTTGTTTTCCATCCGGATCATAATATTCCTCAATCACTCCTTTCGTAACAGCCTTCGCTACTGCATTCAAGAAAGCTTTTCTCTCCGGTATTTCTATTTCATAAGATGTATTGTCCCTCGTGTTCCATAAAATTCCCTTTTGCAGATTCATTGCAGCCATATAACAGGCACACTGCAGAAAATGTTCATGTGTTAATTCCGATACAAACTTTAATTCATAAACAATATTGTCTTTAACTGCATCAGCAAATCCCCGGGCTGAAAACTTTACTTCTCCATTCTCTCTGCCCCCAAAATCAATCCGGCATTCAACCTGCGCCTTCTCGGCCTGATTCAATCGTGTTTTTAACCGTTCTATAATCAATGCACGCTGTTCTTCATTAACGAACGGCGTTATCACCTGTGTCCTGTATCTCTTTTGTTTTGTCTCAAGGGAAACCAAAAACAGTATTTTCTGATCTAAAGAACTTTCCTGTACCTCTTTCGTATACAAATGTTTTAATTCCGGATTTAAGAGAACTTTCAGTTTTATAGCTGCATCTATTTGATAATTGTCAAAAAAAACAGCCTCCTGGTATATTCCAATACAGGGCGATAAATCTATTAAACCATCCGTACTCTTTATATTTATTATTGAATGTTCTGTTTGCTCCAGCTTGTCTGCCTTTAACAGTGAAAAACATCTTTCCACATCCTCTTTATATTTGAAATCAAACATTTCACTGATATCCAAATCATCAAATTTATCATTGGTCGGTATGAAAGTTGAAAGCGTTTTTTCAGCTAGAATAGCCTCTTCCGGTTTCACAAAAATAATATGATTTTTTCCTCTGCTGGCCGCGACACAAAAAATATTTCTCAGAATAATATACGACTGCTGTGGTTTTGATATCCTTGTTCTCCAATAACTTTCCGTAAAATCAAAAACAATGCAGATTTTTCTTTCTAAACCTTTACTGCTGTCATAAGTTGTAAATATTGCCGAATCTTCTCTTGGTACCGTCTTTCCCATCGAATCATTATCTGATATTGTTGCATACACCGTGTTCTTGTTAAACTTATTCGGATACCTTTCTTCCAAAATATTTAATGTGTCAGACAACATTCCTGTTCTTGCCCCTAAACACAGAATATCCGCCGGGGGCTGTTCCGCCAAAAACGGTACAATTTCTTCTCTTGACATTTCTTCAACTTTGCAGCATTTATTTACGCCCTTTATTTCTTTTTTCCACACTCTTCCGAGTAATGCTGCCAAATCATTAGCCAATCGGAAACATTGTGTAAACTTCAATCTAAGGTGTTCTTCCAAAAATTCCTTTATAAATGACTCAATATTTAATGTTGTTTTATCATATATTTTCTGCTCCATATCACCAACTGCAATTATCTGCATATTGGGATTACAATCTTTTACCAACTGTAACAACTCTGCCAGTTCCTGTTCAATATCCTGATATTCATCAATAATCAAAACATCAAATTTTTCCATGGTTGGCTTCTTCTGGATAACTGTTTGTATAAGATCCGAGATTCCTACGGAAATACCACTCCTCTGTAAAATCGCATATGCAAATCCATGATAATTTGTTACTGTAACATTTTTCTTCTTTATTTTAGACTTTGCATCTAATTTCAGCAGCTTATTGTATGTCAGATACAATACTTTTTTCTTACTTGGCAATTCATTACATAGATTTTGAATAGCTGTGGTCTTTCCACTGCCAATACAGGCATCCACAAGAATATTTTTTCCCTGCAATGCTTTTTCTATAAATAGTTGCTGCTCATTTGATAACTGAAAGTTTAAAGGCGTACCCATGTCAAACGCTCCTCTTTCTCATCTTTGTATTTGTCAATCTCATTGTAAAGTCAAAAACGTATGCTATGGCTTTAAACAACGCCCCACCCCCGGTAATGTCAAATTAATGCTAAGTCAGGCTAAAATTGATGGTAAATTAGTGTCATGTGATTTTAAGTTCTCTTTCTCCAAATTCTTCTCTAACTTAGCAATTGGTACTCCATATTCAAGAGGGCATACAAAATTAATCCCACATGCCCTCTGCCTTTCTCAGCCCATATACACAGTCTCTCTAAACTGCCTATCCAATTCTCTGTTGGATTTCCTTCCGATCACTTTCAGAAACTTCCAAATATATCCATAGCATGCTCTGCAGTCAATCCAAGCTTTTCCATGAGATTTTAAATACTTTTCAATAATATTGAAACTCTCTCTTTTTCCGCCGCCCTCTGTTCCATCTGTTATATCTCCAAACACACATCTATCGACTCCTTCCTTTTTTCCATAGTCAGTTTTGCTCCTACACATGTATTTAATACGTCAACTTCCGCCCTTCCAAGACGACGGAGTCCTTCATCCGTTTCCAAAACCTTTCCAAGCCTGCCCGCATCCTGGGAATACTTGATAAACGCCAGCACCTCTCTTAAGGACGACCGGAACTTTTCAAAATCAGCATCCTTTATGGATGCCGGAGCTATCAGGTTGATTTCATAATTCGGCACCAATGCCAGAACCCGTTCATCCTGCCATATGGCACATCCACTTCCCGGGTATCCAGTTCCTCCAGGCTGTCCGGATTTATGCCCTGCTCTCTGTTGTATATAAAGTAATTACACAGGTCGGCGAAAATTTCATTCTGTTTCATATATTTTGTTGTTACCGTATCTTTCAGACCCAAAAGGTTTCCTCCTTATCATACGCTTCATCGCTGATGCCTACCGGCCTTTCTATTGTAAATATCATATCATGCGAATCCGCTTTTTACAAGTTTTCTGTTTTTTGCTTCCCTAAAATCTATGCTAAATCTCACTGAACTCCGCAAAATTCCACTCAATTTCCACCCTCTTATCCTTATAGGCCACCACCCTTTTAATAAACACATCAACCACTTCCTCTCTTCTTCCAGTTCATCCGCCCTTTTTCGGTATTCTCCCGCATGCATCTTCCCCTCGGCATATCTTTCATACAGGGAATCCTTGGCCTTCTGAATATCGCGGCTCTGCTTTTCATACGTCATGGCTTTCTTTCTACACTCTTCCGAAGCTTTTTTCAAACTGTTCCAAAGACTCCCACTGCCTGAACACATTGGTCAATATTCGCTTAACTGCTACACTTCCCCACTTGGAATCTTTGTCTCTGAAAAATCCTCCCCGGTAGTTTAATCCTGTGATTCCTTTCCACGCTTTACGGTTTTGTATATATAAAAAACACGACTAAATTTTTAAGTTCAATCGTGTTCTTATCAATGGTTTATTTTTTTAATAAATCGAAAAATGCAATTGGTATATTACAAACATCACATACAAAATGTAATATCGTTTTCACACTGCCTTTAATCTGCCTATAATTATTAAACAATTTTTGTAAGTCTTCCTCATTGATTGGAACATCTTTCAATTCATATTCCATTAGCGAGAAATCTAAAATTCTTAATATATCAAAATAACTCAACGGGTTATTGGTTATCCGATTTACTAAATCAATAAGTTTATTGCAATACTCAGGAGCATTAAGTCCCACATTCAAATCTATCTGCATCGGTTTAAAATCAGGTATTTGTTGTTTTACCAGACCAATAGCCATTTTATATGTTGCATCGACAAGTTCCGCTCTCTTTTTAGCAGATATTTCACCAGATATCATTCCATCATTTATCATAACTTTTTTGTCTGCATCCGATAAATAATATACCTCTCTACAGATATTCAAGGTTGCTAATGAAAACAGTGAAATCAATTCATACATCGCCCATTTTATTATATATTTTTCATCTTCTTTGGCCAATTCATGAAAGTCATATAGTTGTTTCAACCCTGTTATACATTTTTTTATCCTTGCATAATAATCAAATACCCAATAATTACTTTCGATGAATTGTGCAATATTTTTTAAATCTCTCCCGTTATAAGCGACAATCTTCTTTAGCTTATTAATATTACCATACTGCACCAATTTACGGTAAACGTCCCTGTCATTCTTAAAATACTTCTGCCCAGTAATCTTCTCAAACTTGCCTGCAAACCGATCACAACAGATATAAGACTCCCTGATTGCAGGCATCTCCCCGAAATACGCATACATCCATATCTCAAAGCAGGGATTTGACCATCCGGCATGCACACCGTTTTTCTCCGCCGTCCATATAATTTCATCAAACCCTTTCACCTGATCACGGTCAAATACAATCCATGGTATTCGGTATTGTGATTCCTTTCCGACAAGCTCCAAAGCCCTTTTTACCAATTCTACCGTTTTGGCTTTCTCCACCTTAATAATCAGCCGATCTTTCAGCTCTGCCGGTATGCTGTCACGAAGTCCCTCAAAATAATTCTTCTCCGTTTCCTCGATGTCTGTCACAATCAGGTAATATCCCAGTTCTGGTACTCTCTTCCCCATCCGCTGATTCCGGTCTTTCCTCTTGCCAGCCCTGCGGTCGCTGGGTTTTCCTCCACTCTTATTCGCCATCCGTACTCCTCCCCTTTAGCATTTCCATAGGCCGAAGCGCGGGGATAGCGCCATAGCTGCCCGTCAGATAATTCTTTGCCAGCGCTTCATCACGGCGTACCTTGTTCCCGTCTTCATCCTTGAAATCAGCAAGGGAATACAAATCGGAAACTCCATCCTGATTCTTGTCCACCAGCCATATCTCATCACGGCGTAATAGCTCATTGGATAGCTGCCAGATGTCATGGGTAGTAAAAATTATCTGAGCGTGGTTGGTGTTGATTTCCGGTGATAAAAAGGTCAATATGATGTTTCTAACCAATAACGGATGAAGCCTTGCATTAAGTTCATCTATAAACAGGGTTCCTCCCTTATCAAGCACCTCTTTCAAAGATGGATATAAGGCAAACATCTTTAGCGTCCCACTAGATTCACTTTTCAACGGAATGGATTCAAATTCATCACAATCTGTCATCTTATGCAATGCGTCAATCTTATAACTAAGATCGAACTCTTTTTCAATTTCCCGCTGAACTTCCTCCACTTTAAAATCACAAATGGCATTATCAAATGATGCAAAATAGTTTACTACATTGCTCTGTATTTCCCTACTGGTGGTAAAACTTTTTGGCAGCACCTGAGAACGGAAAAAGTTCTCTGCAGGATTTCCAAAGTCTACAACCTCGTTATTCAAAAACCAGTCCCTTACCTTTTTCAGTTTCGATATCTTCAGCTTTGCCCCTAACGATACAATCAAAGTTTCCTTTTCTAATGCGACCTTTATATTTTCAATACTGCTCTTTGGCAGCCCGTTTATTTCCAGCTCTTCTTCCTTTTTTCGGTAAAAAATAGTCTTATACCGGTTTCTCGCTGTCTTGGCCTTGGAATAAAACCATTCCTCCACAACTTCATCATTCTGCAGCGCAAACCCATACTGATAAATTTTGCCCGTATTCTCTGAATTATCAACAAAGAATACTTCAAAGGTTGATTCGTCACTCCTGCTCTTGCTGTCAAACAAAAATGGGCTTACCCTGATGTAATCCGAATCTACTTTTTGCCTGCTGTCGCTTTCACCACCAAACTTAAACGATTCCTCCACATAATAGCTCATGAATTTAAAAGCATCGTAAATGTTAGACTTTCCGCTGGCATTTGCACCATAGATGGCCGCAACTTTCAATAGCTTATCGTTTGCTATCTCCACCACATGATCTTCATGCTCCGTAATCTTTGTTGCCGATAAATCCAGGGATACCTCATCCCGGAAAGATCTAAAATTTTTAAAATTAAACTGTATCAGCATGGCAATCTCCTTCATCTCACACTCTTTTACGTTCTTAATTTATTATATGCCATTTTGCAAATAAATCAACATCTATTTTCGTTTTTTCTGTATTTATTTGTATATTTTTATTTTTATAAAATAAAGACTTCTGTTTCTCAGTTAATTGCTTGAGCAGTCCTTTATTCCTTCTCACCCCGTCCCCTCTTTCCAATTTTTCCACAACGGCCTTAAATCCCGCCCTCAGTTGTTCTGTAACTCCATTATGGCGGAGCTGGTGCAAAGTTACCATGTACTCTACTCCATTTCCATCCCGCACATCATATCTTCTGCAAATCTCTTTTAACTGATAGGATATGTACAGCTATGATACCACACGTTACATAATTGCCATATGGTACGATTTTTGTCAAAAATGTGATTGTAAACAGGCCTGCCCTAACCAAACCTCTGAAAAAATCATCATTTTCTATTAGGGCTGAATCAGCGGAACCCCTTGCTTTTACGGACTTCTTGCTAACGTAACCTTATCACCCTTTTGGCTGCCTGATCTTTCCTCTGATATTGTATCTGTTTGTACGCAGCCTGCAGTTTTTTATATGGACAACGATACTCATCTGTGGATTCACCTGCAGCTGATCCGGATTACCAATGCTCTTCTTTTCGGCTCAGCCCCATTAGGCGACTGCTCATCCGGCTCGACAACACATGGCTTGCCTGGCCTTGCGCAGAATGTTCCTGTCTTCCCTCGACTCTCCGTAGCAGAATCTTACACCGGAAGACTATCCCTCAAACAAAGCAATCCCCATCCAATCTGGGGATTGGGCCACACGTCATACCCCGGCATCTGCCTGGCCCTCCACTGCAGATACGTCTTCACCTTCTCCCTATACGCTGCTGTCAAGTAAAGACTAATAATTTTTTATATATTATCAATTCCAAGCAACAGTTTATCAAAATCGCTTTGATACAATCCGTCCTGAATAACTCTATACTTTTCAAACTCACTCTCAGCAAAACTTTTAGCGATTTCAGATGATACCCTTCCCTTATCTCTCAATACCTCTTCTTCATTAAACTCAAGAAATACATCCAGTCTTTTCGCCCAATCTTCCATTGTCATAGGAATTTGTCTTCTCGCCTGTCTCTCGGCATAGTCCAGATACATGGTAACAAACTGGTTTAAATCCTGCATCTCTTCTTTCGTCAAATAATTTTTTGCTATACTAACATCTGCTTTCACGATTTTACCCATTGGAGCGTTTTTCCAAGTGGTCAGTCCCATATGCTCCTTTCTATGATCTGCACGTTCAACAATCACCTCCACAGCCGTGTGACGATGAATGGCATAATGCAGTTTATTCTGTACCATAGCAAAAAACTCCTTTGAAGTGGCCGCCATAGGAGAATAGTCCACTGCTGTTGCGTAGATATCCGTTATTTTTTGATAGAATTTCCTCTCACTTGCACGAATCTCTCTGATTTCATCAAGTAAATGTTCAAAATATTCCTCATCAAATATCTGCCCGTTTTCAAGGCGTTTTTTATCCAGCACATAACCCTGAACCGTAAAAGTCTTTAGTACTTTTGTTGCCCACTGTCTGAACTGGGTTGCACGAATGGAATTAATCCGATAGCCCACAGAGATAATCGCGTCAAGATTATAAAATTTCATCCTATATTTTTTTCCATCAGAAGCAGTTGCCGAGGATTCCTCGGCAACTGCTTCTGCATTCAGCTCTCCGCTGGCAAAAATATTTTTTAAATGCAGGCTTATATTGTCTGTTGAACAATCAAAAAGCTGCGCCATACTTTTTTGTGTCAGCCATACGTCTTCATCATGAACCCTGACCTCAATACCATCTTCACCATTCTGTTTTGTAAATACCAGAAAATCCGTGGTACTATTTCTAATTTGTAATTTTTTATCCATAAAATCACCCAATCCTATTTATGACAATCAATTATTACTCGACCATCTCTTTGACCATACCCTACGGACATCCCATTCATACATGCTCCTTAGGGGCGGACAGACCTTGTCCGGTAAGGTATCAATATTTCTATCAGCAATTTTCAATAATCTTCTGCACTGCATAAGGCCGTACATATCCCGCGCCACTAGAAAGGCTGTCATACAAATAGATATCCACAAAAAATCCGGCGCAAATTCCAACAGTTAAAGCAGCCATTTTCTCTCCTGTCAAAATCTTAGTTTCTGTTCATAAAATAGAAATCAATAGCGTGATTCCCATAATCTATATTATATCTTGATTTGTCAAAAAGCGCTATGAATTTTGCTACACTTACATCAATATTTTATTCACACCGGCATACTATCTCTCAAGCAGAGAGTCCCCCAACCAAGCTGCGGATTCGGCCACACCCCATACCCCGGAATCTGCTTCGCCCCCCGCTGCAGATACGCCTTCACCTTCTCCCCATACAAAAACGGATCATTCCCCTTCACAATCCCCCACTGCATAAGCAGCGCCGCGCTCCCCGCCACCACCGGCGCGGCAAAGGAAGTTCCTGTCACCGTCCGGTATCCTCCCCCGTTCCCTGGCGCCATCAGCCCCACTCCCGGCGCGCATAAATCCGGTTTCACCTGGTCTGTCAGCCTGGTAAACCCCCTGCCCGAAAAATCAGCATAGGAATTCGTAACACTGTTATAAGCTCCCACCGTAATCACCTTTGCCGCTGAGGATGGTATCGTCAATGTAGTGTCCGGGGTCGATTCCAGAAAACGGGTAGAAAAATTCAGCACTGCTGACGACGGCAGCCACAAATCATACCTGCCGTTTACGATCTTCTGCGGATCCAGAAAAAACGTCCAGATTCCGCTTTCCACATAGCTGCCCTCGTCCGGGATAAAATCAAAATAAATCTCCTGCGCCGTGCTGAAAGGGCCGGGTTTTCCGTGATACACTAAAACCTGTGTTCCCCGATAACGAAAACGAACCGGCCCAAGCTGTTCCGAAAGAGGCCCAAGCCGCTCCCCGGAAGGGGTCTGTAAACTGACGGTAAACCGGTCTATATATGATTTCCACAACTGTACGCTGACCCCTGTCTCATAAGGCGCCACCGACAAATCCGCCCTCGCCGGGCTGCGATTTCCCGTTCCGGAAGTACCAGAAGCGCTGTAAGTGCCGGAAGTGTTGTAAATTCCGGAAGCGCTGCTTCCTGTCACGGAAAGTCTTCCCGAAATATGTCCTGCTGACGCCCCCTCATTTCCGCTGCCCACCACGATTGTCGTCCGCCCGAAGTTTCCGATATCATCAAGAAATGTTTCCAAAAGCCCGGTTCCGTCATGAGAACCATAAGTATTTCCAAAACTGATATTGACTGCAAGGGGCATCCTCATCTCCACTGCCCGCTTTACCACAAAATTCACAGCCCTCATCAGCTCCGTGGTCCGTGGAAATCCTTCCTCCCTGGCTGTCCCCAGCTTTACCACCAAAAGCTCGCTCTCATAAGCCACCCCCCGATAAGCCCCGTCAGATTCCCGCCCGTTCCCAGCCGCAATTCCTGCTACGGAAGTCCCGTGGCCGCTTCCGTCCAAAGAAGGCACCACCTCCCTTGCCTCAGACCGGTTTTCCTTTTCCAGGGCTTCATTGATCTCCTCTTCCGTAAATACCCGGTCAAGTGTCTGATCCCACAGCGCACGAATCCGGGTCGTGCCATCCGGATTCCGGAAATCATCATGGAAATAATCAATCCCCGAATCCAAAACCGCCACCAGCACTCCTCTCCCCGTCAGATTCTGTGGCGGTTCCTGCAAAGGATTAATACAAGAGGCTGCCTTTGCCCGGTTCACGGCAAAGAACAGCCTCTTTGGTTTCTCCACATATTCAATCTGGGGCAATTCGCTGACCCGGTCGATCAGATTTTCCGGCACGATCAGAATTGCATATTCATTCTGCATCTCATCTACCTGCACTCCCATATCCCGTATCTCGTCCAGACTGCCTGAATACTTTACAATCAATTCCCAGGATCTTGTCTCCGGTATATATCCGGTCTCAAGCTCCTGGGATCTGGCTCTCTCCTGAGGCGTCACCTCAAGAGACAGATTTAAAAGATTCTCCAATTTCTGGTTTTGCATACGATTCCCCCGGCATTTTACAGTTCTATCCCTTTTATTATATGCCCTTTCCGATAGAAGCGGTTCAGAAAACACAGGCAAAAATCACTTCTTCATCTGGTACAGTTCCCCATACTTGTCCTTCAGATACTTCACATAATACTCCGGATTAAAATCTTCTCCCGTCATATCCCGCAAAAGCCGCCTGCTGTCCCTCATCTTTCCGAACCTGTGAATATGCTTTCTCAGCACCTCCCGGATAACATTCACCTTTCCCTGCCGCAGCAGCCCCTCAAAATCCATTTCCTTTTTCATAAAGTAATACATCTGCGCCGCGAACGCGCTCCCCAACGCATAAGAAGGAAAATACCCGAAAGATCCCTGCGCCCAGTGGATATCCTGCAGCACGCCCTCCGCCGGGTTCTCAGGACGCACTCCCAGGTATTCTTCATACTTATCTGCCCACAGTTTTGGCAGCTTTTCCACATCCAGGTCCTCTTCTATCAGCATTTTCTCCAGCTCATACCTTACCAGGACATGAAGGCTGTACGTCAGCTCATCGGCCTCCGTCCGGATAAGGCCCGGCTGCACTTTGTTGACCGCCCGCACAAACTCTTCCCGGCTGACACTTTTAAGCTGCTCTGGAAAAAACTCCTGCAGCCTTTCATACAACGGCTCCCAGAACGCCCCGTTCCTCCCGATCATATTCTCAAAAAACCGGGACTGGGATTCATGCATCCCCATGGAAGCCCCCTGGCCTGCCAAAGTCTGAGTCAGCCCGTCGTCCACTCCAAGCTCATAGATCCCATGTCCGGCTTCGTGGATTACCGAAAACAAGGAACTGTCCACCCGCTCCCTATAATGGGTAGTAAGCCGCACGTCATGGTTGTGAAGATTTGTCGTAAAAGGATGGGCGCTCTCTGAAAGCACTCCACGCTTAAAATCAAACCCTACATACTCTGCCAGAAATTCTGCCAGCTCTCTCTGTTTTTCTTCCGGAAAATCCCCCGTCAGAAAATCATCACGGATCTCCACTTTGCTGTCCATAACCTTTTTCAGGAACGGAACCAGCTCCTTCTTTAAAAGCCCAAAAAATTCGTCCAGCTTCTCCATGGAAAAACCCTTCTCATAATCATCCAGCATCACATCATATAGCCGCTGCCCTTTCTTTGCCCGGTATCCGGCAAATTTTTTCTGATAAGAGATGATCTTCTTTAAAGTCGGCGCAAATGCATCAAAATCCTGCTGTTCCTTAGCCTTAGCCCACACCCGCGCAGACTCCGCCACCAACTCCTGGTAATCCCGGTACTCCTTTGGAGGAATCCGCACAAGCCGTTCATATTCCTCCAAAGCCTCCCGGACAATAGCGCCCTCCGCCTCCGTAAGCCCTGTCTCCTTCCTGCATTTCTCCAAAAGCTTTCCTGTCGTTTCTCCCGTCATGATCTCCTGGTATGCCCCGGACAAGGCCCCCTGTATCTTTGCCGTATATCTGCCCGCCTCCTCAGGAGCCAAAGTCTCATTATCCCACTCAAACAGCACAAGCGCGGCCTGCAGCGCCATAGCCCGCTCCAGGCAGGGCTTTAACTGTTCATATGCTTTGCTGCCCTTTCCTTCTTCTTTCCCCTGTCCCATCTGTTCTGCCTCCCTTTCTGCAATATTGATATGACGGCCGCCGGAATTTTCCCTGCATTTCCATCCTGCTTGCTGACGGCCCCCAAAAAAATTCGGGAACACTTCTATTAGTGTCCCCGAATTTTATCAATTTCATACGGTTCCCAAAAATCTGCGTTCCTGATACCAGATACCATAAACCAGATATCATAATCCGGATACCATAGACTGCCGCAACAATCCGGATGCCCCCGAACCGTCACGGACCCGCCGCCCTAAAAATACTTCTTGCTGCCCCAGAGGTTAGCCTTCTTCAGATCCAGATACTCATTATAAGCCTTTTCCAAAATCTGCTTCTCATTGGAGAACTTCAGCAGATGATAGGCCTCATAAAATTTATAATAGCCGGAATCCATAAAATGCTCCTCCCGTTGTGGTTTGCTGTAATAGCTGTCAGCCATCATCAGGTACCAATGGACGTCCTTCTCCACCAAATCGTGGGGAGTCGTGAAGGAATAAGAACTTTTTCCGATATACTTGATGATGGAGGCACTGACACCGGTTTCCTCCTTTACTTCCCGAAGCGCCGTCTCCTTATATTCCTCTCCTGCTTCTACAGTTCCTTTCGGCAATACCCAGCCCTCATACTTATTCTTATAATTCTTATACAAAACCAGGATCTTACCTCGAAATATAACCACACCTCCACAGCTCGTTGCCTCAATCATTGCAATCCCTCCTGTATCGGCAGTATAGAAAATATATACTCATGAGCCGAACCATCTGCTGTAATGTTCCGTCTTTCACACGAAACACCCAGCCATTTGGAAAACAAATACGCTCATGAGTATAACAATCATTCATCTTCCTGTCTCCGAAAGACACTGCCATGGTGTGCCACAAAACTGTAATAAGTATACCTCGTTTTCAGGCGATATGCAAGACAAAATTCCAAAGAATCTCCTTTTTAAACTTTTTGAACGAATCTTCTTCACCTTGCAAAAAAAGCATCAAACACACTACGCGCCACCGGAGCCGCCACCTGCCCGCCGGAACCGGCCTCCTCCACAACCACAGTCACCACAATCTGCGGATTCTCCGCCGGGGCAAATCCTGTAAACCATGCATGGGTCTCCCGCCCTGTCTCAAACTCCGCCGATCCGGTCTTGCCCGCCACCGAATAGGCATCCGTCCTCACCGCCGATCCGGTTCCCTCCGTCACCACCTGCCTCATAAGCCCTGCCATTACCTCCGCTTCCCGGGCCGTCATAAGCTCTCCTCCAGTCTCAGGCAGAAAACTTCTGATCTCCTCCCCCACAGCGCTCTCCACCCGTTCCACCAGATAAGGCTTCATCAAAACTCCCCCGTTGGCAATTGCCGCCGTGATCAGGGCATTGTGGACCGGCGTCATCTGGGTATTTCCCTGGCCGATGGAAGTCTGCAGGATCTCCCACAAACCGGCCCCTTCCGTCATGGTAAAAGAACTTTTGCTGTAAGCCAGGGCCAGAGGAAGCTCCCCGTTAAACAAAAGCTGCCCTGCCAGGCCGTTCATCTTCTTTAAGTCAAGCTCCTGCCCCAGTGCCGCAAAGGCCCCGTTGCAGGAATTGGCAAAAGCCTGGGCTATGGTCTGATGCCCGTGGGCAGTGCCATGATAACAGGAAATGGCATATTCTCCCTCTTCATACCTGCCGTCACAGTCAAAGACAAAATCCTGCCAGGTATCCGGGTTCTCCCGCGCATACTCCAGCATGGTAACAATCTTAAAAGTAGAACCAGGCGGATATACCCCCTGGGTACACCTGTTCAAAAGCTGTGCCTCCGTATTATCCCCGGAAATCAATGCATTCCAG
Source organism: uncultured Lachnospiraceae bacterium (assembly GCA_949840805.1). Taxonomy (GTDB): domain Bacteria; phylum Bacillota; class Clostridia; order Lachnospirales; family Lachnospiraceae; genus Brotaphodocola. The sequence continues at coordinate 30,529 of CATKXR010000023.1, read as the reverse complement.
TCCTGAGACAACGTATTGGGATCAAATCCCGGATAAGACACCATGGCAAGCACCTTGCCCGTGTCCGGCTCCATGGCTATGACTGCCCCGCGCCGCTCTCCCAGAGCCGCGGCCGCCGTCTCCTGAAGGCCGGCATCCAAGGTAGTGACCACATTGTCCCCCATATTCTTCACTCCTGACAGCTCATTCACCGTCTGTTCCACCAGGTTCATATGGGAGGACAGCAGATAAAAATTAGCCAAAGCCTCCAGGCCTGTCTTGCCATTGTCAGAATACCCCACCACATGGGCAAACAGGCTTCCGTAAGGATAGACTCTCCTCTCTGACCCGTCCTCTCCCTTCTCCGTATAAGCCAGGACCCGCCCGTCGCTGCTGAAAATCTGCCCCCGGATGATCCGGTCAGCAAAACGGTCCAGACGGGAATTATAAGAATTGTTGATCACATTCTCTCCCCTGACCTGAAGAAAATATCCAAAATATCCCATCATACACACAAACAGCCCTGCCATCAGGTAAGTCATAAGCAGAATACTTCTGTTCGCACTGGAATCAGGCGTTTTCTTCTTCATAATCTTCCTCATCATTCTTTTTCAGGATATACAGGCCCTGAATCACCCCAAACACAAGAAACGTGCTAAACACCGAACTGCCCCCATAGCTGACAAGCGGCAATGTCACCCCTGTGGACGGAATAAATTTGATCACGCCTCCTACCGTCAAAAACACCTGGACCAGATACTCCATCCCCAGCCCGAAAGCGATCAGCTTATAAAAAACCGCGTCCATCCGCACCGCAACCATCATAAACTGCAGGAAACATCCCAGGCAGATTAACAGCACACAGATGGCAAAAATCCCCCCCAGTTCCTCCGAGATCGCCGCAAACACAAAATCTTTTTCCACCACAGGAATCTTATAAGGCATTCCCTGATAAAGCCCCATGCCAAACCATCCCCCCGTGCCGATGGCAAACAAAGACTGGGTAATCTGGTACCCCCTGTTGTCAATATCCGCCCAGGGATTCCTCCACGCCTCCACCCGGACCCGCACGTGGGAAAAGAGCCCGTAGGCCAGCACGGACGCACCGCTTCCCAAAATCAGCCCGGAAAGCAGATAGAACCAGTTGCTTGTGGCCACAAACAACATTGCCAGATAGGTCACAAAGAAAAGCAGGGCGCTTCCCAGATCCTTTGACAATACGAGGACCAGCACATGGGCCGCCGCCATCGCCGTGGCCGCCGCCACGGTAATAAAATTCGTTGAACGGTAAAACAATGCCGCCACAAAAAACACAAAACTGATCTTCACAAATTCCGACGGCTGCAGGGAAAATCCTCCCATACTGAGAGAAAGCTGAGCGCCATAACTGTTGTTGCCCACCATCCACACCACAATTAAAATCCCAAGCCCCAGAGCGCCGTATATCCAGGGGATCTGGGAAAGCTCCCACACCCGGTCCATTATAAACGGAATAATCCATGTAATCAGCGCAGCGGCAGCTACGATCAAAAACTGCCTCACTGCCTTATCAAAAGAAAGCCGGGTCAGCATGATAAATCCCACACACAAAAGCATGCACATATTGTTCACCAAAATCCTTGTCAGATTACGGTAAAACAACTGATACAGCCCGATATAGGCAAGAAAGAACACCAACTGCGCCAGATAAAACAGCACAACCCGCTCATCCTCGGATTTCAGGTACAGGATCAGATATGCCATAAAATGCAGAAGAAACATGGCAGCATTCTGCTTTCTGCATACCCGGGCCTGCCCCCGCTCCTCCCGATATCGGAAATAGCTGAAATTCAGATACGTATAAATGGCCATCAGCAGTATCATCAGATACTTTGACACCTCGATTATCACATTGATCATAATCCACCTGTATTGCAGGATGGGCCAGGCCAGGCCCGCCCCCGGACGGCACGTCCTCTCCTACTCCACGCCCCGCTTAAAATGTCCTCTGGTAAATTCCCCGCGCGGCGCTGCCACATCCTTTGCCCTCAGAAAATGTTCCCCAAACTCATGTAATATTGCTCCGGTCTCCTCCGGCGTTTCCAGAGTAAAAGAAAGACGAAGGATCCGGACACCCAGCCTTTCCACCTGCCTTGAAAGCCCCAGCAAAGACAAGGGAGCCGGGTTATAAATCGTATTGTAGCAAAACCGGCAATGGTTTTTCACCGGAATCTTCTTTCCTGTCCTGTCCTTCATAAACATTGTCCCGGAACCCTTTGTACATTCCCCCAAAGTCCTCCGGACACACTGGGCCGAAACCATAGCCGGCAGATGCCCGTAAACCACCAGCTCTTTTCCCTGGCATCCCACCTCCGAAAGCTCCCGTTCGTTCAGCTCTAAAGGCAGCGTCATCCTGAAAGCCCCTGCCTCCTCCATGACCCTGCACGCCCGGCTGTTCATGCCATAGAGATTAGCGTCAAACACCATAGGCAGCCCGATTCCCTGCTCCTGCAAAAATCCCGGCTGCTCCAGGGAACGCAGAATCAGTTCGTCAAACCCGGCCTCCTTGAGCTGCCGGATATGCTCCATAAAATATTGTTCTGCGTTTCTGCGGAAAATATGCGGCAAAATAAGCGCGCATCGTTTTCCCGCCTTATGGCACTCATCTGCAGCCGCCTTCCATCTCTCTGCCGAAAACCCGCAGCTGTCCAGATAAACCTCTCTCACATCCTTACAGGAAAGGACTGCCAAAAGCCCGGCCGGCTCCTCCAGGGAAACATGAAGGCACATCTCTCCTCCCTGTACCGGAGTGCCTTCGCCTCTTCCCTTCTCTCCGGCCACGCTGCTTCCTGTTTCTTTTGCCAAATGTGCCTGCCTGCGGTACGGCCTTAAGATCTCCTGCTCCAAAGCCTCCAGCCCACGTCTGCGCAGCCCGTTCCATTCCTGCACAGGCAAAAAACAGTTCCCCGAAAGCTCTATTTTAAGCTCATGAAAATAAAAAGGCGAATCTCCCGTCTTATTTATCTGCTTAAAAAGCCTTTCTTCCGTCACAGGCTGGTTTTTCGCCGTCTGCACCACGCTTCCCGTTACACTGGCCAGGACCTTCCCGCCATTCTGCCCCGGCCTTTCACGGTTTCCGTCTGCCGCGCCGCACATTTGCCCGGCTTCGCTTACCTCCATCCCGCCTGGCGCGCCGGCGCTCCCCAGCTCCAGCCGCGCCGCCTCTCCCTCACGGACCGTCAGTTTCCCCCATACAGGCTCCTGCCTTCTCTTCTCCACATATTCCTTATCCAAATGGTCAAACAGCTCCTGGTCCACCCGCCGGTTCCCGGGCTTCTCCCCCAGCGCGATCATATCCCTGCCGTTATGTTTCCGATAATACCCTTCCGTGAACCCTCCCCGGTCAAACAGCTCCAAAAGCATCTGCCTGTCCCGTTCTTCCACCCGGTAATCCTCCCGGCCGCACTTCCTATACCGGTCCACGTATCTGCGGTAAACACTGACCACCCCTGCTGTATACCGGGGACTTTTCATCCGTCCCTCAATCTTTAATGAATAAACGCCGGCCTCCAGAATATCCGGCAGGATATCCAGCACGCACAAATCTTTCAGATTCAGCAGATACGCCTCCTTTGCCTGCCCCGCTTTATAAGGAAGCCGGCAAGGCTGGGCACACCGCCCCCTGTTGCCGCTGCGCCCGCCGATCAGGCTGCTCATGAGACACTGGCCCGAATAGCAATAGCAAAGCGCCCCATGGACAAAACTCTCGATCTCAATATCCACCTTATCCCGGATTGCCCGGATCTCCTCTAAGGAAAGCTCCCTGGCTGTCACTACCCGCGAGACGCCCATCTCCTTCAAAAACCTTGCCATCCGATACCCTGTGACGGTCATCTGGGTGCTCGCATGGACCGGCAGTTCCGGAAAATACTCCCGGATCACCGACAACGCCCCCATATCCTGGACAATCGCCCCGTCTAATCCCCTCTCATAATAAGGCGCCAGAAAATCCACAAAAGCTTCCAGTTCCCTCTCCTTGACCAGGGTATTGACCGTCATATACAGCCTGCACCCATGAAGATGGGCATAATCGATGGCCTTTAAAAATCCGTCCTCCTCCGGGTTATCCGCATAGGCACGGGCGCCGAACCGGCTCCCCCCCATATACACCGCGTCCGCCCCTGCATTGATGGCGGCAACCATACTGTCCATGGACCCGGCAGGCGCCAAAAGCTCCACATTTCCCGTCAAACCCTTTCCCCCTTCCTGATAACGCCAAGCCGGCAAATCACAAGCTGCACGGACATGTCTGTCCCCCTTACACCCGGTTCCTATGTTTTCTGTTACATTTTGGGAACCGGCCGGGAACGCTTCCTCTCCGTCCCCTGCCTTGCCGGATCCGGATCGTTTTTATCCTTGTCATTCTTGTCCCTGCTGCCCTTATCCTGCTTTTTCTGTTCTTCTTCCTGGCCTGGCCGGATATTTCCTGTCCCGTTCTGCACGCTGTCCAGCTCCATCTGGGTGCGGATCAGCTCATGCTTCAGGCTGTAGATCTGTTTTTCCAGGGCGGAATTTTCCTCCTCCAGCTTTCTCGCCCTCTCCTCTTCCTTAAAATAGTCGTCCGCAATATTCAACTGAAGCAGCACGGACTGATAATCCGCGCTGAGACGGGAAAATCCTTCCTCGTCCCGCAGTTTTCCGATCTTCCCGTTTAAGTAAGCCGCTACTCTCTGAAGGTACATCTCCTCCTCGGCCCCGCTTAATTTATATATCTTCCCGTCAATCAAGACTTCCATCTGGTTTTTCTGCTTCATGCTATCAACCCCTGATCTTTCTATAATCGCACCAGCCTGATACACTGCTGTTATTTTTCCGTCCTGTTTCCCATACCCGTGATATACCCGCGGGCTTACTTATCTGCCAAATGATCCGGCTCACGGATATATAAACCCTCATCTGTCCTGCCGCCATTACCCGATATATGGCAGGTCCAGATGGCGGTATGCATGGCGGGTAGCCATCCTTCCTCTGGGAGTCCTGTTCAGGAAGCCGTTCATCAGCAGATATGGTTCATACACATCCTCCAAAGTCCCGGCGTCCTCCCCCAGGGCCGCAGCCAGCGTATCCAGCCCCACCGGCCCTCCGTCAAATTTCTCTATGATCGTCAGCAAAATACTCCTGTCATTGTGATCCAGCCCCGCCTTGTCCACATCCAGGATATCCAATGCAAAATCCGCCACTTCCCTCGTAATGGCCCCATGATACTTCACCTCTGCAAAATCCCTCACCCTTTTCAAAAGCCGGTTGGCCAGCCTGGGCGTACCCCGGGACCGGCGGGCGATCTCTGCCGCCCCCTCCTCGTCAATCTCCACGCCGAGCACTCCCGCCGACCGCTTCACGATCACCGAAAGCTCCTCCGCCGTGTAGAATTCCAGCTTCTGGACAACCCCGAACCGGTCCCTGAGAGGCGCCGTCAAAAGACCTGCCCTGGTAGTGGCCCCTACCAGGGTGAAATGAGGCAGGTCCAGGCGGATCGACCTGGCGGAAGATTCCTTCCCCAGCATAATATCGATCACAAAATCCTCCATGGCCGGGTACAGCACTTCTTCCACCTGACGGTTCAGCCGGTGGATCTCATCCACAAACAGCACATCCCCTTCCTGGAGATTATTTAAGATCGCCGCCATCTCCCCGGGTTTCTCGATGGCGGGTCCTGAAGTCACCTTCATATGGGTTCCCATCTCATTGGCGATAATTCCGGAAAGTGTGGTCTTGCCCAGCCCGGGAGGGCCATAAAACAAAACATGGTCCAGCGATTCCCCCCGGCCCTTAGCCGCATCAATATATACCTTTAAATTGGCCTTGATCTTCTCCTGGCCAATGTATTCCTCCAGCCTTTGCGGGCGCAGCCCCGGTTCGATGCCTTTATCTTCTTCTGTCACTTCCGTAGTGATAATTCTCCGCTCCATTTTTCACTCCTCTGCAATCCCCCGTCTCCAAAACAGTTCACGAAATCAGATGTTTCAGGGAAGCCTTCAATATCGCCTCTGCCGTCATTCCCTCATCTGCCTTCACCTGGCGCACCGCTTTATTTGCCTCTGTAAGAGAATACCCCAGCGCTACCAATGCCTGTACGGCCTCCCTTGCCGCCGCTTTGTCATTTCCGCCGGCTTCTCCCGTTTCAGGCTCTCCGCTTCCGGTTCCCATACTGCCTGAAAATACTTCTTCCACAGGGATCTTATCCTTCAGGTCCAGGATAATGCGCTTTGCCGTCTTGGCCCCGATCCCCGGCGCCCGGGAAATTCCCTTCACATCATCCGTAATAACCGCCATCCGAAGGTCATCCGGCTTCATCACAGACAAAATTCCCAATGCAGCCTTAGGCCCTACCCCGTTCACTCCCAAAAGCATCCGGAACATCTGCAGATCCTGCCTGCCCAGAAAACCATACAAGGCCATGGCATTCTCCTGGACCTGAAAATGGGTATAGACCTGTACCTCCTGCCCGGTTTTCGGCAGCCGGTCAAGCACCGATAGAGGAACGTGGATATTCCACCCGATCCCCCCGGTCTCCACCACAATCACATCCTGGAAAATCTCTGTCAATACTCCTTTTATATACGAAAACACAATATCCTTTCCTCCCTGCCGCCGCTCCCGGCCTGGCACATCCCCTTATCGTTCCCCATGGCCTGCCAAAAACTGTCTTTGGACATCATAACATATCATAATGGCAAGTGCAAGACGATTACCGAACAAATATTCTAATTTCTTTTTGACAGCGGCAGTAAGGAACTGTCTCGAAAGTCTTTCACTGGCAATCAGGCCGGATCTTTGATATAATATGCCTGTTGCCGCCCGTCGCAATACATTCCTTTAAACATTGCCTATCACACAAGATTAAGGAGAAAGCCCCCATGATTACCATTAAAAAATCCTTCACCCTGTCTTCCCCATACCCCTTAAGCCGTCTGGGTTCCCCGGAAACGCTCCTCTTCTTCGATATTGAAACCACCGGCTTTTCCGCCGGCCGTTCCGCCCTCTACCTGATCGGATGCCTGTACAAAAAAGCCGATAGCTGGAACATGATCCAGTGGTTTGCCGACACTCCCGATGCCGAAGAAGACCTGCTTCACGCCTTTTTCGCCTTTCTTCGCCCTTTTCGCTCCCTGGTACATTTTAACGGCGACAGCTTTGACATCCCCTATATCCAAAAACGCTGCGCCCGCTACGGACTTCCCTATGATTTCACTTCCATAGACAGCATCGATATTTATAAACGAATAGGTCCCTACCGGAAACTTCTTTCTATGGACAGCATGAAACAGAAGGCAGTGGAAAGCTTTCTCGGCGTTTCCCGCACAGACATATATTCCGGAGGAGAATTAATCAAGGTCTACGAAGATTACCTGGATTCCCACAGCCCTTCTCTCCTTGACCTGCTTCTTCTCCACAATGAAGACGATTTAAAAGGAATGCCTTCCCTCCTGCCTGTCCTCAGTTATCCTGACTTTTTCCAGGGTTCCTTTTCCTTAGCTGCCTGGAATCTTTGCCGGGAAACGGATCCCCACGGCACTCCCCGCCCCCTGCTGAAGCTCACCTGTGAAAGCCCCTTCCCGGTGCCGGTCCCTGTCCATGCCGACATCCCGCCCGTGTGCTGCTTAGTCCGGCAGAACCAACTCCTGCTTTCCATTCAGCTTTTTGAAGGCACCTTAAAACATTTCTACCCCAACTACAAAGATTACTATTATCTGATCTACGAAGACACCGCCGTCCATAAAAGCGTCGGAGAATATGTTGACAGAACCGCCCGCACAAAGGCCACGGCCAAAACATGCTACACAAAAAAAGAAGGGCTCTTTCTCCCCCAGTTTGCCCCCCTATGGGAACCTGCCATGAAAAAAGAGCTTAAAGACAAGATATCCTATGCTTCCCTGTCAGATATTTCCTTTCAGGATCCGGTATCTTTTCAATGCTACCTTGCCCAGATTTTTACATATCTGGGAATAAAAACCATATAACTATGTCCGTGGCACGTCCGTTAAAGCGTATGCCCGCCGGGCGCGCCAAAAAAACGGGCGCCTCCCAAGGCACCCGCATCTTGTACTTATATTCTCTACTGAAGCAGCCTTAAGATCAGCTCCGGAACCATATTGGCCTGAGCTACCATAGAGCTGGAAGACTGGTAAACGATATTATCCTTTGTGTACTCTGTAAACTCCTCCGCCATATTGGTATCCCGGATCTGGCTCTCGGATACCGTCATATTCTCTGACGTAATGCTTAAGTTATTATGGGTGTGCTCCAAATGGTTATAAGCCGCGCCGAAATCCGCCCGGATATCCGCCACTGCTTCAATCGCTTCGTCAATCTTTGTCACAGCCGCATTCGCCTGAGGCAGGGTAGTTAAAGTGATCTCGTGAAGATCCAACGCCTTTGCACTCATATAATAACGAGGCACATCCAAAACTTCTGCAGAAGAAGCTCCTATCTGAAGAGTAATCTCATCTGATCTCTCAGGCGGCTCAAACAGGCTGCCGTCCGGCTTCTCCTGGGCTGAATCAAAAAGCGGAATCTCATCAAAATCCGAAGTCTGGCCGATCCGGTCAATCTCATCCAAAAGCTGAAGCCGCTCCGCGTCAAGATTCTCCCGGGCCAATGTAGTATAAGTGCCATTCGCTGACTGGATTGCCAGCGTCTTCAGCCTCTCCAGCATGGAATGGACTTCCATCAAAGCCCCGTCTCCCGTAGAGGTCATACTGATCCCATCATTTACATTCCGCATCGCCTGATCCAGAGCAGTGATCTGGTTCCTCATCCACTCAGAAATCGCTAGTCCTGCAGCATCATCACCGGCACGGTTGATCCTGTATCCTGAAGAAAGCTTTTCCAGAGACTTCCTCATCTTTCCCTCGGTGATACCCTTATTTCTGGAAGCGTTATATCCTCCCATATTCGTTCTTATAATCATATGCGCTAACCACCTTCCATCAACACGGTTCTATATGACGGCTCTCGGCATTGCACAGCCGTTCTCGTCTTTTTCTATGATTGCCTGTTGATTATAATATCGGCAGAACTTTTAGCTTTCATAAGAGTGGCATTTTAAATTTTTCAGTTTTCACTTTTCCTTCACAACTTCTTTCAGCCGCATCACAGCCGGCCCGTATCCTTCCTTTGCCGCTATCCGGTAATACTTTTCCGCCAGACTCGTCTGGCCCGATACCTCATACCAGGCTCCCAGGTTATAAGCCGCCTTAAACGACCCGGTTCCCACCACGCCGCCGGCCATAGGCTGCTCCCCTAAACGCAGGCATTTCAGATAGCACTTCTCAATATTGGGAAGCAATCCGATATAACGCCTCACATCCGACAGCACCCGCTTCATATAGAAAAGCCCGCACACAAAGCTGAAATCCGGCCATCCCCCCAGAACAGGCTCCTCTTTCTCAATAATCCCGGCCGCTTCATCCAGATGCCCGGCAGTCCCCATATCCAGCAGCGTATATAAATACAAAACCACTCCTCCTGCCCGGTATCCCTCCCCTTTACCTGCCAGCCGGTAAAAGTCACGAAAATAAGGCAGGCTTTCCTCCTGCCTTTTCAGATTCCGAAGCGTGTACGCAAGCTGAAACCTATAATACCCGTCTTCCGGATGATCCCTCACTGCCTGCTCCAGATAGGGAAGATTCCTCTCCCCCTTATCTTCATACAAATATCCGTCATGATCCGCCTCCAGGCTGGTTCCATAAGAAGGATAATCCCCCGCCGGCTGCTCATGGATCGTTCCCTCATAGCGAACTCCTTTGGGAAGCAGCCGGGGCAAAACCGCCGTGCTCACACTGATCCCCTCCTCGTCACGGAAAGAATCATACCGCGTAATGCACCCCAGCCACATCCCCTTACGGCCGGAAAGCATCCTTTCCAGCTTTCCTCTGTGGGCAGGCTTAAGATATTCGTCCCCGTCCAGCACCAGATTCCAGTCCCCGTCCGACTGATCCAGAGCAAAATTGCGGGCGGCGGAAAAATCATTGACCCACTGAAAGTCAAAAACCCTCGCCCCCATCTCCCCCGCAATCTCTTTTGTCCTGTCCGAAGACCCGGTGTCCACCACGATCATCTCATCTACCAGCCCGGCCGCTGCCTCCAGGCACTTTTTCAGGGATCGTTCCTCATTCTTGACAATCATTACAAGATTAATCTTCACCTTATCAATTTCCTTACTCTTTCTGCTTCTGCATCTGCTTTGTATAGACGAATTTTCTGACGGCAGCTTCCGCCTCCGGGGCAAGCCCTACAAACTGGCACCCATAACCGATTCCGTTTCCCATAACCGGTCCCGCCACCCGCAGAACCTTTGCCTTCAGCTCAACCAGTTCCGAGCCAAAAGAATAGTTAAATAAAAACCGGTCGTTTTTCTTCAAAGCCTGCTTGGTGACAATATACACGCCGCCCGCGCTGATGTTCTGGATGGTTCCGGAAAAAAACCATCCTGCGTCCGTCCTGAATTCCGCCCGGATCTGCACATCGATCCTCAGATCTTTCTGTCTCTGATACACATCATAAACCTCAAGTATATCGCAGGAAGCCATCCAGGGCTCTTTTATCTTGGTTCCGTAAATATTGTGCTGGATTACCAGTTCACATCTGGACCGGATAACGCCCTGAACCTGATCATAAAAATCCACAACCGTCTTGACCCGGATGCTGCGCAGCTTCTGGGTCTGGAAAAAAAGCATAATCCCTCCGTCCTTTGTCCTTTCCACCCTTGCGTTGGCCAAAGGCCGGTTATCTGTCCCATATACTAAACAGCTTTTGCAATCCCTAAATTTCATGGTGTGCGCTTTCATAGTGTACACCCATCCTTCCTATAGTTTATAGTGATATCGTACCTACCTCTCTTCCGGCATTCATCATCATCTGAAGACGTAAAAGCTGAATCAAACTGGCATAACTTTCCTTATCCAGGGTGACAGTATCGCCGTCTCCCTCTGCCGCGCTGCTTAAAAGCCCCACAATATCCGTACTCCCGGCTCCGGAGAGGCCATACAGGCCGGCAAGCTGATTATAAGAAGTTCCATACATCCCGGCAAGCTGGCCGTAAGATCCTCCCAAAAGCCCGGAAGAGGAATCGGAAGACAATCCGGAAAGGCTTCCCACGCTGTTTGCATAAGAGCCATAAAGGCTTAATAGCTGATCGGATCCATACCCGGAAGAACTGCTTCCGTAAAGCCCTGAAAGAAGGTTCGCGCTTCCCGTATTCACGGTCTTGCCCGCATAAATCGGGGAACCGTTCATAAAAGAAAACACCTTCTGTATATAATTCTGCGTCTCCTTATAAGGCGGTACCCCGCCATACTTTTGGACACTGTTCGGCCCTGCATTGTAAGCGGCAAGGGCCAGGCTCACATCACCTCCAAACCGCTCCAGGTGCTCCTTCAGGCACTTGGTTCCCCCCATGATATTCTGCCTTGCGTCAAAAGGATTCGTCACTCCCATAGACCTGGCTGTCGCAGGCATAAGCTGCATCACTCCCATGGCTCCCGCCTTGGAAACCGCGTTTGTGTCAAAACCGGATTCTGCCTTTGCCACCGCCTTAATCAGGCTGACCGGAACCCCGTAACGGGTGGATGCCTCCTCAAAGATCGAATCCATGCTCTCTGTCTTTCCCTGAGCCACGTTCTTATATACGGACTGGAAATCGCTTCCTCCCGTCCCCACGGACCGGGCCGTAAATCCATTCTGTACGCCGGACATGTCCTGGCTTATGGCTGATGTCACCAATCCCATAATCTCTGTTCCTCTTTCTCTATTCCTTATTTTTATTTTATTTCCGCCCCGTCGGCTCCGAGCCGCCGGCCGTCGATCTCCGTATTGGCCGCCATGCTTCCGTCACTGTACAGATAATACCACTTATCTCTTACCCATACCCAGCCGGTCTGCATCCTGCCGCTCTGATCCATATAATACCACTTATCCCCTACCAGGATCCAGTCCCTCTCCATATATCCCCAGGGATTCAGATAATACCACTCTCCCGGATTGGGCTGTATCCAGCCGGTACACATATCCCCGCCGGGCTTCAGATAAAACCAGGAACTCCCATCCGGGTTGATCCAGCCGGACTGCATGATCCCGTCATTGTTCATAAAATACCAGAAACCGCCTATGTTCTGCCACCCTCTGGCCATATTGCCGTTCTGGTCAAAATAATACCAGCGGTTATCGATCTTCTTCCAGGTGTTGGTTTCCTTCCTGCCGTCAGGCATTATGTAATTATTCCCTTTGATGGCCCCGCCGTCCCCGGCGCCGGGACCGCCCGTACCCGTGCTGCCGGAACCGGAAGAACTGCTGGTCCTGTCCCAATCCTCCCAGTCAAACTCCTGGTCACTGGAAGTCACGAACATCCCTTCTTTCAGATACTTTTTCTGCTCCTTAGTCACCGGGATCGCCTTCACCTCATAATAATAGGTCTTATCCATATCATCCATATATTCCGTCATGTCCAGGGATGTGGCGCCCTCTACGGTCAGCCGCTTGATTACTTTGTTATTCCCGTACAGCACCAGGGAATATCCCGGCGCATAGTCCACTGCCTTCCAGGTAGCGCGCTTTCTTGACCCTGTCCACCCGGCCTTGGACGTATCTCCCAAAACCGTGACCGGGACGTAATCCGCCTTCACCTGAAAAGTCGTATCATCCAGAGCTTTTGCCGACACAAAATCAGCGCCGGTCACTTTGCACTTGCTGCGGTTTAAGGTGGTGGGAAACACTTTTCCCTCGTTGGCGTTGACCGTAATCTCCACCCGCACCTTTTTCCCTGGCTTCCAGTTATCATAATCGGTCCGGTACTGGACATCGCCCTTGGTGCAGTCGCCTGCTTTTACAGTGATCTCCGGTACCGGTATTTCCTCCTGTTCCCCGAACTCCGTCTTAAAAGTAATCGACAAAGTCTCGATAACACTGGAATCCGCTCCATAACTGATCCTTGTGCCACCTGCCGCCAAAAGAGAAACCGCCGTCAGGCATGCCCCTGCCCTGACAGCCAGCCTGCTCCATCCGGCCCATATATTTTTATACATTCTGCTTCTTCTCTCCTTATGTTTTATCCATGCTTGTTCTCCTGAACTTTGTTATCTCCAGATTCCATTCTCATCAAGATAAAAACTGTCAATGGTTGTATTCTGGGCCATCTCCATCGTGTCCGGATAAAAATAATACCAGGCCCCGTCAATCTCGTTCCAGCCTGTCAGCAGCTCTCCGTTGCTGTCTGCAAAATAAGTCTTTTCATCCCTGCGGATCCATCCTGTAAACATGGCTCCCTGAAGGCTGTTGTCCACAGTATTCAAATAGTAGGTCTTTCCCTTCTCATTAAGCCAGCCTGTATAAAGGCTGCCGTCTCCGTTAAAGAAATAATAATAGGGGCCGATCACATACCAGCCGGAAGATACCATCGAGCCTTTAGGCCGGTTTCCTTCCCTCTCGGGACGGAAATAATACCACGCGCCGCCGATCCTCTCCCAGCCCACGGCCATCTGCCCGCTGTCATACAAATAAAACCAGTCTTCCCCCTCCTGCATCCAGCCATTCACCATGATACCATTTTCATTGAAATAGTACCACAGACTCTCGATCTCCTCCCAGCCTTCCCTGCAGATTTTTCCGTCCGGATAACGGTAGCTCCAGTTATTCCCCTCTTTGAACCACCCCACGGTTTCTGTAGTGCCTTTTTTTACCGTGGAAGAACCGTCCTTTTTCTGTCCCTTTCCGTCAGACACATCCCTATCCCCGATCTCCAGTTCGCCAGACTCTACCCAATCGCTTTTCTTTCCGTATTTTTCCTGGGTATCGTTGCCGGGAATCGTCCTTACCTTAAAGGTATAATCGCCTTCCTTTGTCATATAGGGATAAAAATTATAGCTTCTGGATGAAATCTTTTCCACTTTATATACATTCTTTTCATCCCTCAGAAGCTGAAGCTCATAAAATCCCGAATCGCTTTCCGCCTTATCCCACCTGGCCTCCCCCAGCTTTTTTTCATTCCAATACGCATCCTTAGGCGGGTCGTACTCTCCCTTTGCCGGCTTCACCTTCAAAGTCACTAAAAGAGAATCCCCATCCCTTCTTGCCGATACAAAACTTCCCCCGCTGACCTTCACATTGGATGCTTTGTAACTGGCAAGGAAATAATGCTCGTTCACATCCGTCGGCTCCAAAGTCACAATCATCTTCGGTTCATCAGACGGCTGGACATCCTTTGTATTCTTGCCCACCCACTCCGCAGCCGTCACCGTATAATAACTGCCGCTGTCTTTCACCACAACGCTTCCCTCGGAAGCGGTCCCGCTGCTAATCTCGATATCCGGCAGGCTCTCTCCCACCTTCAGCTTCGACGAGACGCTGACGCTTACCTTATTAATCGGCTTGGTGGCTGCCCATGCTTCCATAGTCGCAGACACAAGAAATATCCCGGCCAGCAGCCCAACTCCGCACTTTTTTATCATACGAAAAATCATAAAACCTCCTTGTCTGCCTGGGCATCCTCTGTCTCAAGGCCAGAATCTTCTATCTCCCCCTCAGGAGCCTCATCCTGTCCCGGCACATAGCCCAGAAAATAAATATAGATATCCACAATCGCCTGATAAAGCTCTTTCGGTATCTCCGACCCAAGCTGAAGCTGAGTCAGCAAAGTGGCCAGGGAGTTATCCTCATAGACAGGAACCCCTGCTTCCATAGCCGTCTCCGTGATCCGCTCCGCAAGATATCCCATACCGGAAGCTACAATGACCGGAGCCCCGTTCTTGTCCGGATTGTATTTTAAGGCAACTGCCTTTTGCCTCATCAAATCGTCAAATTCTGACATTGATCGTCCTCTCCTTCTCCCGGATCTCCGGAAAAATCTCATCCACCCTTCTGTCGCGCGCCCGTTCCCGCACCATGAGCTGACTAAGCCGGATCCCGTTCTTTTTCAGAATATCCGTCACATCGGCCTGGATCTTCTTGTCCTGCTTTGTCAGTTGGGGCGGCACAAGGAGCTGCACTTTGGCCTGCCGGTCCTGAAGCATCAAAAACAGCTCGAACTTTCCTACGGACTGGATATCAAACTTCAGAAAAAGCTTGATCTTCCTCCCCTCTTCATCGCTGTCACGCTTCGCGTCCGGATCCACCCACATCTCCGACATCACATTCTGGTCCTCATACTGGAAAGGAAGGATAAAATGGAGCAGAGGCATATACACGCTCTCATTGATCAGCATTCCGTTCATAATATTGTAAAACTGCTGCACGTTCTCCAGGCCTCCATGGCCGTTGGCTCCCTTTAAAAGCAGATTGGCAAGATTATCTGCAAAATCCGCCAGGGACGGCTGGGCGTCCCTGGAACCTGCCATCAAAAGCTTCTCCATATCTTCCTGGGCATCCCCCTTAAAAAGCCTCTGAAAATCTTGGTTGCCCAAAAGAGAATCGAACATTTTAAACAACCGGCCTTTATCCCCATTCTGGTAACGGACTGCCTGGTAGATAAGAAGCATCGTGGCTTCCCGGACAGCCCCGTAATCATGGCTGCGGGATATATAATTAGAAAGGAAGGGAATCAGTTTCTGATTTAGAATGCCGGCATTGCCCTCCGTATCCCCGTTGGACGCATCCCAGTCCATGGAATCCGCCAGCCCGCGGAATTCCTCCCGGTAGGCCCGGAGCAAAAGCTGCTCAATATCATCCGTAAGGGAACGCATCTGCTGTAAGAGATGGGCTCCCGAAGAAAAATCATTGTACCCTTTGACAAATCCCATCAGCAATTCCTTCAGCCTGTCAGAAGGATTCTGGGACAGAATCGAACGGAGCTTGCTAAAAAACTCGCCGGAAAAACGGGCCTGCAGCTCTCCCTGCCCCTGAAGGTACTCCAGAAGGTCATCCGGGGAATCCATGCGCATGGACATCAAAAACTTCTCTATCAGCTCGCTTACTTCTGCGTTCCCGGCCCCTAAAAGCCCCGCGGCATCGCTAAAAAGCAGGCGCTCCATGACTCCCGCCAGATTGCTGTTTTCTCCCAGTCCCTTGATAAACGCGCCGTAATTGCTGTCATAATTGACTGCGCTAAACAAGGCATCCTGGGTATTATTCCCGTTCTGGTCCCCGTCCCTGCCGTCTGCGCGGACTACACGGGTGGGATCCACAGGATTGTGGATCGCCTGGCTCCCCTGTCTGGGATCCTGAGGATTCAGTATGTTCCGGTTGTCTGTATTCACATTCGGCGTAGTCACCTGTAAAATGTTCGACATATGCCCTCCAGCCTCTCATTTTTCATAACAGCCCATATATGCCTTGAACCGCTTTCCTTATCCTGTCACAGTCACGGGATAAAAGCAAAAACAGGCTCTCAGCCACATAATATCACTTATATATCGGCGCGTTTCCATAAAATATTATATTTTTTAAAAATAGACACTCTTTCCCATATTGTTTATTATATTCCCTTTTTCCCATTTATACAAGATGGCAAAATACTTAAATCCATATTAATTTTAAAAACTTCCCGACCAAGGTTATTTCTTCTTAAAAAATGCCGATAATTAAACATATAGAAAGAAAGATTTACCTGCACTCATTTAGAAGGGAGGTAGCAATGAACGTTATATTCCGCACTGTCAACAACACCTCTTACCGTACCCCGGTTTCCGCGCCCCGCAAGCGTGCGTCACAGCCTTCCGCTACGGTAAAGGGTGATTATGATACGGTAAATATTCAGCGTTCCCGGGCCGTCCAGGACGATGACGAAGCCTTTGCACGGATGTTGGCGCGCAAAGCGGCCGGCCAGCTTTCAGGAAACAGCGCCACGCCGGAACGTCTCCAGGAGCTTGGCCGTAAGGTGGCGGACGGCTCCTATCAGCCGGATGCACAAATGATCGCCGGGCGCATGCTGGGACTCGTCTGAATACCACACTTGACGGAAGGGGGCTTGTAAGACCTTTATGAACCAGACTATACAGGAACCATTGGAAGATTTTGCCGCCGTGATACGGGATTTGTCCGTTACAAGCACACGCATTGCCCAGATCGAAGAGTCCAAGGCCACGGCGGCTTCCAACAGGCGCCATGAACTGTTGGACGGCTATATCCAGGAAGAACAGGCTCAGATCTTAAAACTTCGCGGATTGGAACAGCGCAGGCTGAAGATGGCGGAGGCCTTGGGATGGAAGTCCCTCACCTTCCGCCAGATTTTAGAAAAAGCCACGCCGGAGCAGGACCAGTTGCTCCGCCCGTTGTTTTTAGAGCTTGAGCAGCAGCTCAAACGGTTAGAAGACGCCCGCAACGCATCCGAGCAGATCATCAATGCCCGCCTCCGCGAGATGAACGTGCTGATAGCCCGGCAGCAGGGAGGCTCTTATGACAGTAGGGGAAGCGTGAACCCCGGTTCCCCTGTTCACACCAAACTCCACGACAAATACGTCTGACGCCTCCATAAAGGCGCCGCCTTTTTATAAGGTAGCTGTTCAGACGCGCCCGTGGTTTCCCTGTCAGATTTTATATAGATTTAAAGATGGAATATTGAAAATAATTTACGGAAAATTCGGAGGATGAGAATATGTTACGAGCAACTTTCGCCGGTTTTTCCACCGCTTATTCCGCCTTGCAGGAGAATCAGAAGCGGTTGGATATCGTCGGCCAGAACCTTGCCAATATGAACACCCCTGGCTATACCAGGCAGTCTTTAAAAACATCCAGTATCAACTACACTCACACCGCTTCCCACTACTCTAACGGAACAGAGACAGTAGTGGGATTTGGCGTGCGTATGGAAAAGGTAGTCCAGCTTCGGGACCCGTATCTGGACGGACAGTACCGGGACCAGATGCATAAGTCGGGCTACGCAGAAGGATTGGATACTGCATTGACTAACCTTTCCAGATTCTTAGATGAGAGCAACATTGACGGGATCCGCAGCGCAATTGCAAATATCTCGTCCACCTTAGTCAATATGCAGGACTCTCCCAAAGTCAATGACCCTGTTTTTGAATCCGAGCTCCGCTCCCGGATACAGGCGTTTACCAATATGCTCAATGACGCCAACCGTCAGATCGACCGGGCCGAGAGGGATGAGTTCAGCCGTCTCGACGGCACCGGAACCAATGAAAACGGCGCCGTACAGGAAGTCAACGATATCTTAAAGCGGATCAGCAGCCTGAACCGGCAGATCAAGGACAACCAGATATTCGGCCAGCAAAGCCTGGAACTGATGGATGAGCGCAATCTGCTTCTGGATGAGCTGGCAAGCTACATTCCAATTGAGGTCAGTTACTATAAAGACGCGGCTCACGACGGAATCGACAATAACGATGATACCAAAACGGCATTAGGGGAAATTTACCACCTTGACTCCAACGGCAATCCCTTCGCAAAAAAAGACTGGCCGGATGACCTGCGCGTGGAGATGATATACCAGGATGCAAACGGTGATCCCCAGCGTCTCCTCCTTGTAGAAGGTACGGTTGGTACCGGAACGGATAATGTAGGCGAAGTTACCATCCCTAATCCTAACGGAGCTAACGATGTCGACATTAATCATCCGCTTAATATTGCCCTTACTTTCACGGGTGTTGCAATGGATTATAAGGGTAACACAATTGCAGATAAGGATAAAATCATAAAATTTGAAAAGACCGTTACCGGCAACCCGCCCACCTCCGCCACAATATCCAACCAGTTCCCAAGCGGTTCCGGTTCCATCCAGGCAAGTCTTGACGTGCTGTGGAAGGATGGGGAGTTGAGCGGAATATCCGATGTGAAAGGATATGAATATTACAGAAACCAGTTGAATAACCTTGCCAAAACCTTTGCCACCGTAGTAAATAATATTAATATTCAGGGCAGTTCTGACGGAGGAAATCCTCCGGCGGCAGATCCGAGTCAGTTTTTACTTGTAAATAAAACAGACAACACCTGGACCGACATCACTGCCGCCAATATCGGCATCAACCCCGACTGGAGCAGCGGCACCGTGCATGTAGGCAATGCCGGCGAAAGCCCCAACCTTACCATATTGAACCTTTATAAAGCAATGAACGCTTCATATCCTTTAAACAATATCGAATTTGAAGGCGCTTTTGGAGATATTACTTTTGAGGATGAGGCTGGCACGGCCGTTGATTTAAACCTGAACAACAACTCCTTCGCCGACTTCGTCAACCACACTTCGACCACCCTGGCCAATGATATCTTCAGCAACCAGAATTCCTTAAAGACCAATGTAACCGTCTTAAACGGAATTCAGAATTCCCGCGATGCTGTATCCGGGGTCAGCCTGGATGAAGAAGCCGCCAACATGATGGTATTTATGTCCGCGTACAGCGCCGCTTCCCGCCTGATGACCACTTTAGACGAGGCGTTGAACATATTGATTAATAATACAGGTCTGGTAGGCCGTTAAGTACTCATTATTATTCTGACATGGAGGTACAATCTATGCGTGTAACAACGGGATCCACTTACAGGAACTTTACGTCTTCTGTAAATGACGTTCACTTAAAACTGAACAAAAGCATGAACAAAATCACTACCGGCGCGGCCTATGAAGCCGCTGCCGACAATCCTCTTGCCTACTATACCGGCAAGAAAATCGACAACCAATATCAGGATATCCTAAGCAAGAATACTCTGATTACAGACGTCAAGAACCGTCTCTACCAGCAGGAATTAGGGGCAAGGGATATCCAGCTTACCCTTAGCCGCGCAAAGACCCAGGTGCAGTACGGCAGGACCGTTACCACTACCGGAGAGTCCGATATCCAGACCATCAAGGAAGATCTGATGCAGAAGGTGCGCACCATTGCCAATGATTTGAACACACAGTATCAGAACTTTTATGTCTATGGCGGAAATGATGTGACCACTACCCCCTTTGCCCTGGATATTGACCTTGATAACAGGGAAATAACCCTCACATACAGCCATACTTTCCCGGGGGAGACGAGTGCAACGGATTTTGAATTTAAATTGGCAAAAGATGATGCGACTGGTGATTATACATTTGAACTTCAGGCTCCTAAAAACGGTACCTTAGATGATCATCAAGATAAGTTAGTCAAGGCCATGTCAGAACAAGGCAGGATGGATATCGGTTACGGTTCCATCAATGATTTTGACACTCTCCTTGACACTTATACAAGCGGCCTGAACATTTTAACCGGCTACAATTCCGATGCGATTAGGGCATTAGCCGGTAATGGTACAACTCCTGATCCAAAAGCTTTTGAGTCCATTATGGGAGAGGCGGGCGACAAAGGCATGAACAACAGCGCCATCGCCCTGATCGGCTCGGCTATCCTGGCCATTGATGAATACCAGGAGACCGGAGACAAAGAACGTCTGGACGATATGCTAGCCGCTTCCATCGACAACATGACTGTAAGCGAGCGCAATTTAAGCACAACCTACTCTGATTTGGGAAACAAGGCCAAATTATTGGACGACACGGCCAAACGCCTTGACGATATGGAAGATTCCCTGACCGAACAATACAAGGATACCTTAGGCGCCGATCCCTATGCGGCGATCATGGAGATGTTTAACAATCAGTATTCTTACAACGCTGCCCTGCAGGTAGGTTCAAAGCTTATGAGCACTTCCCTTTTTGACTTCGTAAGATAACACCAGAGAGGGGCTTTCGCCCCTCGTCACTCATTGGAATATATGGAAAGGAGGCTTCTTTTATGGGACCACTTATCAAAATCACTACAGAACCTTTACAGATGGTACGCATTTCACAGAATGCCCGACTGGTAAGCTCTGATTCTATTGATATTGAAAGAAGAAAAGCCATTGCGCGCCAGATATCCAGTCGCCGCAGCAACCCGCACGTACAGGGAAGCGTTTCCGTTGAGGACATCAACAAGATTAACCGGGCTTTCTCCCGTAGCAATGCAACGCCGCAGGTACAGGTGCAAAACAGATCATTTCAACAGACCGCTATCCAGCAGGCTGCGCAGCCTTCTGTTCCCGTTGCTGCCAGTCCGGCGCCGGCTGTTTCCGCAGAGGTTCATGCATCTTCTGCTGTCACTGCGGCTCCAGCGCCTTCCGTAAGCCGGAATGTGTCCGTAGAACCCAGCACTTCCTACACGGCACAGCGCGGCGCGTTTGAAATGCGGGTTGCCAAAGGCGACCTTACCTATCTTCCGCCGCTGGTAATGACGATCATCACTCAAAGGCCCCAGGTACATGTAGAATATCTGGGCGGTTATAACTATGTTCCTCCCCAGGACGGCGATCCGGGCCGGAGCATTAATTTATTCACATAGGAGTGTTATTAGATATGACAATACAAACAGATTATGGCATGGTGGAATATAAAGAAAGTGATCTTTTAATATTCCCCGATGGTCTCTTTGGTTTTCCAAAGCTGACGAAATATCTTCTCTTATATCTAAATGAAGATGATGATTCGATGCTTTTACTGCAGTCGGTGGAGGAATGCAAGGTAGGATTTGTATTGATCAATCCTTTTCTTCTTTGTCCGGATTATTCTCCCGAACTGACACCCGAGGAGCTTGCCTGCCTGGACGTTCAGGACAGCGGAGAACTTTCATACTATTCAATTTGCGTTGTGCGGAGCAATTACCTGGAGAATACGGTAAATTTAAAATCTCCTCTGGTAATTAACCCACAGACGCGCCATGGAATTCAGGTTATTTTGGAAAACTCTCCTTATGGATACCGTCATGAGCTGCGTTCTTTTCCAACTGTAGCTGATTCAACAAATGGGAGTGAAAAAGAACATGCTGATACTTCGACGTAAAAAGAACGAAAGTATTCTTATCGGAGATAATATCCGCATCACGATCATCGAGTGTGCATCGGACGGAGTACGTCTCGCTATCGATGCGCCAAAACAGATATCCATACTCCGGGAGGAGCTTTCAGAAGCTGAAAAGACCAATAAGACGGCTCTTACCCCTGATATTGATTCTGTGAGGATGTTTCAGTCAATTTTTAAGCAAAAGCGGATGGAATCTGACAAAACCGAGAAAGAAGACTAATCGTTCCAGCCAGGGAGGGCGATCAAAACCAACATGGCGTTACACGTCAAAGCAGCTCTGCAGCCACAAGGACGGTGGTTGCAGGGCTTTCAGTATTCAATTATCAATTTAATTTGATGAACCAACAAGCCCTGTAGCCGCAAAATCAGCAGCTACAGGGCTTGTTCATATAATCTTAGCCATATTATTTCACAATCATTCTCCACAAAAGCCGTACCCCTCTGACTAACCAGAACACTGGCAACAGCAATGGAATCTTCTCCACAATCGGGTAAATGGAACTCATATAATGATAGTCCGGAAAGGCCCACTGGATCTTCCTTCGGAATGTACCGAAAAAATCTGCGATCTTCTCTTTGAAAATCTCCCGGCTTTCTTCCCGCCGTTCCTTGTCCAGATCTTTTTGAATCGCTTTCTCCAATTTCAATACCTGAACATCCGCTTCACGGTTAATGGTACCGCTTGTCAGCATCCGGTCCTCGATTATATCGTAAACCGACATATCTTCCGGCTGCTCTATAAATACATTATCGTTCCGGTCCCCAAACCACATATAGGCAATTCTGAGAAGCTTTTCCGCAATTTCATCGATCTGAAAATCTGACAGGCGTTTTTGGATGGTCTCCATATTCAGTTCTTTCCGCCACATCTTATGGAACAAAAACAGATCCAGCATTTCCCGCAGACGCAGTTCGTCAGTGGCATACCCATAGACGATCTTTGCCAAACGGAACACAAATTCACTTTCCTCCGGAAGAACCCGGATATTATAATAAGGTTCTTCCACAAAAGCCGTTTCCAAAAGCTTCTGCATATTCTTGGCATATCCGGGCGTCCGGAACGGCAGCTTATGATACAACACTACCGATATACAGGACACCCGTTTCATCCGCTCTCCGCAGCCTTTGTAGATCTGGTCTGTCTCATATCCTAAGTCAATTAAATATCCTTTTGCAAGCAGGTAATTTTCCTCATCCAATAAAATCTGTACAGGAGTGTTTTCCGCAGTCTCTGAAATCGTATATAGCTCCCGGACTGACGCAGCTGTAAGAATCGTGCAGGAAATCTCCCGCATATCCAGCCACATCAGCACTTCTTTGAGAGACTCCTCACAATTTTCACCAAACAATAATGCTTCCTGGTATCGTCCAAAAAAGCGATCCCGCCATCGATCCGGCAAGGCGTCTCCCTTACCCAGGACACCAAGGTAAACGATATTCGCAACCCTGTGATAATCTGCCAGACGAAACATCCGCTCCCAGTCCAGCCGATTATACAATACATGCAGGGCATCCTGACGGATGATGGAGGATACGATTCCGACCAGGGTCCGTCCCTCATACAATAATTGATTCATAGACTTCTCTCTTCAATCACCGGAGAACTATCAGCCCCGGGTATTTAACATCAGTCCGACCGTATAATAATTGCCTAAACTGTAAGGTCCGGAACCTGCAAAGTTTGACAGGAAACGGAAAGAAGAAAAAGTGTTTTCCTGGCTCCGGTCCATCCTTGCAGAAACATCCTGGTCCACCAGCCTGCCTGAGGAAGTTGCCATGGCAGAATCCGCCTTCTGGGCTATCTTGTCTGCTATGCCGAACTGGCCGCCGATAATCTCCTTTGTCCCCTCAAAGTCTTTACTCAAGGCTTCCTTCAAGGCTGATTCATCTACCTGCATTCTTCCGCTTTTGTCATAGCGGATCCCCACAGCCTTCAGAGTGCTGTCACTGGCAACGGGACGGCTGAAGCTCTCATACTGGGCCTGGGTCCCTCTTCCTCTGCCCGCATTGGACTTTAAAAGATCCGTAGCTTCATTATACTGGTTCACCATATCCTTCACAGCAGAAACAATCTTATCCGTATCTGCCCCTGCCTTGATCTGGGCAGAACCGGTTCCGGTTAAGGTAGCATCAATTCTTCCATAATCCAAAGAAATCTTGTTGCTCTCTGATGTCCGGGAAGTGGTCTGGCCGTTCTGGGTAACGGTATACCGGGCATTCTGTCCTTCTGCAGCCACGTTCTGGATTCCTGACGCTGCCCCCGTTTCTCCCTGTACGGTAAATCCATTGCTTTCACCGGTCTTTTCCGAAGACAAAACAAGGGATATCTTGCCGTCCTCATTCGCCACGGATGCCTTTACCCCCAAATTCCTTCTGCTGTTGATCTGCTGGGCCGCATCCTGATACATCTGTTCATTGGTTCTCTTTGTCCCGTCTGCCGCAGTATCGCTCACATTAACCTGGACACTTCTCCCATTGGACGAGGTAATCTGGAAATTCATGGAAGAACCGTCTTCTGCTTTCTGGCCGCCGTCCACGGCCTGGCTCCGGTTCTGCTGGGCTGCGGCTAAAGACTGGACTTCCAAGCCGATCTCTGTACCCTCTTTAGGCCGGAAAGTCTTATCCACCCGAGCTACCGATGAATCCGAACTTTTCATATCCACGCTGGAAAATACATTGGAGGCATTCCCGGACTGAAGCTTTGCCGCGCTCAGCTTCACATCAGACATTCCCTTTCCATAATTCTGGACAAACTTCAATGTATCCGTATAATTGACCGAACTGGTCTTTACGCGGGGAACCCTGCTGATCGGGCTGACTGCCTGCCCGATCCGGGAACTCTGGGCAGTCCGTGCAGACTGGAGGGTCTGCATCATCTGATACATGTTTTGATAATTGGAATAATTGTTTCCTGATACTCTCAACGACATAGCCACACCTTCTCTTTCTTTTTCGCTTATTGCCGCCTGTTACTGGTTACTGCTTAGCTATTTTCCGCCTTGGGAACTGTTTTCCCGGTCTTCATGCAATCTCTGACGAGTCATTTTCTTCAGTTCCTAAACACGGAAAGGTACTAAGGCTGCAGACGCAGCCAAAGTACCATATTTATCGCGACAGTTCATGCATATTCCTGTCACATATCATTACATTTCCGGAACGAATTTCCACTTACACGCTTACCGGATGCCTTGCTTCCGGATCAGCCCCATAATAAGATTTCTCTCTGGCTACTCTTCGGTTCACTCTCTTGTCTGTCTCACGTATTCCATCAAGAAGTTCCTGGGTTCTGTGGCGGATCTCATAAATCTTCTTCTCCTCGGCGCTTTCTCCATGAGCAGTTGACGGATCTGAAGTTATTAACCGGCGGAGCTTCTGCAGGGCCGCCCTGTCGGACGCTGCCAACTGCCAGATTTCTTCCGTATAATTGTCAATCTTAGCCATCTCCTCTGCCCGCATTTCCAAAAGCATTGTTGCCGACACTTCATCATTTCGTATGAACGCTTCCTCTAATTCCCTGGTCAGCCTGTCAATCTCCCGAATGGATCCATATTTTCTCTGGAGAAGAATCATGACCTTCGTTACATCCAATTCCATCTCCTGTCACCTTTCCTTAGCCTCGAATCTCTGCCTCCCTGACCACATGCATATCATTTACCTGCTTACTGGCTTCACTGAAGGCTTCACGCAGTTCGGAAAGAATATGGCGGATCCTTCCGATCTCATCTATCCTTCTCTCCCTGCCCGCCTTCACCATGCTGAGATCATAGACAAGATAATTGTATATTCTTCTAAGATCTCTGCTGATCGGCTGGCTCATATCAAGAATATCCATCAAATAACGGACAATCTTAGAAGTTCTGGTGATACAGTCCTCAAAATCCGGATAATCTTTATCTTTCAGAGAATATTCAGCCCTGGTAAGACGGCTGATTGCCTCGTCAAAAAGAAGCAAAAGCTGCTCTGAACCTGACATAGAATAAATGCTTTTTTCCTTGTAACGATTATATCCGTTCATTCAATCCCTTTCCTTTTCCCTTAGCCTGTGATCTGTGACAGATAGCTGGCCTGGGAATTCATCCGATTGATCATGGTTTCCATCGTTGTAAACATAGAAATATAACGATCCTGCTCTGTCTTCAGCTTTGACCGAAGCTGTTCGATCAAATCCTGCTTGGACTTAATCTCATTATAAATCTGGTTCTTCATGATCGAGGTCGGTATCTTTTCCGATCCGGCTTCTTCGATCAGCCGTCCGTAGGAGTTGCCGTTCCTGGTGGCATAGCGGGTAGCATATGGGGTGAAAGTATCTTCTACCGTCTTCATAAATCCATTACCCATACCGCCGCCGCCTGTAAAGAAGGCGGAAATCTTCTCCGGCTTATTCTCCATAGCGCTCCGGAATGCAGTCTCGTCAAAGACGATCACGCCTCCGTCTTTCTCATTGTCTGAGTAGGTGATGCCCATCTCTTTTAAATCTTCATAGCTAAGGCCGGTCTGACGCATCATCTTTGAGTAGATAGACTGGATATCCATGCTCAGATCCCTCATTGTGGAATCATTGAACAGCAATCCTGACTTTGCCTTCTTCTCCCAGTTCTCAATGGAGGTCTCGCTCATCTCTTCTTTCTGCTCGTCAGTCAGAGGACCGTAGGAACTGTCGGGACGGGTAGTAACCTGTGTATTGACTTCCGTTACCAGGGCGTTGAAATCTTCGAAGAATTTCTTTACCTTTTCCGTAACCTTATCTACATCAGCCTTGGCGCTGAAGGTTACGGCGGCGGAGGTATCCTTTTCCCAAACTTCCTTGCCATCAGCGTCTTTCTTATATTCCCCGCCAAATGTACCTGAGACAGTGACATCCATTCCTTCCAGATTAAAAGTATTGGAAGCACGTTCCAGCGTCACCGTCACACCGTTTCCATAGCTTACATCGATTATGGCATCCTGGCCTCTAACCAAACCGGCTTCATTATCCAGTGTCCCATCTTCCTTATGCGTGCCGAAAAGATCCTGGGCTAATTGTGAAGTCAGTTCAATCTCCCTGGATGCCCCGGTCTCTTTAGAAACCAACATAAACTGGCCTGTTGCATCCACGTAAGTAGCTTTTACTCCTACCTCTTCATTGGAATTGATCTTTGAAAGGATGCTGCTGATGCTGGTATTGGCGTCAATCCCGTCGATCTTCACACCATTGATAACAAGGCCGTCTTTATATACATACTCTCCCGTATCCTTTGTCTCATAAAAATTAATCCCGATACTGGACTGGCTTAGCTTATCATTCAAATTCACCTTATTAGAAGCCCCGTTTACAATGCCCATGTTGTATAATATGGCATTGTCGTTGCTGGTGATCGATAAGGTAGAGGAAGAGGTAGTAGATCCTTTTTCTGCTGTTTTAAATGCCAAATTGCCGTTATCTGATACAAACGCCTTGACGGAATCCTTACCAAACGCTCTGTCCAAACGTTTCTGGATATTCTCTGCCATCTGATCCATCCTGTTTTTATCTTTGGCTTCCGTTATGCGTTTTTCCAGAACCGTGTCCAGCCTTCGCTGTACAAGATCATCGATATCATCCTGAGTATACTTTGCGTCTACCTGATTCTCAGGCTTTTCCAGCTCAGTCTTCAAACTGGCTTCCAGCTCTTCTGCTATCTTCTTTTTATTTTCGTCACTGCCTAACGCCTTATTTACTTCTGCTTCGATAATTCTGTCTCTTTCTTCCTGCGGCAGATCCTTATAATCCGGATTATTATTGACTGATGTTTCAATATCCGGCCTTAATTCGGCTTTAAGGTCTTCTCTTATTTTTTTCTCAAGTTCTGCTGACAGTTCGGACTTGATCGTATTTGCCAAACCTTTTCTGACGTCTTCAATCACTCCGTTTTTAAGGTCTGTACCGTCATCAAAATCCTCCGCAAACTTCTTTCTGATTTCCGCTTCTTCTTCAGCGCTGAGTCCCATATCCAGCAGTTTTTTCGCTTCCTCATCCGTGATCAGCTCGATATCTTTCTTATTTCCGTCATAGTTAAAAGTAACCTTTTTCCCTGTCAAATATCCGAGAGCGCTTGTCTGGTGTAAGGCAGAGTCTTTAAAGTTCTGCACGCCGCTGTTAAATTCACCTACTTTAAGGCCGACTTTATCATCTACCGATCCCTTATATCCCAGAGCCTTCAATGCCGTTGAATTCCCCTGGATGACATAATTGCCCATATCGCCCGCGGTCTTCCCGTCAGGCGTAGCGCTTACAATATTCATTTTGCCCTTGCTATATTCAAATTTAATGACATTGTCAATCTTATCGCTGTCTTTGTCACTAAATTTCACGGAAGAATTTTTAAGCGCTTTATTTAACTGTTCGGCCAAACGAGTGCCATATTCATCTTCTGTCTCCAGTCTTGTCGTGCCGTCTGCCAGATGTTTTGTCTGAAGGAAATAATTGATTTGCTTGGTTTCCCCATTTTCTTCATAGCTTGTCGGGAACTGGAAAGTCTGGGTGTTGCTGTATGTTCCGTCTCCATTTGCAATACCGAAACGAAGTTCGGACCTCATGAGCTTGGACTCGTACATAAACGCGCCTTCCAGTTCCTTTAAATCCGTCTCCAGATCTCCCTGCGTAACATCTGACTTATATACGCTGGAAGTCGCAAGCTTCCGGACAGACTGGATGGATACATTCCCCACCAGTTCCGAAGTTCCGGATGCACTGACAAATCTTGTCGAATCCTCCTTTCCCAGCACGCTGATCAGGCTTTTGGCAAAAGTGCCGGGATCCTTCAGGCTGCTTAAGGAAGTATAGCTGAAAAAATCGTCACTCAGGCCCAGAATCTTATCGCTGATGCTTCTATACGCCTCCTGCTTCCATTCCAGCTTGGTGATCGCACTCTCCTGGTTGTTAATCTTGGTGGTGGTGCCAAGGGTCATCTGCTCAATGATCTCATCACGGTCAATGCCCGATGCCATGCCGCCGTAGCCTCGAAGAGATGTGTTCCCCAGGCTGCTTGTACTTGATACACTCGCCATTTCTATATGCTCCTTTCTCTTACTATCTCGTTCATCTGAAACGTAATACCTTGAAAAAAATCATTTTTAATCTATACTTATTTATCGACATGTTATATAATAAAAATAATATCTGAACTAAAAAAATCATTTTTACTATATTGTAAATACTGGAGGTACCGTTTTGTCTATCATTATTACAGTATCGAATCAGAAAGGCGGCGTGGGCAAAACCACTACATCCGCGGCAATTGCCTCAGGGATTTCCCTTGCCGGAAAGAAGGTTCTGGGCATCGATTTAGACCCTCAGGGCAACTTAGGCTTCTGCCTCGGCGCCGGCATGGATAACCAATATACGGTCCTTGATGTCCTCAAGGGTACGGTTCCTGTCCAAAAAGCTCTTTTTAAAAGCGAATATGGCGATCTTCTTGTATCAGACATTACCCTCAGCAGCAGCGGCTTGGAGAGCCTCCCGACCCGTCGGGAATACATCCTCAGGGATGCCATCTGGCCTGTCTTGAACCAATATGATTATATCATCATTGACACGCCTCCCGCCCTGAATCTTTTAACGGTCAATGCCTATTCTGTTTCCAACTTTTTGATCATCCCTATGGCGTCCGATATTCTGAGCCTTGTAGGGCTTGCCCAGTTGAAAGAAACCATCGATACGGTACGGGAGACCTTTAATCCCGGGCTGAATGTCCTGGGCATTCTCCTTACCAGGTTCAATCCGCGCACCCTTCTTTCCCGGGATGTATTAGAAATGGCGGAGCAGCTCGCTACTCAAATCAATTCACGGGTATTCGACACAAAGATCCGTACCGGAGTGGCCGTTGCGGAGGCTCCCGCCCATGGAGAGAGTATCTTTTCATACAATCCCCGCTCATCAGCGGTTAAGGACTACCAGGCGTTTCTTGAGGAGATTGCGCCGGAGATCCATTTATAAGGAGGATTTGCACAATGCCTAAGAAAACAAATAAAACTTCACATGTAATGAATTTGCTGACTAACGGCGCCTCTGGCGAACCCAATGAACCGGCCAGCGAACCGGCGGCTCCCGCAGAACCGGCGGCGTCTGCAGAAAAAAAGAACGATGTCCAGTCCCATACCGTCACCCCTTCCAAGGTGACGGTTGTTGACGAAGCCAGCCGTAATGACAGGCTTTCCCAGGAGATTTTAAACAAACTATCCGAGGAACTTCAGGAGGAGACCAGCCACAACCAGGCCGCGGCGGCGGCCGCGGCCCCATCGGAAACTTCCACTAAGACTATGAGCCCTGACGAGATTGCGGCTGCTTTTGCCGCTGCCCAGGCTCCGGCCGCTCCCGCCGCCCCGGCTCCTGCTCCGGCGGAAAGCTCAAACAAAACTATGAGCCCCGACGAGATTGCAGCCGCTTTTGCCGCTGCCCAGGCTCCAGCCGCACCGGCTCCTGCTCCGGCGGAAAGCTCAAACAAAACTATGAGCCCCGACGAGATTGCGGCCGCTTTTGCCGCTGCCCAGGCTCCGACCGCTCCCGCTCCCGCTGCTCCGGCTCCTAACCCGGCGGAAAGCTCCAACAAAACCATGAGCCCCGACGAGATTGCAGCCGCTTTTGCCGCTGCCCAGGCTCCAGCCGCTCCCGCTCCTGCTCCGGCGGAAAACTCCAACAAAACTATGAGCCCCGACGAGATCGCAGCCGCTTTTGCCGCTGCCCAGGCTCCGGCCGCTCCGGCGGCCCCGGCTCCTGCTCCGGCGGAAAACTCCAACAAAACC
>CATKXR010000022.1 GCA_949840805.1 uncultured Lachnospiraceae bacterium | reverse complement strand
AGGGCGGCGGTCATGCGGCCCATCGTCCTGCGCCGGTCGGCCTTGTAGTAGACACAGACCAGGTTTTCTTCCTCAACTGTGAAATGTACCATCATCCTACCTCCAATTCCTGATTTTTCGTTTTGGCGGCGGCGTTCTTGGCCTCGGCAAGCTGCTTGCGGATAGAGGGCTTGCGGCCAATTTTGATCTTGAACGTGGCCGCACGGTTCTTCTGCCTGCTTTGGCGGGCGGCGGTCAGCAAGCCCCGCAAGGCGTCCTCGCTCTCCGGCTCATAGTGCCTGCTCACCACCTTGCCATGCTCCGCCACCATCCCATAGATACCGTGATTATACTGCTCATAGGAACAGCGGGTTTCGGTTCCATCCTCAAATTTCAGGCTGACTTCCTGAATGGGAAGCGCCTGCTGTCCCAGCTTGGCGGCGTGCTGGCGGTAATCCAGCTCATAGAGATCACCCATCACCTTGCCGTCCCGCAGGCCGGTGATCTCCACGGCGTAGGCCAAAATGCTGTCCCCCGTGGTGGCGTGGAACGCCCAGGTATGGCTTGCCTGGCTCTCTTTCAGATAAACGTCACGCTCCCGGAAGCACTCGGTTCCACAGCGGCGGGACAGCCACAGCAAATGGGTGTTTTCCTCGGTGGGATGCCGCGCCGCCTCCATGAACATTTCCATGTCATAGCGGAAATCGCTCTTGTAATGCTCGGTGTTCAGCTCCATCACCGCCCCCAGAGAGGCGATGATGTCCACATCCTCATATTTTCGCAATCGTCACACCTCCAAATCCTGCGATTTATCCTTGACCGGGGGCTTCTGCTGCTGGCCCTCCTTGGCCGCTTTCAACTGCGCCCGGATGGAGGGCTTTTCCTGTGCTTTCCGGGCCTTGGCCTGCAATTCGCTGGGCTTCTCGCCGGAGAGGGTGATTATTTCGCGGCAGGGGATCCGGAGCGGAACTCTGTTCCGCTCCATTGAATCTCTTTTGCGAACCGACAGTTCGCCTTTTAGATCCGCCCGCCAGCAGGTTATTTCCCGTTTTTAGCGAAGTATTCCCGCATATTCATGCTGCCGGTTTCTATCCAGAATGCAGTATAGGCATACCGGTCAACAACTGCCTCCGCCTGTACCCCTTCTCCCAGGCGTCTGATCCAGTCCTCTTTCCGGTACTGGGTACAGAAGATGGTGGAGGTGGAGTCTGAGCGCCGCTCCATGAGTTCAAAAAGGAAGTACAGTTCACTGTCTGAGATGTCGGAGACCAGCCATTCATCAATGATAAGGAGAGGGATCTTCCCATATCTGTCCAGCATCTGTTTCTGCTTCCCGGGTACAAGGGCGGCATCACTGTACTCCATCAGAAGATCCGGGAGCCGGATGTAGCGGGTGCGGATCTGGTGCAGGCAGGCCTGCTTGCCCAGCGCACAGGCAAGATATGTCTTCCCTGAGCCGGTAAAACCCTGGAGGATAATACTCTGGTGTCCGGAAATATACTGGCAGCTGAACAGGCCGGCAAGCAGTTCCTGATTGAGCCCGCGGCCTTTGTAGTGGACATCCTGGACATTTGCCTGTGGGAATCGCAGCCTGGCTGCCTTGACCAGGCGCTGGATGCGGCTGTTGTATTTCTCCTGGTAGATATAATCCACGAGTCTCTGCAGCCTCTCGTCAAAAGAAAGCCCTATGGTTGCCGGTTCGGACTGCTGTATTTCCAGCCCTGCCACTGCCTCGCCCAGATTCAGTTCACGCAGCTTGCGCCTGGTTTCTTCATTGACCATTGCTGCCACCTCCGTAATAGCTGCTCCCGCGCAGGTATCCCATCGGGGCACTGTTCTTTCTCCTGGCATTTTTCTGTTCAAGGTAGATTTCATCTTGATTGGATGCCAGGATGGAATTAAGATGGTGATAGCGGGGCCGTTTTATCCCATTCACGATGGCGTATTCGCAGGCAGCTTCCAGGCGGGCTTCCGAATACTTGTTGCTCAGGCGCAGGATTGCCAGGGAGGGATTATAGCCCTGCTCTTTTATGCTGACGCCCCCGAAGATGCGACCAATGACTTCGCCGGTGTACTTTCCGATGGATTCCGCCCAGTTCCGGATCCGGCGTTCATCCCACGGCGAGAACTTGAACTGGTCCGGCATGTCCTGTGCATGGGTGGAATACTGGTTTTTGCGGCCTGCCGGGAACCGGGTGTGGGTGGCGATCCGGTCTGTCCCGGCATAAATCTCCACTGTAGTATCCGTGACTTTCAGATCAACCTTTTTATGAAGATACTGATAAGGGCAGGAGTACCGGTTATACTCAAAAACCACATGGTAATCAAGGTTCACTTTCCTCCCATAGACCCATGTGGCGATCTCGTAAGGGACGGCGGGCAGGGCATGCAGGTATTCTTTTTCTTCCAGGAACGCATCATAACGGCTGCCCTCCCTCTTCTGGAAACTCTGGCGGTTGAACTCTTCCAGCTTCCTGTATACTGCCGATTTCAGGTCTGAGAAAGAATAAAAGGTCTCGTTACGCAGCTTTGCGATAATGGCGGTGGCAATCTTCCCCACGGTGCCTTCCACAGAGGCTTTCTGTTTCGGTTTGCGGACGCCTGCAGGCATGATGGCGGTCATATAATACCCGCCCAAGGCTTCATAGTCAGCTGTAAGGACAATTTCTCCCTCGCGGGGATGGGAGACAACGCCCGTCTTTAAATTGTCACACACCAGCCTGGTGGTGACGCCGCCGAAGTATTCATACATCCGGATATGGCAGCGGAGAAAAGAATCCATCTTCATGTCCAGACAGGGCTCCACAAAGGAATACTGGCTGTAAGGAAGTGTCGCTACGAACAGGTACACTTTTACCAGCTCGCCGGTGGCTGTGTCAACATAGTGCATTGTCGGCCCGGACCAGTCCACCTCGGTCACAATGCCCGGCTTGTGCTCCAGGTGGTTTGTCAGCCTGTTTGTGGCAGTATGGCTGCTGTACCCCAGGCAGAACTTTGTGTATCCCATCGGGATGCCTCCGTCTGCGCTACACCTGTCCTGGTACTCCTGCCATAGGAGTTTTAAGGTTACACCTGCACGCTTCAGTTCCTGATGGATATACCCGTAATCCGGCTGGGCGTACAGCGTCTCCACCGCAAACTTATCCGGATAGAACATGCGGTAGACGGCATCCTCATCGAGACCCCTTACATCACTGAAAGTGATGCCTTTCTGGTCGGCGATGTGGATCACGTCACCGACAGAGTTTTTTGACATGTGTCTAGTTGCAGCTATCATGTTCCGGGACAGACCGGCATCCCGCAGTTCCATGATGAGCTTCACATTGATTTTTTTGGCCATGGTATTGGCCTCCTTTCTGTAAAAATGTGGGAGGAACTCCCAGCTGTTATTTTACAGAAAAAGATAATGCAGGTGGATCTCTTCTGTGAATTGCTGCAAAAGTGGATCTAAGGCACTAACAGGTGGATCTCAAATGCGTACTGGTGGAACCGGATCTGCGAAATAATCACCATCCACATGGGGAACCTCTTCCTCCGTTATGGGCACTTGAATCAGCAACGGCATATCAAAACCGCTAAGTACCGGATCAATCATGAGCGTCGTCCCCCTGCTGTTAATCAGCGCTCCCGCATTGCCCAGCCATCGGATGACCGTCCTGTTTGTTGGAGCAAATGCCTCTTCTCCAAAAGGTTTCGTTTCTGGTGCTTTTGCCTGCATATTCATTACCTCCTCGTCCGCCTGGCCCGTTTCCTTCAGGCTTATCTATCAATATTATTCTGACGCCGCGTCATTACAATTACTGTACATTTATTCTGACGATGTGTCAATACAGATTCCCATACCCATTTTGCATTTCAATTCATGCCCAAAAAGCATAAACCAAACCATTTTCTTCAACACTTTAAATACCCAAGAGCTAAATCAATCCTATATACTTCATCTTTAGAAACGGGGAAGGACATGAAGATTTACTGGAACGGTGAGTCGAAGAATATTATTGGAAGCAAAGTGAAAAAATGCGGAAAGCCCAGGGGATTTCTCAGAAAATACTTGCCGCACGGCTGCAGACGGAAGGGTTTGAATTTACGGATTTGACAATTTTGAGAATTGAGCAGGGGAAGCGGTTCGTACCAGATTATGAGATTGTGGCGATTGCGGATTACTTTCATGTGTCTGCGGATTATCTTTTGGGGATTCAAGGAAAAGAATAGGCAGCATTGCCACGGAACAGTTTTTGTGACAAATGCTGCTTATTGAGAGTTTAATCGCAATCAACAGCCCTAAAGCTGGTATGGCGACAGAAATCATGTATTGCCCTCCTGTTTGGATATATGACAATATTATCGCTTTGATACTAAAAAGTCAACCTGCGGGTTCTAATGACAGAAAATTTACACCCATTCTTTTTACAATTCATTGATCGTTGCGGTTATAGCCATGTTGCGAATCCGTTTTGCCGGGGCATAAATGGCCGCCAGTGTTGCCACGGCAACAAATGCCAAAACGATAAGCAGGCGGGAAACAGGCAGTGCCCACACAGCATAGGGAAAACGCCCGTCAATCAAAAGATTGTACAGCATCCTGCCGACCACCAGCCCAACAATACATCCAAGCACGCAGCCGGACAAAGCATAGGTAACCGCTTCCGCGGCAATCATTCTTGTTACCTGACGGTCATCCATACCCACAGCCCGCATAGCCCCATACTGCTTGCTCCTGGCGGATACGCTCAAGGAGATGCTGTTCATAATATTAAGCAGCGTAACCATAGCGATGATTCCCAAAAAGCCATAGACGCACAGCACAAAAGCGGTATAAGTTCCAGAAGTGCGCATCTCACGCTCATCCCGGAGAGCAGTGCCCTCGTCCAGTACCCCGCTTATGGCGGCAACATCCCCGTCTGTCACATCGCCCGTAGTCTGCACCATCACAATAGAATAGTCGGTTATGCCGGTCAGCCGAACAAAAGTTTCACTGGAGGCAATGACGGAAACTTTGCCGTGGGAGAGACCGTCTTCGCTGAACAGGTCAGCTTTCAACATACCCGCCACGCTTAAATCTTCGCCTTCCACCTGGATGGTATCTCCCTTCCGGATCGGTGCGTCCGGATCGCAGATTACCAGTACAGAGCCGGTATTCCCATAGACTTCGGAGAGGTCGCTGCCCTTTCGTAACCTGCCGTCTTTTTTCAAGGCATCCAGGTCAAAATCGTCAAAGGAGAACAGATCCACCGTCTGAGGCAAGCCTTCTTTTCCTAACTCGGCCGGAACGTCAAAGAGGCTTCGCCGTCCAAAGATATTTTTCACACCGTCCATCCCGCGGATCGTCTCTACCGTTTCCGGGGAAAGACAATTGATACCGGTGACACCGGCCTCATCGGTAATCGTGATGTCGGCAGCGGCAGCGGACTGGGGCAGCAGATAGCCTACAAAGTCCAGCAGGACAGAAAATGTCAGGAACAGGATGATGCTCAGGGCAAAGGAGCCGGTCATCAGAAATAAATTTTTCCTGGCCGATTTTGCATGATGGGCGCCCAGAGAAATTTCAATGGGAAACCTGCCGGTACGGACTGCATGCCGTGTTCGGCTTTTATTCTCTGTGTTTCCCGAAACTGCCGCCATCGGGGATACTTTTGCAGCCTGTCTTGCCGGCGCTCTGGCGGCGAGCAGCACCGTGACCAGTCCCATGACGATACCGCTGATCATTCCGATGGGGCTGATTCCAAAGAGGGGGATCATAGCAAACTCCTCCCCGACCACGAACCGCAGGACGGCGCATAAAGCCCATGTGCTGACCGTACCAAGGACAATGCCGATGGGGATAGCTGTTTTGCACCAGTTAAGGGCCTCCAGCCGCACAAACCGCTTTAACTGCTGGCGGCTCATGCCGATGCAGCGCATCATTCCGAAAAATTTCGTCCTCTGGGCCACGGTGCTGTTGATGCTGCCTGAAATCATCAGCACTCCCGCAAGTAGGATCAGGATGAACAGACCTCCTGCAAGCAAAAAGAGGTTCTGCCCTATGGTGGTGTCCATAATAGCCTGAAAGTTAAATTCCTGTGCATGTTTTTCGGTCAGTCTGGCCATTTCCATTCGCATATCCATATCTGCCATACTGAACACCGCTGTCACCAGGAACACGGCGAAAATAATGCATAACAGTGTCATACGGTTTTGACGCCGCCGCACTCTGGCTGAGATTGGTATCAAACTTAAATAGCTTTTCATTCGCTGCACCTCCCCAAATCAGTCAGTACCCCATCCGATACGTTTAAAACCCTGTCTGCTGTCTGTGCAATGCTGCGGCTGTGGGTAATCATGACAATCGTCTGCTCATATTTCCTTGACGCTTCTTTCAGCAGGGCGATCACCTCTCTGCTGTTTGCCGTGTCAAGGTTTCCTGTCGGTTCATCAGCCAGAATCAGCGATGGACGTGTGATCAGCGCACGCCCGATTGCCACCCTCTGCTGCTGCCCGCCGGATAACTGGCTGGGCAGGTGTCTGCGCCGTTCTTTCAGGTTCAGCACCGAAAGCAGTTCTTCCAGATACTTTCTGTCCGGCTTCTGGTAATCAAGCAACACCGGAAAAACAATATTCTGCTCTACGGTCAGTTCCGGAATCAGGTTGAACGCCTGAAAGATAAAGCCAATATTTCTCCGTCTGAAAATGGTAAGCTTGCGGTCATCCATGGAAAAAATCTCCTTTCCGCTGATGATTACCTTCCCGGATGTGGGCGTGTCCAGTGCGCCTATCATGTTAAGGAGCGTACTTTTCCCGGAGCCGGATTCCCCGACAATCGCCACGTACTCGCCTTTTGGAACGGAAAATGAAACTTTCTTTAATGCCTTTACGGCAGCTTCGCCGCTTCCGTATGTCTTGCTGACATTACTGACTTCTAATAAATTCATTGTGTAAACACCTCTTTCTGTTTTTGATAACAAGGAACTGCAATAAGCTGACTGACAATCCTCAAATCATTTCCTTGCAGTTCCTTAATATAGCAGAGAAATCCTACACCTATATTACAATTACCCTACAATTTTGTAGGAATATCATTTTATATCAAAAAATTCATCGTGAAAGAGGTTCCCCTGCCTAAAACGCTGTCTACTTCAATCGTTCCGTTATGTGCTTCTACAATGGCTTTTGTAAGTGGCAGCCCAAGGCCAATACCCTGCGTGTCTTTCGAATAACGGCTCCGGTAAAACCGCTTGAAAATATGGTGTAAATCCTCCAGATAGATGCCGCTGCCATTATCCTTTATGGTGATCTGAAGAATAGAAGCTGATATACACCATTCCACACTTATGCAGTCGCCTTCTCCGGTATGGTCAAGGGCATTTTTCACAAGGTTGCTGATTGCTTCGATCATCCAGTTACGGTCACATAAAAATATGGTTTCCCCACTGCCTGACAGACAGATTTCTTTTCCTTCCTGGTCTGCCCGGAACAGGAAGTGCTTTTTGACACTTTCCGCAATCTCCGACACATTTTCCAATGTTTTTTCCAACACAATCATGCCAGCATCCAGCTTTGTGATTTTCAAAAGGTTCTGCACCAGCACTTCGATCCGGTCAAGCTCCTGCTCGGAGAGCCGGGAAAATTCCTGAATCATCGGCAGACCTTCCGCCTCATCCTGTATCAGCCCGATATAAATATTGAGGGCGGCAAGGGGCGTCTTTAACTGATGGGAAATATCAGATATGGTATTCCTCAAAAATTTCTTTGCACTTTTTTCATTCTCGGCATGGGCATTTAAGATGGCAACCAGAGAGTTCACTTCATGGAACAGCCTGTATAATTCGCCTTCATCGTTACATTCAATCGTGATATCCTTATTGCCGGATATATATTCTGTGATCTGTGATATCGCGTTTTCCATAATTTTATGCTGCTCCCGGAAATACCCAAATAAAAGCGCCAGTATTGCGGCGCTCATCAGCAAAAAACAGGCGATTGTATAAGCTGCCGCATTTCTGACTTCAAACACCATGAGCAGGACCGCAATCAATGTAAAAAACAAAACACACATCAGGGTACCGCCAAAGAGCCATTTTATTTTCCGGTTTACAAATATTTTCATCCCGCACCTCAATCCACAGTGTTCCATTTATACCCCATACCACGGACAGTGACAATCCGTTTCGGTTCTCCCGGATCATCCTCGATTTTTGTACGGAGCCTGCGGATATACACGGTAAGGGAATTGTTGTCTATATAGCTTTCATTGCAGTCCCACAATCTGCCCAAAATCTGCTCCTGGGAAAGTATCTGGTCAGGATTTTCCATAAACAGGCACAGCAGCTTATATTCGCTTGCTGTCAGTTCAACCGGTTCTCCCCTTTTATATACTTCCCCTTTTAAAAGCCGGATACAGATGCCGTCTGAATTTAATTCTGTGACAGCAGTACTAAAGTTCTCGCTCCTGCGCAGCAGCGCGTTGATTCTTGAAAGGAAAATTGCCAACTTGAACGGTTTCGTCATATAATCATCGCCCCCGATGTCAAGTCCCATGATAATATCTGTTTCTTCATCAGCGGCAGTGAGAAACATAATGGGCACTTTTGAGGTCTGCCGTATCTTTTTACAGAAATCAAAGCCGGAGCCGTCAGGGAGTGATACGTCCAGAATGACTAAATCATATTTGCCATCTGCCCATAACGCGTCCGCTTCCAGTGTGGTACGGGCAATCGCGATCTCATATCCCTGCTTTTTTACAGCGAAAGAAAGCCCGTTTATTAAACTCAGATCATCTTCCAATAAAAACAGCCGTTTCATTTGTTCTGCTGCTCCTTTCCTCTTTTTGTCCTTTTCTGCAGCATTATCGCCATACAATTATAATTGGACAACGGAATGATTTCAATGCGTTTTTTATGAACACCGGCTGTTTTATCCTTCCCTTACTGAACAAACCGGATAGGGGACGAGGGCTACCGGTCAATGCCGGTACCACACAGTCTTACCGCCTAATCCCTCGATGGTATAAGCGCCGCAGATACTGCCGTCCACGGCATTGACCGTACATTGATAAAGGAACAGCTCTTCCAGATCCTCGATCTCTTCAACATTGTCAAATTGCACAAAATACCCCATATCCCCTTTGTCCTTATACTCGTCCCAGTCTGTAATATCACACAGATCCGCCCCCCATCCATAAGCGTCGTTCCTGTGTAATTTCAGCCCGTTTCCCTTATCTCCGATATCGGTTTCCATGGCCTTTTCTGCAATCTCTATGGCTTTCTCTTCGCCGATCCCGCCTGCCGCCTGCACCTTTTCCTCAAGCATGGCTCTTGCTGCCAGGTCCTCCGCCTCATATTCCTCCTGGGTCTTTCGGCTGGCATTGAGGGCAATCCGGAAATTGCAGTCAATGATCTCCAGCAGCTCTTCATCCGTCAGTTCCCGGTCCGGCAGATAATATTCCCCCGTAGACCGGACATAACAGAGAGTTCCTTTTATCACGTCTTCCGGGCTGTTTGCCTCCTGGATCAGCTTTTCGGGGTATATGGTTTCCTTCTGATAGGACTGTTTAAGTTCCTCCATGCGTTCTTTTTCCC
Source organism: uncultured Lachnospiraceae bacterium (assembly GCA_949840805.1). Taxonomy (GTDB): domain Bacteria; phylum Bacillota; class Clostridia; order Lachnospirales; family Lachnospiraceae; genus Brotaphodocola. Next base: position 50,807 of record CATKXR010000022.1, on the reverse strand, counting down.
TGTCAGAATAGCTTCTCACCACGCTGTCTCCTTCTCCGCTTCCGCCCTCAACTCCGTCTGCTTTGTCCCGGGGCCCGGCGATATCTCCGGCTGTCTGCCCTTTGATGTGATCCTGCTGCCCACTTGCCTCTTTGGTGGTTTCCCCGATGATTCCATACTGTGTCTTTGTCTCTGTCCGTTGGCTGTCCTCAGCGTTCCCGCATCCGGACAGTGAAAGGATATTGATGGATAATACTGCCACAAATGCCGTCTTTATTACTTTCTCAGACCATTTCATCTCTTTCGTCTCCTGTTCCTTCTTCCATGTTTTCTCATGGTAAAACCGGAAAAGCCTTTTGCCGCTTTTCCGGTTTTTCAGCTTACTGCTCGGCTCTCGCTGCTTTCGCTGCCTCTCCATTGGCGATGGCGTAACTCATCTTATGCTGAAAATCAATGATCTCCAACATCTCCTCATCGGTCATTTCCTCAGCCGGAAGCTGGAAAACACCTGTAGAGCGGATATAGCAAAGGGTTCCTTTCTCTGCTTCCCCGCTGCCTTCCACCTGCCGGATCGTTTGTTCGGGGAATGTCCCGTTCTTATATGCCTGCCAAAGTTGTTTTTTACGCTCCTTCTCTTTGGCGGAGTACTCTCTTGAGAAGCCATCGGCCTGTACATCATGCTGAGACTGGATCATGTTTTCAATATCCTTGATCTCTGCCTTGGGAACGCTTTCCATCCGCTGTTCCACAACGCTTGTCACCGCTGCCTGCACCGGAATGCTGACTGCACATATGGATAATGCCAATGCTGCCATGATTCCTGCTTTCTTCCGGTTCCCTGTTCTTTTCTTTCCGTTTTCCATACGATCATTCATCTTCATTCTGTTTTCCTCCTCATATTATGTTTCTGTCTTTTTGCAGCTTGTAACCCGAATTTTTTAATGCCTCTCTGACATCCCATGTTTACCTCCTCTGCCTGAAACACGTATCAGCTTGTCAAAAGGTTACCTGTGATTTTCATGTTCTTATCATTCATCTGTCTGATCCGCCCAGCTCTCTTCCTGTCTCAGCTTCGTGTTCTCCATGACCGCATAGCTCATCTTATGTTGGAAATCAATAATCTCTAGCAGCTCCTCGTCCGTCAGTTCCTGCGCCGGCAGATTAAAAGTGCCTGTTGCCCTGATGTAGCAGAGTGTTCCCGGTACCGCCGCATCCTCATGCTCCACCACGGAAATGACGTTTTCGGGGAATGTCCCGTTCTCATATGCCTTCCAGAGTTCTTTGCTGCGCTCCTTTTCTTTGGCAGAATACTCCCGTGAGAAACCGTCCGCCAGCACCTGCTGGGACTGAACCATATCATTCAAATCCTCAAGTTCTTCCTTAGAAACGCTCTCCATTCTGGCTTTTAAAGTATTTGCCACAAATGCCAGGGCCGGAAAGCTGACTGCGCTGACAACCAGCACAAACACTGCCGCCGCAGTCATATTTCTTAAATTCCATCGTTTTCTGTTCTGATTTCCCTGTTCCATCCTCTTATGGAGATTCTCAATGATCTCCTCCTGCATTTCCGACGGAATATGAACCTGATCCATGACTTCCTTTACCTGAAATCCATCCATTATTATATGCCTCCTTCCATGATTGTCTCCCGCATCTGTTTCCTTCCCCGCAAAAGCCTCAGCTTTACAGCGCTTTCCGTAATCCCTAAGATATCCGCAATTTCCTTTACACGGTATCCTTCCACATAGTGCAGATAAATCACCACCTTCTGCTTGACCGGCAATTGGAGAAGCTCTTTAAATGTTTCCTTCTGTTCCGGTGCCACAAGAGTATTTTCTACCTCTTCGATGGAAATCTTCGGGTGCCGGAGCCGGAAGCGTATCATATCGCGGCAGATGTTGGTAGCCACCCGGATCAGCCATGCCTTCTCGTGCTCTTCATCACGAAATTCCGGTTTCTTTTCCAAATACCGGCAAAAGGTATCCTGTATGGCATCCTGAACGTCCTGCTCATTGCACAATATGACAATACAGACTTTATAAAGGGTATCGCTGTACTTCATGACCGCTTCCCTTATGTTCTTCTCCATATCCATAAGCATCACCTCCTTTGCTTTTAACACGTATGAAGATGGCAAAAGGTTACATCCTCTCAGTGCTTTTTTATTATATCGGTCAAAGAATAGCAGCAATCTCCTATCTTGTCACAGACTACCGCGCAGATTTTTGTTGAATCGATAACCGCTTCCCCACACGGTCTGAATGTAAAGCGGCTTGTTCGGGTTGTTTTCTATTTTATTCCTTATATAGTGAATATAGTTCATAACAATATTGCAATCTCCATAATATGGTTGCTGCCAGATAATATTATAAATCTGCTCTTTGCTATATATCCTTCCAGGGCTCTGTGCCAATAAATACAATATTTCAAACTCTCTTTTGGTAAGCATAATTTCGGTGCCATGTATGACCACATTCTTTTCCACTAAATTCAGCTCCATTCCACCAATGCTAAGGCGTTCTTTTACTTGAACTTTATTACAGATTTCAAAGTGAGGACTTTCGCCTATCATCTGCAGCATTCTTTGGAAGACATCTTCCTCCTCTTCTGAAAAATATAATATCATTACTTTACCCATTGTAATATCCCCATATTTCTCTATAATTCAGCCAACCAAAAACTTACATATGTAATATTTTAATTATTACACTTGTAATGTATAAAGTCAAGATAAGTCTATTAAAAAATTGACATTTTCCTATTTTCACATTATAATATATATTACAGCCGTAGGATTTAAGGAGGAAAACATGGATGAAACTATTACCGCAGATTTCAGAAGCAGAATTTGAAGTGATGAAAGTTATATGGAAACACGCGCCCATCAGCACCAATGAAATCACGGAAAAATTAATACAGACAACAACATGGAGCCCCAAGACAATACAGACCCTGATCAAGCGCCTTGTAACCAAAGGAGTCCTCTCTTACGAGAAACAGAGCAGGGTTTTCGTTTATACGCCTCTGGTAGAAGAAAAAGAATACATCGGGCAGGAAAGCCGCTCCTTTCTTGAACGCTTTTATGACGGAGATATTACGGCAATGCTTTCTGCCTACATCGAAGATGACAAGCTTTCTGAATCAGAAATTGACACGCTCCGTTCCCTTCTGGCAAGGGAGAGAGACATAAAGAGGAATTAATATGGCAGATTTTGGAATACGCTTTTTCCTGTGCAATATTTTCATCTGTATCATCATAGGTTTTCTTCTTATGGCAAAGGGGCTGTTGAAAAATTACTTAACCAGCCGTATGCAGTTTCATCTGTGGTTTCTGCTCCTTGGGATTCTTACCGTTCCGTTTCTTCCCTTTCGTCTGACTGAGTTCGTCCAGGTTTTCCCATGGATTGGCATATGGAAAAATACGGGATCACCAAAGGGGGAATCTATGACGGCAAATATTCTAAATCCCACTATATCAGGCGCTGCCACTCAAATCAATGACTTTACACTGTCAGTCAGCAGGGAAACGCCATCCGTGATTGGATTTATCTTATATGGCATATGGCTGGTCGGCGTCATTGCTATGGTTTTATTGGTGATAAAATCAGTTTCCCGCTTAAACGCCATAAAAAAGTCCGCGCTTCCCCTGCAGGACAAGACCATCCGCACGTTATACAATGCCTGTTTAAAGGAAATGAACATAAAAAGAACCATTCCTGTTTATAGTACTGCCTTTCTGAAATCCCCTATGATCGTTGGATTATTCAGACCCTGCATTTATCTTCCGATCCACCTTATATCGGATTTTCATGCTGCGGATATGCAGGATACTCATAGGGCATCCCTTAATTCATGCCCCTGCGGGACAAAGGGGCTACGCCCCATAAGGTACATTCTGTTACATGAATTACAGCATTACAGACATAAAGACCCACTGGCTGGTTTCTTTATGAGCCTTTTTGGCGTACTCTACTGGTGGAATCCATTTGTTTGGTACGCATTGAAGGAAATGCGCAGCGACAGGGAGATTGCCTGTGACACATCCGTCCTGGAGCTCCTGGACGAAAGGAATTATGGAGATTATGGAAATGCGCTCATCAGCTTTGCAGAAAAAGTTTCACTTTCGCCCTTTCCTTTTTCCGCCGGGATCAGCGGAAGCATGAAGCAGATGCGGCGCAGAATTATCAATATCTCCTCCTATAAAAAACCTTCTCTTTTCAGAAAATTAACAGGACTTATTGCTTTCGCGGTCATTGGCGCTATTCTTTTCGGACTTGCTCCCATGATCTCCACCTGTGCTGCCCAGCAAAGCCGGTACCTATGGAATATCTCTTCTGATAAAATTTCCGCCATTGATCTTTCTGTTTATTTCTGCGGATACGATGGCTGCTTTGTCCTATACGATTTAAAAGGCGATACCTGGAAGATTTATAACATGGAGCAGGCCACTTTAAGGATATCTCCCAATTCCACTTATAAAATCTATGACGCGCTGTTTGGATTGGAAGAGGGCGTGATTATGCCAGATGATTCTTTCATGACATGGGATGGAACCGATTACCCATTTGAATCCTGGAATGGAAATCAGGATTTATATTCTGCAATGGATGCTTCTGTCAACTGGTATTTCGAGGAGATAGACAAACAGATCGGTTCAGCTGCCATTCAACGTTATATTCGGAGAATCGGATACGGAAATGAGTATGTAAACGCAGACCTTTCCTCATACTGGATGGAAGGGACGCTGACCATCTCTCCGATAGAGCAAGTGGAGCTTTTGGCCGCTCTCTACAGCAATCGTTTTGGTTTTTCGCCAGAAAATATAGATTCTGTAAAAAACTCTATTTGCCTTTTTTCCTCTTCCCTTCCAGGCGGCGCTTCATCGGAAAGTAAAAACTTTTACGGAAAAACAGGAACCGGACGCATAGACGGTCAGGATGTGAACGGCTGGTTTGTGGGCTTATTGGAAGCAAGCGGCAATACATTCTTTTTCGCCACAAACATCCAAAACGATTCTGCCGCTACCGGAAGCAGGGCATCGGAAATCACAAAAGCGCTCTTATCGGATTTAAACCTCTGGAAATAATCTGGAAAATGGGTAAAGGCTTACACCGTTCTAACCTTTACCCATTTCATTTCAAGTCGATTCACTCCCAACTAAACTGTGCAGATTGTTTATCTGATTTAAGCTGCTTGTCATCCGCGATCAACTGTTTACGGTTATTCCGCCCATCAAAATATAATAAAATCTGCTGGTCAAACTGTTCTTTCCCTGAAAGAATCACTTCCACATAATCTTCATGCCATGCCACGTCCCAGCAGCTGCTGTTTATGCTTGCCCCATCGTTCCTCAACTCAAAATTTGATTCCGACAGTTTACATTCACCCTCCTTCAGAAGCAGTCTTCCTCTTGCCGAACCAAAGGGAAATTCAGGCTCCCCAACCGCCATCAATGTCAATTCATACTTTCCGTCCGGAGAAAAAGAGGTATCCCGCACTGTTTTTCTGACATTCATGTTATAGTACAGACAGAGCCAAAACATCAGTATCACAGCAAATATTGCTCCAACGATGCCCAAAATCATTTTAAGTACTGCTTCTCCTGTTTGTCTCATGTTCTGTTCACTCCTTGTTTACTGCCTATGCAGAATTACCTGTTGATACGGTACTGATATTCCGGTATGCTGTTCACCCCATCATTTAAAATGTTATTGCCTAAATACATAAACCTTCCAGCATCAGAAAACCCAATGGTAAGTTCATGGGTTATGACCGCATCATCACATAAAATCATCCGGCACACGGCATCGATTGTCAAAGTAAGGGTTCCATCCTCATTTTTCTTTATCTGCGTGACTTCCGGAAACGAGGTTCCGAAATAAGTAGGGGCATAATTAGAGCATCCCAACCGCTCCCACCCATAGGTCTGACTTTCCTCATCAAATACAGCATATTCCTGTATGTTCTCCCTTGTAATCGGAAGATATTCCATCATCAGGTTCTCAAATTCTTCCCTCGGTATGCCTTTCGGGTAATGATCCGGCTCAAATTTTTTTCCATATTTCATGGCGTACAGATACTCATACAATCCATTATAATCCAGATCTTCCATATGGGACCTGTCCCAATTGGAACACAAAAGATTGTTCCCCTGATATGCCAGTCCCAATAAGCACGTTTCGGATAGTTCCCGGTTTTCATCGGTCATGGGCGTTATTCTGAGCATACAGCTCCCGTCCACGATCTCCGTCACTTCCGGCGGCCGAGGCACACACAGTTCATAACAAAACCAGCCTTTCCGCGTGTATTCCCATTCTTTGATCCTGGTATAAGAAATACAGAAGAGCTCCGGCTCATTTTTATCATTCCATACCGCAGACGCGCTTAATACATACATATCCGTTCCGTCAAAGAAAAACTTAAGACGCCTCATACTGCCGCTGGGGTGTATCTCATATACCACTGCCGCTCCCCTTTCTCCTTTGACGCATTCCCTTAGAAACTGATCGATACACTCATAATTCTCCATATTCGCATATGGGTCTGTGGTGATAACCGGATGATTTGTTGCCTTCCATTTATTGTTCATTTCATAGATTACCTCATCCGAAAGGACAACATTTAAGGCCTGGCCTTTGTCTGCCCGCACATAGATTTCACGAATAAGCCCCATCATTCTTTTACAATCTTCTTCCGCTTCTTTTTTTTGCGCGGCATCCACAGGGAGATCGTAGCCTTTTTCCATCTGCTGCGTCAGTTTTTCCTCCATGGCCTGCCCGCCTGTATGTTCCGGAGCAGACGCAAATTCCTCTAATTTTTTATCTGTCTTTCCACAGGCAGTCACAAAAAGACTGAATACCAGCAGAAGAAACACTCCTCTGGTTTTCAGCAGCCATTTCATAAGTTTCACTCTCCACTTCCTCCATAAGCCTCCTTCTATTCTTCCTCTGTCAGCCGGTCGGAATGCCACCAAATATCATAATCTTCTTCCGGTAAAAAAATCTCATTGGATACATATTGGAAACGGTCTTCAGTTAATGGACGGATCACGGTTATGTGAGAAAATTCCTTAGACATTTTTCCCTCCGGATATACCCCATTGACCATCAGCGAAATAGTTCCATCTTCATTTTCCATATAACTTACCACTTCCGGATACGCAATCTCCGGATACTGGACCTCGTAAAACCCCCGCGGCCTGTATTCATAGGCCGCAAGTTCTGAAACATAGGTGGTTTTGGAACGGAGCGTTTCGTTGCTCACATTGAAATATGCCCGGATCACAGATTCAAATATATCTTCCGGTATCTGGTAAACTCCTCCGGCTCCAGAATCGCCATCTGTCCTGTAAGGCACCGGCCGGCTGTACATCCCTGGATAAAGCCTGTCGAATAGATCGTAAAAATCCAAATCCCCGAAATCGTCCTCACTCCAGTTACAGAGAAACAAGTTATTCTGCTCATAGCCTACCGGCAATAGATACGTTCTGTTTAGTTCCCTGTATGTTTCATCCAATGGCAGAACCCGAAGCGCGGTAGTCTCCAATGCATCACTCAATGTCAGCGCGAATTCCGCCTCTGAAAAATATCTGCCTTCAAAAATCAAATACCCTTCCTCCGTATACTGCCAAAAATCAGCCGGATATCTTACCGTACTTATATTCTGTAACTGTCCATCCGAATCAAACTGATATTCTCCTCTGGTAATGGTTACATTGCCGTCCTCTGATTTCAGATCAAACTTCCGAAAACCCAACTCTGTAATCACAAGAATGGTGGTCTCGGCGTTTTCTTTTTCATCTACCGCTTTACAAAAATCCAATACCTGCTCCGCCCTTGTCATATCAACCTGGTTTTCACTGTCAACAGCTGCGTAACCATTCTCACCAAGCCTGGCAACTATGAACCTTATTGTATCCAGGCGTCCCGTTGTATTCGTTTCCTCTTTATTGCCGGACGGCATAGAGGGATACCCGTAGGGTGTGTCTCCTGCCTCATCATAAATGCTACTGAGAATTTCCGCTATGCGTCCTGCTTTTGCATGATCAAATTCATTGGAAACGTATAATTCGCTGTCTGCCGGTGTAATCTCAATATGGGATTCCTTCGGTTCTTCCATACTGCACCCAGTCAGTGTCCATATTATCATGCTGATCAGGATAAGCATGAAATACTTCTTTTCTTTTTCCATGACACAGATACTTTCTCCTACTCTTTACATCTTCTGCCGTGTTGACAATTATGGCTGGTTTTTCTACCGTTTTTAATCTTACTTATGTAAGATTATGTATAAATATTACATTAGTAAGATTTATAAGTCAAGTAAATAATGCTTACTTATAGCTATTTTTAGGCATTCATTACAAAAAAAGCTGCAATCCCAAAAAGAATCGCTGGTTCTTACCATGTTTTCTGTCAACATCCATATAATGAAACCCGAATCCGTTCATCATGCAGTATCGCTGGAGATACCAGAAGATTTGTATCCCGAAACTCATCCATCAAGGTATCATACAGCCTCAAAGGACTTCCCTGCCTGGAAACATACGGTTTTAACAGATTCCATAACTCCCCATCCTCCTCACCAACACCAGATAGGTATAGCTTGGTATAGACAGTTATCACCTTATCCTTAGGTCGAAGTTGCTCTGCTTCTTGCATTGAAACCTTTCTTCCGTCATCGCTCTTATCATTCATAAGCTTACCTATAACTTTTATAGCAACATCTTCTTTCAGAAATTCTTTTACCTTTTTATAGGCATCCACAAAACAGCACACTTCAATCTCCCCTGTAGAATCAGACAGTTTAAAAAAGGCCATTTCTGCCCCATCCTGTTTCCGCCTGCACTTACTGAAATCTGACACAATTCCAATCACCGTGACATTCTGATTTCCCGAATACCTTTGCAGCCTTTTTATTTCTACTGCACCACATTCTTTGGAACTGGGAAACAGTGTTATCGGATGTCTGGTCGCATACACTCCCAGAAGGTTCTTTTCGATCATGAGCCTTTCCCATTGGTTTTCACAAATATCTGTGTCAGGTTTTATCTCTCTGATTTTCTCCACAATATCCATGTATTTATGCTGGCAGTCTCCTCTTCTGCTCTTGTCGTTGGCTTCTCCCAGCTTCTTTTCACACCCCTTCACTTTTTTTAACAACTTTAAATACTCTGGGATTGTTTCAATCATAGCCTTCCGGTTTTCGCAAAAGCCATCCAGAGCCCCGGAACAGATAAATCCCTCCAAAATATTCTTTGATGGCTGAATACGCAGAACGAAATCCGACAGGGACTGAAAAGCTCCATTCTTTTTCCGTTCTTCCACCACACCCACACTGGCTTCTCCTATGCCCTTAATACTGCCAAGTCCAAACCATAGCTCTCCGTCCAGAATACGAAACTCTTGCTTAGAACAGTTAATATCCGGTGCGTTAATCTTGATTCCTATATCTTTCAGATCCATCACCAGACCTGATATCTTTTCCAATGAAGTATGATTCAGTACCGATTTCATATATTCCAGCGGATAATGATATTTCAGCCATGCCGTCTGATAGGACACAACCGCATAACAAGCTGCATGAGATTTATTGAAAGCATATCCGGCAAATTCTTTTAACTGGCTAAATAATGCGTCAGCATTCTCTTCACTGATACCATTTTTCATACATCCTGCAATCGCTCTCTCATCGTCACCATAAATAAACGACTGCCTCTCTTCCTCCAAATCCACTTCCCTTTTCTTTGACATGGCACGGCGTACTAAATCCGCCTGACCATAAGAATAACCGGCCAGTTGTTTGAAAATCTCCTGCACCTGTTCCTGAAAAGCGATACAACCATAAGTACTTTTTAAGATCGGCCCCAGCTGTGGTATTTTATAATGGATCAGCCGTTTTCCCTGCTTACCATCAATCATACCTTCCAGATACTGCATAGGGCCTGGCCGGTACATGGAAATCAAAAGTATCAAATCCGAGAGGTTATCCGGTTTAAAACTTTTTAACATCCGTTTCATGCCCTGGGATTCGCACTGAAAGATTGCATTGGTTCGCCCTTGGCTATATATGGAAGAAAATACTGCCGAATCACTAAGGGGAATCCGATCTATATCGATCACCTGTCCGGTTCTCTTATAGATTTCCTGAAGCGTCTCCGTAATGATCGTCAGATAATTAAGCCCGAGGAAATCGATTTTCAGCAGATGGAATTCCTCCGCCTGATTCATGTCACACTGAGTCATCATCATATCACTGTTCTCATTATAAATCAGAGGCACATATTCATCCAAGGGCTGTCCGTCTGTAATAATAATCCCTGCGGCGTGCTGCCCGATCTGAGTCATGGCTCCCTCTATTAACTCCGCATAGCGGATAATCTCCATAGCGGAAGAATTTCCTTTAAATTCCGCTGCCAGCTTCCCATGAATCCTTCTCAAATTCATACGCAACTCATCACCCGCAAGCTCCTCTGCCTTTTGACAAACCGCACTCACGATTTTTGAACACGCAGCAGCGTCATTCTTCTTTTGGATTCCATACACTCGGCCGGCTGTCTGAATCGCTGCCTTCCCGGTCTGTCTTCCCCGTGTCATAATCCCGCATACGCAGTCTTCTCCATATTTATGTCTGACATAGCGTATCACATAGAGCCTGATATTGGATTCTATATCACAGTCCACATCCGGCATGGAGATTCGCTCCGGGTTAAGAAAACGTTCAAACAGCAAGCCATATTTTAGTGGGTCAATATTTGTGATTCCGGTAAGATAGCAGACCAGGCTTCCGGCAGCTGATCCCCGCCCCGGTCCCACCGCCTCACCGGGCATATGTTTGACAAATCGTTCAATTTTTTCCGTATCAAAAGAAAGTGCCAGTTTTCTCTGCTCCGGGTTCTTTAAATCCAGCTTACCGGCAACTCTGGCGTAACGGAGAAAATCCCCCACGATACAATGATAGTCGGCATACCCCATGCTGCAGATCACACTCAGTTCATGTTCCAGTCGTTCATAGTCCTGAAAGGTTCCATCCGGGTATCTCCATGGAATGCCTTCATAGGCTCTCTTTCGCAGATATTCCTCTGCTGTGGAACCGTCCGGTGTATGAAAGACTGGATAATGATGTTTCACCGGAATCCGCAGATCGCACTCAGACACAATCTTTCCTACGTTTTCATAGCCCTCCATAACTTTCTCTCTTGGAAGAATTTCCGCTAATTTAGCTATCATTTCTTCGTCTGTTTTAAGATATTTCTCCTTGTCTGCTTTAGAAGGCTCTTTCCACTTGTCATTGATCGTTGTACGGATAATCGCTCTTGCCAGGATATCGTGTTTTGCATTTGATGGCATATGGACATCATTGGAGAGACAAACCGGGATATTCATCCTGTCGGAGAGCTGCGCAAGCTTCACCATCACCTGTTTTTCTTCCCTCGTTCCGTGGTATTGAAGTTCGATATAGAAATTACTGGGTCCAAAATTATCCCGGTACCAGCAGGCCTCTTGTTTCAGGACTTCATCCATTGACTCATTTGGTACCCATCCTTTTGCGGCTTCGTCTATTTGGGATTGGAGCTGTTCCCATTTTGCCACACTGGCTTTCTGTTGCTGAATGATGGGCTTCAATATTGCCATTTCCTGATCGACCATCCTCTTTTCCTGCTTTTTCGCTTCCAAATCAATACACGCCGTCTCTTTTTCTTTCTCTGCAGCCTTTAAAGCTTCTCTGGCAAGGTTCCCTTCATCAGAACCATTAAAAACTTCCTGCGCTCTATGTTCTAAGGCCATCAGAGAACGATTGGCTATCCGGTTTAATTTGGCTATCTCATCCTCCAGCCGCCTCTGCCTGATATTCAAGGTTTCGAAAGCCTTTGAATTTTTCAGGAATCCGGTAGCCTTTGGGGATTCATACTCCTTTTGCTTCATACGAAGTTCTTCTACCTTTTTCTCCGTTTCCGTCTTTGCAGTCACCAGCGCACCGAGAACTCCTTTGATACACGAGGAGGTTGCTATGACATGTCCATGGCCCTTGCTGTTTGGGCCAAAGTATTTTGAAAGAATATCCTTATTCATCCTGGGGCATGGTATGCCATCCACCTTTGCAATCCTGGTGTTGCTTTCACTTACCGCTTTGATTAACGCCTTAAAACCAATATAGTCCTTAGCCATCAAGACCAGATGTCTGGCTCCCTCGTTTCCTTCCTCAACATAAGCCTCCACGCCAACGATTGGGTTCATGCCTTCCCTGCGGCAAAACTTCATAAATTCCATATACCCGGTCATCACCCCATGATCCGTTAAAGCGACAGCCGGAGCTCCCAGGTTCTTTGCCTGAGTAACCAGCTTTTCCACTGTCATGACAGAATCTCTCATAGAGTTATCTGTATGACAGTGGAGGATTCCATATTTTATTCCATTCATAGGCTATCTCCATTTCTTTTTCCTGTTCCCTATAATTATGAGATACGAACCCTGGAAACAAGAACGTGTGCGTCTTGACGGACTCTCGTGCCAGAGCGGGGTCCCATTAGCGGCCATGTTTCCTTTCCGTCCCGTGTGCATAAAAAAGACCGCTGATCTATGCGGCGGCCTTTTCTGAAGAGACTTTTATTTATTTCCATTCTATATAATGGATAAGTTCTTCCTTCCAAGGGCTTTCTCTCCCTTCCCGGTATTCATAAGAACATTCCTTTTCTCCCCAACACTTTCTTCTCCAGTTTCCTTCACCATAAAGGTCATCCATATACGGTTCCAGCTCTTCCTTACAGCAAAAAAATGTTATCTCATACAGATACCCGGCTTCCTTGGGAAGTCCGCAATACTGACAGATTCTAAATGGCAGGGACCGCATGTCAATCAGATCATCCATCTCTTTACCGGATTTGACCAAATAGATTTCACTTTTATCTTCCTTTTCAATTCTTACAGATTTGCTCTCCGGAACATAGTAAAACCGATATTGTCCGGAAGAGTATTCTTTTTTTCTCATCATGCTATTCATGAAAAGATCGCAGGTAAAACCTGACAACTGGCAGATTAATTTTCTGGCCTTTTTCCAGGTTAAATAAGGATTACCGTTAATCATCAGGATATTGTGGCTGCTGCTGGAATCGACCTCAAAATTCCATTCAGCCAGTACTCTTTCCCACTGATCGCCAAAATGCTCCTTCACCGCCTCTTTGGAGTCATATCCGTAAAACGTGCAGACAGCTTCATCAATATTCCCTATACACACCAAATCATGGGCTATGGCATATACGTCCGTTTCTTTATCCGCATCCCGAATAGGATTTATATACCGGGTCTCATACAGTTCATATAAACCCTTCTCCAACTTTCTGCATATCCGAAAATTGTCATTGTTGGTTAAAACCCACTCTTCTTTTTTCATTCCATCATCGCTCCTCAGTTTTTCTATGATTCCTCTATGTTTCGTGGTAATTATGTGAGAAGATATTCCTTTTCGCCTGCTCGCCCGACACTCTGCCGGTTGTCAAATGAGCAGAGAAGACTTTTCCTCTACACATCAACAGGGCATGTCGTGCAAGCGGCCACATTTCCTTTCCGTCCCGTGTACATAAAAAGAGACCGCGTAATGATGGCTGCGGTCTGCTGTCCTTTCAATCTTTCCCGTTGTAATCATTCTAACAGCTTTCCATAAGCTGTCTTGCAATTTCCTTTAATTCTTTTTCCGATTTAACGTTTACTACAAAATCCAAATCCCGGCTTTTGGTTCTGGCATATAAGATTTCCTTTAAACGGGTATTTTCACGCTGAGATAGTAAAAAATCCCTTGTTTCAAAATAGGAAGCATGGCCAATGTCAAAATCCATTCCGGATTCTTTGCTGTCAATAAGGGACCTTGGCCCATCTTCCCTTGGACAGCTATGATTTGACGATTGTTCTGTGAATTTGTTACCAGCCTCAAACGATGTTTGCCCTATATTCTTCTGTATGAATTTGGGTGTTGTCCCTATCGAATCCGGCAAAAGCTCTGTCATATGCTGGCCTTCTGCCTTGGGTGGTTCCATAGGCGGTGGCGGAGCGATATGCTGTACAGCCGGGATATTTCCCGACAACATAGCCCTTACCAATGACAGCATGGCATCATCCGCATCCTCAATCACAATCACCAGGCGTCTGCCGTCCTGAAATGCCCTCATATTTTTGATTTTATCCATTGTTGTACTCCTTCTGTATGTACTCACCTTTCTCCACTGTCATTTTCATTTTGAAAGGATATTGACTCCTGCTCTTTCTATACCCTTAAGCGATTCCTATATTCTTTATGATAGAATTATGCAGCCTTATGTGCTTTTTCAAGCCTCTCGATCATAATAAATGATTTTGTAGCAATGCTCCCCTTGGGATTTCACGCCCTTTCTTCCTCAAATTCGATTCCGGAATTATCTTTCTGCGCTGCGTAAAGATCAAAACCATAATGCCTGTCATATTCCAAACCGTTTTCTCCTATATCTGCATCTGCCACCATCAATCGTCCGTTTTCATCCAACGGATGTACAACCGGCTTCATATCCTGCATGCAGTCCTTATGTAATCCTTTAGAAAATGTTTCATAGGCAAGCTGATTGTAACCGAACAATTCTTTTTCCTGTTTCTCATTAAGGTTAAGCTCATGAACCATCTGCCCGATATTTCCATAAAAACTCCCTTCATAGCTGACAGAATAACACGCTGAATTCGAATCGATACAATCGTTGATAAACGTAATCGGCTTATGAAACAGTTTACTTTTTATCGTGTAATAATCACGAATCTGCATCTGGTTCAAATTTTTTCTCCCGATTTCTGATACGATCCCGTTGATTCTAATCTCTTTTTTATCATGAATCCGCATCATTTCTTTGCCAGAAAGAAATACATTAACCTGGCCTTTATCATCCCGACCGATATAGCCAATCACCTGATCTGGCAGAAGTCTGTTATTTTTTATCACAGGCTCTTTTGATGTCTGGCACAGAACGATTCCTCTGCAGCCTTTATACCTCTCAAACACAATATTCTTTAACAGATAGGGGAAACTCCCGGCATTCAATTCCGTAGCTGTGTAAGAAAGATAGGGCTCTCCATATTCCCCAGCCCCCTGACTGTTTACAATCAGTCCATTTGCGGCAATATCGGAAAGAAGTCCTGAATCCTGGGAAATTCCTGTTCTGTGAATCCACAGGGTTTTATGATTTCTTTGCGCCTCCTGAAAAATCGTTTCCAATATCTTCCCTATCTTTTCCGGAATCCCAATCCTGTCTTTCCTGCATTGCTGCTCATAGTCCTTTCTCTGCCGGATGGCTCCGTCTGTTGGACATAGTTCGTTGGGGATATGATACCATCCATCTCCCCGGATTCCATCGCGATTCATCCATTCAATTACGGTATGGTAATGAACCTCCTTCCCATCGTCCCCCAGGACATATGGCGCATTGGCTCCCCATTTTTCTTTCCATCCGAATTCCAGTTCATTCCTTTTTGGCTCCAGAGAGGATTTCCAAAACCTATTAATCACAGCCCCGATTCCTGCAGCACGAAAGACTGGAAAAGCGCGCTGTTTCTGTATCCGATCACATTTCTCCCAAATCTCACATAGCTTTCTCCCATCCTTTACCATGTCATCATACATGCGTTTCGCATTATAACCGTATGGCTCAACAGCCTTATTAAAGTTCTCCAGCACTACCATGATTTACTCCTCCAGTTGGAGGAATTATGGGTGCGTTATCCTTTTTTTCTGAAAAGTTTCTGCCTTCCCTTCACGAAAAAAGGCGCCCTGAGGCACCTTTTTAAGAGGATTTTATCGTTCAGGATCATAATCCACAATCTGATAGCGGTCTTCATAATCGTTATACCGGATAGTAGCGCCATAAAAGCTGATACTCAACTCATACTCGATCTTTCCTACGGTTGCCCGCTCAGCAGCAATATAAAGTTTTTCCGCCGATCTTGCGTCTTTTTTTATTCCCAGCTCCACGAGACGCTTCATAACCTGCTTTTTCATTTCCTGTCTCGCATTTTCCTCGCTCAAGGGTCCGCATACAATTCTCATATCCAAATATTCATCATTCCAGTTTAAAACATACTTCATGGTCTTCCTCCTCTAAGTAACCGGATACACCCATATCCGCTTATTCTCTGCATGAGGGATTCCTTACATATACCCCAGATACACCTTGTATCCGCAAAAGTCATAGATACCATTGGCAGTTTCTTTTTCTACATCATCAAGAATCTCTCTCACAAACCGGATAAACTTTGAATAGATCCCGTCATTCTCCCAGGCCAGATAAAGGCTGGAATCCATAACAACATAGGCTGACGAATTCTGCCCGTCTATGCGGACCAGATCATAGTAATATCCCTTTGTCATTTCAAATAAATCCATAACCCGGCTGGCAGTTATCCCTTCTTCTCCCGGAAACTGCAGGCCGCAGACATGAAATTCCAGATGTTCTTCCCCGCTTTTTAGTTTTCTTTTGAAGCGTTCTGCCTCTTTTTTATTCCTGACAAACAGTGAGTAAGGCACCGACTTTTCATGAACTGCCGTCAGGTCTGATATATGGGTAAAATACCTGGACAGTCCATAATATGCCGCCGCGTTTTTATCCACAAGAATACAGGAAAAATCTTTTGCCAGCCTCTCATAATCATTCATGGTATATCCGACACAGAAGCGGCTGACAGCGAGCATATTCCTCGTGTCTGTATTGATATAGCAGGGATATTCTTCTGCCTGAAAGGTAACATTCTCCCCGCCGCTGTTCCAGAAATGGATGCAGCCGCTGTCAATCCCGTGATACTTAAGCCTTTTTTCCTGAAAGATTTCCGATTGAAAACCATGGGAACATCCCAGATCGACAATCCCGTTCAGTCCCAGCTTCCTGCATGTATCTGCTGCTAACTGATAGTCCCTTTTTCCGCCTGCCAGCAAATAGCTTTCCAGATGTTCCCTCTCTGTAACCAGGTCAAAATTTCTGTCAGAAATAAAACGATAATAATCCACCACGCGCATGTTCTTTCGTTCCTCTCCACCTGGGATTTTTATTTGTAGTACACGTCAAGAATTACATAATTCTCCGGGTTTTCTAAAATATCCGAGAGCATGTCCCTGGATAATTTTGCTCCGATATCACATCCGCCCTTCGGAATCGTTACATGCCAATTTCCAGGGCTCTTCTGCCATCAATCACTTTCCAGTCCCTCCAATTCTCCATCGTTTTCTAATTTCTCATATGCTTCTTTTGCAGAGATTTCCGCATTCTGCAGCTCGTTCAGGACCTCAAATAAGTATTGTGAACCAGTGCCGATAAGATGGCCGATATCATCCGCAGCATATTTTGTCTGTGTAGCAAGTTCTTCTACCTCTTTAAGATTTTCTCTCAGTTCTTTTTTTGTCATGCTCCTCTTTCCTCCTATACCTGTTATCTGCATACCAATTATGAAAAGAGATATCTTCCCTCAAAAAAAGAGCAGACATAACGCCTGCCCTTTCATCGGATTACAATCTTTCTCTACACCAGTTCCTCAACCAGCTCATACGCTTTATCGATCAGCGGATTTCCATCCACTGTCCGCATAAACAGGTTTTCCCGGTAATTTGGTGAAAATCTTCTCGGCGGCCGGTGCGTGGCAAAATCGCTGACCGCATTGATAAAGCGGTATGCAGACTTTTCAAGATATGCCAGGTCCGGCGAATCAAAATATCTTATGGAAAGGTCATCCCTCATCCGTTCGATATTAATTTTCTTGATGGCTCCATCTCCGGGCTGCACGGGAAGAAGAAAATCAATATACTCCCTGACTTTATCATCACTGATCTTCTTCAATTTCAGGCTGCCGAATTTCTCTTCCAGGCGATTCATGTAATTGTCAACCTTTAACAGGGTTGCCCTTGCCTCGACCATCTTCTCTTCAATGTCGCCGATATGGATACAGCTCCACTGTCTTCTGGCTGTGCGCAGAGCAAGGTTGAGCGTATTCTGACAGACCACACGTACCGGGGTAACCGCAACCCGGATGGCTCCCGTGCCGTCATGGGAATTGGTGAATACCAGATACGGGTCAATCTTTTCATCCGCCACCATTCTCCCCTCCATTTTCGCCAGCATCCACACACGCTTGCCGTTTGATAACGAGCCTGCCGTCTCATATTTTACGCCGTTTCCTAGCAGAGTGTCGGTAAACGCAAAGGCTTCCTTGTTCTGGACGGGCTTATACTTATCCGAAACAACGCCCAGGATCTTTTTGTCCGTATCACGGATATTCACCTTGAATCCCGGAATCTTTTCCAGTGTCCCCTGGCAATAGATATCGCTCTGTATCACATCCCAGTCCAGACCGGCAAGTTTTAACGCCGCCTCACTGGTCACGGAATTTTTAATAACCGTTCCCAGGCCATGCCATGGGGTTTCTCTTACACTGAACATGGTCTCCACACATGCACTCATATCTGTTCTCCTCCTATAAGCCATATTTTAATCAGTGAGTATCTGCCAAAAGATTCCCGGCATCAAAATCAATACCAAGAACCTCATTCAAACTGTCCTGATACGCCCACCATTCCTCGCATTCATACTCTTCCATGTCTTTTTGATACACGGTCCACAGCCGGTCAATGATCTCTTCATCCGCAAGAATCTGCTCTTTTGACAGTCCCTCTGCCTCAAAAACATCATCCGGTGTCTCCCTGATCCGTTCTTTCAAGTCTTCTTTGTACTCATTTCGCAGCAGCATGTTCTGCCCCTTTCTGTCCATTTTACAAAGCTTCAGGAATCCATCCATCTGCCAT
Organism: uncultured Lachnospiraceae bacterium; assembly: GCA_949840805.1. Taxonomy (GTDB): domain Bacteria; phylum Bacillota; class Clostridia; order Lachnospirales; family Lachnospiraceae; genus Brotaphodocola. The sequence goes on along the minus strand of CATKXR010000022.1, from coordinate 32,033 downwards.
ATATCATGGCTTTTCTACGCTGCCTTTTGCAGCTCCTCTGTATGGGTTCCCGGCCCCCAGATTTCATCGGCCAGTTCACAGAGCGGGTCAAACGTATCGGTGTAAAATCCCCAGCAGGAATCACTTTCTTCCCACCGACCGTCCTCTGTCTGCTTTTCTTCAATATAGCCGTAAACCTCGCCCTGCAGGTACTTATCATACAGCTTCACTTCTGCCGTCATATCCTGCTTTGCCAGCCGAACCCATTCCTCTTTTGTCTGTTTTCCAGGCCTTTCCGCCTTTACCCGGTCAAGGGTGGTCCAGATCATTCCCACCTGTCCGCTGTCCCAGGGATCTCCAAAATCCGCACAGCTCATGCTCAGCCCGCTGTGATCATAGAGATACAGGGGAAGCATCACCAGATTATCATTGGCGATCTTTTGAAGATCCTTAAGGGTAATTCCGTCAATCAGGTCGTCATCCAGCCATTCCACATCCGGAGCCGCACAGTACAGACCATATTGCTGTTTTCCCAAAAAAGAATACTCGCCCCATATTTCCCACTGCCTTTCCCTGCGGTTGTAGGTAAGCGCAATGTTCGCTTTTCCCCTTTTTACATAAGCGCGTATTTTCTTCATCGGAATGCCCAGCTCCTGAATCATTGCTCTTTTTAATCCCTCTACATCCTGATACCCGGTGTTATCTCCCAGATCATACCTTCGGTGCATACAGAACATGGTCCCGATATTGCCGTCCATGTCTGTCCTCGGATTCCAGGGGTTCTCATCCCGTTCCACATGGATCCGGAAAATCCTATGTTCTTTATCCTTGTAATACCGGTACTCATGATGTTCCATTGTTCTCCCTTTCACTCCTATTTCTTATTGGGTTTTCCAATATAATTATTGGGGTGCATGACAGGGGATAAAAAGGAATACAGGAAAAGAGCCGCCTTCCGGTTTGTTTTCCGGTAAAGCGGCTCCGGTCCTTAGATCTGATTCCGTTTACAGTAATTAACACACGCCCTGCATGTTTCAGCCGCATGCTTTCGATAAGGACATTTCACTTTGTCATCATAAACACAGGCATTTCGTATTCTCTTTGCCAAAAGGAATGTGAGAAGGGCGGCTGTCAATACCAGGGGGATGGAAGCAATCACCGGATGCTCCTCAAATGCTGCCGCGACTGCCTCGTAGGCCGCTGTGATCATTCCCACAAAGCCTTCCCACAGCCTCCGGGGAAGACTCTTGACCGTTTCCGCCAGAACATCCTCTCGCTCATACCGTGCAGTCACCGCCATGGTGTAGACTATTTTTTCATTTTCCGGAATCTCCTCTTCATACAGGCACTCCCAGACCTTTCCCACCATGACCGGCATCTTTACCTCCCCTCCATAGACCGCACGGATATCCTTCACCCATTTTCTTCCGCTGGCCGTGGCGTTCCTCATAACCACTCCGTTTTCCGTATAGGGTTCCCCGTTCCAGGTAACGGAAGCAATCTCATAGGCATTCCTATCCAGCTTCAGATACTCCAAAAAATCCTCTCCGTAGTCCGCCAGGTCTGCATCCTTCGGGATCTGTTTCCCGTTCAAGACAAACAGATCTGCGTCATAACCGGTGACGGTGACGGGAAAGGTAAAATTATCTTCCCAGTACTCCCCTGTAATTTCCTGCGTTTTCAGGTTCAGCACGGCGCTTACCGTCTGACCGGTATCTACATCCTCAAACTCCGATTCCTTTGCTTCCGGAACCTGAACGCCGGCCTCCACCGCCCTATAAGTTACAACGACTTCCTTATATTCGGTCCGTTCCTTCGCCGTCTGATCCTTTAACTCCTTCTTTGCCAGAGAATAGGTCTTTCCATCCTCCCCGGAAATGGTCCTCTCCGGTTCCTGTTCACTCCCATCACCGGTAAAGACCTCGCTTTCATAGGAGAGCTGTTTCGGAACCACCGCTGTTTCACGGATGAGGCAAGCCTGACCGACAGAGCTTAATTGATAGGTATCACCGTGGATGACCAGGCTGTCTTTCAGGGACTTAAGAGGATCACTGTCTCTGTCATAAGTCCTATAGATCACCTTCTTCTCAAATGCCTTCGCCCCGGCTTCCACATCATCCGTGTCCATATCTGCCATCCCGATTTCCGGCTTCCCTTCCCCGGATAACGTATCTTCGTTCGGTAAGGCAGGGATTTGGCCGTCAAGGGCGGATAAATCCGGAAGTGTTTCCTGAAAGGTATCTTTCCCTGGCACATTCCCATAAGCTGATACGCTTATACACACCCATATAAGGGTGCATGCCGCAAGCCTCACCAAGTATCCTGGCAAGCGTACCGGTAACCCATTCGGTCGAATCAGAGTCCGTCTATGTCTACGCATGTCCTTCTCCCCCTTTCTTTTTCCGTATAATTGCCAGTCCGATTATGCCGCAGCACATGACCAATCCCAAAACCGCAAAGGGGAACCCATCCCCTGTTTTGGAAGGCGTAGCAAAGGGGTGCCAGGTTCCATCCCGGTCAAACCATCCGTTCCCATATCCACTGGCGCCGTTACCATAAACCGCATGGATCATCCCGGCCCGTTTTCCCGGGTCCGACGGCGGAGTCCGGTCTTTTTTCGCGTTATAGAAGATGGTTTCTCCCTCAATCCCACCGGCTCTGACCGTAAATGTAAGATACCCTTCCGATTTTGTGTAAGCCTCCGGCACCTTAGTCTCCCGCACCGCGAATGCTCCGTACCGGTCTGGGATAAATGTAACCTGGCCGTAGGAATCCGTTGTCCCCTTATAAACAACCTGTCCTGTCTCATCCCATATTTCAAACCGCACGCCCTCAACAGGCTCCCCGGTTTCAGAATCCGCCTTTTTGATGGTGATGTTAGGCGGCGTGTGGTAATTGGCTGCGGGAATTGATTTGTGGGAAGAGGCCGTAATCCTCAGTTCATGCAGCTCTTGATCTGCCTGGTATCCTGTCGGCGCCTTAGTTTCCTGATAAGTATAGCTTCCCGGGGAATCAAAGGAAACATAGGCATATCCTGCAAAGTCAGTGGTCACCCTTTCATATACGGTTCCGTTTTCCCGGTAAATGGTAAACTCCGCTCCCGGAAGGGCCGCCATGGTAATCCCGTCATATTTTTTAAACGTAATTGTTGGATGAGAGGAAGGCTTTCCGCCTCCAGGAGCCGGAATCTTTTCATTCTCAAGCAGGATGGTAATCATATCTTCCTTCTTTTCCAGGGGAACCGTAAACTCAAAATCCTCCATCTTCCGATACCCGGACGGAGCTTTTTTCTCCCTTAAAAGATAGGTCACGCCTGCAGACAGCTTCGCCTCCAGGGTGATGGACCCGTTGATGACAAATTCCGGAACCACCACTGCCTGGTCCAATTTTCTCACGATCTCAAACCGGCCTCCTTGCAACCGCTCCCTGCTTCCCTTCCTTACCTTTTCCAGCGTCACAATAACCGGCGAATCTTCCATGGTGACCGTCATGACCTTGCCATCTGCCGCCATGGTAAAGAACACATCCGGGGCTTTATAGTATCCATCCGGTGCCTCTTCCTCCACCAGCCGGTACTGATGTCCTGCAATAAGAATTCCCGTAAGCATATGGGCCGTACCGTCACTTACCCAGTCATCCATAACATCTCCATTGACCGCGTCCCTTACCGACAGCTTTGCTCCTTTTACAGGGACGCCGCTTTTGTCTGCCTTCAGGATAGCCGCCTGAGTGGGGGCGTCCTTCATACGAACCTTTAGGGGATTCTTTTGATTGAGATAAGGCATATGACACTTCACCTTCTCTCCTGGCACATACCCCTTTGGCGGCGTAAGCTCTGCCAGGAAATAATCTTCCCCTGCCTTCAGCTGTCCGGTGATCGGCGTCCCTCCCTCATTGGCAGTAAAGATTAAATCCTCTCCCCTGGCAAACAATAAGCTGCCGTCTTCCGGCCAGCAGCAGTCCATGACAGCTTTGGCCGGCGTCCCGTCTGCCTTTAATATCTGATAAGTCCCGCCGGATAAAGCCTTCCCGTCCATGGTCACTTTTTGAATCAAAGTTTTCGTTGGCGCGTCCTTCATCCTCACTACATTTCCTGCAATCTCGATCTCATACCCCACTCCCTCTCCGTGGATCTCTCCTTTTGCGTCAACGGCATTCCCATTCTCATCAATGGTCACCACCTGTTCCCCGTCCGTGTAAGTCCCATCCGGATGGAGCACAATGCTTGTGGGGAACCCCTCTTTGTCGTAGAGGATCGGCTCGCCTTTCTCGTTGATGTAGTGGGCATTGATGACAACTCCCTCCGGATTCACGGTAAATTCAATCATTTCGGAATAGCCATAGCCCTCCGGGGCAGCTTCTTCCCGGTAACGGTAAGTGGTATTGGTATCCATATTCCCTTCCATTTTATGGGGCGTGCCCCCAGATACCCAGCGGTCGATTCTGGTGACTGAACCGTCCGGATTTACTTTTAACAGTTCGCAGACTGCGCCAGGGATTTCTTTTCCGGCAAAATCTTCTTTGGTAAAGAATACCTTCACAGCCTCATTGCTCATAGAAACCCGCAAAGGCTCTTTCTGGTTGATATACGGCATATGAAAACTAACCGCTTCCCCAGTCAGATACCCATCCGGCGCCTCAAGTTCCTTTAAAAGATAATCTTTCCCAGCCTGCAGCTGTCCGGTGATCTCAACCCCCTCGATCCTGGCTGCGAAGATAAGCGGTTCCCCCTTTCGTATGGTCCCGGAATGGGACAGGGAAAGCAGCCTGGTATCCGAAACCGCCTTTACCGGTTTTCCATCCGAGGTAAGGATCTGGAATTTACCACTTTTCAGCAGTTTCCCATCCAGCCCTGTTTTTTGGATAAACAGCCTGGTGGGGGCATCCTTCATTTTCACCACATTGCCGGAAACGGGTATCTCATAGGCCACGCCCTCCCCATGGATTTCCCCGGATCCGTCTACTGCGTTTCCCTTCCCATCAATCTGGATGATTGTTTCTCCATCGGTGTAAGTCCCGTCCGGATGCACCACGATCCTGGTAGGATAGCCAGCCTTGTCAAACAGGATCGGTTTCCCCTGTTCATTGATATAATGGGCCCCTGTGACTGCCCCATTTTTATCGACTGTAAATTCGATGTCCTCGGAATAGCCGTATCCTTCCGGTGACGCCTCCTCGTGGTAACGGTAGGCAGTATCCGTATCCAGGACGCCTTCCTCTATATGGGGGATACCGCCGAAAATCCACTTAGAGATTGCAGAAGTTGTACCATCCGGATTCACTTTCAGTAGTTCACAGGCCGCGCCGGGGATTTCCTTTCCGGCAAAATCCTCTTTGGTAAATGATACCTTCGTCTTTCGATTTTCCATCACAACCTGAACCGGTTCTTTCTGATTTTTATGGGGAATTTGAAAGGAAATGTCTGCGCCTCTGATATAACCGGCTGCCGGCTTCCATTCCCGCATAAGATACGTTTCTCCTCCAAGCAGCTGCCCGGTAATCATAACCCCTTCCTCTGTTCCGTCTGAGAGGAAAATCAGTTTTTCTCCCTTTTTGATCATTCCCTCATGGATTGCCGATGGAATCAGCGTATCACTGGCTGCTTTCACCGCAGCTCCATTCTCCTGTAATATCTGAAAACTTGCGCCGGCAACAGGCACACCCTCCAGGTCCGTCTTCACCAGGCACAGCTTTGTCGGGGCATCCTTCATCACGATCCGGTTCCCGATGACGGGAATCTCATACTGCACTCCCTCTCCATGAACCACCCCATTCTTATCTATGGCATTGCCCTTCTCATCAATGGTAATGGTATGTCCATGATCGGTATAGGTCCCATCCGGATGCAGGATAATTTCCGTGGGATAACCGTCCCTGTCAAACAGAATCGGCTCTCCGTCTTCGTTGACATAGTGGGCACGCACCACCACTCCGTCCCGATTGACGGTAAATTCAATATCCTCCGAATAACCATAGCCTTCCGGCGCCAGTTCTTCGTGATAACGGTAAGTGGTATCTGCCTTAAGCCCATGCTCCAGGATATGGGGTGTTTCTTTTGATATCCACTTGTCAACGGATACGGCGGTGCCATCCGGATTCACCTTTTTCAGCTCACAGGCGGCTCCGGGGATTTCTTTCCCGGCGAAATCCTCTTTGATAACAGTCACCTCAAAAGGCTTGTCCTTCATGGAAATCTGATTCTTCTCTATGAGGATTTCCATTCCTACCCCTTCCGCGATGATCTCTCCCAGTTCTGTAACTATATTTCCCTTTTCCAGGAATACTTCCTTTTGCTGATACTCATAGGTCACCGTCCCGCTTTCGTCTGTATGGATATGGATGTCGGTCGGATATCCATGTTTGTCATAAAAGACCGGCTCCCCCTCCTCGTTCACATAACAGGCCGACTTGACTTTGCCCTCCTTGTCCAGAGAAAACACAATATCTTCACTGTACCCATAGTTATCCGGCGCTTCTTTTTCATGGTAGTAATACGTCTTTCCCGGGCTTAAGATTCCCTCAATCCGGTGGGGCACAGTCCCTGATACCCACTGGCTTAACAACTCTCTTGTCCCGTTTTCCTTAACCACTCCCAGCTCACAGACAGCACCGGGAAGCTCGGTTCCGGCAAAATCCTGTTTTGAAAAATAACAAACGGTTGGTTTATCCTGCATAACGACCTTGTCAACAGTCCCGTCCTCCGACACCGTAAATACCACATCCTCTGAATATCCATATCCTTCCGGAGCTGCTTCCTCGTGGTAGCGGTAGGTTTTCCCTGCTTCTAAAATTCCCGCAAATTTTTTCGGTTCTTTCCCTGAAATCCACCGGAGCTCATTGCCCAACGAATCGGTTAGAACATTCCCGTCTTCATCCATAAGCACACAGACCGCTCCCTCCACCTCTTCGGAATCCGTCCAGTCAAGTTTTGTAAACCACACCTCTGTAGGCTTATTAAGAAGGGAAATATCTTTGATCTGGCACTTTTCCCCCAGCGAAAAGCCGTACTTTCTCAGCGTCAGAGAACCTCCGTTCCGTATATGCAGATACTCCGTGAGGAAATACCCTGTGTTTTTCAGGAACACGCTGCGCTCGCTGGCGGCGTTCCTCGTGTTGGTAAACAAGACATTGGATACAGCGGTATTGCCGGTCCTGCCGTCCACCCTTGTATTGGTCACGACAAAGGGGTGCTGCTCTGCCACCACCTGCAGGACCTGATAGCTGGTATTGTAGGGAAGGTCCTGAATGGTAATAAAATCATTTCCATTGACGGAAATCTCAAATTCCCTTTTCTCTCCGTAAGCATACAGGGTTCCATTGGTATATCTGGTGCGGTAATCATAAGCTCCGGAAAGAGGGGAGCCGTCTCCGGCGGTCAAAATGATTTTAAAGGTAAACGGGGCGTTGCGGTTTTCCAGGTGTGTTCCTGCCACAGCGCTGGAAATGACCAGCTTGGAGGAATCCTTAAAGATACCATCCCCGTGATTGACTGCCACCGGATTTACATAACTATAGGCTTTCCCGTCAATACTCACCTGCTGGTGGATATAGCCGGCTGCCTCTTCCTCTACATGAGCCACCACGGTCATGGTCCCGGATTGTTTCGTTGTCACCATCCGGTAGGTCCCGTCCTCCTGTTTCTGAAGCCCGCCGGTTGCCCGAAGATAGGTAATCCCGTCTGCCGGAAGAACGATGATCTCCTTTCCCTCTCCCTCATAGGAAATCTCATAGTAGAGGGTATCCCCAGCCTGGACGGCGGCGTGATCTACCCCTGTCTTTCTCAAAATCTGCCCGATGACCGTGAGACCGTCCGGATCTTCCTTAAGCGGATTGGATACCGTATAGCTTCCGGTATCATCCGGGGTGAAGGAGAGAATCTCAGCGCCCGCTCCATCGGTAATATGATAGGTAAGGTTCTGGACATCCCCTCGCAGATTCACCTTCATCCAGCCCTCATGGAGCTTTGCGAGAAAGGTAACCGTTCCCAGAATATCCTCAGAGCCATCGGAATACCGGACATACTCCCTGATCCGGTACCTGCGCCCTTCTTCTACATCATCCGGGGAGAGATGGATACTGCCGTCTGCCAGCGTCCCCTTATTCACACAGGTTCCCTTCTCCACATCCTCCAGCACCACATAGGTTCCCAGGACGGTCCGTGTGGTAAAGGTCACCTTCTCCACTGCCCCTGTGCTGTCAGAGGCAAAGGTAATGGCTATATCTTCTTTGGGGTCATACCAGATCCGCTCGATGGAGGTTCCGCCAGGTGACACCCAAAAGAACACATCCTTTGCCTTTGTATATCCGGCAGGATAGGATTCCTCTGTCAAAACGTAGGTTCCCCCCGCCGTCAGACCGGTTATGGTATGGGATTTTTCCCTTTTTTCAGTAATCCACTTCCAGTCGGCGCCTTTGGATATCCCGGTGCTCTGCCAGATTCCATTTTTCTGCTCCGCCTCATAGACCGCCAGTGTGGCTCCCGGTACGGCCTGGCCGTCATAAAAATCCGCTTTTGATATAGTTAGTACAGAAGGCTTATCGGACACATATAATATGCCATTGACTATGGCTGCGTCAGATGGATTTGTCATAAGGGTATAGACATCATGAACATCCGTTGAGGCGGAAAATTCATGGATTTCATGGTTCAGGGCATACCCGGAAGGAGCGCTGATCTCTTCTATGGTAAAGGTATAGGGCTCCAGCGTGCCTTCCGGGGAGAACCTTCCGATCTCCATGATAGACAAGGTTCCATAGCCGGTCTCATCCGTATTCAACGTCCCCACCGGAATGCCTCCGAGGGTCTTATTTCGGACCTTAAAGACAGCTCCGGCTAACGGAGTTCCTTCCTCATTCTGTTTGAACACCTTTACTTTTAGCGGGACGGGCGTATTGACCGCCTGGATATTGGCTGACAAATCGGGGGCAGACAAGTCTGTCACCGGAATGGAGACAGGCTCAAAGGTTTTAAAGTAAGAAGGCGTCTCTGTCTCAACCAGGTAATACCACCCGTTTTGCAGATTTTTCACAATATGGGGACGGTAATCCCCCACCTGGTCCAACCGGATACTCTCGGCCTTATATTCAGCTTCCGTGTATCTGCCATCCCTTCCCGATATCCAGCTGTCTGCCAGGCTTGCCCCGTCCGGGACGTTTCCTCCTGCAAAAGCCTCTTTGTAATCCGCAATCTCTGTCTCACTGAAATACAGGCTTAAGGCAGCCCCGGGAATCACTGCGGCCTGTCCTTTGTCCTTACTCATGACCGCGGCTCCCTGGGAAGCGCCAGCATAGTAATCCTCTCCGTTTCCCGCGACCTTGGCGATGGAAAGCTGACGCTCTTTATTCTCCATGGTAAAACGCTGGATGTCGCCCCTCTCTTCTACCTGGATCGTCTGCTCCGGTGCTGTTACATAGCCCTCCGGGGTGCCGGTCTCTTTCAGGATATAAGTTCCCACAGGGAGGTAATCAAACCGGTGGATTCCCTCCATGGTGTCATAGCTGATGGTGTTGGCATAGCCCCCGGTATAATCATCCCGGTAGTTAAACCCAAAGGAAACTTCATAGGCCCTGCGCCCTGCCGCCGTACCATCATTGGCCCTGTGGATACTGATACGCATCCTGCTTCCATTGCTTACCTTCCAGATCTGATGAGAAAGATCTTCTGAGGCCTCCTCCTTTCTGGCATGGAGCGTCACCGGATAGGTAAAGCTGTCCTCCTCCAGGTTTCTGGTATTGTAAGCGTCTTTAAATTCCTGGGGGGCATCCTCCGGGGCAGAGCCTCTGTCACAGACAATCTTTGAGCCATCGGAAATGATCCAGGTTTCCTTTTCTTTTGTGGTATAGGGAGCCTTCACCGCTTTTCGCTGTGCCTCCCAGGAAATCTGGGAAAAGGAAATGTCTCCATGGTTTACCTGCTCTGTAAACAGTTCCACAAAGCTCTGTTTCTTTTTCCTGCTGTCCCCGGAAAACACCGAAGCCAGACGCTGCCAATAGGAAAGAGGCTCCTCTCCTCCACTGCTTATGTAGTCTGACAGATCATCCGTTTTCCAGACTGCCAAAATTTCTCCTGACCGGTTCGTAAGAGCCAGTTCTGCCCGACAGGCATTGGAAAGAGGCCTCCTTCCGGTCCCGTCATTTTGATATTTCTCTATCTCCACTTTCGTATGGTCGTCCTTCATGGAATAGATCTGTACGCCATCTTTCTCTCCGATGGTAATATCCTGATCCGGCATCGTGATAAAGCCCTCCGGGGTGCGCACTTCGGAAAGCCTGTAGTTCCCTTTCGGCAGTGCCTCCAGGAATAAGGGTGTATCCGTAGAGAACTCCAGATAGTAAAATCCCCCTTCCTCTTTCTTGGCAATCCGGGGATTCTCTGTCACCTTCACCCAGTCGCTGAATGCCTTTTTTGTGGGATCGTCCCTTGCTTTTAAGGAAATGACCGCGCCGGATACATGCCTGTGAGACCAGGAGCCTTTCGGCTCTTTCACGGTAATCCCTGTGCCGGCATCGGTTTGCTGGCGGGTTCCATCCATGTACAGACCTTTTTCCTGGGAATCCGAAGCATCGGTTTTGATAAATTCTGCTTTTATAGTCCTGTCGATCATCTCCGCATACTGAAGGTTGGTATCCTCATTTACCGTTACGCCTACAGGAAGGCTCTTAACATAGCCTGCAGGCGAGGCGATTTCTTCCATGATATAGGTTCCGGCATTTACCCTCTTTAACATATCGGCCTGGCCTCCGGCGCCGGTTCTGGAGTAGACATCGTTTCCAGTTTCTGATCCCTTTAAAATTGTGTGGGTTCCATCGGCCACATTCCCTACCGTATTGACAAGCTGTGTATCAAAAGGGTCGTTGGGAGTGTTTTCGCCAGTTGTCCACACATTCTCCATCAGATAGGCGTCTCCCAGCCTGCGGTATAATAGGTTGTCTGTAGAGTGGATATCGCCGGAGCCGCTGCGAAATTCACCGCCGTTTGCCTCAAAGGTAACCGTGACGGTCCTTGTTGTCCCGGAAGCAGACTGGCTGGAATACCACTGCTCTCTTTCTGTTTCATCCATTCCGGAACTGTTCCCGTTCCGCCACCTGGCCACAACCCTTCCCCCGTCTGTCAGGCGGTCCGGCTCAATCAGCCAGCCTGCGAACTGGTAGCCGGCACGCACGGGAACCGGTACGGTTCTTGCGCCGTTTACGATATAATTGCCATCTATATCCACCATAAGACGTATGGTTTGCTTATCCGAATACTGATAGTGGGTGCTTTGATCAAAGGGATTATCCGAATCCCCATTATAAAGCTCTTCATGGGGATTTACCCGGTAGGCATCCTCATTTTCCTGGTCCAGGGAGTCTTTGTAGGTGAAGCCCAGATATTCGTCCCCGTCATAATCATACCGGTCTTCTCCTTTTTGATACGTTTCCTCCGATTTCCGGTAATACACCGGATGGCCATAAGTGTCCAGGACCGGGTTCATAGCCTTTTGAAAGGAATCTCCTTCATAGGTTCCTGTGGTATATTCCTCCGGTGTGTCAGCGTGAATGGCGGCGATCCGGGTGGTCATGATCTTCTGAAACGTCCGGGAACCGTTCCCGTTTCCCTGAGCCGCACCGGAACCGTCATAAAAAATGTTTACCGGCCACACATACAGTTTGGTATGTTCCGAGGAGACAGTATCATTGACATGATGGAGGTTATCATAGCTTTCACGGTCAGCGATGGACTCTTCTATATAAGCGATTCCGGTCTGAGGATCCACTCTGGAATCCCGGTTTCCGTCCTCATCCAGGTGATACATGACCGTGTGATCACCGACTTCAATGGCTTTTTCCGGAAGGCTGTAACGGATTTTTTCATAATCTCCGCCTACAAACTCATAAACAGGGCGGTTGGTTCCTGCCTCAAAGGCAAAGACTGAAAAATCCAGTTCGTCCTTTTGGGTGATATTGACCACCTTGCCTCTTTTGTCAAATCCATACAGGTTTCTTTTCTTGTCCGGACGTTCCGCGCCGAAGATCTGATCGATAAGCTTATCATTCTGGAATCCAATGCTGGTATAGATGTCATTAGAGGTAATCTGAAGATTGTCCAGGCTGTAAAACAGGATGGGGGTGTCTCCCCTTTGGATTGTCTTGGCAATCCACACTCCGGTTCCGGTGTCATTGACAGCGTCCTGGTACTGGTAGTTCTGGTCGATCACGGTTCCATTTCCGTCAATCAGAACCTTTGTCCCGTCTTCTTTTTGAAGGACATATTCCACTTTTGTTCCCGCGTATCCTTGGTTCACATACACGCTTGTAACGTTGTTGGAACCTTTGTCACGGATAACCGTCACGCCGGTAAACCGCTCATCCTCCCCGTAATGGCCGCTGTCTCTGGTCACAGCCGGATTTCGAAAGATCTCAACTGCGTCATACAACGCCATCCGAGCGCCGGCAACATAGCGGTTGACATCATCGGCAGTTTCCAGCTTCCGGGTGATATAGGCGTAGCCGTCAAACACGCCGTGCTCGTTATAGATCAGTTCTATCTCTTCGTCCAGCTTTTGCGCCTTCCGGTTTAAAAGATATTCCAGGGTTCCGTTGAAATATCCATATCCCAGATAAGCCCCGGTTGGCGAATAGGCAAGCTCCACCTGATCATATCCGTATTTCCCCATGAGCTCTGCCTCAGAACCTTCCACTCTGCCTGACAGCTGGTAGGTGATGGTATCTTCCTGGACAGCAGCTGTATTTTGGGGAGAAATTCCTTCGTGAGCGCCTTTTGCTGTTTTGACTTTGGATACCTGCAGCCTTAAGGGCGTATCATTGATATAGGAACTTTCGGTAGATGGTGTTTCTTTAGAACTGTACTCTTCTGAGACTGGCTTATCTTCCTTTTCAGGCATTTTTGTTCCTGCAGCAGAAACTGTCATGCTGCCTGCCAGGTTACCAGCAATCATAGCAACAGACAGAATCGCCCAGAACCGCCTTCTTCGCTTCCTGTTGAAAAACATCTCTGCTCCTCCTTCTTACTTTCCCTGTATGTGGGTTATCTGCGGGAATTATGCGGCAGATTTTTCTGTAATCGGTTTTAGAGGCAAAAGCAGTCGCAACAGGAAGACAACATAGATGGAAAACCTGATTGAACACATATGGAAATCGTGATAGAATAAAGATTATCTCCATTTGATTTAAAAGATATTGGGGATATAGAGCACCTTTATACCTTTAAAAATCTCTGTAAAGAGGATCCGAACATTTCTATGGGAATTGAAAGCATTCTTAGATTATGTCGTCGGAAAAGTGACCAATGATTCGTTTGTGCAGGAACTTGAGGAAGCCGTAGAAAAAGCAAAGCCGAACCGGGAATGGAGGCATGAGTATATGACGCTGTTAATGCGAGACCAGATCAATGTTGAAAAGGGGATTGAGCAGGGGATTAAGGGAACAGTCTCTATACTAAAAAATTTAGGCATTCCACAGCAGACAATCCTTGCAAAGGTTCAGGAGCAATATCATCTAAGCCTAGAAGAAGCTAAAAAGTATTTATAAAATGGATTTGCCGGTCCTGTGTTTCTATGGGACTGGCAATTGTATATACCGAAAGCCTCCATCGATAGTAAAACAAGTGGGAAAACCAGAACAGGAAGAGAATTGACTATGAAAAACGAATATGATGATGAGCGATTTTTTGAAGAATACGCAAAAATGTCCCGCAGTCAGGAGGGCCTAAGCGCTGCCGGAGAATGGCATCAGCTAAAACCCCTGTTTCCTCCGCTGCAAGGGAAAACTGTACTCGATTTGGGATGCGGCTATGGCTGGCATTGTACCTTTGCGGCAAAACAAGAAGCTGCACAGGTATTAGGGATTGACCTTAGCCAAAAAATGATTGAAGAGGCCAGGAAGAGAAACGCAGAAAAACAAATCGAGTATCGTGTCTGCGGAATTGAGGAATATGAATACCCGGAAAATATGTGGGATTGTGTCGTTTCCAATCTGGCTCTGCACTATATTGAGAATATTGAGAAAATATTTCAAAACGTATACCGAACATTGAAACCAGGCGGAGTATTTATCTTTAATATCGAACATCCTGTTTTTACTGCAGGAGTTGGGCAGGACTGGATTTACACAGAAGCCGGAACGCCTCAGTACTGGCCGGTTGATCAATATTTCATCCCTGGAGAACGAAAGACCCACTTTTTAGGGTGTGATGTAGTAAAGCAGCACCACACACTCACACAAATATTGATGGGATTATTGAATAACGGCTTTGAACTTGAAGTGGTAGAGGAAGCAAAGCCTCCAGAAGAAATGATGCGTATCCCGGGAATGAAAGACGAATTGCGCCGTCCCATGATGTTATTGGTGAAAGCCAGTAAAAAATAACTTCAGGATATCATTTCGGAGGCCTGTGCAATCGAATAGGGAAGCCTTTCCCTTCTCGCACGCCAGGCACCCCGTCAGCTCTGGCTGACATATTTTCTCTGGGCGCCCGTTTGCATAAAAAGGCACCGAAGCCAATCCTAATTTAACTTCGGTGCTCAACCGGATAATCGTTTCAGTTCAAATATCGTTTCAATTCATGATAAAAATTCTCTCTTGTTCCTGCCATAATAACAACGACAATTTTATCGTCTTCTTCATAAATGCGATAGGAAATTTCATAATTGGTTCGATTATAAAAAACATCATACCCATAAATTCCCGCCAGATCTCCTGCTTTCAGAGTACCGCAATATGGATTCTCGCTTATGGTCTCCAGAGCTTTTCTAAATGCCGTTTTTAGTCCTTTTTCTTTTATCTTTTTAAAGTACCGTTGCGCGGCATTGGAATATCGCATTTCATACATCTATGAATCCTCCGTACCAAACAACTCATCCAAAGAAGTAGCTTTTCCGCTTTTCGCGATTTCGTCTGCCTCTACCATAAGCTGTACGACTGCCGGGCGGATTTTTTTGCTTTGCTCTTTAAATTTTTCCAAAAGTTCTTTGCCAGAATATCCTTGCGCGATCAGATCTTCCAGAATGTTCTCTGCAAACTCACTTCCTCCCATACGCACCGGACGAATGAATATCCCATCATCCTTTAAGATACATTCAGCCTCATTCTGAAAACCCAGCAAGTCAAAAAACTTTTGAGGTATGGTAACCTGACGCTTTGTAGATACGCTAATAATCTTTCTTTCTGCTAAAAAACTGCCCGCTGCTGCCATACGAATCACCTCTATCGCTTTAAATTTTCCAAATAATATGATTTTCTTGGTTTCTTTGTTACCATTATAATATGTTATTTTAGTGATGTCAATTCATATCCACTCAACATCAAAGACCTGATTCCCCTTTTTTCGGTGAATAAGGTTCCCTCTCATCTGTAACATTCAGCAAATAATCAATGGATATATTGTGGAATCTGGAAAATTTACATAAGATATCCAGCGAAATGTTCTTATCCCCGATCTCATAATAAGAGTAACTTCTCTGGGAGATAGAAAGAACTCTGGTAATCTCTGTCTGGTTTAAATGCCCGTCCTTCCTCAACATCTCAATGCACAAAGCTGCGCTGAGCGATTTCTGGGCTTTCTAAACGGTATATGCTTAGCATCAAGCAGGGAAACGCTATAAAACGCTTCCTTCCTGTCTGCCTTATACGCTCTCTCCCGTATCTTAAAGGCCATAAAAACCGTAATCTCAATATCGGTATCAAAGTAATATAAACAGGCGCCGGTATGGCTTACAACGTCTAAAATCAGCAGCCTCGCGTCTTCATTTTCAAATGTAACCTGGTTTATGGTATCTTTTGTGATCATCATAAGACATTACCTCCTGTATCGTATTCGAATGTACGTTCGGTTTTCCTATAGGATTATTATACGAACATTTGTTCTGTATGTCAAGAGGAAGATTTCTCCTTTCCTCACTGAACAGCAGCACCTCCCGTCTGATCATTCGGATTCGTACTAATCACCCTGTACAGCAAATTTCCATGGGGAAATTTATTGATAAAAGGCACAATAGCTTTCCCGCTGTAAATCAGCCCCTGGCCGGAATCCGCGTTCTTAATATAATTTAACTGGGCCTCCGAAATATGAAGCATGGCCCCGATTTCATTCCGGTCCTCGGCAGACTGGTTCAGCATTAAAATAAACGGACTGTTGTTGATAATCCCCCTGGACTCCCGGTTCATCAAAAGATCCTCGATATTCTGGGTAATCCCTGTGGGAACCCCTCCGTACTTTCGAAACTGCTTCCACATATACATCAGAAACCTTGCGCAGCTCTCCGACTGGGTAAGGACATACAGCTCATCAATATAAATCCAGGTACGGATTCCCCTGGCCTTATTGGCGATAGTCCGGTTCCAGATGTCATTCAGGCACACCTGCATCCCCATCTCATTCATGCCAGTGCCGATATCCCGGATATCATACACCACAAACCGGTTGTTGGTGTCTACGTTTGTCTGAAAGGCAAAGGTATTGTAGGACCCCACGCAGTATTTCTCTATGGCCAGCCGGATATATTCTGCCTCCGGCTCCGGCTGCTTTTTTAAGAGCCGGTAAAAATCCTGAAAGGTAGGTGACCTCTCACGGTCACAGGTCCTGTCGATTCCTTTCTGCCTCAGCCTGTCCATATGAGTCAGGTAGGGCTCATACAGAATCCTGACACACCGGTCAATGACGGAAATCTGAACCGGATTCAGCCCCATATGGCCCCCAATGGCATTTTCACAGATGGAACAGATATAGTCGGATTTCACGGTCACCGGATCATCGCTGGTCTTATCCTTGCTGATATCCATATCAAAGGGATTGATGTGGGTGTCCGAGCCCGGAGCGATTCGGATTACCTGTCCTCCCAGAGATTCACATAAGGGGCGGTACTCAGCCTGGGGATCTATGACAAAGATCTCGTTCTTGTCACTGGAGAGGAAAACCTGGGTCATTTCCAGCTTGGCGCTGAAGGATTTCCCCGATCCCGGCATGCCGAGTATCAACCCGTTTGAGTTCTGCCCCTTGAGCCTGTTGATCATAATCAGGTTCCGGCTTGTGGCGTTTACTCCGTAATAGTTTCCTCCGGCCTGCACAAGCTCCTGTGACTCAAACGGGATAAAAAGGGCGGCGGCCTCCGTATTCATCAGCCGGTTTGCCCAGATTTTGTTGTTTCCCAGGGGTAGGCAGGACTGGAATCCCCTCTCCTGCTGGGAATTGAGTTTCATGAGGGTGCATAAATGCTTTTCCGCGTTATTCTGGGCCATCTTTGTGTATTTGTCCAGATCCTCCATATCATCGGCAAACACGGTCACCACAACCGACATAAGGATGGTCTTCTGATCCCGCACCGTAATATCATCATAGGCCTTATCCGCGTCCTTTTTCGACTGCATAAGATCCGGCGACACCAGGTCAGCCCCCAGCCCGGCCTTTGCCGCCCGCTTGGCCGCTTCCGCCATATTCCGGTTGATCTCCAACATTTGATTCCTCACCAGCTTGATGGCCTCATCCTGGCGCATAGGCGAGAAATGGACGCTGGTGATGGCATTGCAGGGAATGTTGGCGATATCCGTCAGTACCTCCGCCGAAAGCTGGGTGGGAAGGTTTTTTAAGAATAATGCGCGTCCGAATTTATCTCCCAGGCGGAAATAGTCATTCTCAAAGGCCATGGAGCTGGGCCCGATGATGTCTTTGGTGGTAAGCCCCAGCTGATGCATCCACTCTATGTCAAAGGACCGGGCTTCATTGCCGTCAATGTTCATTTTCTTAAAAAAGGGAACCTCCGTATCCTGATTGTAGATATTGTAAAGCACCTCCAGCCGCTCCTGCAATTCCATAGGGTCCGTGGAAGCCTCATTGATGGCCTTGATTCTGGCTGACACTTCCCCGTCAATCCGGGAAAAGGTGCCGAAAGCCGTTTCGATGTTCTCCGCCTTGACGGAAACCACCAGATACTTTTCCTGGATAATGTTGCTCTGCCCCTCGCTGATCTTGGAAAGCAGGACCTGGTTTAAATCCTTCCGAAGGCCATTATAGATGTCATCCTGTTCCGCAAACAGGGTCTCCTCCTTGAATTTTTCCTTATCAATGCTCCGGTTAAAAATCACCAGCTGGGGCCGCATGTCCGGTGAAAAGTAGTTCAGCAGATCCCCGTAGGCAAAGTACATCTCATCCTGGGCTTCCTGGGTGGTGGTACGGAAATTGGCGTCCGTAAGGCGGTAGCTCTTTGTAAAGATTCCCTCCTCCGGCTCCATCATGCCGTTGATATATACCCGCTTATAGGGAATGGACTGCTGGACCGTTTTGGGCACCTGAATCGACCGGATACGGTTCTGCTTTGTCTTCTTCGTGCGTTTTGTTCTGCCTCTGTCCAGACTTTTCTCTTTTGCCTCCTTCTTCTTATCAAACTCCATCTTTCCCACGTCACCGGAAAAATCCTGAATCTGTTTGTCAATATCCGTACCGGCTTTTTGTGAGCTGGCTTTGCTGATTTCTGTCACGTCTTTCCCTGGCTGACGTTTTTTGGGTCCAAACATGGTTCTCCTCCTCTCCTCATTCTATCGGCTTTAATTCCGGGTTGTCCGTTAAAAACCGTTCCAGCCGCTTTTTATTCAGCTTCTTTTTTCGCTTCCGTTTCTTTCCGGAATAATCTTCCATATCCCCGTCAAAATACTCATAAGTAATGCAGTTCTGTCCGGCATATGCGCCGTAAGTGTTTTCCGTGGCGTAGAGTCTGTGCTTGGGAGCCAGGCATTTAGTGATTGCCACATCCTTGGCAAATACCCACAAAGGCATGCCGTAGACATCAATGAATCCGCAGGCGATAATCGGCGTATCCAAGGCTGCAATCAGGCCGATCAGGGATTCCGATGAAACATATCTGTTAAAAAGCGTATAAAGCCCCACGGCAATCAGCCCTGCCGGCACCAGGGCATAGGTCTGGCGGCGGGTAAAAGGGCCGATAAATTTTGCTTTCACATTCCGGATATCCTTGGGTACCGGCATAATAATCATCTGATCTACTCCCCTTCCTTTAATGGACTCCAATGATGTCGTTTGCAACCTGGCGGGATTTGGCAAACATTCCGATCATGGTAAGGTTAATGGCTGTGTTGGTGATGACGGAAAAGCTGGCATGAAGGCTGTTCTTAAAAATATCCGTGGCGAAAATGATAATGTAGATTACCGCCCCCTGCAGCGCGCAGGCAAATAATTTCTTCAGCCACATCCAGCCATTGCTGCGGAACCGTTCCGAATAGAGATCCGCGATGGCAAGGGGTGTAAATACATACCGGACCGCGATCTCTATGGCTACCGCATACACCACCAAGGAGGAGGCAAGCTGCACAATCCCGTTCCCAAATAACGAGGTCAGGGAGCCAAAAGCCCCGGACAGGCTGGACCCGATATTCATAATCGAAGCCCCGGTATTGGTAAACCAGTTATACTCAATCTGGGTAATGGTACTGTTTGTCAGCATGGTGTTGAAGGCTTTCACGATGGTGTACTGAACGGAGGAAGCCCCATGGTTTCCGATTGCCAGCTGAACGCTTGACACCACCAAGGTTCCCATACGGATAATGATCAGGGTAAAGAACTTGTAATTATAGATGAACCAGACTCCAAACAGCAGCTTGATAAATTCCCTCTGCAGCGCCTCGCTGCTTAAGTTCCGGTCCGTGACCATCACAAGCAGCTGGGAGCAGCCAAAGGTAATGGCCAGCGCAATGGCTAAGGCCTGGATCGGCCTGGTAAAACTGGTCATCAGGCTCCCCTGCACATCAAAAGCATCCAATATTTCAGAAATCATGCCCCGGTTGATCTTGCTGATGGCATTTCCCTGGGAGTCTGTTTTGGTATTCCAGGTCAGAATATTCACCTTCTCCGCCGCTTTCTCCACATCGCTCTTCTTTGTTCCGGTGGTTCCGGCCGCAGTAAGCCCGGTGTCCGGGTCTACCATCGTATATTTGACGGATTCAAAATCAATGCCCAGAGCCATAGCCTCCTCTTTAAAATAATTTTTCCATACTGTGGCAACCGTTGTGTTTAACTCTGCCTCCCGGATGGCAGCGTCAATGATGGCATAGCCTCCCTGAACCGTTGCATCCTCCTCTGCCTCATCCAGGTGAGCCCTTAGATACGCGATAATCTTGTCTCTCTTCTCTGTGGCATCCGTATCCTCTGCGCCGGTATCATCCGGCTGCGGGATGGTGCTGCTGACAGAAAGCAGCTCATCTGCCGTTTCGGACACCGCCCCATGGGCTGTCACAGGCGTACCTATCAACAACATGGAACACAGAGCCACAACTGTCCCTTTCCATCTCCTTTTTCCTGCCACTGGCTGTTCCCTCCTTCACACAATGATTTTTAAAGCCTTCAGGATTCCCGGCATGCACAGAAAAACTGCGCCGAAGATACACTTCATCATGGCCTGGTTGATGGAATCCGCATCCCCGTCCTTTTTTGCCGTAACCATACCATAAATGCCCCACATCAGCACCACCACGCCGGTCACTCTCAAAAACCAGAATATGATATTAAGTACCAAACTCTGAAACTGCGCAATAGAATACGTGTCAAAATCACTGGCCTTTACGTTCGGGCCTATGGTCACCGCGTAAGTACACAGCCTTGTCCGGATACAATTCCTGTAAAAGACACCCCCATAGACTGCCAGGGGAATATCCCTTTTCCATCTGCTCATCCCTTTCTCCCATCTTCCTGACCCGGATAAACCGGAACCAGGGTTTTGCCATGATTCACACCAAATCGTTCTTAAGGGCCTAAGATATCCGAAAAATCCGGCACCGCCTGGATGCCGGATTTCATAGGATCAGTAACCTTACGTTTTCTAAGAAAGGATTCCCAGCCCCTTCATGACGCTTGGCATGGCAATCAGGACGCAGCCGGAAATCAGCTTTCCCAGGGCTCCGTTCATGGACTCGGCCTCCCCGTCTTTTCTGGCTGTTACATAGCCGTAGATCCCCCATACCAGCATCCCGATTCCCACCAGCCTTGAGATCCAGAACGCAAGGTTTAAGATCATGGCTTCCGGATTAAAATTGGTGGTATCCGCAATGGTATAGGTTTTATTTAATCCTGACATGGCAAAGGCATGTAACCGGCACAGTCCATAGGTCACACAGACCACAGCCATCTTCACTGCTTTCTTTGCCATATACATTCCCTTAGTCAAGGGATGAAACGGTTTCTCCTTTCCTGAACGCTCTTTTTCTTTTCTGGGTACTGCAGCAATTCGCATAGCATCTCTTCCTCCTTTTTCTCTTTCCAATCCCGGACAGCCTGAATCCTGGAAAAGCCATCCGGAGCTTAACTGAATTATGGAATCTCTTTCTCTATTTTCCGCACTTTTATGGTGAAACGAATCCGGATTCTATCGTTATGGCAGAAATAACTGACTCTTCAGCAAAACTGTGTGCATTGCCTGAGTGTATCCTGAAGCAGCAGTTCCACCTCTGCCTGTTCTTCTGTAAGCACTCTGTCCGGGTTGGATTCCAGTATCCAAATGATAAACTCATAATTCTCAACCGGATCCTCCGCCAGCTTCATGGCTTCATCCCAGTCCGGATACCACTCGGTAAGGGGATGGCCATTATCCACGATCCGTTCCAGCATGGCATGAAACTTCTCATGGGAAATTTTCTTGACTTCTTCCATCCATGATTTCCTATCATGTGCCCATCAAGGAGTACCTCCTTTCTTCGTTTTTATGGGACAGGAATTCCTGTTCTAATTATGACGAAAAGGAACCTGTTTTCGGTCTTTATTAGGAAAGTAACTTCCGCTGCAGTACGGACGGCGGGAAGATATCCCGGCTAAACAGTATCTGTTGCTCGGCAAAGAAAGAGCAGGTCAAACGACCTGCTGCATCAGGATATCAATCAGCTCTCCTGTCTCTTTCGCATGCCTGGCCAGAAACATATGGGCCGGAAGCGCATGTTCGATTCGTTTCCTAAACTCTTCGATTCCCAAGGGCTCCTCTCTTATCAGTTCATCCGGATCTTTGTACGGAGAAAAATCCAGAACCTTAACCAAAAGCCCCGCTTTTCTTAACAGTTCAATGGACTTTTTCGCCGCATGAATCCCGGCCTCATCGCTGTCCATGGCCAGGAGAACTTCCTTGTATCTGGCTGCGATCAGCCTTGCGTGTTCCTGGGTAAGCGCTGTGCCTAACACTGCGGCCGAATTGTAAAAGCCGGCACGGTGCAGCGTGATATAGTCCAAATACCCCTCGCAGAGAATCAGCGCCTGTCCCCTGGTATCCTGAGTGTAGGGAAACCCATAAAGATTCCTTCGCTTGCTGAAAAGTTCCGTCTCGGTGGAATTCAGATATTTGGGCTTGGAATCGTCAAGAACCCTTCCGCCAAAGGCAATCACATCGCCGTTCTCATCCATAATCGGAAACATGATCCGGTTGCGGAAGAAATCATAGGGGTATCCTCTGGCGCTTAGTTTAAACAGCCCGGAAGCCATCAGCTCCCCATGGCGGTACCGTCTGATCATTCGGCTGTAAAGAACGGAAAAACCGTCCGGAGCAAAGCCGAGCCCGTATTCCCTGATGCCGTCCATGGAGATTCCCCTGTCAGCAAGGTACTGACGGCCCGGGTGGTCTGTCTTTGTCAGTTCTGTGTAATAAAAATAGGCGGCTTCCTCATAAATCTGTAGAAGAAGCGGATTTTTCTGACCGGTCATCATACCATGCTTTTGGGGTTCCATCCTTGCCAGGAAGTCCTTTTTATCTCCGGAGGCGCCGCAGGCATAGCAGAAAAAAATTCCTTTCCGGTCATCCGCCATAAAGGTATCCGTCCTCCCATGACAAAAAGGACAGCTTCCAAAGTGCTTTCCAGATACCGGATCCCAGGTTACTTTTGTATATCTGGCAACCAATTCACTGATTGTTTCATACATCGCTCTATCCTTCCTTCTCCAATACCTTTTTCTTTCCTAAGAATTATGCTGGTCAAAGCCGGCCCTGATGTTCAATTCTTCTTTCAGAAACATACCCTCCCTGACCGGGAGGGCATGCTCTATGGATTCTCCTTTCCTACTGATTCAGTTTTTTGGCCGCAACCTTTCCATTGTCTACCCACTGCCCCTTTTCATTGACCGTATATCCGTCCGGTGTGGTTGTGGACTTATAAAGGCGGCCCTTGTAGCCGTTGGACTCCGTTTCAAAATAGTAACATTCCGCAATTCCGTCACCATTATCATCGAGCCAGTGCCATCCAATATACATATGCCCCAGGGTGTTGTCGGAAATGGGGTGCAGATAATAGGTATCTCCCGCTTTATCCGTATACCAGCCAACGGTCATCACGGAATCCTTTCCGAAATGGAACCAGTCAAACAGAGGCTGTCCCTTACTTTTATCCGCGTATGGATTCTGGACAGCTGCCCACTCATCGGTATAAGTGCGCTCATTGGAATAAAACCAGTTCCCGGCAGAATCCTGTACCCAGGTTCCGCCCTTCACCACATAAGACGGAAGCCCCGAAGCAGTTGCGGTTTTGTTCCCGCTTGGTGTGGTGGACCGGGAAGACGAACCGCTTCCTCCGCCGCTGCCTCCCCGTCCGCCACCTCCGCCAAAGCTGGGAGCATAAGTATTGTCAAGATACTTTACGTTTACCTTCACATTGCACTGGTCTGCCATGCGCCCGTCTTCGGAAGACGCCGTAATCACAACGGTTTTCCCAGTCACATAAGGGTTGATCTTGGTCCATGGATGTTTGATGGCTTCTTTGATCAGGCTGGAGGCACTGCCCGTGAAACTGCTTCCGTTCATGGATGTGGGCAGTACCAGGCGGATATTGCCATCCTTGTCAACAGTCAGAACCGTATTATCCCCGGATGAGAATACAACCCTGCTCTCTTCTTTTCTGGAAGAATGAATGGTTCCATGCACCTTTGTATTTATGGTACCTGTTACCGCATAGACCGGGGCAGACCGGCTTCCGGACGCTGTGATCGTCACATCCATGGTCCTGGCATTTTCAGACAGCTTTACATCCTCGTATTGGAAATTCAAAATTACATTACAGCTGTCCTTCAGGGTCTTCCCCTCATTCTGGACATGGACTGCCACCTTCCTCTGCCCGGAATATTTCCCCTCGGCGACAATGGCTTTCTGCCACTCCGCATGGATAACAGGAAGGATATTTCCGGCCTCATCCACAGTGAGAATCTTTCCGTCTTCCGATGACCAGTATGGCCTGGTATTCTCCCCTGCCTCTGCATAAATCCTGGCATTCAGTTTCCGGCTGCCGTTTCCGCTCCACTTGACGGCTGGCTGGTTGGTACGGGAGGTCTGAGTGAGGACCAGGTTGAAAATCTCTTCATTCCGGTCAAGGATCGTCTGGTCATAGCGGAAGTTCACCGTCACCTGGCAGCTGTCAGCCGTTGCCCCCGTGTGTGGATGTTTTGCCGTAATGATCACTGTCCTGGTTCCGCTGTGGACATCGGTTCCGTAATTCTTCGCCCCATCCATAATTTCCTTCATCCAGGTGTCCTTTTTTACATACACTCTTCCGTCCGAGTCAACAGTGGCAATCGACTCATCGGAGCTCTCCCAGACCGGGGTGACATCTTTCCCGTTCTCATCGGAGATACGGGCCTTCAGCTGGATAAAGTGGTCTCCAGTCCAGTGAGACTTTACGGAATTGGTTCTGGAATCCTGGGTGCAGACCACATCAAAGGTCTCCTCATGGGATTCCAGAACTGCTTTATCATAGCGGAAATGGATGGATACCTTGTAACTGTCGGACATGGATTTTCCGTCAATCTCTTTTTTGGCAGTTACAATGCCGCTTACCGTTCCATTCACTTTCCCGGAGGAAATCAGCTCCTCCCAGTGCCCCTTAATGGGTACCAGGCAGCCCTTTTCCACTTTGCAGTAGTCTTTGATAGGCCCGCTCAGTTCATAGACCGCGTCATTTTCCTTTACTCCCTGTTTGGTATATGTGGTATTTTCAAGTTTCACAATCCCGTAAGATCACTTCCTGGTTCCCGGATTGTTCATGCTGTAATTTCCCTGGGTCACCACCACATCCATGGCAATCCGCCGGTCTTTTACAGAAGCCTTCTTTGTGTCATAAGTATTTTCCGGTGTTTCAGAGGCAATCACGGAGGGAGAAGGGACATAGCCTTCCGGCAGTTTGGAAAGCGTGGAGGCTGCCAGATCTACCCCATCATAGCGGAAATTAATCGAGATAGGAATCTCTGCAACAGAAATACCTTTGGTGGTTTTGGCCTTGATGACCGCCCCATGCGTTCCGCTGTTTGATGATGCCCGGTTCTTTATGATCTCTTTCATCCAGGCGGCGTCCGTCTTCACGGAAACCATCCCGCTTGCGCCGGCGTTTACGGCTTCAACATCTGTCAGGGAGATCACCTGGTTGTCCTCCACGGTTCCTGTCCTGTCATAAATGGAAAAGTCCGGGGACTCGCTGGTGCCGGTGGCCTTCGCGCTTATCTTTCTGGCATCGGTCCCGCTCCAGTTTCCCTTTTCTGTTATGTCTGTCCCGGAAAGCCCGGTTGCCGCCTCTTTTGTGAGGACGATATCGAAATCTATCCCTTTTTCCATATTGCTGCTCATGGAAGCTGCTGTGAAGGTCACCTCGACAGGCTTTGTCTGAACCAGGCTGTTATCCCTGGCTGACGTTGCCACCACCTGAATCTTTGCCGTGACCCCGTCTAAGTTTCCCTTGGAAATCTGGTCCTGAACCCAGGGAGAGTATCCGGGGTCGGCTGACTCTTTGCTGTCCCCGTACCCTCTGACTGTGATGGTTCCGGTAGCGGAATCGATGTCCAGCACATCATAGGGATTGAAGTTGGGCTGTCCGGTGACATCCCCGTTTGCCAGGGACCATACCACGTTCTTGTCATATGGCTGGTATGCCGACTGGCTGTTATCCTTTTCCGGCAGGATTTTGGCCGTAAAGGTCTCCCCATGACCGTCAATCACCTTCGTATTGGCCCCGTCCTTTACATAGATATCACGGGATTTTACCTGGGATCTGGAATTGCCCTCAAAAGTGTAAATGATATGGTACCCATGCATATTGTTGACATGGTTGATCGGCACTCCGTTTGCGGAAAGCCCGCCGGTCAGCTTAAGTTCTTCCGGCATAATCTCCGTCTTATCCACAGTCTTAACATTCACTTGGACCCGGCAAGTATCTGTGGCGGAGTGATTGTTGGTATCCTCTCCGGTCACTTTCACATAGGTTTCATAAGTGTTTAAGGTATCCGGCACTGCCTTTAGCTGACTGGTATACTGCTCATCCTGGGCTTTTACAATACCGGCAATCATGGCATTGGAGCAGGAGCTGGCTGTTATGCCTTTTAATGTGACATTCCCGTGGTAATAGGCCTTATCTCCGGTTCCCGACACTGCCACCTGGATGGTGCCGTCATCAAAGGTATTTTTATCCGCTGCCACTGCCGTATGCTGATCTTTTTCAAAATCAGCTCCCTGCCCGGGCCTGGACAGATACCAGGACACCTGGCTTCCTGAAAAATAATCTGGATGAAATGCGGCGTTTAAGTTGGATACAGTGGTACTCTCCTCATCCGGCGTCTTTCCGTTTACCGTATAGGACACGGCAGGGTTTGCCCTGCTGCCCCTTAAGGTACGCACCACATCATAGGTAATGCTGTTTTTGGAAAGAGCCACGCCATTCAGAGAGACCTGAGTATTATCTTTTACATGGAATTTGATGTCGATGTCCGCATAGCCCTTTGGCGGATTCTGCTGGTCTTCCGAGTCCGTAGTCTGGGCGATGGCAGTAATCACGGAATGGTACCAGTAGGGCTGGCTGGTGGTCATGCTGTCCTTGTAGCCGCCTTGCCTTTGGATCTCGGCCAGTTCCTCCGCTTTCGCAGCCAGGGCGGAATCTTCAAGGTTTAAGGTAAAGTAGGCCTTTTTCGCATTGGTCAGCCCTTCCCCCGGGGTTGGATTGCTGATGATTCCATGGTTTTTGTCATTGCCGGTCTTCCAGCTTAAGTTAAACGTATCATTATTGGAGCCGTTTACCAGGGAGCCCAGCCAGAACAGTGCGTCCTCATTCCGGGTAATCCGGCCGCTTCCATCCACGGTCATCACGGTTTTATTTTCCCATCGGTTCCCGTTGGCGTCGGTTATGATCTCCGCCCGGTCACTGGCGTCGTTGTTGCCATTGTAGGCGGTTACCTGCCACTCGATATTGGCGTTTTCCCGGCTTCCTGTCCGGATCTGGGTAACCTCAAATACGATTTTAGCCGGATTTACGGCCACAGACTGGGATACTTTTTTATAGACTGCCCCTAAAGTCACATCCGCTTCCGGCATGGTAATGGAATAACCGGCCCCTTTCGTCACTCCCTTAGTGGTCTCATGCTCCCGATACACACGGAAGGGATCTTTCTCCCGGTAGCTGTACCATGGATTACTTCCTTTGGTGTCATCCATCTGGAAATACCCGGTGCCATCCGCCATGTCCTGGAATGAGAGGTATACCACATCTCCCGGAGCAAAGGCGCCAAGCTCCCGGCTGGTCACCACCGGCTTATAGGAGCCGCTGATATAAGCGCTGACAGAGGCCGCCTTTGTACCATCTACTGTGGGATCGACCACTGCCAAAAGATATCCTCTGGTAGGTTTCCCCTGCTTATCCGCTGTAAAATGATTGATGGTTTCCGCATGTTCTCCGGTCTTTTTGATATTGAGGATTCCTTCTTCCAGCTCTTTATAAAAATACTCTTCCGCATGGTTGATGTTCTGTCCGGACACAATGCTGTAGTAATTGTCAGCTTTATGCCAGTAGCCAATATGGGCAGCCCCGTCAAAGGTTCCGTCATCCTCCACCCTGGAGCCGCAGATTCCCTGGTTGGCTTTTGTCGCCGTGTCGGCAAACAGATAGGCGATATCTCCAGAGGCGCCGTAGGTAAAGCCTGCCCCATTGACACGGGTTCCGATAAAGCAGGCTTCATAATTGTTGGTGGAAGTGGGCCTTACGGTTGTCGCTGAAAAGCGGCCAACTTTTATCTGTCCGCCATCGTAACCGCCCACCAGTCCGCCTACTGCGTAAGCGTTGGAAGAGCCAATCTCGCCGTCATACACATATCCCTGATATACATCGGAGTTTTCCATAACACCCACAATACCGCCCACATAGGAGCCGTTTCCGTAAATATGATTCCCGGCTCCGGTGTTGGTGCTTACATAGGTATCCATGATGGTGGTATTGGCCGCAAACCCTGCGATTCCTCCCACGCAGGAGTGGCCGCCGCAGAACTCGCTGACTGTTTTTACCGCCTCCACCGTGTAGGCCGCAACTTTATCGGCCCGGCAGTCTTCGATGACCATGTTCCGGTCATTCTTCTGAGTGGTGGAAGATTCAGCAAAACCCACAATGCCGCCTACATACCCCCGGCCTTTGACGATTCCGTTTACGGTACATTCCTTAATGGCCGCGTCAACAGCGTGCCCGGCTAAAATTCCGGCAAAGTCTGTCCCCTCCAGAGTATTCCCTGAGGTACTCAGATACAGGTTGGTAATAGTGGCGCCGGAGCCGATCTCACCGAAGAATCCCACAGATCTCTGGGAACGGATATTCTGTGCCATCTCTGCCGTGATTCCCAGATTGGAATTTGCCTTAAAGCCGAGATTCTTGATGTTGGCCCCTTCTTCTGCCGCAAGGTGTCCCTGAAAGGCAACATACCCCTGGCCGCTGTTTCTCTGGAAGCCAATGGGAATCCAGGCTCCGTTTAAATCATAAGTGCCCCTACGGATCAGGTAATAAGTACCCTCATTATAGCTGTCGCCTGCAATGGTAATAGCCAGTGTCCGCAGATCCTCTACGGAATCAATGATATAGGGGGATTCTTCTGTCCCGTTCCCATCCTGGTAGAGATTGCCGTTCATGCCGTATCCGTCCGGCCACAGATTTCCCACTGCGGATAAAGTCTGTGTCTGGCGCATGGTACGGAAGTTCATCAGGAATGAAAAAGCGTCTGAAAACTCTGCATGGGTAATCCAGTCAAAGATCACATCGTTTCTGTAAGCTGTGATGTTGCCATCCGTATCCAGTGTGACTGCATGCTCATAGAACCAGTCCCAAAATTCAGAGTCCCCTGGCTCTGAATCATCAAAGGCCGGATAATGGGTTTCTGAATCGGTCATATCCTCATTTGTGATGGCTTCGTGCCAGGTTTTAAGCGTCTCCTTAAGAGTTTCCAAGGCTGCCTCGTAATCATCCTCGCTGCAGTCCCCAAGGATTTCCTCTATCAGATCATCCAGCCATTTCCAAAAGGCCTCGCTTCCAAAGGACGGATAGGTGCTTTGATTTTTCTTTGGCATGGCATTGCTTGGTGTTGCTATGGTTTTTGGTGTTTCTGCCTCTCTGATTTCACTGTCCGGGATTTGTAACCCTTCATCCATCTTTTTGGCGGCCTCTGAGGGTGTGGCTATTGGCAGGGAGCCATAGTGGGCGCTGCGAACCTGCTCCCGCAGGGCTTCCTTTGCAAAGGCAGGGGCTGCCGGAACCATGGAGGGCACAGCCATGGACATGCTTAAGACTGCCACTGCAAAACGGTTCAGAGCCTTCTTATTGTTACTCTTCATCTTGTTTTTAATCTCCTTTCCTAATGCTTCCCACTAATTATGCAGTGGAAGGAAATAAGATTGGTAAAAACAAAAATAAGGTGCCAGAAACCTATCAGATCTCCAACACCTTATGCAAAAAATATTATGTGTTTTTTGATTCGTTTTGTGCCATTCTGCGGACTTCCAGCACTCTCTCACTAAATTCTCTTACTGCCTGTGAATCTTCCTCGTATCCGTTTTCAAGCATTAACCATATAACATGGGAATACTGTTCCTCAGCAGTTTTATAATCCCCTGCCGCCACCAGCAGATTAGCAAGTGTACTGCACACTGAAAGGTACTGATGTGCATTTTCCGGAAGCAGCTGATCATAAATAGCAAATGATTCATTCAAATGATTCATGGCTTTATCCAAATCGCCGATCCTTAAATAAGCGTCTGCCAGATCGGCATGGGTCTGTGCCAGATCAAGGTTTTTGTGGTCAGGATAATATTTTTCGTATATCCTTAATGCATGTTCATGCTCAAGTAACGCCTTCTTTGGCTGGTCGTTCTCCGAATATACTGCTCCAATATTGTTATAAATATATGCCGTATGTTCATGATCCGGTCCATAGAATAAGGAGTCAATCCGAATTGCCTCCCTATAATTTTCAATCGCTTTCTGCGGCTGATTCATATAGTAGTGGCAAAGCCCTATATTATTAAAGATCGTAGCAGTATTAGGATCATCCATCCCGTAAACCTTCTGAAACAGTTCCAATAACCGATAAAAGTCTTCTAAAATATCCGGGTAATTATCTTCTAATGTAAGCCTCAAAGAACAGATCGTATTCCATACATCCAGGGTATCCGGATGTGTCGGTGATAGTAATTTCCTGAAAATATCCTTTGCCTCCTGCAGATATAACATTGCTTCGGCTGGCCTGTAATCTGTCAGCAGATTTCCAAGATTATGCGCAATGCCGGCTCTTAAAAAAAGCATTTCCCTGTCATTACTTTTAGCGTCTGTTTTGCCATAAAGATCCAGATATAACTCCTCTGCTTCCTTATGCTCTCCCGAATGAGCTAATAAGACAGCCTTATGACTTAGGGCATTTAAAGTAAGCTCATCTGAATCCCCTTTTTCCGCCAAAAAGGTCTCGTAAGCACGTTTAAAAAATGGTTCCGCCTTGCGGTAATCTGATTTCAGATAGATTTTCCCAATATTCAGATCCAGTTTGGCAAGTTCTACTTTTGCGGTTGCGCTGAATTCACCCTCTCCCTTGCTGTCTTCCATAATAGATCGGCTCTTTAAGTAGGCCTCCAACGCTGTGTCAAAATGAGAAAGTTCATAGTCGATCATGCCTCTGCTATTCCAAACAGACGCAAGCTGGATACAGTTTTCTCCATACAGCTTTGTATAAAGCTGAAATAAAGAATCCAGCAGAGGAATTACCCTCTCATAATAGCCGATATCCCGATAGATTTCAGCCAAAGCCCATAAAAACCTGCAGTCTTCCTCTCCTTTAAAGCTGTCAGTAAATATATCATTTAGGGACCAGCTAAACTGTATCAGTTCCTTTTTGAACGAATCATTCTGATCCCTGCTTTCTTCCATTTCAATCGTAATCTCTCTGATAAACCCCTGACATGCCTCATACAGAGACGCTAAAAACTGTGCCCGGACCGCAGCGGCAATGACCGAATGCATAATATAGCGATATCGATTCCTCCCGTTATTATAAATCCCTTCTTTTTTCAGCCATCCCTTCCTGGCTAAACGGTTTAGGAGTGTGCGGTTTTCCTGCGCAAACCACTTTTTTGCCTGCCCAAAATGAAAGGGGATTCCAGGAATGGCGGAAGTCTGCATAAGCAGATGAGTCTCAGGCATACTACACCCATAGACACGGAAGAGTTTTTGCAGTTGTTCTATAATCCGTCCTTCCGTTCGCAGCTTGCTGTGAACGGTTGAAGCCTCCTCTGAACTGATATGAAATCCGCATTTCTTAAGTTCAGTAAGAAATTCATATAGCAATGCCTCCTCCGTATCCGCGATTCTGGAAAGGAGTTCCACTGTTACTGTGTGCCTGTCAGCCAATTCTATAATTTGACGCAGAGAACTATCGTCATGCTTTCCGTGATAATAGTAATAAAACAAATCCATGCATTCGTTCATCTTAAGCGGCATTACAGGAATTTTTTCAAATCCTGAAAAACCGTCACAACGGCTTGTGATCAGCAGCCGGCATGGAAGAAGTTCCCCAATCCCCATAAGGTGCCTGTCATCAAGATTTTCCACATTGTCCAGAATAAGTAACAAGCGGTCCCGATATTGATTGATAAGAGATAAGGCCTTTTGAAATTCCTGTTCCATATTCTGTAATTCAGAGGACGGGAAAAAAGCACGCACCAGGGACAATGCAAAATCACCATCTGTATATTCTACCCACGCAATATGGGTAATTCCTGACTGTGAGGACGGCATTTTAAGAATATCCA
>CATKXR010000021.1 GCA_949840805.1 uncultured Lachnospiraceae bacterium | reverse complement strand
TATTTGGCATGCCCCAAATTTGTTTGCGACCGCCAACATTAGCTTATGGGAAAGCCGAGTATCCTGCTTTTGTCATTTTTCCCATGGTAAGCCCTATGGTGCCGGTACTAACTTAATGACATTGGTTCAGGAAGCGGTGGCAAAATGGATGAACAGTGTAATAGCAGGCGATGACCAGACGGAAAAATTTTGGGGATTTTGCGCAACTACGGCCGGAGCAGATAATAGATCTTCTGTTACAGATCTTATAACCAAACTGAGTGAAATATTGCGTGCCAAGCCGTTAGATGTGGATACTGCGGTTACTCTTGCAAACCGGCTCTATGATACAGTTGCAAATTCAAAGTTTAATCTGAGGCCGGGAAGCCTAAGCGGAAACCGTTCGACTGGTAATTGTATTGACCTAAACGGGACGAAGATTGGAAATGTTAATGATTATGGTTATATTACCATACAGGTTTCCCGGGTGGACGGGAAAGTGGTTGACAGCATGATTAGAGCTGGAATTGATGCCTTTGTCAGGATAAAAGATTTTGGGGCGGTATCTTCAACCTATGATAAGTTCCCGGGACATGCATCTGTCTATCGGGTTATTTTTGTAGAAAATAAAGATAAAGATGAAGATGAAGATAAAGATGAATATAAAGATTTTTCCCTACTGCATGCCGAACTTTACAAATAGCAATTCAGGTGGTTTTTTTTGGCGGTTGGTGATAAAATAAAAGGAATTTCACGAAAAGGGGGATTGGAATGAGGGATAAAGGTTTTTGGGTTTTACTGCTCCTTTTGCTGGCGGGGATTGTGTTAGGCGGATTTCTGGGAAGCCTGGCAGATGGCGTTTCCTGGCTGTCCTGGCTGAATTTTGGCCAGTCTTTCGGACTGGACGAGCCGCTGGTGCTGAACCTGGGTGTCCTGGTCATTACTTTCGGCCTGTCAATCAGGATTACCATGGCCAGTATTCTGGGAGTGGCAGTCGCTTTGCTGATCTACCGGTATATTTGACGGCGGAGAAGGGGCTTCCTTTTTCTGGCAGCCTGTGGTATACTGTCAGGACAAGTCTGTCATTCCCCGGTGTGATAAAACAAGCATGAGAATTGTATTGGCAAGTCATTTGGATCACGGGTAAATATGGGGGGCTGAGTGGGCTTTTATTCTACTTTTAAGGAGATTGTGAAGAGGGTATGGATTTAAGAGAGAAAAAAGCAGGATTCCGGACAGGAGGGAGGATGAGACAAAGCCTGAACGGAAGAATACTAAAAAACACAACTCTGAATATCCTGGCGCTGGTGGTTGTGTCTTGCGTGATTATGGCCATTTCCATGCAGTCCCTGGCTAACAGTATTTTGTTGGACAGTTTACAGCCCATGGCCAGGCAGTCAGCAAAGACGATGGAAGTTAATATCCATATGCTGGCTGACAGGATGATGGCCATAGCTGATGACCCGCGGATGAGAAGCATTTCTGCAGTAGATGGAATGGCACAATCTCGGCCTGATGCCACAGCGGTCCGGGCAAACCGCGAGGCTGTTTTGGCGGAAGCAGCAGAAATATATGAACTTTATACCATTGCCTTGTATGACCTGGAAGGGCGGTTTGTCCAGGGAACGGCTAATGCGCCGGAAAGCATGGATGAAAGTTTTTTTGAACTTCTCAAAGAGACGGATAATCTGACTATCAGTTCTTCAACCATTTTCCAGGGAAAGCTGGGCATTACCATAGGGATGCCGGTGAAGGAGGAAAATGAGACGGCATTCTACGTGGCAGGTGTTTATAAATACGATATCCTTAATGATGTGATCAGCAGCATCAACCTGGGTAAAAATGGCATGGCATATATGGTTAACCGGAACGGGATCATAACCGGCCATCCGGAGCCGTCCGTGGTGCTTAACCAGAGTACGATGATCCAGCTTGCAGGAGGCCATGAGAGAGAGATTGGCCATGCAACTACGGGTGAGACCGGGGCCGTGGAGATTTCCATAGACGGGAAAAAAATGCTTGTGGCCTTCTCGCCTATCCGTGGGACACAATGGTCATTGGTGATTCAAGTGCCAAAGTCCGATTACAGCCAGTTGATCAATGCTGCCATGGGTGTGGCAGTGCTGTGTACCCTGGCGGTGCTGGCTGTGTCTATTTTGCTGGTTTACCGCCTTGCCAGATCCATTTCCTGCCCGGTTACGAATGTTACAAACCGGATGGTAGCGCTTTCGGACGGTGATCTTCACACAGAGGTTGGTTTTGTCAATTCAGGAGATGAGCTGGAAGTGCTGACAAAAACGCTGGATTCTACCTTGGAGAGCGTTAACCGGTACATATCGGATATCGAACAGGTTTTGACCCAGATTGCCAGGGGGAATCTGTCTGTTGAACCCCATGTGGATTATAAGGGGGATTTTGCCTTGATCCGGGGAAGCTTGAGCACGATCATCCGATCTATTAACGAGACCATAACGGGTTTTGGAGCCGCTGCGGCCAGGCTTTCCGATATGGCTGATGAGCTGAACAGCCAGGCCTCCCAGCTTCACCAGGCATCCTTAGAGCAGAACCAATCCACAGAGGCTCTGGTGCAGGAGGTTGTCCATGTGAAGGAGCAGCTGGCTAATGTCACGGACAGCAGCGGGCAGACCCGGTCTAAGACAGAGGAGATTACCATGCGTATTCAGGAGGCGAATACGCAAATGGACGCTCTTTCCGGCGCCATGGACAATATCAGCGCTAATGCCAAGGAGATCACAAAGATTGCCAAGGCCATTGAAGATATTGCTTTCCAGACAGGGCTTTTGTCCATCAATGCTTCCGTGGAAGCAGCCAGGGCCGGCAGCGCGGGAAAGGGGTTTGCCGTGGTGGCAAATGAAGTCAAGCAATTGGCTTCCAGAAGCGCCCAGGCTGCCCAGAGCGCTACGGAAATCGTGAATAATACCAGCGCTATTATTAAGTCCGGCGTAGAACTGACGGCAGATACCGCCAGTTCAATCAAGGCTATTTCTTCCGTTTCCGCCCAGATCAGAGTTATTTCAGATAAGTTGGTGGAAGCAGTACAAGGGCAGGAAAATGCCCTGGCTGTTATGGAGGACCGGATCGGGATGATTTCAGATATTGCGGACCGAAACCTGAAAAATGCAGAGGGGACAAATCAGTCCAGCAGCCTTTTATCAGAGGAAGCTGAGGGCCTTCAGGCCCAGGTGAAGAAATTTACCTTGAAGGAGGAGCAAAAAAGATGAAACGGACGTTGAAGAACAGCCTGGTTTTTTTTCTGGTTATGGCGTTTCTGACTGCCTGCGGCAGCAGCCAGGAGCTCCAGGACGGCTATTATACCGCCCAGGCCAGCCAGTTCAGCCATGGCTGGAAGGAGTACGTCACGATTATGGTCAAAGGCGGGAGCATTGTCTCCGTAGAATATAATGCGGAAAATCCCAGTGGTTTTATTAAAAGCTGGGACAATTCTTATATGCAGTCCATGCTCCATTCCAGTGGAACTTATCCAAACGAGTATACCCGGTACTATGCCGGACAGCTTCTGGAAGGGCAGGGAAAAGAGGAGATCAATGGTTTGTCAGGAGCGACTTCTTCTTACGGATCTTTTAAAAAGCTCTCCGATGCTGTGCTGGAGCAGGCCAGGCAGGGCGATTCCAGTATTGTGATTGTAGATACATCTCAGTAAAGAGGTTGGAGGGACAAGGAAATGGAATCAGGGAAAAAAACCGGCAGGACTTATGAGATGGACATGTGCAGCGGCCCTCTCTTTTCAAAACTGGTGGTGTTTGCGGTTCCGCTTATGCTGTCAGGCATCCTGCAGCTTTTGTTTAACGCGGCGGATATTATTGTGGTGGGGAAATATGCAGGCCATGAGTCCCTGGCAGCCGTAGGGTCTACCAGTGCACTGATTAATCTGCTGGTGAATGTGTTTATCGGGCTTTCCGTGGGAGCCAATGTTCTGGTGGCCCAGTATTTCGGCGCCCACCGGATAAAGGATTTGGAAGAGACCGTCCACACGGCCATGGTGCTGGCAGTGGGAGGAGGTCTGTTCCTGGTGGCGGCAGGAGTGCTTCTGGCGGATCCTATGCTGACCCTTATGGGTACTCCGGAGGATGTGCTGAATCTGTCGGCCCTCTACATGAAAATATTCTTTGTGGGAATGCCGGCTACCTTGGTCTATAATTTCGGGAGCGCCATCCTGCGGGCCGTGGGAGATACGAAAAGGCCGTTGATGTTCCTTATGGCAGCAGGAGTCATCAACGTGGTGCTGAACCTGATTTTTGTGATTTCGTTCCATATGGGGGTGGCAGGGGTGGCCCTCGCCACGGTGATCTCCCAGTGCATTTCAGCGGCTCTGATCGTCCGGTGCCTGATGGCCTCGGACGCGCCTTACCGGCTGCGGTATGACCGGCTTAAGCTGGTGAAGGACAAGCTGTTGGCCATTGCCAGGATCGGGCTTCCTGCAGGGCTGCAGGGGGCGATTTTTTCCATATCCAATGTACTGATCCAGTCGTCGGTCAATTCCTTTGGTTCTGTGGCCATGGCGGGAAATACAGCGGCTGCAAATATCGAGGGTTTTGTTTATACGGCCATGAACGCAGTGTACCAGACAGCCTTAAGCTTTACCAGCCAGAATTTCGGCGCCAGGAACTATGAGCGGATGACCAGGATTTTATGGTACTGCCAGGGAATGGTGGTCGTGGTCGGAATTGTGATGGGCGGCGGAGCGGTACTGGCCGGCCCTGAGCTTTTGGGTATTTATTCTTCCGACGCCCAGGTGATCCGGTATGGGATGAACCGGCTCCGGATCATCAGCGGCCCGTATTTTTTATGCGGAATCATGGAGGTCATGGTAGGAGGACTGCGGGGAATGGGATGTTCCCTTCTTCCGATGTTTGTGGCGCTGACCGGGGCCTGTGTTTTCAGAGTGGTGTGGATCTTTACCATATTCGCGGTGAGCCGTACCTTGCAGACATTGTATATTTCATATCCGGTGTCGTGGACAATTACTTTTTTAGCGCATATGATGTGTTATGTGATGGTCCGGCGGAAGCTGGAGCGATAAGGGAAGGACAAAGGGGAATGATTATGGAATTTAAAGAGCAATGTATACAGGCATTGGAAGAAAAAAAGCTGTTTGAGGAATCAGGACACAAGACACGGTTTAAGGAGCTGATGGATTGCTATTCGGATTATCCTTTTTTCAGCAGGGGGCTGTGCAAATGCATGTATTTGTCAGCATGGGATGAGGAACATTTTGCAATCATGCTGGGCATATTGACAGAGCTGGCTTTGGGACGAGAGAAGAATACAGAGGAAATGCGGCGGCAGGGGGAAGAACTCGCCATGGAACATATGGACGGGAATTCTTATATTTATCAGATGTCCAATGCATTTTTAGACGGGAAAAAGTTTGAGCTTCCCCAGGGTACACAGATCGAACCGGAGTTTGCGTATATTATCCAGAAGGCTCAGGAGGCGGCAGAGGTTATTGAAAATATATAGAGAGGGGCGCGGTTACAAACAGCAATAATGGAATCAAAGAGACATGTCAGGATTGGAAAAATATGATTCAAGGAGGATACAGAAATGAGAAAGAAAGGTTTAGTTGTTTTGGGGTTGGCAATGGCTGCGAGCTTATCACTCCCGTTACTCTCCTGTGCCGGCGAGTGGAAAGAAGATAACATTGGAAAATGGTATCAAAATGATGATGGCACATACCCTTCCAATACATGGAAAGAAATAAATGGAAAGTCCTATTATTTTAATGATGAAGGTTATATGCTATGTAATGCTGTAACACCAGATGGAAAACAGGTAGGAGAAGATGGTCTCTTATTAGAACAAAGCGTTAATTTGATGGCTACAGACAATGTGGTAGCGAAAGCAATCGTTGAGGATATGGGGCTTTCCTATGCTTCATTAAAAGGAAAATACGGGGATTATGAGTTGGGATTGGAGCGCAAAGGCAATGATGATTATTTTGAGCAGGATTATGTAACGGATGTTGTTTTTGACGATAATAAAGTGGTATCAAGTCTGTTACGTGACGATTATGATGTGACGGTAAAATATTTAGAAAGCTTAGGCCAAAATAACAATCATAAGGGCAAGAAAGTTTTCTTTACGAACAGTCCGGTAAAATTATACACTTTGCCAAACAGTATAGAAGAGCTTAGGGGAATTTCATACAGGCCAAATTACATTTTTGCAACAGATGATACATGGAACGTATTAGACGACGGGAAACCAGTCATGCTGACAGTTGATGTACGAATAATATTTCCACAGCTAGGCGAAAATTATGAGTTGAATGCACTGGAAACAGAGATTAAAAATATCGGCGCTGCTGATGTGGTGACTAGCGATGAAACATGGTCATATTTTAACCCATGGGATAATCATACATATGAAAGAAGGCAGACATCCGTAGATTTTTATTTAGGCGGGTATAAATGTCATGCAACCAGCATCACATCATCACCTGTAGTAATAGAAGTGTATGGAAATTAAAAACCTCTGACGAGGTCAGCCGTCACTATCGTTGGTGGTAGTGGCGGCTGTTTTCTGTTCTTCAAGATCGTGTCACACAGGCCGGCCGTTTAACACACAGGTTTAAGCCTTCTTGAAACATGCCCGAACATGACGTGCAGGATGGCGCCTCCTGTGAGGATTGTCAGCAGATAGAGCAGGTTGGCAGGATGGATTCCAATGTGCAGGGCCAGGTCATGGAAGACAAACTGGGTGTTGGGATAGTAGGGGGAAATGTAAAACATGTCAGCCCTGCCCTGTCCGGGAGCCAGTATATTGATTGCAGAAGCAAGGCAGCAGCATACGGCGAAAATGGGGATCGTGTCTTTAAAGCCCCCTGGCTTTAAGTCGGAGCGGCCGGTGAGAAAGATAAAAAGGCCGATCAAAACCAGCAGAATATGCCACAGGTAGCCATGGAGGGTCAGGCTCCAGTGAATATGGCGGAAGCCTTCCGGCACAGCCAGGGCGGCGATGCCGCCTAACAGGTTGTAGTCCTGCATAAAGGTGCAGAGAGCCGTCTTGACGCGCCCGGATGGAAGAAACGGCATCAGCAGGCAGAAATACATAGGCAGGCTGCAGAGCTGGAAGGGAAAAAACCACCAGTCGTAAGTCCGGTTGTTGATGGCATAATATAAAAATAATTGTTTGTACAGCTCGGTGACAGACAGAAAAATGCCGCAGCCAAATAAAATCCGGTCTGTGCCATGGTCTGTAAGGACGCCGGGCTGTGGAAAAATGGAATGATTGTTCATAATGAAGTATTATATCATTTTTGCGGGAAAAGAACAAGGAAGGAGAAAAATC
Source organism: uncultured Lachnospiraceae bacterium (assembly GCA_949840805.1). Classification (GTDB taxonomy): domain Bacteria; phylum Bacillota; class Clostridia; order Lachnospirales; family Lachnospiraceae; genus Brotaphodocola. Next base: position 55,057 of record CATKXR010000021.1, on the reverse strand, counting down.
GTGTCTATGGAGAAAACAGGACGGGAAAAAGGCATGGTTTGGAAGCAGGAGGAATTGTACCTGCACAAGATGGGGCAGGAAGAGGCAGGGCATGTTTATGAGACATATATGAGGAAAGATTTTCCGAAAAACGAGCTTAAGCCGCTGCCAGCGATTCAGAATATGATGGATAAGGATATGTATGACTGCCTGGGGCTTTATGAGAAAGACAGCCTGAGAGCTTATGCATTTTTTGTGACAGACCGTAAAAGCGGTTCTTTGCTGCTGGATTATCTGGCAGTCTGCGAGCCTTACAGGGGAAGCGGATTAGGAAGCCTGTGCCTGGGGAAGATCCGGGAGTTCTATAAAGAAGACAATGGGATTTTGCTGGAATGCGAGAGCCTGGAAAGCGCGGGAAACGAGGAAGAAATGCAGGTGAGGGAACGGAGGATCCGTTTTTATCAGGAAAACGGCTGCATACGGACCGGGATAAGCTCCCAGGTCTTTGGGGTGGAGTTTGAGATCTTGTATATGCCTCTTAAGAAAGACAAGGCAGATACAGAGAGGGAATTAGAGCGGCTGTATCGGAAGATGATGCCGGGAGAGATGTTTGAGAAGTATGTAGGCCGGATTGGCAAAGTTCAGGGCCAGATAGGGTAGAAGAGGGACAAAAGAAAATGGCAATCATCGGAATTGATTTGGGTACCACAAACAGTCTGGCAGCTTACTGGAAGGACGGGCAGGTTCATCTGATCCCGGACGAAAACGGAAACTGCCTGGTCCCCAGCGCCGTGGGATGCGTCCGCACCGGAGAAAAGCGGGAAATCCTGGTGGGGCGTGAGGCAAAGGAGCTGGTTTCTTCCAAGGAAGGTGAGGTGGTTCTTTCCTTTAAGCGGTTTATGGGGACGGAGAAAACGTATGTTCTGGGAGAGGATTCTTATACACCTATGGAGCTTTCCGCCATGCTGCTCAGAAAGATCAAAGGATATGCCGAAGATTTTTTAGGGGAGCAGATAGAAGAGGCGATTATTACGGTTCCGGCTTATTTTAATGATAAGCAGAGAAGCAATACGAAAAAGGCGGCTCAGATTGCCGGGCTGAAAGCAGACCGTCTGATCAACGAGCCTTCTGCCGCTGCCCTGGCTTACCAGACAGGGCGGGGCCAGGAAGAGAAAAGTCTTTTAGTCTTTGATTTCGGCGGGGGAACGCTGGATCTGTCATATGTGGAATGCTTTGACAATGTAATTGAGATTATCGCGGTGGCAGGGGACAATGCCTTAGGCGGCGATGATATCGATGGGCTGATGGCGGAATATTTCTGTACACAGAACCGGCTGGACTGGGAAAAACTTGCACCTGGAATGAAAAATAAACTGCTTGAAGAGATGGAGGCGGCAAAGAAAAAACTGGGAACGGAACAATCTGTCCTGGCCGAACTGACAATAGAGGGAGTATCCTGCAGGGCGGAATTTGACGAAGACAGGCTGTTTGATCTTTGCATGCCTTTGTTTATGAAGATAAAGGCCTTGTTTTTACACGTTTTGGAGGACGCAGGACACAGCATAGCGGACCTGGATGATCTGATCATGGTGGGCGGTTCCTCCCGTCTTCCTGTGGTAAAACGCTTTTTAACAGAACTGTTAGGCAAAGAGCCGGTGGTTGTCGGCAACACGGACCTGGTGGTGGCTATGGGAGCCGGAGTGTACTCCGGAATCCGCGGCAGAAAGGAAGATATCCGGGATATCCTGCTCACCGATGTCTGTCCCTTTACTTTGGGCGTGGAAAGTTTCCGCAGGCAGGGCGATAAGCGCGGCTATCTTCTTCCGATGATTGAGCGGAATTCCACCCTGCCTGCCTTTCGGTCCGAACGGCTTGTGACTCTGTATGATTACCAGTCCAGGGTTACAGTGAAGATTTATCAGGGGGAAGAATACTATGCCAAGGACAATATTTATCTGGGGGAAGTAAGCGTGAAGGTGGAGCCGAAAAAGGCGGGAAAAGAGTGGATTGACGTTTCTTTTTCCTATGATATCAACGGCATTCTTCATGTGGAGGTGGTGAATTCCAGGCAGGAGCGCAGCCGGATTCTCCTGGCAAACCAGGAATTATCACCAGCAGAAGTTGAGCGGTATAAACAGGCCTTGGAAGCGTTGACGGCGCCGCCGGAAGAACAGGAGAAGAACAGGCGGCTTCTGAAAAAAGCGGAGGAATATTATGAAAAAAGCAGCGGGGAGAGAAAACAGTGGATTGGCTCCCTGATCGGCTGGTTTCTGGCAGGAATAAACAGCAACCGCCGCTACAAAGTAAAAAAGGCAGTCGAGGAGATGGAGAGGTATCTTGCCTTATTGGAGGAAGAAGACGGACACAAAGAAGAATGGCTGTTCAATGGGGAATTAAAGGAAGAATGGGATCAGGAGAAGGAAGATGAGTGAGAAAACCATATGGGAACTGCTGGAAATCGCGCCTGCGTCAGACAGACGGGAAATCCGGGCGGCTTATGCCCGTCAGGCTAAATTCCATCATCCGGAAGAAGACCCGGAAGGGTTTGCCGAATTAAATAACGCCTATCAGCAGGCTCTGCAGTATGCAAAGACAAGGGATGGCGCAGAACCAGGGGAGACGGGAGAACGGCCGGCACAAAAATCCCGGGAAGACAAGGCAGGAGGAGAGGCGCGGCCGTATCAGAGGGAAAGCGGTTTTCTGGCACAGGCAAAAGACAGCCACGGGGAATCCTCTCCCCGGCCTGCAGAATCTTTGCTGGCCAGACTGGAAACCAAAGAGCAGAGAAAAATCAAAAAAAGCAGGGAACAGGGAGCTTTGGGCAAGCTGGCAGAGCTTTTGGAAAAACCGGAAGACAGGAAGGACAGGGATAGCTGGAAAGCTTATTTTTTATCGGAATCCTTTCTCAGTGAGCAGTTGGACGAGCAGTTTGGCAGGGGACTTGTACAGTATTTAAAGGATCAATACGGTCTTTTTGATCCCGTGTCCCGGGAAGATTTTTCAGAAAGAAGCCTTCCTCCCAGGCCGTTTGTCACGGAGCTTGCCATAGCCTACGGCCTGTATCCGGATACCTATGGAAACATTGACGGGGACGGCAGCTTTTATAACCGGATGGTTGCCGGGAGGATATGGAACGCCTGTACCCCGTACTGGAATTTCCCGGTGAAAACCCCTCCTGAAAAAGTGCTGAATCCTAAGGATTTCCGTGTGCAGGACAATCCGGAGCTGATGGAAAAATACGAAAAAAGCCTGATTTCCGGCCCGGAGCGTATCCTGATGAGAGCGGAAAACCTGGTTCGCCTGCGTTCTTTTCTTGACTATCTGACTTTGCAGAACATGGACCGTCAGGGCTATCTGACGGAAAAGGAAAGGAAATTATGGGAACCGGTTCTGGACTGCGGTCAAAGCAACCATTTATACGAGAAAAACGGGAGAAAAGCTGTCTATCCGGAGACAAGGAGCACAGCGGTTCTTGCCCTGTATGCCCATTGGGCCAATACAAAAAAGGCTCCTTTTTGTGTCTGCAGATATATGTACCAGAAATATGATCTTCGAAACCTGGAGCATAGCAGCGGACAGCATTTATATGCGCCTTTAAAAACAGCGATCCTCAAATGTTTTCCCAATATGGAAGAGCTTCTGTTCGGAAAAGACAGCAAAGAACAGAAGATCCGGAACTGGTATCAGGAATGCATGCAGATTATTTCCGATTGCCAGCTCTCTTATGAGCGCAGGGAATATGAAGAGCCGGAATCTGTAAAAAGCCAGGTGTCCGCCTTGTTTGCCCATAAAGAATGGAGGGAAATCTGCCATGAACCGGATCTGTTTGACAGAATGTACCTGCAGATCGTTTCCCGGAAGGTGATGCCGGTAAGCCTGGCCGAAAAGCTGTGTGCTTTTTACCAGGAAGAATATCCATGGCCCAATCCGCGGGAAGTGCAGAGAATGCAGGAGAGCCTGACTGCTTCTCTGGCTTATCATCGCTCTCTGATAGAAGAAGATTACCGCCATCCTTATGTTTATGAGAAAACAGAAGTTTCCGATATCGATGGGGCGAACCGGGATTTCTGGGAATATTTTTTAATGGCCGGTTTAGGATGCCGCAGTTATTGTGTCGTCAGTTCCGTCCAGGACCAAGATGCGTATGCTGCAGGAAACCAGTGGTATCTTCCTGCATATATGCAGGCTGTGTACCTGCCTTCCCTGGGCTGGAGAAGGCGATTTACAGGCTTTGACCAGGAGGAAAACGCGGTTTTAAACCCAAAGAGTCTGGAATTCTTTCTTCCCGGCAGGAGGAGCTTAAGGGCAGAATTCCATTTTCATTATATCCGTTATTTTTTAGACGGCGTTCCGGTTATATACCCGGCATTCACTTTTGCCGAGACGCAGAAAATGGTGCAGGACGGGCAGGTGGCTGACGAACATATTTTCTTCCTCCTGGCCGTTACATCCATCTGTGACGAAGAGCGGCAGACTGCGGAAACCGAGATTTTCAGATGGCTCAAAAAACTGCCTTTAGCCCCTGCCACGCTTCGTGTCCTGGCAAAAATGATTGCCGCGGACAATGACCACCCTCTGCTGCCGGAAAACGAGGCAAGGCGCATACAGGCGGTCTTTTATGAGGAACAGGAACGTTTCTGCTTTAAGGCGGAGGTATTTACGCGCGGCCTGAAAACTTACCGGAAAACCAATTTCGGCTGGGTGGAAATGCCGCTGCTTGGCGGGGAAGGCAAGGCTGCAAAAGCGCTGGATTTAGATGGAAAGAAACGGTATGCCATTCAAAAGCTGACTTCCCTGCGGCAGCCGAAACCTGCCCTGCTTTGTTCTTATTCCCTGGAAGGGCTGTCCGGTAAAGCCAGGATGCGCAGGGTTATTGACGCTTTAAAAGAACAGGAACAGTACCGGAAAAAGAGAACCCATCCCTATGCCCCGGGATTTCCCTGGTCTCCGGAGGAAATCACCCCCGCTGTCCGGGAGTTCTTTGCCAGGGATGGAGGGTGGATGCTGGAAAGTTACGTCCTTTTGCAGATGGGGGAGCAGAAGGCGCCCTGTTTTGAGAGAATTTTCTATTCCAAAATGAATATTTTCGGTTTTGATTTATCTTTTCAGTCGCCGGAGTTTACGGGAATATTAAACACCAGGACGTATGAGCTGTCCCGGAAAATCAGAGAAAACCATCTGGTAGCCGGACATTTTGGATGGGGAAAAGCCTATGATGACCGGAAAAGTTACGGGCCGATGCCTTTTGCCATAGGAGAGAGCGGGATGTTCTACGGCTGTGACGCCCTGCGGCTTTATAAGGAAGATTCCCTGGAAGGGCTGATGGAAAAATTGTTTGACTTTTCGGAAGTCTCAAGGGTGGATATTTACAAGGGAAGGCTGTCCGTATCCCGGCTGGACCGTGAACTGGAGTATTGTTATACGGAGGAGGATTTTGAAGAATATCTGCACAGCAAGACGAAAACTCTGCCGGATGTGTTTACGAAGTTTGGGATTTAGAAGCTATAAACACAAAAAGGCAGCCATTGATTTTACAGCTTGCCTGTATGTAGGGAACAAAGATTAATGGCTGTCTTTATGTTTTTTACCTTACCATGATATTGAGTTGAGGATTCCAACGGCAATAACGATCACGCCGCAGAGTCGGACCATGCCGGCAGATTTGATTTTGCAGGCAGGCCGTTCCAGAATCTTTTGCGGGAAAATGATCATGGGAGCTCCGATAAAAATACAAAGTATAAGCCACATGAGACCTATCATGGGTATTCGCCTCCTTTTGACTGGGAATTTCTGCTGATTATATCATATTTCCCAGGGAAATACAAGAGATTATGGAAGAACCGCCTGAGCCACCCTGCCAGGGGGTATTGCCCACAGGCCGGTCTCAGAAAAATTCTGCCAGGAAATTTGTAAAATTCCTTGACAGAATGGCGGATGATGTTGTATAATACCCTCGTTGTTCAGCAAGCAGCATTCCTCGATAGCTCAGTCGGTAGAGCACGCGGCTGTTAACCGCGCTGTCGTAGGTTCAAGTCCTACTCGGGGAGTTGGTCCATGGTGACCGGCGTTTTCCTGGCCCCATGGTCAAGCGGTTAAGACATCGCCCTTTCACGGCGGTAACACGAGTTCGAATCTCGTTGGGGTCATCTGCAGTAAAGTTTCGGACCTTTAGCTCAGTTGGTTAGAGCAACCGGCTCATAACCGGTCGGTCCTGGGTTCGAGTCCCCGAAGGTCCATTGTTTTATTTTTTCATTCTGTATTTTTGGTTTGGCCCGGTGGCTCAGCTGGTTAGAGCGCCGCCCTGTCACGGCGGAGGTCGTGGGTTCGAATCCCATCCGGGTCGTTTCCGGCTTGATATGTGAAGCATGTTTTGCCGGAAGAACATAGATCGGAAGAATGTATCAGGAATACATTTTTCAGACAAAAGGATTTTTATAAATGCGGGTATGGTGGAATAGGCAGACACAAGAGACTTAAAATCTCTCGGGAGCAATCCCGTGCCGGTTCAAGTCCGGCTACCCGCAGGATACGCTGAAGGAGGCGGTGGTATCGTGGGGATACCACCGCTTTTGCTATTTTATATAAAGCAGGTATAAAATCGGCTGAATTGGTAAAAATCCTTAACAGAAACAGAGTCAGGAGAAGGAGATTTGAAATGAGCAAGCTGAAAGTAAGATTTAAAAATCCCCATGAAGTGGCGGATTTTGTGAACCGGGTGGAAAAATATCCTTACGCGATGGACTTAAGCAGGGGCAGCGTGGTGGTAGACGCAAAGTCTCTTTTAGGGATCATGGTCTTAGGACTGGGCCAGGTGGTAAGTTTAAGCGTCTATGCAGACGAGTGCGGCCAGTTATGCCAGGATATTAAAAAATATATTGCGGCGTGAAAAGCCTGCAAAGTCAAGCTGTCAGGGTCAGATTCCGGTTGTGGGGCTGATCCTGATTTTTTGCGTTTTTTTGAAATGTGTCAGTTATGGATTATGGGGGCATCTTCTTTTAAGGTATTGCCGGAAAAGAAGCATCGGGCATTCGCCCTATCTGGAAAACCGTAACTTTTGTCCTGCAACAAGGAAGAAATGATAAAGGAACTTTCTGGTTGCCTGGAATGGCAATTTGTGCTATTATGAATCAAAATTGCCTTAGAGCAACGGACTTAGAAGAAAAAGGGGATAAACGATATGTACAAGATTGTTTCCAGGCTGTTGATATACGGGGATATGCCCAAGGATACGATTCTCATGGAGCTGGCTGACATTGTACGCCAGATGGATGAGAAAACACAGAAAAAAGAGGAGCTTTTGACCCGGGTCTTTACCCAGATGAAGCATTTGCTGCAGGTAGCTACGGACTACGGGTTTGATCAGAATCTATGGCATAATTACCTGACGTTTCTCCTGATTACCAGTGAGAATCCCTTCAGCATTACCTGTGAGAAGGTGGGGGCCAATGAGGGCAGCGTCAACTATTTTGCCAGGGGAGACTTCCGTGCTTTTAAGGAGCTGTTTGACTATGATTTTTCCAGGCTGGAGGAATACTTAGGAGTGGATTGCTTCAGCAGGATCTCCCGTTATCAGGCCATCGGGAAAAAGGAGCTGATGTACAATAAGAATGTCAGTGAGAAGGTTCAGGCTTTGAGCCAGCGCCTGGAGCAGGCGGCGGATGAGGACGATTTCTTTGACTGTGTAACCGGATTTTACAAGGATTACGGGGTGGGGATGTTCGGCCTGAACAAGGCTTTTCGGATTTCTTCCGCGCCAGACGGGGACGTTGTCTTTCATGCCATCAACAACATGGACGCGGTGATGCTTGACGACCTGGTGGGATACGAGATCCAGAAAAAGAAGCTGGTGGACAATACCCTGGCTTTTGTCCAGGGGAAGAAGGCCAACAACGTGCTGCTGTTCGGAGACAGCGGGACGGGCAAGTCCACCAGCGTGAAGGCCATTGTCAACGCCTTCTATCTCCAGGGGCTGCGGATGATCGAGATCTACAAGCACCAGTTTCAGGATCTGTCCACGGTGATTGCCCGGATCAAGAACCGGAACTATAAGTTTATCATTTATATGGACGATCTTTCTTTTGAGGAATTTGAGGTGGAGTATAAGTTTCTGAAGGCAGTCATCGAGGGAGGCGTGGAGACCAGGCCGGACAATATCCTGATCTACGCCACCTCCAACCGGCGCCATCTGATCAAGGAGAACTGGAGTGACCGGGATGATATGGAGAACGGCAACGGGATGCACCGGTCCGATACCATGGAGGAAAAACTGTCCTTAGTGAACCGGTTTGGCGTGACCATCTGCTACTCAAAGCCTTCCCAGAAGGAATATTTCCATATTGTGACGGAATTAGCCCGGCGGGCCGGGCTTGATATGGAGGAGAAGGAGCTGTGTATGCAGGCTAACAGGTGGGAACTGAGCCATGGAGGCATCTCCGGCCGGACGGCGCAGCAGTTTATTAATTATCTGCTGGGAACGGGAATTTCCGCAAGACAGTAGTACAGGCGTTTACCCAAACAATGCCCCCAAAAGCCCATAGGAGAGCAGGGACATGATAACCGTGGCGATGATAATGCCAAGAAGGATGGCCGGGAAAGACTTACGGATCTTCATATGGAGCAGGGATGCCACCAGCGATCCGGTCCAGGCGCCGGTGCCGGGCAGGGGGATGCCTACAAACAGCACCAGGCCCCAGAACCCGTAGGTCTCCACCTGCCCTTTATGTTTGTCAGCCTTTGCCCGCACCCACAGGGCGATCCGGTCCAGAAAGGGAATCTGCTCCATCAGATCCAGCACTTTTTCAATCAGCAGGAGGATAAAGGGGATGGGCAGCAGGTTCCCTATGATGCAGATGGGAATCGCCCGCAGGATGGGTACGTTTAAAAGGGCGGGGGACGCGGCAAGGAGCCCGCCTCTCAGTTCCAGGATCGGGATCATGGAGATGATAAAAATAATCATCTCGCCGGAAACCTTTCCGCCTAAAGCTGCAGTCAGCCATTGTACAAGGGAATCTGTCATATTCGGTCCTCGTTTCTTTTTTCTTATTGATATAAAATCTTTATCATTATATGCCATAGCCTGGAAAAATTCAAGTGACAGTTCGCGGGGCGTTTGTACGATATTGATATAAAGTTAATTAACAAAGGAGATTGAAAACCAAATGAAACGGCTGTGGAAATTGCTGGGGATGCTGCTGATCGCGGCGTTTTTGATGAACCTGGCGGTCGAACTGGCCAGCAGGAAGTCGCTTTCTTCCCTGGCGGATTATGTACGGGGAAGGCCTCTTGTATTTCTGGTAAATACATTGCTGGTACTTATCCCATTTTTGCCGGCGCTTTTTGTGAAGCGCAAATTTTTTGCGGCGGCGGCGGCCGGGACGGCATGGATGGCCGCCGGGGTGACAAATGGAGTGCTGCTTTTGTTTCGCACCACGCCTTTTACGGCTACGGACTTAAGGCTGGTTAAATACGCGGCAGCCCTTCTGACTACATATTTTTCCTGGTGGCAGATCGTGGCCGGGGCAGCGTCGGCGGCGGGAACGGCAGCGCTCTGCGTCTTTATCTGGAAAAAGGCTCCTGTGGATTCCCGGCCGGTAAATCTTACCCAGTCCGCCTGTGTGGCGGCGGTGGGAATGGCGGTGATATGGGGCGTTTTGGATCTTGCCATGATGAGCGGGCTGGTGGCGGTCCGTTTCGGGAATATCGGCCAGGCATATATGGATTACGGTTTCCCTTATTGTTTTGCCAATTCTGTGTTTAATACAGGGATTGCCAGGCCGGAGGAGTACGACCGCCAGGTGGTGGCGGAACTGGAACAGGAGGAACTGGTGCCTGAGAATATGGATGCAGGAAAAGGCAGGGACGGCCGGTCCCCTTATCCTCGTCCGGATTCCGCAAAATACGGCGGGCCGGACATCATCATGGTCCAGTTGGAGTCCTTTTTTGACCCTGAGCTCTGGAAAAAGAATCCGGCAGAGGAGGATCCGATCCCCTTTTTCCGGTATCTGGCCAGGCAGTATCCGTCGGGATATTTAAGCGTGCCGTCAGTAGGGGCAGGGACGGCCAACACGGAGTTTGAGTGCATTACGGGAATGAACCTGGATTTTTTCGGGCCGGGGGAATATCCATATAAGACGGTGCTGCAGAAGACGGCCTGTGAAAGCATTGCGTTTACCATGAGGGAAATGGGATGCCGAACCCATGCCATCCACAATAACGAAGGAACATTTTATGACCGGCATAAGGTGTTTTCCCAGTTGGGATTTGAGACGTTCACTCCGATTGAATATATGTATGACATTACGAAGAATCCTATGGGCTGGTGCCGGGATGAAGTGCTGGCGGATGAAATCATAAAAACACTGGATTCTTCAGGGGAGCAGGATTTTATCTATGCGATCTCTGTCCAGGGACACGGAAAATATCCGTCCTTTGCCTATTATTGTGAACAGCTCCGCGATATGGATTTGTTTGTGGAGAAGCTGGTTTATCAGTTGGCAAGACGGGAAAAGCCGGTGGTCCTGGTGCTCTATGGCGACCATCTTCCTGGTTTTGAGTGGAGCCAGGAAGAGATGGCAAACGGCTCCCTGTTCCAGACGCAGTATGTGATCTGGAACAATATGAAGCTTCCGAAGGTCAGGCGGGATCTGGAAGCCTATCAGCTCACGGCCCATCTGCTGAACCTTCTGGACATTCATGAGGGAACCATGACCCGCTTCCACCAGCACCATCTGGACGAGGGCGGGAGTGATGAGGAGGAATACCTGGAGGCCATGCAGGTTTTGGAATACGACATCCTTTACGGAGAGCAGGAGGTGTACGGCGGAGAGTCGCCTTATGAGGCCACCAGACTTCAGATGGGGATTCTCCCGATTGTCCAGAAGCAAACAACCCATGAACAGGAAAAGATCCTGGTAGAAGGGGAAAATTTTAACGGATATTCCACGATCTGCGTAAACGGGAAGCCGGTGGACACGGTATTGGAAGGAAGAGGCTGTCTCAGGGCCAACAGGGTGCCTTATAAGGAAGACGAAGAGATTACGGTCTGGCAGATCGGCCGGGACAAGGTGCCGCTGGGGATGGCCCGGAAAGAGGGAGGGTCTTGAGAAACAGCCGGATTTGTGATACACTAAGTTTATTGTTTCAATCTATGGCAGAAACAACTATGGCAGAAGCAAGAAGGAGGATAAAAATATGAGTCAGGACATGCTGCGGGATACCATCTGCGTTCAGGGCGGCTGGCAGCCAAAGAACGGAGAGGCCCGGGTGCTCCCGATCTACCAGAGCACCACTTTTAAATATGAGACCAGCGAACAGATGGGGCGCCTGTTTGACCTGGAAGAGAACGGATACTTTTATACGCGCCTGGCCAATCCCACCAATGACGCGGTGGCGGCAAAGATCTGTGCTTTAGAGGGAGGGGCTGCTGCCATGCTGACCTCCTCCGGGCAGGCGGCCAATATGTATGCCGTCTTGAATATCTGTTCTGCGGGGGATCATGTGGTCAGCGCGGCCACGATCTACGGAGGGACTTCGAATCTGCTCACGGTGACTCTGAAGCGTTTTGGCATCGAATGTACCCTTGTGGATCCGGATGCGCCTGAGGAGGAGCTCTCCAAAGCATTTAAACCCAATACCAGGGCCGTGTTCGGCGAGACCATAGCCAATCCGGCCCTGGTGGTTCTGGATATCGAGAAGTTTGCAAGGCTGGCCCACAGCCACGGGGTTCCCCTGATTGTGGACAATACGTTTGCCACTCCCATTAACTGCCGTCCGTTTGAGTGGGGGGCGGATATCGTGACCCATTCCACTACCAAATATATGGACGGCCATGCCATGTGCGTGGGCGGCTGTATTGTGGACAGCGGCAATTTCGACTGGGAAGCCTGCAGGGATAAATATCCCGGCCTGACTACGCCGGATGAGTCCTACCATGGGGTGGTTTACACCCAGAAATTCGGGAAGGGAGCTTATATCACCAAAGCCACGGCCCAGCTCATGCGGGATATGGGTTCCATCCAGTCACCGCAGAATGCCTTTTTGCTGAATGTGGGGCTGGAGACACTGCATCTGCGCATGCCGCGCCACTGTGAGAATGCCAGGCAGGTGGCAGAGTATCTGAAAAACCGGGAAGATGTGGCGTGGGTCTGCTATCCGGGTCTTCCGGGAGATAAATATTATGAGCTGGCGCAGAAATATATGCCAAACGGCACCTGCGGGGTGATTTCCTTTGGGCTGAAGGGCGGCCGGGCGGCTGCTGCGGAATTTATGGATAAGCTGAAACTTGCGGCCATTGTGACCCATGTGGCGGATGCCAGGACCTCTGTGCTGCACCCGGCCAGCCACACCCACAGGCAGTTAAATGACGAGCAGCTTCAGGAAGCCGGGGTGGATCCGTCCATGATCCGGCTCAGCGTAGGGATTGAAGGAGTGAAAGATATTATTGGTGATCTGGAGCAGGCCCTGGGATAATCTTGATTATGATTGTGTAGTACCGCGGCATATGGATGCAGGCCGGATACTGTTGGAAGAGACATTGGAAAAAGAGCGGTTGGTTTTGGTGACAGGAGGCGGCGAAGGGTGAATCGGAAGAAATGGAAGAAATTTCTGCGGGTGATCTTTGGCAGGACGGCATTTGTGATGCTGTTTCTGCTGATCCAGATCGCGGTACTGTTCGTGGCGTTTAAATGGCTGGGAGACCATATTTTCTTTGTGTACGGAGGTTTTACGCTGTTGAGCGCCATGGTGGTGGTCTATATTCTCAACCAAAAGCAGAACCCGGTCTACCAGCTTGCGTGGGTGATTCCCGTACTTGTTTTTCCGGTGTTTGGAGCCATGTTTTATATTTTTTTGAAACTGCAGGTGGGGACCCACCGGCTTGCGGCGCGGCTAAATGACAACCTGAAGCAGACAGAGCCGTTTCTGGAGCAGAATGAGATGGTCATGGCGAGGCTTTTCAGGGAGAGCAGGAGGGCGGCCCATCTGGCAGGATATATGGGGCGTTACGGAGGATACCCGGTCTATGACAAGACCCATGTGGAATATTTTCCCTTAGGTGACGTATGGTATCCCAAGCTGCTGGAGGAGCTAAAGAAGGCAGAACGCTATATTTTCATGGAATATTTTATCGTGGAGGAGGGGAAGTTCTGGGATTCGATTCTGGAGGTGCTGGCAGAAAAAGCCGGGGAAGGAGTGGAAGTGCGCTTTATGTATGACGGCATGGGCTGCCTGACCCTTCTTCCCCACCATTATCCCCAGAAGCTGAGACATATGGGAATCCGATGTAAGATGTTCTCCCCGGTAAAACCGGCTCTTTCCAGTTACCAGAACAACCGGGACCACAGGAAAATCACGGTGATCGACGGCCACACGGCGTTTACCGGGGGAGTGAACCTGGCGGACGAGTATATCAATGAGGTCGTCCGGTTCGGCCATTGGAAGGACACGGCAGTGATGCTGAAGGGAGAAGCGGTAAACAGTTTTCTGATGATGTTCCTGCAGATGTGGAACGTGACAGAGCGGGATAAGGAAGACTATGGGAAATATCTTCGGGACCCGGATTACCGGTATCCTTTAAGCCTTAAGATGGACGGGTTTGTGATGCCTTACGGGGACAGCCCGTGGGACAACGAGACGGTGGGAGAGTACGTGTATCTTGATATTCTCAACGAGGCCCGCAGCTATGTCCATATTATGACGCCGTACCTGATTCTGGACAGCGATATGATCACGGCCCTCACCTTTGCGGCAAAGCGCGGGGTGGAGGTGATGATTATCATGCCTCATGTGCCGGATAAGCCTTATGCCTATGTGCTGGCCAGATCTTATTATGGGGAACTTTTGGCGGCAGGAGTAAGGATTTTTGAATATACGCCGGGATTTATCCACGCCAAAGTATTCAGCAGCGATGGGGAGAAGGCGGTGGTAGGGTCGGTAAACTTAGATTACAGGAGCCTGTACCTGCATTTTGAGTGCGCGGTTTATCTGTACCGATGCCGGGTGGTGGCGGATGTGGAGAGGGATTTCCAGGAGACATTAAGGCAATGCCAGGAGATTACCCTGGAGGAATGCAGGAGATATCCCTTGTGGAAGCAGTTGGCCGGGGCCGGGCTTCGCCTGGCGGCGCCGCTGATGTAAGAGAATCCTGTTAAAATATAAAGCAAAGGGGCGGTAAAGATTACCCGCCCCTTTGCTTTATAAAGATCCCTTATAAATATTCCTGTTCAGAATATCCATTATGCCCGGATATCAAGGTTCTGCCCTAAACCGGTCACGCTTGCTTCCAGCATTTTGTTGATGGCATCGCCGGTGACTTCGGCGGTGTCAAGAGCTTTGGACAACATGGCGATCTCCAGTCCCGTGTTGCCGGCTCCCGTACAAACGGGGAACGATAATGCGGAAATATTCATTCGTTAATCCCTCCCTTCTTTTTTCGTGTTCCTTATGACAGCGATTATTTTTTGGCCGCTTCAAGAACTGCGTTCAGATAACCTGCCGTGTCCACCAGGGTAGCGCCGGAAATGGCATCCACCGGGTTCTCGCTTCCGGCCAGGTCTGCGGTATCTTTTATGCTCATGCCGTTAATGTGGTTCTGGATGGCATCAAAATTGGCGTCAATGGCGATGGTGGAGCCGCCCTTGTCAGCCATGTTCTTGCTGTAGTAAGCAGTGTTTACGCGCTTGGAACAGAGAACCTTGCCCTCGGCATAGCCTTCTGCGAAATCGGCGTCGCTGTTGGGCACGCCGGTTACGTCTGCGCTGCCGTCGATAAACTGGAACTCGTCAATATAGCTTAAAACAATGTTTTCGCCGTCGGTTAAGGCAGCCGCGGAGGTGAAGCACTTGGTTCCGTGAGCAGCCGCGTAAACCACATTCAGCTTTAAGGAATCGGAGTCTCCGGTAAATTCTACGGCCTGGGTATCCTGGGCAGCCTGCGCGGCCTGGGCGATGGCATCCAGATAACCTGCCGTATCTGCCAGGGTGGCGCCGGAAACCGCATCCACGGCGTCGTCGCTTCCTGCCGCTGTTTTCAGTTCCTCGATGGTTTTTCCTACGGCAAAGCTTTCGATAGCGTCATAGTTGGTGTCAATGGCCACGGTAGAGCCGCCATGGTCCGCCATTAACGCGCTGTAGTATTTTGCATTCTCGCGTTTGGAGCAGAGCACAAGCCCATCGGCATAGCCTTCTGCAAAATCGGTATCGCTGTTTGGCACACCGGTGACGTCTTCGCTGCTGTCAATAAACTGGAATTCATCCAGATAAGCAGCGATAATTACGTCATCCTGCACGACGGCGACGGCCTGGGTAAAGCACTTGGTACCATGGGCAGCGGCGTAAACCTGACCGATCTGCAGCCCGCCGTCAATCTCTACTTTTTCTGCAGGAGCCGCGGTCTCAGCTTCTTTTGTCTCCGCTTCGGTTTCTTCGATTTCCAGTCCTAAGGCCTGCGCGGCTGCTTTCTTTACAGCTTTGCTGGTAACGGTAGCGCCGGAAACGCCGTCAATCTCTATGCCGCCGGCCCCGACAATCTGTTTTTCCAGATCAGGGAATGCTTTCTGGCCGATATCCGGGGTCTCGTCGTCCCCCTTTATGGAACAGGCGGTGATCTTGTCTCCATCCATGGTTAAGGTGACAGTGACCTCTCCTCCAAAGCCTTCGGCCGAACCCGTCAGCGTCTCTCCACCCGCTTCCGCTTTGGTCTCTGCCGCCGTGGTTTCCGGAGCCTGGGTGGCCGGCGCCGAAGCCTGGCTGCCGCAGGCGGTCAGTGACGCGCCTAACCATACGCAGAACGCGGTTGTTACAAATTTCTTCATGGTAGTCCCCCTCTTTTTTATTTTGGTAATGTTGCCATGTTGTTCCATTATATCATAGGGAAGAAATGCCGTCAATGAAAAAGCGGCGCCGTCGCAAAAGCTGAAACATATTTCCGGATTTTCTGCACATAATGGTAAAAGCGTTCTGTGAGAAAAGCGAGGAAAGGGAGATTAGAATGAGCCGGAAAAATATGGAAAGCGCAGATGATATTGATATGAGGAACGAAGACAAAAACTCTTCCGGAAGCGGCAGCGATGCTAAAGAAGACGCAAAGGAAAAGGAAAAAGAACTGGAACAGAAGGAAGACGAGAAGCTGCAGGAATACGGCCAGATGACCCTGGAGAAAAACCAGGGAAAAAGGAAGATCCATCTTTTATCCATTATCGGGGAAGTGGAAGGCCATGAAAACCTTTCCGGAAATTCCAAGGCCACAAAGTATGACCATGTGCTGCCCCAGCTTGCATCCTTAGAAGACGATGACAGTGTGGACGGGCTGCTGGTTCTTTTAAATACCTCCGGGGGAGACGTGGATGCAGGGCTTGCCATAGCGGAAATGATCGCTTCCGTGACCATGCCTACCGTATCCCTGGTCTTAGGAGGCAGCCACTCCATCGGGGTGCCTCTGGCAGTGTCCACGAATTATTCCTTTATCGTACCCACGGGGACGGTGATGATCCATCCGGTGCGTATGACAGGGATGGTCATCGGCGCGGCCCAGACCTATGAATATTTTAACATGATCCAGGACAGGATCTTAAGCTTTATCAGCAGCCATTCCCGGATGGAGTACGAACATGTGAAATGCCTGATGCACAACACAAAAATGCTCACCCGGGACTTGGGGACGGTCCTTGTAGGGGAACAGGCAGTGAAAGAAGGGCTGATTGACGAGGTGGGGGGAATCCGGGAAGCGCTTCATAAGCTTTATGAATTGATTGACAACCATTGTATTAAACAGTTGTAAAAAATTCCAGAATGGTGTATACTGTTTCCTATAAGATATCCGTCTTTACAGGTTATTGTTTTTTGCGGGGACAGCATACACCAAATAAAGATATGATGCCTTATATTTTTTCGCTGTTTTTATATCTGAGAGCCAAATAATTTGTCAATACGGTTCCCATATATCCATAAATATACCGAATCCTATTAGCAAATAATCATACTCGCCAGTATAAAAGACCAGCGGAAATCAAACAGGTTTGTTTGTAGCTGTAAAATAATGACAGGGGACTTCAGTCTTTCTGTGGCAAAGGAGAATTCATTTATGGACAAGCAAATGGTATGGAAGGATGAGTACAATATTGGGGTAGAGATTATTGACCGGGAACACCAGAGGCTTTTTCGGATTGTCAACAAGCTTATGGCATTGGAAGAAGAAAAGAACAACCCCAGAACATACCAGGAAGGCGTTAAGTATTTAAAGGAACACGCCCTTAAACATTTTTTGGAAGAAGAGAGGTATATGGCTTCCATCGGCTATGAAGAACTGGAAATGCACAGGCGCATACACACAGGCTTTCGGGAAGATACGCTTCCGGCCTTAGAGCAGGAACTGATGATGGAAAATTATTCTCCCGAGGCAGTGGAGCATTTTCTGGGTGTCTGCGCTGGGTGGCTGATCGGCCATACACTGACGGAAGATCTCGCGATGACCGGAGAGAAGATGAGTAAATGGGTGGACCTTCTGCCTGACCAGGAGATCGAGATGATGCGGAAGGTGATACAAAAGCTTCTGCGCGATATGTTCCAGTTGGACGCACAGGCTATCAGCGATACATACGGAGGGGAGCGGTTCGGAAACGGGGTATATTACCGGCTGGTTTACGGCACGGAAAAGGAAGATAAAAACTGGGAGATTATTTTGGCCTTTGAAGAAAAGATCCTGATCAATACCGTGGGTAAGATCATGGGGCTACGGTCAGGAAAGCTGGATTTTATGCTGGTCAACGCGGTACGCTACACGGCAAAACAGTTTGTGTGGCGCGTCATGCAGCATTTTCCGGCCTTAAAGCTGTATGAGCTGAAAGAGGAAAACCTTCTGACCTATGACCAGTTTTCGGAAGTGTTTGAACAAAAGAAACCGCAGGTCAGCCTGCTGTTTAACACAAACGAAGGATATTTTTCCTACTGTGTCTTTGCGCCGCATCTGCTTTCAGACGGCATAGGGACTCCTATCGGGGTGAGGAATGCCAGGAAGGAAATTGAGAAATTCCTGTCAGACAGGGACGAGGACCCGAAAAATAAGGTGCTTGTGGTAGACGATTCTATGACCATAAGGCAGGGGATGAAGAATCTTCTGGGATCAGATTATGAGGTGTGCGTGGCCGAGTCGGGAGTGTCTGCAATCCGTGCCATTTCCTTAGACAGGCCGGATATGATTCTGATGAACTACGAGATGCCGGTATGCGATGGAAGGAGTGTAATGGAAATGCTTCGCTCCGAGGAGGATTTTGCCGACATCCCGGTTATTTTCCTGACCAGCAGGGATGATATGGAAACCGTGAGAAAGGTACTGGAGTTAAAGCCGGAAGGGTATTTGCTGAAATCTTTGCATCCGGCGTATATTAAGAAAAGGATTGACCAGTATTTTAAAACAGGGAAGTTATAGATTGAATTTTACGGATATTTAGAATATAATGCAGACAAGAACAAATTGGTCGGAAATGTGAACGAATGGGTTAGGAGCCGTCGCAGAGGGGCGTCATCACACATATATTTTCTGGTCCGCTATACAGGGAACAGCAGGGGCGTGTTGGCAGGCTGTAGGATGCGATGGCTCTTTTTAACTCTATAAAAGGGTTCCGGGCTGTTATGGTAAGAGGACAGCTCCCAGGGGGGATATTCTGCCACATAGGATGTGGGCGACCGTATTTTCAGGCAAAGAAAGCGAGGAAAACATTATGGGGAAGACAACGGCCGAAGATAAAAATACGAAGGACGACGTGGTAGCAAGGAGTGAAGTCATAAAGGAACAGAAAAGCCAGGAAGATTCGGTAGCAAAGCTGGCCCTGCCGCGTACCATTCATCTGGTGCCTATGGACCATGTGGCAGGTTTTGATATCCGTCCCGGATTCTATGAGACCAACGGCGCCACGGCCATTCCGGGCGGCGTGAATTTTACCGTGTACTCCCATGGAGCCACATCCATCGAGCTTTTGCTGTTCCGTCCTATGGAAAAAGAACCTTTTGCGGTCCTGCCGTTTCCGGAGCATTACCGGATCGGCAATGTATATTCCATGATCGTGTTTAAGCTCAATATCGAGGAATTTGAATATGCATACCGGGTGGACGGGCCTTATGACCCTCAAAAAGGACTTATTTTTGACAAGACAAAATACCTTTTGGATCCTTATGCCAAGGCCGTTACCGGCCAGAGCCAGTGGGGGGATTCCTCCCCGGGAGAACAGCATTACAAGGCCAGGGTGGTAAAAGACGACTTTGACTGGGGAAATATGCGCTCCCCGCTGCTGCCCATGGAAGACCTGGTGATCTATGAGCTCCATGTCAGGGGCTTTACCATGGACAAATCCTCCGGCGTGGTACACCCCGGTACTTTTGCCGGACTTCGTGAAAAGCTTCCCTACTTAAAGGAATTGGGCGTTAATGTGGTGGAGCTGATGCCGATCTTTGAGTTTGATGAGATGCAGGATTACAGGGAAGTGGACGGGGAAAAGCTCTACAATTACTGGGGATACAGCACGGTCAGTTTCTTTGCCCCCAATACCAGTTATACGGCAAAAAAGGAAC
Source organism: uncultured Lachnospiraceae bacterium (assembly GCA_949840805.1). Classification (GTDB taxonomy): domain Bacteria; phylum Bacillota; class Clostridia; order Lachnospirales; family Lachnospiraceae; genus Brotaphodocola. The sequence continues at coordinate 35,519 of CATKXR010000021.1, read as the reverse complement.
ACAACCGGGAGGGGAATGAGCTAAAGAACCTGATCTGGGAGTTTAACCAGAACGGGATTGAGGTCTATCTGGATGTGGTGTTTAACCACACGGCGGAAGGAAATGAAAACGGGCCGTTTTTCTCCTTCAAAGGCTTTGACAACAATATCTATTACCTGCTGACCCCGGAAGGCTATTATTACAATTTCAGCGGCTGCGGCAATACTTTAAACTGCAACCACCCTATTGTCCATCAGATGATATTAAACTGCCTGCGCTATTGGGTCAGCACTTACCGGATCAATGGGTTCCGGTTCGATTTGGCCTCCATCCTGGGGCGCAATGAGGACGGGACTCCCATGGATAAGCCGCCGCTTCTCCAATCTCTGGCCTTTGACCCGATCCTTGGGGACGTGAAGCTGATCGCCGAGGCGTGGGACGCGGTAGGGCTTTACCAGGTAGGAACCTTTCCTTCCTGGAACCGGTGGGCAGAGTGGAACGGAAAGTACCGGGACGATATGCGCCGTTACCTGAAAGGGGACGAGGGATTTGCCCAGGCGGCGGCTTACAAGATGGTGGGTTCCAAGGACATCTACAAGGCCAGCGCCAGGAAGAATGCCTCCGTGAATTTTATTACCTGCCATGACGGGTTTACCCTTTATGACATGTTTTCTTACAATGTGAAGCACAACGAAAAGAACGGCTGGGACAACACGGACGGGGCCAATGACAACAATAGCTGGAACTGCGGCGTGGAGGGGGAAACGGACGATCCCGAAATCAATGCCCTGCGCCGCCGGATGATCCGCAATGCCTTTGGGCTTTTGATGTGCAGCCGCGGGATTCCCATGTTTTTGGCAGGGGACGAGTTCTGTAATACCCAGTTCGGCAATAACAACGCCTACTGCCAGGATAATATCACTTCCTGGCTGGACTGGAACCTGCTGGAAGAGAACAGGGATATTTTCGAATTCTTTAAATATATGATTGCATTCCGCAAGGCCCATCGGGTATTGCGGGCTAATGTAAGCGAAGGCGCCTGCGGCTTCCCCGATACAAGCTTTCACGGGGAAAAGCCGTGGAGAGGGCATTTTGCACAGCATGAGCGCTATGTGGGAGTCATGTTTGCCGGGCAGGAGGAGGACGGCCCAGAAGATGTGGTCTATGTGGGGTCCAATGCCTACTGGGAAGAGCTGGAGGTGCTGCTTCCTTCCCTGCCGGAGGGGATGCGCTGGGAGATGATGGTGGACACCGGGGCAAAGCGCCAGGTGCCGGGGCAGGCCGTGGGGGAATCCTTTAAGATCGGCGCCCGCAGCGTGAAGGTGTTTACGGCAGTAAAGAACCCGTAACGGAAAAGTTTCAACAAACGGAAAAAGGAAATATCAGGAGGCCAGTGTCTTATGTCAGACAGGAAACGTTTATTTGCAGGAATCGGATGCCGTGAGGGAAAAGCGGTGGTATTGGGAAAGAAAGGAGAGACGGACAGCCGTTCTTTAAAAACCCTGGCCCATTACTATAATGATAATGGCGCGGACGGCCTGCTTTTATGGGATATGTCAGAAAGCGACCAGGATCATGAGCGGACAATCGGAATGATCAAAGAACTGGCCCGTCTCATTGATATTCCGATTGTCACCGGAGGCCGGGTAAGGCGGCTGGAGGACGTGAAAAAGTACTTGTATGCCGGGGCATACGCCGTGTTTTTAGACGGGTCCGACATGGACAATGTTGATCTGATCAAAGAAGCCGCGGACCGGTTTGGCGGCGAGAAGATCTACGTCTATCTTCCTTCTCCCCGGCTGCTGGGGCGTGTGCCGGAATTTTCCCAGCTGGGAGCGTCTGTGATGCTGCTGGAAACAGGGGACAATGTAGAAATATTGGAATCGGAATCGTATATCCGGCAGGAAAGCCCCTTTCTTATATTATGCAACGAGCAGGAGCTTCCGGTGATTTCCGTGTGCATGGCAGCAGAGCATTGCGCGGGGGTGGCCCTGACCGTGCCGAAGGAAGACGAGGGAAGCTATATGGAGCTGAAGGGGGAGCTTAAGAGGCGCGGGATGAATGTGGAGACCTTTTCCAGCTCCGTGGACTGGAACAGCTTTAAGGTCGGTGAGGACGGGCTGATTCCGGTGATCGTGCAGGATTATAAGACGGACCAGGTCCTGATGATGGCGTATATGAATGAGCAGGCTTTCAAGGACACCCTGCGGACAGGAAAGATGAATTACTACAGCCGGAGCCGGAAGTCCCAGTGGCTGAAAGGGGAGACCTCCGGACATTTCCAATATGTGCGCTCCCTTCATCTGGATTGTGACAATGACACGATCCTGGCAAAGGTCCATCAGATCGGGGCCGCGTGCCACACCGGCAATACAAGCTGTTTTTACAAGACTTTAGCGAAAAAGGAGCACAGGGAGGCCAATCCGTTAAAAGTATTTGAAGATGTGTTTTCCGTGATCCTGGACAGGAAAGAACACCCTAAGGAAGGCTCTTATACGAATTATCTGTTTGACAAAGGCATGGACAAGATCCTGAAAAAAATAGGCGAGGAGGCCACGGAGATTGTGATTGCGGCAAAGAATCCCGACCCGGAAGAAGTCAAATATGAGATATCCGATTTCCTGTACCATATGATGGTGCTGATGGCAGTGAAGGGGATTAACTGGGAGGAAATCACGGAGGAGCTGGCCAACCGGTAAGAACCGGCAGGGCCGTGTTTTTCCGAAAGGTATCCGGTTTTAGGAAAGGATGACGGGAGGAAGTCGGAATCATGGAACCTGTAAGAAGAAGATCCCTAATCAGCAGCGGGATGCTGGTGCTGACCGCCCTTATATGGGGGACCGCATTTGTGGCGCAGAGCGAGGGGATGAATTATGTGGGCGGCTTTACCTTTAATTTCTGCCGCTTTTCGATCGGAGGCGTGGTGCTGATTCCCTGCATTTTTCTCCTCCGCAGTCTGAACCGCCGGCAGCAGGAAGGGCTCACGGAGGCAAAAAAGCGGGAGAGGAGCAGGACGGGCATTTTGGGCGGCCTGTGCTGCGGGGCTTTTTTGTGCGTTGCCAGCTCTTTGCAGCAGTTCGGGATTGCCTTTACCACGGTGGGAAAAGCAGGATTTATCACGGCGCTCTATATTATCCTGGTGCCGGTCTTCGGGCTTTTTATGAAAAAGCGGGTGGGGATGAACGTGTGGGTGAGTGTGGCGGTAGCCGCGGCCGGGATGTATCTGTTATGTATCAGGGAAGGATTTTCCGTAGGGCGGGGGGATTTTTTGGTGTTTTTATGCTCCATTGGCTTTTCCCTGCATATTCTGGTCATCGATTATTTTTCGCCCAGGGCAGACGGGGTGGTGATCTCCTGCGTGCAGTTTTTTACGGCAGGTCTTCTCTCCGGGGTGATGATGCTGCTTTTTGAGACGCCGTCCTGGAAGGGAGTGGCGGCGGCATGGCTGCCGGTGTTGTATGCCGGCGTCATGTCCTGCGGTGTGGCGTATACTTTGCAGGTGGTGGCCCAGAAGAATATCGCGCCGACAATCGCGTCTTTGCTTATGAGCCTGGAGTCGGTGTTCTCCGTGCTGGCCGGCTGGGTTTTGTTAGGCCAGAGATTGTCGGCAAGGGAGCTGTCCGGCTGCGGGATGGTATTTGCGGGGATAATTCTGGCCCAGCTTCCTGTGGGTTGGTTTGAGGTTCCCGTAAAAGGAAAAAGACAGACGGAAGAAGCCGGGCAAAGAGGAAACGGGCAGGGAAAATAGAACAGAAAGGGACAGTGTTATGATTGAAAAGCAGATTTTAGGAGAATGGATGGATGAACTGGCCTCCAAGGCCCCGGTTCCGGGAGGAGGCGGGGCCTCGGCTTTAGGAGGCGCGTTGGGAGCGGCTTTGGGGCAGATGGTCGCCAATCTGACTGTGGGCAAGAAACGGTATGCGGATGTAGAAGAGGAAGTCCGGCAGAACTTAGAAGAGCTGGCAGGGCTCCAAAGAGAACTTTTCGGGCTGGCAGACCGGGATGCCCAGGTGTTCGCGCCCCTGGCTGAGGCTTACAAAATGCCGGCGGAGACAGAAAAGCAGAGAGCGGAGAAGGAAGAGGTCATGGAGGAGCGGCTTTTAGCTGCCAGCTTTGTGCCTATGGAGATCATGGATAAGGCTTTGCGTGTGCTGGAGATTCTTGAATGCCTGGAAGAGAAAGGCAGCCGCATGGCGGTGTCGGACGTGGGTGTAGCGGTACAGTTTGCAAGGGCGGCCCTTACAGGCGCGGTGATGAATGTGTACATTAATACCAGATCCATGAAGAACCAGGAGAGGGCAAAGGCGCTGAACGAGAAGGCTGGACAGGTGGTGGAAGAAGGGATCAGAAAAGCAGACGGGATTTATGAGAAAGTGCAAAAAAGCCTGAAATTGTGATGGGAGGAATGCTATGGAGATCCTGAAGGGAGCGGAGGTTTCCGCGAAAATCAAGGGAGAAGTGCAGGAATTGCTTGCCGGGATTAAGGGAAAGCCCCCGAAGCTTGCGATTGTACGGGTGGGGGAGAATCCGGATGACATGTCTTATGAGCGGGGGGCAATTAAGAAGATGGAGAGTTTTGGGCTGAGGGCGGAGTCCTATGCCTTTCCCGGGGATATTTCAGACGGGGACTTTAAGAGGGAATTTATGAAGATCAACGGGGATGAAGACGTGAGCGGGATCTTGCTTCTGCGCCCTCTTCCCGGGCAGATACGCGAGCGGGATATTGAGGAGATGATTGATCCGAAAAAGGATTTGGACGGGATCTCCCCGATCAATGTGGCAAAGGTGTTTGCCGGGGATGCCTCCGGTTTTGCGCCCTGTACGGCTGAGGCCGTGGTGGAGGTGTTAAAGCAGAACGACATTGCCATTACCGGAAAGCGGGTGGTGATCGTGGGGCGCAGCCTGGTGGTGGGCAAACCTCTGGCCATGCTGATGCTGAAGGAAAACGGCACGGTCACGGTCTGCCATACCCGCACACAGGATTTGAAGGGAACCTGCAGGGGCGCGCAGATTTTGGTTGCCGCTGCGGGAAGGGCGAAGATGCTGGACAAAGATTATGTGGGGCAGGACGCGGTGGTGATCGATGTGGGGATCAATGTGGACGAGGACGGGAAACTCTGCGGGGATGTAGATCTTGACAGCATCCGGGACAGGGCGGCCATGGCCACGCCGGTGCCGGGCGGCGTCGGGGCGGTGACTACGGCGGTTCTGGCAAGGCATCTGGCAGAGGCCTTTATAAACCAAGGATGAGGGAGGTTGGCATATGGCAAAGGTTTTGTTGGTAAACGGAAGCTGCAATGAGGAAGGATGCACTTTTACGGCTCTTATGGAGGTGGCGTCCGCTCTGGAAAAAGAGGGAATCGGGACGGAGATCTTCCAGTTGGGAAAGGATGCAATCCGGGATTGTATCGGCTGCGGAGGGTGCAGGAAGCAGGGACGCTGCGTGTTTGGGGACGACTCTGTAAACCGGTTTGTGGAAAAGGCCAAAGAGGCGGACGGTTTTGTCTTTGGCACTCCGGTGTATTATGCCCATCCAAGCGGAAGGATCCTGGCGTTTCTGGACCGGGCGTTCTATTCCGGAGGAAGCGCTTTTGCCTGTAAGCCGGGGGCATCGGTGGCATCGGCCAGGCGGGCAGGCACCACGGCGTCGGTGGACGTGCTGAATAAGTATTTTACCATTAACAGGATGCCGGTGGTTTCTTCCAATTACTGGAATATGGTCCATGGAAATACGCCGGACGAGGTAAGGAAAGATTTGGAAGGGTTGCAGATCATGCGCGGCGTCGGGCGGAACATGGCCTGGCTTATAAAGTGCATTGAGGCCGGGAAGGCGTCGGGCGTCGCGTGTCCGGAACCGGAAGAGAAGATAAGGACAAATTTCATCCGGTAAGTTTGGAAAGGAACCGGCTCGTATATCTCCGGGCCGTTGCGGAAAATAACACAAGGAGGCAGTTTATGAAATTTGGGGCATTGGAGGCAGGCGGCACCAAGATGGTTTGTGCCGTGGGAACCGAGGAAGGCAGGATTCTGGACCGGGTGTCCATTCCCACGGAGACACCCGAAATCACCATGCCAAAGCTGCGCGGGTATTTTGAGGATAAAGGGATCGCCGCCCTGGGAATCGGATGTTTCGGCCCGGTGGACCTGGACCGGAAGTCCAAAACTTACGGCCATATTATGGTGACGCCCAAGCTGGCATGGAGAGGGTATGATATCTGCGGCTATTTTCGGGAGAAACTGAATGTTCCCGTGGGATTTGACACGGATGTAAACGGTTCCATGCTGGGGGAGAGTACCTGGGGCTGTGCAAAGGGCCTGGATACGGCCATTTACATCACGGTGGGAACGGGAGTCGGGGTCGGCGTGATGGCAGGGGGGAAACTTCTGCACGGGATGCAGCACCCGGAAGCCGGACATATGCTGATTCCCGTAAGGGAGGATGATTCCTACAAAGGGAAATGCCCCAGCCACGGACATTGCCTGGAAGGTCTTGCGGCAGGGCCGGCCATAGAGGAGCGCTGGGGGGCAAGAGGAGAAGCGTTAGCAGGACGGCAGGAGGTGTGGGAGCTGGAAGCCCATTATCTGGCTTACGCAGTCACAAATTATATTCTGGTTTTGTCTCCCCAGAAGATCATTATGGGCGGCGGCGTCATGCATCAGGAGCAGATGTTCCCTCTTGTGAGGAAGAAAGTGAAGGAAATGCTGGGAGGCTATCTGCAGACCAAGGAGCTCCAGGATATGGATTCTTATATTGTTCCGCCGTCCTTAAAGGATGACCAGGGGATTCTGGGGGCATTGAAGCTGGGAATGGAAGAAGCCGGCAAAGACAAAAAAGAGTTGCAATAATGAAAAAAATGTGGTAGTGTAAAACAAGATTATAAGAGAGAGGTGAAAGGATGAAGAAATGATCTGCTTTTGAGACATGACATGGATGCAGTTGTATGCGGCAGCCAGGCAGGCTGTTGCTGTTCATGTTGCCAAAAGTGGATTATGATTCTTCATAGCCTCTCTTTTTTGATGTCCGTTTATGGGCCGGAGGAGGGCGCTGATTCTGATTCCTTGGCAGCATGTGATTTTTTTGCGTGCAGGGAGGGATGTGTATGGCACAGATTCATGTAGCGAATCTTATGTATGGTTATGAAGGCAGCCCGGACATGATTTTTGAAAATGTCTCTTTCTCCATCGATACGGACTGGAAGCTGGGGCTGATCGGGAGAAACGGGAAGGGAAAGACTACGTTCCTTCACCTTTTGACGGGAAAATACGAGTATTCCGGCAGCATAACGGCGCCGGACGGATTTGATTATTTCCCTTATCAGGTTTCCGGCGCACAGGCGGGGCTGTGCGGGTATGAGTTTTTGGAGGAGCTTAAACCGGGGTGCGAAGAGTGGCGGGTCCTTCGGGAGATGGGAAAGCTTCACCTGGACGGCGGGGTTCTGTACGAGCCTTTTAAAAGCCTGAGCCACGGACAGAGGACGAAGCTTTTGCTGGCCGTTCTGTTCTCCGGGGAACAAAGGTTTTTGCTGATCGACGAGCCTACGGACCATCTGGACCAGGAATCCAAAGAGACGGTAAAGCAGTATTTGAAGGAGAAAAAAGGATTTATCCTGGTTTCTCATGACAGGGATCTTCTGGATGCCTGTGTGGACCATGTGCTGGTGCTGAACCGGAAGACCATCGAAGTGCAAAGCGGGAATTTCTCAAGCTGGTGGGAAAATAAATGCCGCAAGGACAGCTTTGCGAAAGCGGAGAACGAGAAGCATTTAAAAGAGATCGCGTCTTTAAAACAGGCGGCGGACAGAAGCAGCAGGTGGGCGGACAAAAACGAAAGCATGAAGATCGGATACGACCCGGTGGAAAACCATGACCATTTTATCGGCACACGGGCTTACATCGGCGCAAAGACGAAGAAGATGCAGAGCAGGGTCACTCAGTATAAGAGGCGCATGGAGCGGGCCGTGGAGGAGAAAAAAGGGCTTTTGCAGGATGTGGAAAGCCCGGTCCCGTTAAAGCTGAATCCTCTGGTTTTTCATAAGGACAGGCTGGTTTACTGCAAGGACCTGGCTGTCAGGTACAAAGAAGACGCAAAAGATGTCCTTAAGAACTTTAATTTTGAGCTGACACAGGGAGAACGGGTGTTTCTGCATGGAGGAAACGGATGTGGGAAATCCACGTTTATAAAAGTTTTACTGGGAAACCAAAAGGGTATGGCTTATGGCGTGGAAGAGCCGCCGTTTATCTCGCAGGGAGAGATTTCTGTGGGCTCCGGCCTGACGATCTCTTACATCAGCCAGGATACCCGGGGACTGCGCGGGGATATAAAAGAGTTCTGCAGAAAAAGCGGGCTGGAAGAAAGCCTCTTTTTCTCCCTGCTGCGGCAGCTCGGCTTAGAGCGGGAACAGTTTGCAAAAAAGACGGAGGAATTTTCCGAAGGGCAGAAAAAGAAGGTTTTGATTGCCGCAAGCCTGCTGTCGCCGGCTCATGTGTATATATGGGACGAACCGTTGAATTATGTGGACGTTTTTTCCAGAATGCAGTTGGAGGAGCTGCTGTTAAAGTACCGGCCGACCATGATACTGGTGGAGCATGACGTCCGGTTCCGGGAAAGAGTGGCAACCCGTGTGGTGGATATGGGATAGGTTGGGATAGGAGGGACGCTATGACTTTTTATGAGATGATAGAGGATATGTCGCTTGCTTTAAACCGGGAGAAACTGGTGATTTTCGTGGGGGCCGGAGTGTCGAAGAATTCCGGCCTTCCTACCTGGGGGCAGATGGTCCAGGCTTTTGCGGAGGAGATCGGTTATCCCACGAAGGGGCGCCTGGCTACGGAAGAATATATCCGGATCCCTCAGTATTATTACTGCCTGGACGAGAGTGAAGGCCATTCTTCTTATTATTCCCTGATTAAGTCCATGCTGCCGGAGGATATCGGCCCCAACCTGCTGGATGAGCTGATCGTGTCCCTCCGCCCAAAGCATATTGTGACGACGAATTTTGACACTTTGCTGGACCAGGCGGCCGGGGAGTACCAGGTGATCCGGGACGACCGGGATTTGATGACCGGGATTTCCGCCCATTATCTCTTAAAGCTGCACGGGGATATCCGCCAGCCAAAAAAGCTGGTGTTCAAGGAGGACGATTACCTTCATTATTCTCATACCCATCGGCTGATGGAGACCTTTTTGAAGTCCCTGCTGATTGACCATGTGTTTTTGTTTGTGGGCTATTCCCTGAATGATTACAATCTGAAGACCTTTGTCAGTTGGATTGAATACATTGCGGAGGAAATGCATGTGAAGGAGGAAATGCACCGGAATTACTTTCTCTCAAGCAGCCTGCACGCGGGGAAGGATTATCTGCGGAAGTATTATGAGGGGAAAGGGCTGGAGGTGATCGATCTGTACCGGCTCCCGAAAGAAGTGGAGGAGCGGGCCGGGAAAGTCAGGCTTTCGGAGGAGCTGGGGAGGAGGGCATACGCCGTGCTGGAGCTGCTCGGAAACGACTCGGGCAGGTATCCGGACAATATCTAACACAGATTGCAATATTTAAGAAATTCTTATTGATTTATAAAACATAATTTAGTATATTATTTACTGTGAAAGTTCCACGGCCAAGGGCAGTTTTAAAAATGACCGGAGTGGAAAGACCGGCAGGTACGGGAGAGGAGAACGGTATGATCAAAGTAGCAGTTGACGCAATGGGAGGGGACAATGCCCCCAGTGAGATCGTAAAAGGCGTGGTGGACGCCGTATCCCACAGATCGGATATCCAGGTTTTGCTGGTGGGAAAGGAAGAGGCGGTGTCAAAGGAACTCTCTAAATATACTTATCCCAAAAAGCAGGTTCAGCTTATTCCGGCTTCTGAGGTGATCGAGACAGAAGAGCCGCCGGTCAATGCAGTGCGCCGGAAGAAAGATTCCTCCATTGTGGTGGGTATGAACCTGGTGAAATCCGGGGAGGCGGATGCCTTTGTCTCGGCGGGCAGCTCCGGCGCCATCTTGGTGGGCGGCCAGGTGATCGTAGGACGGTTAAAAGGTGTGGAGCGTCCTCCCTTTGGGGCGCTGATCCCTACGGAAAAGGGGGTCTCCCTGCTTTTGGACAGCGGAGCCAATGTGGATGCCCGCCCGTCCCATCTGGTGCAGTTTGCCCGGATGGGGTCGATCTACATGGAGCATGTGATCGGAATTTCGCGGCCGAGGGTCGGCATCGTCAATATCGGCGCGGAGGAGGAAAAAGGCAATGCCCTGGTAAAAGAAACCTTCCCGCTCTTAAAGGAATGCCGTGACATTAATTTTACCGGAAGCATTGAGGCCAGGGAGATTCCCCATGGGGGCGCGGACGTGATCGTATGCGAGGCATTTACCGGCAACGTGATCTTAAAGCTTTATGAGGGAACCGGCTCCACCCTGATATCCATGGTCAAAAAGGGCATGATGGGCAGCCTGCGCAGCAAGATCGGCGCGCTGTTGGTAAAGCCTGCCTTAAAACAGACGCTGAAGGCCTTTGACGCTTCCCGATATGGCGGAGCCCCTCTTTTAGGCCTGAAGGGCCTGGTAGTGAAGACACACGGCAGCGCCGGGGCGCGGGAGGTGAGCAACTCCATCATCCAGTGTGTCACCTTTAAAGAACAGAAAATCAACGAGAAAATCAAAGAAAGCCTGGAGGCTAAAGAAGAGGCCCGGGAACAGTAAAGAAAGGAGATCATTATGGAATTTGAAAAGCTGCAGGGCATTATTGCCGAGGTGCTGAATGTGGAGGCTGGTGAGATTACCATGGAGACCACATTTGTGGAGGATCTGGGGGCGGATTCCCTGGATATTTTTCAGATCGTGATGGGGATTGAGGAAGAGTTTGATATCGAGATTCCCACAGACGCGGCGGAGCAGATCGTCACGGTAGGCGATGCGGTAGAGCAGATCAAGAATGCACTGAGCTGAAGGAATCCGCATGATCATGGTTCCTAAAGGGGGCGCGTTTCAGATAAGGGACAGTTCCCGGATCTGGGCGGCGCCCCTTCCATATGGACAGTGAGGGAGCCTGCCATTTTACAGGGAGTGGAAAGGGATTGTTTATGAATCGGGATTTGAGAGAGCTGGAAAAAAAGATCTGCTATCATTTTCAGGACCGGAGGTTTTTGCGCCAGGCCATGACCCACAGTTCTTTTGCCAACGAACACAATATAGACAAGCTGCAGTGCAATGAGCGGCTGGAGTTTTTAGGCGATGCGGTGCTGGAGGTGGTGTCCAGTGATTTTCTGTATCACAATTATCCGGATAAGCCGGAGGGGGAGCTGACAAAGATCCGGGCCAGCGTGGTCTGCGAGCCTACCCTGGCATTCTGCGCGTCAGAGATTGAGCTTGGCTCATACCTGATGTTAGGAAAAGGAGAAGAGAGCACGGGGGGAAGGAACCGCAATTCCGTGGTATCGGACGCCATGGAGGCCCTTATCGGGGCTATTTACCTGGATGGTGGTTTTGCTAATGCAAAAGAGTTCGTCTATCGGTTTGTATTGAATGATCTGGAACACAAGCAGCTCTTTTTTGATAGCAAGACTATCCTGCAGGAGATTGTGCAGGCAAGGGAGGACGGCCGGCCGCTGGAATATGAGATCTTAAAAGAGAGCGGGCCGGACCACAACAAGTCCTTTGAGGTGAGGGCTTTGCTGGACGGAGAAGAGATCGGCAGAGGTATGGGGAGGACAAAGAAGGCGGCGGAACAGGTGGCTGCCTACCGCGGCATACTGACGCTGAGGGAGCAGACATGTATTTAAAAAGCATAGAGATACAAGGATTTAAGTCCTTTGCCAACAAGATCCTGTTTGAATTTCACAACGGGATCACCGGGATTGTGGGGCCGAACGGCAGCGGAAAAAGCAATGTGGCGGATGCCGTCCGATGGGTGCTCGGGGAACAGAGGAGCAAGCAGCTCCGGGGAGCCAGCATGCAGGATGTAATCTTTGCCGGCACCGAGCTGCGCAAGCCCCAGGGATTTGCTTACGTGGCGATCACCCTGGACAATTCAGACCACCAGCTTGCCATTGATTATGACGAGGTGACTGTGGCCAGGAGGCTTTACCGTTCCGGTGAAAGCGAATACCGCATCAACGGCAGCGCATGCAGGCTGAAGGATATCAGCGAACTTTTTTACGACACGGGCATCGGAAAAGAGGGATATTCCATTATCGGCCAGGGACAGATCGATAAGATCCTGAGCAGCAAGCCGGAAGACAGACGAGAATTGTTTGACGAGGCTGCAGGAATCGTCAAATTTAAGCGCAGGAAGGCCATTGCCCAGAAAAAGCTGGAAGACGAGAAGCAGAACCTGGTCCGGGTGGGAGACATCCTGGCAGAGCTTGAGAAGCAGGTGGGGCCTCTTTTCCGTCAGTCCGAGGCCGCAAAAAAATACTTAAACCTGCGTGAGCAGTTAAAGACATATGATGCTAACCTGTTTCTGATCGAATCGGATATGATCCGGGGCCAGCTTGACGAGGTGGGAAAACGCGAACGCATCGTGGCCGGCGATATAGAAGAGACTGCCAGGCAGTCGGAGGCGGAAAAAGAGGCCTATGGCCGCCTGGAGGCCGGGCTTGCCGGGCTGGAGAATGAGATTACGGAAAAAAGAGAACAGTTCAGCCATGCGGAAATGGAAAAGGGAAGCCTGGAAGGGCAGATCAACGTATTGGGCGAGCAGATCAATACCGAACAGATGAATGCGGACCATATCAACGCCCGGATGGAGGCCATCGAAAAAGAACGGCAGGAGAAAAAAGTCCAGCTTGCGGAATATGAAAAGGACGGGGCCGGGATCCGCAGCCAGGCGAGGGAAAGCGGCGAAAGGCTCCGGGAAGCAGAGGAAGGGCTTCGGAAAAAAGACGAGCAGATCATGATGCTTGACCAGAAGATCGAGGCAGGAAAGGGAAGCATTATAGACAGCCTCAATGAAAAGGCTTCCCTGACGGCCAGACAGCAGCGGTATGAGACCATGCTGGAACAGATTCAGGTCCGCCGCTCCGAGGTGTGCCAGCGTCTTCTCCGGTGCAAAAGCGACGAGTCGGCCCAGGAAGAGCGGATCGAGTCGGAGCAGGAGAAGCTGGAGCTCTCCGACCGGAAGATGGCAGAGCTTATGCTGGAACAGGCCAGGTGCGAAGAGGAGATAGAAACCTGCAGCCAGGATGTCCGCCGTCTCACCCGCGGCTTGAACCAGAAACAGCAGGATTATCAGGCGGCAGGCGCCCGGCTGGAGTCACTGAGGAATCTGGCGGAACGGTATGAGGGGTATGGCAACAGCATCCGCCGGGTCATGGAAGCCCGGGACCGGGTCCACGGGATCCACGGGGTGGTGGCGGATCTGATTACTACCGAAAAACAGTATGAGACAGCCATTGAGACGGCGCTGGGAGGAAGCATCCAGAATGTGGTGACGGATTCCGACCAGACGGCAAAACAGCTCATCGAATATTTAAAGAAAAACAAATACGGCAGGGTGACTTTCCTTCCTCTGGCCAGTATCGGGCAGAAAGGAGGATTTTCCCAGCCGGAAGCATTGAAGGAGCCGGGGATAATCGGGCTGGCCAGCGACCTTGTCCGTGTAAAACCCCAGTACCAGGTATTGGCAAAATACCTGCTGGGGAGGGTGGTGGTAGCCACCGATATTGACCGGGCCATACAGACCGCCAAAAAATACCGGTATTCCCTGCGGATTGTTACCCTGGAGGGCGAGCTTTTAAGCGCGGGAGGCTCCATGACGGGAGGCGCTTTTAAAAATTCCAGCAACCTTCTGGGAAGGAAGCGGGAGTTAGAGGAACTGGAGGAGGCCTGCAAAAAGGCCATGGCTATGGCAGAACGGCTCCAGGAGGAGCTGTCAATCAAGGAAGGGCTTTTAAAGGAAAAGCAGGAGGAATTAGACCGGATAAAAAACAGGGGACACGAAGAGTCCTTAAACCAAAACACTTTGCGCAATAATGTGGCCAGGCTGGAAGATAAACGGGACGAAATCCGCGATTCGGCAAAGGATCTTATTTTGGAAAACGAGCAGTTAGAGATGCAGATCCAGGAGATTGAGGACAACCGGAGGAAACTTGCCGAGGATTCCAGCCGGCTGATCCGGCAGAACGAACAGGCCAGCCAGGATGTGGAAGAGCTTGCAGGGCTGATGGAACAGGCCAGGCAGACAAGGGAAAACCTGGCCCACGAACTGGAAGAGGCACGTCTGAAAGCGGCAGGTTTAAAACAGCAGGTCGATTTTGTGACGGAAAATATCCGGCGTGTAAGCCAGGAGATCGGCCGCCTGGAAGAGGAATCAGACGGGCTGAAGGCCGGAACAAAAGATTCGGGCCGGATTATTGAGACGAAACGGCAGCAGATAAAAGAACTGCAGAAAAAGATTGAAGATACGATAAGCCGCCGGGAAGACCTGGGGCGGCAGTCAGAGGAGCTGAAAAGCCGCCGGGAAGCCATGGCGAAGGAGCAGAAGGAGATATTCGGAAAGAGGGAAGAGCTGGCCGGGCGTGCCGGCCGCCTGGACAAGGACTTGTTCCGTCTCCAGAACCAGAGGGAAAAGCTGGAAGAAAAACTGGAGAGCCATGTGAATTATATGTGGAATGAGTACGAGCTGACCTTCACTACCGCCAAACCTCTGCGTGACCCGGATCTGTCCGTGGTCTCCGAGATCCGGGGCAGAATCGAAGAATTAAAGAACGCCATCCGGGCGCTGGGAAATGTGAATGTCAATGCCATTGAAGATTATAAGGAGATTTCCGGAAGATACGAATTTATGAAAACCCAGCATGACGACCTGGCAGAAGCAGAGAAAACGCTTCTTCAGATAATCGAGGAGCTGGATACCGGGATGCGCCGCCAGTTTGAAGAAAAATTCCGGGAAATCCGGAATGAGTTTGACCGGGTATTTAAGGAACTGTTCGGGGGAGGGCATGGCACCCTGGAACTGATGGAAGGGGAGGATATCCTGGAATCCGGAATCCAGATCATCGCCCAGCCGCCGGGGAAAAAGCTGCAGAATATGATGCAGCTTTCCGGCGGGGAGAAGGCACTGACTGCCATTTCCCTGTTGTTTGCCATCCAGAACCTGAAGCCATCGCCCTTTTGCCTGCTGGACGAGATCGAAGCGGCCCTGGATGATTCGAATGTGGACCGTTTTGCCGGATATCTTCATAAGCTGATAAAGAACACGCAGTTTATCGTGATTACCCACAGAAGAGGGACAATGGTGGCGGCGGACCGGCTGTATGGGATTACGATGCAGGAGAAGGGGGTGTCTGCTTTGGTTTCGGTAAATCTGATAGAGGACCAGCTTGATGCATAGGGCATATAATCATCGGTAAAGAGGCATGATTGTGAGGATAGAAGAATGCGGAGGGAGAAAATCGGATATGGAAGAAAAGAAAAAGGGATTTTTCAGTCGTCTGGTAGACGGGCTGGCCAAGACCCGGGACAATATTGTCTCTGGCATGGATTCGATTTTCAGCGGTTTTTCGGCGATTGACGAGGATTTTTATGAGGAGCTGGAAGAGACGCTGATCATGGGGGATTTAGGGATCCGGACTACTGCCTCCATCATGGAAAACCTGCGGAAAAGGGTGAAAGAACAGCATATTAAGGAACCGGGAGAATGCCGGCAGCTTCTTATTGACTCGATCAAGGATCAGATGAACCTGGGAGAAAATGCATACGAATTTGAGAACCGCACTTCCGTGGTCCTGGTGATCGGGGTCAACGGCGTGGGGAAGACCACTTCCGTGGGAAAGCTGGCCGGGCAGCTTAAGGACGCCGGGAAACGGGTTGTCCTGGCAGCGGCGGATACTTTCCGGGCCGCCGCCATCGAACAGCTCACGGAGTGGGCGAACCGGGCAGGCGTGGAGATCATCGCCCAGCAGGAGGGATCTGATCCAGCCGCGGTTATCTATGATGCCATCGCCGCCGCCAGGTCGAGGAAGGCAGACGTGCTTATCTGCGATACGGCGGGAAGGCTCCATAATAAGAAGAACCTGATGGAGGAGCTGAAAAAGATTAACCGGATCATAGATAAGGAATTTCCGGGAGCTTACCGGGAGACCCTGGTGGTCTTAGACGGCACCACGGGCCAGAACGCCATGTCCCAGGCAAAACAGTTTATGGAGGTGGCGGACATTACGGGGATCATCCTCACGAAGCTGGACGGCACGGCCAAGGGAGGAATCGCGGTGGCCATCCAGTCAGAGCTGGGGATTCCGGTGAAATATGTGGGAATCGGGGAGAAGATCGACGACCTGCAGAAATTCAATTCCGGAGATTTTGTAAATGCATTGTTTCAGATAAAGGCATAGGAGGCCCAGGATAAAATGGAGGAAAAGATGGAAAAACTGACGTTGGAGAAATTTGAAGAAGCATCGGAAGTGGTGCAGAAGGTCATCCAGGAGACGAAACTGGTGTACAGTGAATATTTTTCAGGCCAGACAGGCAACAAGGTGTATTTTAAGCCGGAAAATATGCAGGTGACGGGAGCGTATAAGGTCAGGGGCGCTTACTATAAGATCAGTACCTTAAGCCCGGAGGAAAAGGAGAGAGGGCTGATCGCTGCTTCGGCGGGCAACCATGCCCAGGGGGTGGCCTATGCGGCGAAGCTGGCAGGGGCTAAGGCAGTGATCGTGATGCCGACTACCACGCCTCTCATCAAGGTAAACCGCACCCGGAACTTAGGCGCCGAGGTGGTCCTCTACGGAAATGATTTTGACGAGGCGTGTGAACATGCTTATGGCCTGGCTGCAGAAAAGGGATACACCTTTGTCCATCCCTTTGACGATCTGGATGTGGCGGCCGGTCAGGGGAGCATTGCCATGGAGATCATCAAAGAGCTGCCTACGGTGGACTATATCCTGGTGCCGGTGGGGGGAGGCGGGCTGTGTACCGGCGTGTCTGCCCTGGCAAAGCTCCTCAATCCGAAGATCAAAGTGATCGCCGTGGAGCCGTCGGGAGCCGCCTGCCTGCAGGCGTCCATAAAGGCGGGGAAGGTGGTGAACCTCCCTGCCGTCAGCACCATTGCCGACGGTACGGCGGTCCATCATCCGGGAGAGACCTTGTTTCCCTATCTGCAGGAAAACGTGGATGATGTAATCACCATCGAAGATTCGGAACTGATTGTGGCGTTTTTGGACATGGTGGAGAACCATAAGATGATTGTGGAAAACTCCGGCCTCCTCACTGTGGCGGCATTAAAACACATGAATGTCCAGAAGAAAAAGATCGTTTCCATCTTAAGCGGAGGTAACATGGATGTGATCACCATGTCTTCGGTGGTGCAGCACGGGCTCATCCAGAGGGACCGGATCTTTACCGTGTCCGTTCTGCTGCCGGATAAACCCGGTGAGCTGGCCAAGGTCTCCACCCTGTTAGCGGAAGAAAAGGGAAATGTCATTAAGCTGGAACACAACCAGTTTATCAGCATTAACCGGAACGCGGCAGTGGAGCTTCGGATCACCCTGGAGGCGGAAGGAACCATCCATAAGAACCAGATCGTGCAGAGGTTAAACGATGAAGGATACCGGCCGAAACTGGTCAAATCAAAAGGAATGTAAAGAAAAGCTATGAAGTACGGTCAGAAAAATACACCTTTAGCAGATAATATACAGTACTTAATAAAATGGACGGTTATTTCCGTCGTGATCGGCCTTCTGGTAGGCATAATCGGCAGTGTCTTCGGGCATGGAGTGATTTTGGCCACAAGACTGTGGCAGGAGCATCACTGGACGGTTTTTCTGATGCCTGTTGCGGGGATTATCATTGTATGGTTATACCATATCGGGCACGAGGATAAAAACAAGGGTACGGATCTGATCCTGGAATCCGTATCCTCCCAGGAGACCATACCGGTTGTCACGGCGCCGCTGATCTTTGTCTCATCGATCCTGAGCCATATGGTCAGCGCGTCCGCGGGCCGGGAGGGAGCGGCCCTGCAGCTTGGGGGAGCTTTGGGGAATCTTATGGGAAAGATAATACGGCTGGATGAAAAAGACAGAAAAGTTGCCATCATGTGCGGCATGAGCGCCTGTTTTTCGGCCCTGTTCGGCACACCGCTGGCGGCGGGAGTATTTTCCATGGAAGTAGTCAGCATCGGAACCATGTATTACGCGGCGCTGATTCCCTGTTTGTTTTCTTCTTTTATCGGTTCGGCCGTGGCCGGAAAGTTCGGGATGGAAGCAGAGCATTATGATGTGGGCCTGGTGCCTGGCTTTGACCTGCAGGGCGCGGCCCTGACGGTGGCATTGGGGATTTTGTGCGCTGTCATAGGGATTCTTTTATGCATGGCCATGCATAAGAGCTGTTCTTTATACCGGACGTATTTCCCGAACCCATATTGGAGGATCGTGGCAGGAAGCGGAATCTATATTGTGATGACCCTGATCTTTAAAGATCGTCTTTATAATGGGGGCGGGCTCCATCTGATTGAAAAATGTTTTGAAGGCGAGGCGGTTCCTTATTATGCCTTTTTCATGAAAATTCTGTTTACGGCAGTGGCTTTGGGGGCGGGGTTTAAAGGCGGTGAGATCGTGCCGACCTTGTGTGTGGGAGCCACCTTCGGTTACACCGTAGCCGCCCTTTTTGGGATATCACCGGGGCTGTGCGCGGCAGTCGGCATGGTGTGCCTTTTCGTCAGCGTGACGAACTGTCCGGTGTCCACCATGTTTCTGGCCTTTGAGCTGTTTGGTTTTGAGGCCATGCCGTATTTTGTGATCGGCATTGCCATCAGTTTCACGCTGTCCGGTTATTATGGGCTGTACCACAGCCAGAAATTTATTTACTCAAAGATCCGGACGGAATACATTAACCGTAAGTCGAATTAAAAACAGCCCGGAATCGTTTGTCATTTGAAGCCGGATATGTTACAATGGGGAACAGGCAGAAGCGGCAGCAGACAAATCAGAGTATGGGATGGATGGAAGACAGACATTACAGGACTTTGAGCGGGCGGCGAGTCGCCGTCCGGAAAACAGAAGATGCAGGAAAGTCCGCAGCCCGCTCCAAGGTACATCCGCACATTTCATGTGCATCCCGCCGGCCATGCCGGCGTCTGGTACCCCTGCGCGGTCTGCGGTATCCAGGTAAGTGCTGCCGTTTTTGTCTTTTTAAAGGAGATGTGCCGCCGTCAGGAGAGGAGGACGACCAGGTTCTCAAGCTGAGTGATGCATTTGCCCGGGAGGGAAATCCGGAGAAGGCAGATATCGAGGTGAGGGTTCGGATGGTTAACATCAATTATGGGGAAGACAAAAGCCTCTTGTCTTCCTGCAGACCGTTAAAGGAATATGCATGGTTGATAAAGGAGATCCGCAAGGGGCAGATGTCTATGGGAATCGAAGAGGCAGTAGACAAGGCAATCCAAAATATGCCGGAGGATTTCGAGATCCGGGAGTTTTTGGCTGGTCACAGGGCGGAGGTGAAAGATATGTGTATCACAGAATATAATGAGGCAGAGACGTTGCAGATGATCCGTGAAGAAGGCCGTGAAAAAGGCCGTGAAGAAGGCGATCTGGGCCGTGCGAGAAAAACAGCATCCAATATGCGGAGACGGGGAGCTTCTTATGAGGAGATAGCGGAGATACTGGAACTGCCGGTGGATATGATCCGTTCGTGGAGCGAGGAAGCTGGTGCACTTGCATAGCAGCAAGTAATCGTAAAGTTTATTTGGGTTCTTTCTTGAATGAGAAAGAACCCTGTTTTGGAATCAGGGAAAATTTATTTCAGATTTACAGGCTGAAGATAAGCCCGGATGGCAGGATGCTGATATGGTTGTGTATGTGAGTGAGGGGAACTATGGAAACCAGAGACGCCAATAAAGGGAAAAAACGGAAAAAGACTGCACTTTTTTCCATTTTGCCGGGAATGGCCTTGTTTCTTTTTCTTGTGGCAACAAAGAAGCTTTGTATCAATCCTCTGATTGCGGCGGCTTATCCGGTCCAGGGAGTGGATGTGTCCCATTATCAGGGGGATATTGACTGGGAAAACCTGGCAGGGCAGGATATTGATTTTGCTTATATCAAAGCTACGGAAGGCAGCGGGCATGTCGATGAAAAATTTCAGGAGAACTGGACGGCGGCGGGACAGACAGAGCTTTGGCTGGGGGCGTACCATTTTTTCAGCTTTGACAGTGACGCAGAATCCCAGGCAGCGTTATTTATGGATACTGTGGGGGATCTTTCCGGGAAGCTGGCCCCGGTGGTGGATGTGGAATATTATGGAGACAAAAGAACACATCCTCCCGACCGGGGACAGGTAGTCAGGCAGCTCAGGGAATTTCTGGAAATATTGGAAGGACAGTATGGGGTAAAGCCTGTCATTTACACAACCCGTCCGGTTTATGGCAGATATATAAAGAAGGAGTTTGACCAGTATCCTCTCTGGATCCGGAATGTATATTTTCCGCCTGGTCTGGAGATGGGGGGCAGATGGGAATTCTGGCAATATTCGGATACTGCGGTGATGGACGGCTATTCGGGAGATGAGAAATATATTGACCGGAATGTATTTTTTGGCGGCCGGGAAAAAATAGAAGATTTTTTAGTTCCCAATATTCGCGAGATAAAAGCTGCGGCGGATAGGAAAGAGGAAAGAGCGGAAGATGGATGGAAAAAATGATATGGGGGTTTTTGTAAAAAGCCAGGAAAAAGCCGGCGGGGAATCAGGACAGAAAGCGGAAGAGAGGCCAGCACAGGAAGCGGCAGGAGAGATGCCGGGCCGCGCGGCCCGGCAAGATCTGTGGAAATACTGCACATGGGCTCATTACAGTCAGATGATTCTTTCATTTCGCCTGTTAGGCGACAATGACTGGCCTGATGAGAAGGTTCTTTCCTGCCTGTACGCTCTCAGCAACCATACGGAAAAGCATTATGAAAAAATCCGGATTCCAAAAAAGGGCGGGGGATTCCGCGTCCTTAAGGCTCCGGACCCACTGTTAAAATATGTACAGAAAAATCTTCTTCATCATGTGCTGGAGGGCCTTTCCCTATCAGACCGGGCGGCGGCATATCACAAAAAAGGAGATGGCGGTGCTCTGTGCGGCACAGTGGAGAATGCATCTGCCCACAGAAATAAGCCGTTGGTGTTGAAACTGGATATTGAGAATTTTTTTGGAAATATTACCTTTCCCATGGTCCTGCATCATGTTTTTTCCGTGAGGTATTTCCCCCCGGCAGTCGGAAACCTGCTTGCCAGCCTGTGCTGCTGCGGGGAATATCTGCCCCAGGGAGCGCCTACATCGCCGGCGGTTTCCAATCTTGTGATGAAGCCTTTTGACGAACACATGGAAAAGTGGTGCAGGTGCAGAGAGATTGTTTATAGCCGCTATTGCGACGATCTGACCTTTTCCGGCTGCTTTGACCCGGGAGAGACGATGAAAAAGACGGAAGGTTTCTTAGGCGTCATGGGATTTGAACTGAATCGGAAAAAGACGAGGATTCTCTCAAAAGCGTCCAGGCAGACTGTGACAGGACTGGTGGTCAATGAAAAGGTACAGCCCTCCAGAGAATACCGCAGGAGGCTGCGGCAGGAGATCTATTACTGCAGAAAATTCGGAGTTGAAGAACATATTCGGCACGTCCGGGAACAAAAGACGTTTCCAAACAGAGAGGAGGACAGCCAAAACGGCAGCCAGAGAGGAAGCCAATGCCGGAGGGCGCCTGTCCTTCACAGTCTTTTGGGAAAAGTAAATTATGTGCGCCTTACCTGCCCGGAAGACGTCTGGTTTGCGGAAGCAGAAAAATGGCTGAGAGAGCAACTTTTACAGGGTGCGGATGAGGATGGAAAAAAGGATGATGAAAAAAAGTTATGAAAGGATCTGGATGGCGGCCTTTGCGGCTGTTTTGTTTTTGGCAGAGCTGATGATCGGTTTATACGGAAAGGGGTTTATCCGCTCTTATATGGGGGATGTGCTGGTTATTCCTTTTTTGTATTGTGTGATACGGATTGTTTTGCCGGAAAGGGGTTTTCTTCTCCCGGCGGGATTGTTTGTACTGGGAACCACGGCAGAGATTCTGCAGTATATGGAACTATGTGACAGGCTGGGCATTGCAAAAAACAGCCTTTTGGGAATACTTTTAGGGTCCACAGGGGATGTGCTGGACGTGATGTGTTATGGGATCGGGGCGGCGCTCGTCTGTGGGGGAATTGGTATTGGGAGGAGCAGGCAAAAGCCACGATAGAAAGGGAAACGGCAGGGTATGCTTTTTAATAGGAGAGATCGGGAAAACCTATACCAAAAGGTATAGGTTTTGGTAATAAAATCAGATGAAAAATAATGGGTAAAAATCCATAGAAAAAACAATTAAGTTTATTGAGTTTTTGACGATAATATATTAGAATATAGCTGGAATTGCAATAAGAACATAATAAAGATTCCATTACTAAAACCTATACATTTTGGAAATGGTATTTTTGGCTCAACCAAGGGAAAAAGAATGTCATCTGAAACCATATGCAAGATTGTCCGCCAGTATAATAAGTATCCAATCTCTGATGAAGATATGAAAAAATTGCTGGAGATCGCAGGAGATTACGCCAAGGTAAAGAATTATGTGTACCAGCGTTACAGCGGAATCAAAAGCCTGGCAAAGCTTTATCCCGGCTATACCATTCAAAATGAAATGACCCGCAGCGGTTTGAGGGAAGGATTGGGGCTGCCTTCCGTATACTTTTATCTTGCGGTTTTTGATGCCTTAGGCGCTGTCAAAAGCCATTGGACAAAGACAAAAGCAGACATTCTCAAGGCGGTGAACGGCAATGAAAAATTGTCCGATGAGGAAAAGCATTTCCTGAGATATCTCTTAAAGGTAAATAATGCTTTTGAATCTGCGTTAAACGGCTCACCGCTCAATCTTCCGGGAGAGGTACGACGGCAGTACGATTTGCTGGCGTCAAAGGTGGATACCCATAAAATGGAGAATTATCTTCGGAGGCAGGTGAGAAAGTGCCATAAGCAGCCCCATACGGAGAAGCTGGAAGGGTTTTCCATTACAGAGAGGGCTTACCGCTACAAGGATCAGGGGATTTATATTTCCGTAAAAGAAAAACGGAAGAGGATATTCATCCCGCTCACAGACAATAACAGTTATTTAAGGCAGCTTTATATCCGTTTAATCCCGGAAGAAAGCAGGATCGAACTTCAGATTCCCGTTGATGTTGCCGCAAAGAAACATGAGGACTATGACAGGCATGTGGGAATATCCGTCGGCATGACGGCTATGATTGTGACAGATCAGGGACATCAATACGGAGAGGCATTCGGGGTTTATCAAAAAGAGCTTTCAGACTGGCTCCGCAGCCAAAATGCAGTATACAACTGCAACAAGGCGGCAAATCCCGGAAGGAAAAAGTATTATGCCAAAAAAAAGAAACTGGAAGAACAGCTTCACAGCTATATTAACCAGGAGCTGAACCGTTTTTTAAGAGAAGAAAAACCTTCCATCATCTATTTGCCCAGGTTTCCGAATTCCGGGTCTGCCGGGAAAGGAAAAAGGATCAACTATTATTCCTCCATGTGGCAGAGAGGCTATATACGGGAACGGCTTCTGTTAAAATGCAGGGAACAATCCGTGAAGATTTCAGAGGTGTTTGGAAAAGACATCAGCAATGAGTGCAGCCAATGCGGAGCGCAGGGAAATAAAAAAGACGGCATATTTGTCTGCAAACAATGCGGATACGAGACAGAGATCAAAGAAAACGCAGCGAAAAACGCAAAAAAAAGAGGAGAAAACTCCCGGGATATTCAAAAATTTTGATCATAAGAGCAGATAGCCGGATAAGTAAAGGCGGGAATTCCAGACTTTATTTGACCGAAAGGACCGGGATATCTGTTCCTGATATAAAAAGAAATGGAACGGCATTAGAAGGCGGATCAAAACGTCCGCGCATTGGATAGGCCAGGACCTTGTGAACATAATTCCGCAGGAATTATGACGTAGCAGGGAGCGAAGCAGAAAGATCTGCATCATCCGTCCGGATGACCAATATTTCTTATTATTAAGGAGAAGAAGAGACCATGAAAAAGGCGCATAAGCACCAGGCGGAGCAGATTATCCGGTTATTGGATAATGTTCATGACGGGATAAAACATGCCATTGAAAAAGGGCAGTATAAAAATGCCCTTGATTTGTTGTCCCAGTGCCAGGAAAGCGCCATTGAACTGGGGGAAACCATCGAAGCGGTTGAAGGAGAAGGGTTTGTGACCGTTTCGTATTTAGAGGATTATTGCGAGGCGGTTTACCAGGCATATACAGAGATCAGCCGGATAAAAGGAGTAAACGCATCCAGGGTCTGTAAAAATCTGCACAAGGCATGGATCAAGGCTGCCAACAGTGTGAAACATGATATAAAAGTCCGCGTGGAAGCAGTCTTTCTTCCCTATAAGGCATCCATGTGGGATTCTTTAGAAAGCGTCTGGAAAGCGGCAGACGAGGATCCGGATTGCGATGCTTATGTGATTCCCATACCATATTATGATAAAAATCCGGACGGAAGCTTTCGGGAAATGCATTATGAAGGAGACCAATACCCGGAGTATGTTCCGATAACCTGGTATGAGGATTATAATTTTGCAGAAAGACAGCCGGATATGATATTTATCCATAATCCATATGATGAATGTAATTATGTGACAAGTGTCCATCCGTTTTTTTATGCCAGGAATTTGAAACTGTTTACAGAATGTTTAGTATACATACCTTATTATATAATAGGGGAGCCGGAATTGGAAAACAAAAAAAGCATGGAGGGAATGGCTCACTTTTGCACGGTTCCGGGAGTGATTTATGCAGATCGGGTGATCGTGCAGTCGGAGAATATGCGGCAGGCCTATATTCAGGTAATGACAGAGTTTGCTGCAGGAGAAAATACCGGGAGACCGGGAGATAAAGCGGCCGGGAAATATTGGGAGAACAAGATACTTGGGATTGGGTCGCCAAAGGTAGATAAAGTATTGAGTACAAAGAAAGAAGATTTGAAGATTCCGGAAGGATGGATGAAAATCATCCGGAAAGAAGACGGAAGCCGGAAAAAAATCATTTTTTATAACAACAGCGTCACGGCCCTGTTGGAGCATAACGAGAAGATGCTTCAAAAGATGCGGGATGTATTCCGCGCTTTTTATGAGAACCGGGATGAGGTGGCGCTGCTGTGGAGGCCTCATCCGCTGATTAAGGCCACCATCGAAAGTATGAGGCCCCGGCTGTGGGAAGAATATAAGGAGATTGTACGAGAATACCGTGAGGCCGGGTGGGGGATTTATGATGACACGGCGGATCTGGACCGGGCTATTGAGGTGGCGGATGCGTACTATGGAGACTGGAGCTCAGTGGTGCAGTTGTGCCAGAAGAAGGAGATACCGGTCATGATACAGAACGTGGAAATGATCAATGGCATGACAGAAGGGGACAAAGAATGATCGATTATCTGATTGTCGGGGCAGGGCTTGCGGGAGCGGTATTTGCAAGAATTATGACAGAAAGAGGATATCGCTGCATGGTTCTTGATAAGAGAGGCCATATTGGAGGAAATGTTTACAGCCTGGAAATGGACGGGATTGAAGTGCATCAATATGGTCCTCACATTTTTCACACAGATAACGAGAGAGTCTGGGAATTTGTAAACCAGTTTACAAAGTTCAATCATTTTATCTACTGCCCGATCGCGAACTATAAAGGAGAATTATATAATCTCCCATTTAACATGAATACTTTTTACCGGCTTTGGGGGGTGAAAACTCCGGAAGAGGCAAAAAGAGAGATCGGCAGGCAAGTGAAGGAAGCAGGAATCGCAGAGCCGATGAACCTGGAAGAACAGGCAATCCGGCTGGCAGGAAAAGACATTTACGAGAAGCTGATCAAAGGCTATACGGCAAAGCAATGGGGAAGAAGCTGCAGGGAACTGCCGGCCTTTATTATCCGCAGGATTCCGGTGCGCTTCACCTATGATAACAATTATTTCAACCATCCGCATCAGGGAATCCCGGAAAACGGCTATACGGCCATGATGGAACGGATGCTGTCAGGAATCGAAGTAAGGCTGAACACGGATTATCTGTTACATAGAGAAGAATATAAGAGCCAGGCCCGATGCATCGTGTTTACCGGCTCTATTGACGCTTATTATGATTACTGCTTTGGCGCGCTGGAATACCGGAGCCTGCGCTTTGAGACGGAAACGCTGAATATGGAAAATTATCAGGGCGTGGCCGGGATGAATTATACGGATGCGGATACGCCTTATACCAGGATTGTGGAACATAAACATTTTCATTTCGGAAAAGGCAACCCGGAGAAAACCGTGATCACAAGGGAATATCCAGCCGCATGGAAACCGGGCGATGAACCGTACTATCCGGTTAATAATGAAAAAAACAATGCATTGTATGAAAAATACAGGAAGATGGCAGACCAGGATAAAAATGTCATTTTTGCCGGAAGACTGGGACAGTATCAATATTTTGATATGGACAAGGTGATTGACAGCGTATTAAAGCTGACGGATTCCCTGTCCGAAGACGCGGCAAAAAAGACAAATCAGACAGGAAACTGTTCGGAAAACCAAGTGGAGGAATGGACGAAGATATGATATTAGTGACAGGCGGCGCCGGGTATATCGGAAGCCATATCAATAAAATGCTGGCGCAGAAGGGATATGAAACCGTTATTTTCGATAACCTGGTGTACGGACATCCGGAAGCGGTTCAATGGGGGACTTTGGAAATCGGCGATCTGGCCGATACAGGACGATTGAATGAAATATTTGAGAAATATGAGATCGAAGCGGTCTTTCATTTTGCAGCCTATGCATATGTGGGAGAGTCCGTGGCAAAACCGTCAAAATATTATAACAACAATGTGGCAAATACCCTTCATTTGCTGGATGCCATGAGAAGATATCAGGTAAAGCATTTGGTGTTTTCCTCCACATGCGCGACTTATGGGGTTCCGGAGAAGATGCCGATTACGGAAGATATGGAGCAGAAGCCCATCAATCCTTATGGCGCATCGAAACGGATGATTGAGCGGATATTGGCGGATTACCATAAGGCATACGGGCTGAATTATTGCTGCCTGCGGTATTTCAATGCGGCAGGCGCGGACCCGGATGGAAGGATTGGCGAAAGCCACAATCCGGAGACGCATCTGATCCCGCTGATTCTGGCGGCTGCGGCGGGAGACCGGGATTCGGTTAAAGTGTTCGGAACCGATTATCCTACCAGAGACGGGAGCTGTATCCGGGATTATATCCATGTGACAGACTTAGCGGACGCCCATCTGCGGGCTATGGACTATCTGAAAAAGTGCGGGGAAAGCACCTGTATGAACCTGGGAAACTGTATAGGGAATTCTGTCCTTGAAGTGATTGAGGCGGCCAGGGAGATCACGGGAAAAGAGATACCGGCAGTGCTGGATAAGCGCAGGGCCGGAGACCCGCCTACCCTGGTAGGGAGCGCCGAGAAGGCGAAAGAATGTCTGGGATGGGAGCCGCGGTACGGGGATATCCGGGTAATTCTGGAGCATGCCTGGAAATGGTATTGCAATAAAAAATATTAGAGGCTGGAAAGATTCTGGAGATTATAATGGCCAAATTAGCGGAATTATGCATGGAAACTAAAATGAAAAATGCCTTAGAAAATGGTTCTGTTATGATTTATGGGGCGCATCTGGTGGCAGTTGAATTGTACCGGTATTTAAGGAAAACCGATAAGCATTTTCGGTTTATCGGGTTTGCGGTAACGGCATCAGAAGGCAACCCGGCAGAACTGGAAGGAGAGAAGGTTTTTGAGCTTCAGGAGTTTCAGGATGCTGTAGATAAACGGACAACCATCATGATTGCCATGCCAAAAAAATACCATAGTGAAGCGGAAGCATATGCCAGGAAATTCGGTTTTTCGTCCTTTATCAAGGTCAGCCTGGAAGAAATGTCAGAAATAAAGGGAAGGCAGCTTTTGTGCGAACACGGGAAGCGGAAGAACCCGGGCTTTTCTCTTTATGAAGATATTTACGACAAAAGCTGGCTGAATCTTGCGGACAGCCAGGATACGGAAATGTGTGGGTGGAATCCGGGGAAAAGACATTATAAATTTCCGACTTTATATTACAGAGATGTGGAAGACGTGTTTCGTGAAACAGAAAGATTTGATTTTTACAGGGATTTTGAAAGAGTCTTCGGAACCTATCACAATCTGCATTCGTATCCGGCAAAAGCGCTTCCTGAGAAAAATGCCGGAAGGCTTAAGGAAATACTGAGCGTTTATATGGTGTTCAGCCAGTGGGACAGCGCGCAGGCTGCCAGAAAGGAATATCCGGGCTGGATTCGCCCGATTCAGGCGGGAAGCGTTCTGTCAGATAAAAAGGCGGGAGATTGCCTGGATGAGACAGGAGACAGTATTTCCGGGAAAAACAGTGTCCTGGCGGAGATGACGGCGGCCTATTGGATCTGGAAAAACGCAGAGCCGGCGAAATACAAGGGGCTGTGCCATTACCGGAGACATTTTGTTCTGGAAGAAGATGAGGTTTTGTCGCTTGCGGATACTGGAATTGATGTGATACTTACCACGCCGCGTTACGCGCCGGGAGGAATCCGGGAGATGTTTTTGGCGGAAACGCCGGTGAAGGAACCTGTATTTCATACGCTCCTTTGTGCAATAGAGGAGTGTCATCCTGAGGATCGGGAGGCCTTTACTGGCTACATGGAAGAGTGCCTGTATTGTCCCAACAATATGGTGATAGCGAGGAGTGAGATCTATGACGCATACTGTGAATGGATATTTCCCGTGTTGTTTCGGATGATGGAAATCGATGAGGAGAATGGATATGGGCATGAGAGAGACCGTCATGTGGCGTATGCGGCGGAGCTTTTGACGTCCTTGTTTTTTGCAGGAAAAAGAGACGAATATTGTATTGCCATGACGGATTACAGATTTTATGGTTAGCAGTTTGTTCAGGCAATGCGAGCGGCTTTAAGCCAGCAAAGATTGTATTCAGGCAGTAGGGATTAGGGATGTAAAGATCATGAATTAGGAGAAAAGCTATTATGAAAGAGGAAATTATGTCCGGCATTGATAATGAAAAAATGTATCCGTGTGCAAATCCGTTTTCGCAACTGTATTTAATTCCACGTGATAAGCTGTATATCCGGTTTTGTCCATTTCATTCAACAATGGCCGCCATAGAAGATTATGAGAATATTGGATATGAGGAATTATGTGACCTATTTCACAACAATGAAAATGCAATCAATATTCGTCAAAAATTCCTCAGAGGTGATTTTAAAGGTGCAGGCTGTCCGGACAGCTGTGAATGCATGGGAGCATTTCACGTGGGCGCGTCAGGTATCAAAGCGGAGGATTTTCAGAATCATGATGGCGGGTTTGACTTTAGCAAGGCGAACCTTAGTCTGGGACCTGACTATAACATACGATGCCGATACTGCCTTGATACGGATAATTTTGAAGTGGATTTTGGCTCATGCAAACCTGGATTTGCAGATTTTATTGTCCCGTTTGTCCATAACGGCGGGCAACTGCTCTTTACAGGCGGAGAGACTTTTTTGCCAAAATGGGGTTTTGTGAAGAAATTGAAAGAACTTGCAGCGCTGGGTGAGAATAAAGGAAATATAGAGGTGTTTACAAATGCCACGTTTCTTGACGATGATGCCTGTGACGCAATATTAGCGGCCCCTGTTGGTTTTGTTGGCATTTCTATGGATACATCCAGGCCAGAGCTGTTTAATTATATTCGCCGGGGTTCCACTTTTGACCAGGTGTTTGAGAATGCAAAAAGGCTTTTAAACAAACGCAATCTGCAGGGGAAGACAGCGCCCCATATCCGGATATTATGTGCCGTACTAAAATCAACAGCATTGCATTTGGAAGAAACCGTGGATTTTTATCTGAATGAAGGCTTTGATTTGTCCCTAAATATTCTTTTCAAAGCAAATTTTTCTCCCGATTTTTGTGAACGTGAAAGCCTGGATATGCTTACTTTGGGGCAATTGGAAAATGTTATGCGCCAATTGGAAAATATTGAAAAAAGATGGGGAGAAAGGGTTTATTCTGCATCTTTTAAAGGTCAGCTTCAAAATGTGATTAACAGAAAGAAAGACTGGTCGACAGCACAGCAGATTTTAGGCGGCGGCGCGTATGCGAAACGCAAAGACGGGGTCAACCCTAAGATAAAAGAGGAAGTGGGAAAGGTTAAAATCTTTGTATCCTATCACAAAGACGGTGAGGTCCTGAAAACAGAAGTACTGACCCCTGTTCATGTCGGAGCGGCATTAAGCAAAGTAAAACTCGATATGCAAAGAGATGACGAAGGTGATAATATTTCCACCTGGAATAATAAATATTGTGAGCTCACAGCACAATATTGGGCGTGGAAAAACGCAGATGCAGATTATTATGGATTTATGCATTATCGCCGCCACTTTGCCTTTCGCGATATTTCAGATCCTGTGGAAGCAGGAGGCGTGGTGGAATATCAGAAATTCAGCGAAGCATATAAAAGAAAGCTCGGACTTAGCGATAACGAAATATATGGATGCATTAAGGACTATGATCTAATCCTTCCTACTCCGGTAGATGCTTCCAGCTGGGGGACATTGTCTAATGAAGTGCAGTTTAGCTATCTTGATAACCTCCATGCCAGGGACTTTGATCTGACTTGCCAGACCGTTTTGGAATTACATCCTGAATATGCAGAGGCTCTTGATGAGTTCAGAAATGGCAGGTATGCCTATTGGTATAATATGTTTATCATGCGTAAAGAGCTATTCCATGATTATTGTGAATGGCTGTTTCCTATCCTTGAAAAAACGGAAGCAAAAGTAGACTTTACATATTTTAGCGAGCAGGAAATGCGTACCCTTGCCTTTATGGCAGAACGTTTACTGAGTATATATTTGATAAAATTGCTGAAAGATAAGCCAGAATTAAAAGTAAAACATTTGAAAATTGTATTTTTGGAAAATACAGATAAACTTCCTGATGTATACCCTGCTTTCAGGGAAAATAATATAGCAATTGCCGTGTCCTGTAATGAATATTATATGCCAATACTTGGAGTTATGTTGAGTTCACTGCTCACAAACGGTTCTCCGGAAAACAACTACGATATTCTTGTGATGCGCAACAAAACAAAGCATGACAGTGAAAACGTAATCCGATATATGAAGATGCTAAAAGAGCTGGTGAGCCGGTATTCCAATGCAAGCATTCGGTTTGTGGATATTTCAGGTCTGATAGGCAGAAAAAAATTTTTTGTGCGGGGCAATTTTACGCCGGAAACATACTTTAGATTATTCCTTCCGCAGATTTTGAAAAATTATGAAAAGACTCTTTATCTTGATGCCGATATGGTAGTATGCCATGATGTGGCGGAACTTTATCATACGGATCTGAACGGCGCGCTGTTGGGAGCTGTCCGTGACCCGATTATTTCAGGTTCAAACAAGTCTCCGCTATACAATAAGCATGAGGATATGAAAAAACTTGGAATAAAAAATATCTATGACTATTTTCAGGCAGGCGTCCTGCTAATTGATTTAAAAAAGATATCAGAGAATGGCTTGTGCGAGCAGATGATCGAGTATGCCAGCACACACGACTGTGATTTGGTAGACCAGGATGTACTGAATTTATTCTGTCAGGGAAGAGTAAAGTATGTAGATAATAAATGGAATGTGGATGTGAACAGCATTGCCATGGAGGTGGTTCCATACGCGCCGGCGGCGATGTGGAAAGAATATAAAGAAAATCGTGAACATGCGTATATTTACCATTTTGCCGGAGCAGAAAAGCCCTGGAACAATCCCGGACTTGATAAAGCAGATATCTTTTGGAGAGCCGCGCGTAATACGCCCTGGTATGAAATTATTTTGGAGGATTTGATTGGATCGTCTGTATTCTTCAAAAGAGGAGCTGTGACTAAAAGCGATCCGGTTCTTGACCGGTTATCTCTGTGGCCAGATGACCTTACAAAGATGGTAATGCCGATAATGAAAGCGTACTCGGAATTATCTTCACTTGGATTGTCGGAAACATTGTTGAAAACAATTAAGAGCGAGGACGATACTTATATCGAAATGACAAAGGGCAAAAAGGTTATCTTTTATGGCGCGGGAAATTGCTGCAAGAAAATATTACTTTACTTCGACCAGATTGGCCTGGATTATCCGGCAGAAATATGGGACAGGTCAGCAAGAGAGGGACAGAGGTTATTTGGAGTTCCTGTACTTCAGCCGGACTTTGCTTCACTGAAAGGGCGGAAGGATGTTTTCTGTGTCATAACGATTGAAAGCAGCTCTGTTTCAAATACGGTTAAATGTTCCTTTGCAGAAAATGGAATTGCGGATGTGATTGAAAATAAAGAAATTATGAAAATAGTATCCCGTAAGCTTTGGCTGAAGCTGGAGGAAGAAAGGAATTAAAGACCTGGCATGAATATTTGTGTAACGGTAAACTCAAAATATATGCGTTATCTTTATGTAATGCTGCAGTCATTATATGAAAATAATCAAGAGGGAAGTATTGATTTATATGTATTGCAGAGAGACTTTACGGATGATGACAAAAAAATAATATCTGAGATTACTGATCAATATCATAATAGGGTTTTTTATGTTCTGGTGGACAAAAAGAAGCTGGACGATATGCCTAAATATATCGGCGGAAGGGACGACCTTCCATCAGAAATAATATGCTTCCGGCTGCTGCTTCCGGAATTGCTTCCGGATACTTTAGATCGTGTGTTATTGCTGGATGTCGACGTTGTGGTTAATGCAGATATTTCAGAATTATATCATTTGGATTTTGAAAATAATGTTTTCGCAGCAGCCCCTAATATGTGCCATAACTTTGATATTATTGAGGAATGGAGAAGATGGTATCCGGCAAATCGCACTAACTGGACACATTATAATATAGGCGTATTAATGTGGAATTTAGAGAAAATCAGGAATTCATATCCTCATCGATACATATTGAAATGCGCATGTGAAAACAGAATTAAGATTGAAACCTTTGATGAAGAACTTTTTAATGTTGTATTTGGTCAGGATTTGATTAAAGAAATATCTGCTGAAAAATGGAATTATATTATTACTCAAACAGATGTCTTTAAAACGCCTAAGTTTAAAATATATAGTTCTATAGAAGAGCTGAAGTCACGTTGCGTGATCGTTCATTATGCAGCTATGAATCCATGGCAGGAGGGAGCCGCAGGAGAAAAATTTCGGTTGTGGTGGGAGTATGCGAAAAAAACTCCTTTTTATCATGAGTTTATTACAGAGCAATTATCAAGAGACGAAGCATACATAGCAAAATTAGAAAACGCTCTCCATGCAGAAAAAGTGGTTATATCCAATTGTAATGCCATTTATGAGTTGAAAGGCAGCGGTAAGGCTGAAAAATATTTTAGTGATAAATGTAAAAACTACTATTTTTATGGTGCCGGCATGATGGCAGAGAAAATTTATGATTTGCTGGTGTTTGAGGGGAAAGAAGATGTAGTCAAAGGAGTATTTGATAAGAAGAAAAAAGGAAAATTTTATGATATTCCTATTTATGAAGAAATAGATAAGATGGTTTATCATCAAAACGAAGATATTGTTATTATTATTACGCCTTCTTTGGGAAGAAAAGAGATTTTGGAAGATGTAAAAAAACATGTAAAGGGAAAAGCAGAAGTGATATTACTGCAGACATTTTTAGAGAACATCTTAAAAACAGGCGATGGATTTTAAGATTGGAAGAGAGCAGAAAAAAATGGATAATCAATTTGTCAGAGATC
Organism: uncultured Lachnospiraceae bacterium; assembly: GCA_949840805.1. Lineage (GTDB taxonomy): Bacteria > Bacillota > Clostridia > Lachnospirales > Lachnospiraceae > Brotaphodocola. The sequence goes on along the minus strand of CATKXR010000021.1, from coordinate 1,743 downwards.
CAAAGATGTGCAAAATTACAGACCGTAGAAATTTGGAAGCAGCTATTTCAGAAAATAAGGAAATAATTATTTACGGTGCCGGCAATATAGGACAGGCAATGATCCGGGAATTGTCGGATTGTGGTTTTGGAGATTATATCATCTGTTGTGCAGTGACGGAAGCTTTTGGGAATCCCAAGGAGATCATGGGTATTCCGGTATTGGAAATAAAATGGCTGCCCCATTTCAGGGAAACGGCATGTTTTATCATTGCTGTCCGAGAAGAATATCAAATGGAAATATATAAGAACCTGATTCAATTTGGCTGTAAGAATATTAAGGCAGTTGATTATGGTTACAAGTTGGAGTTGGAAAAGAAGCAAGTTGATTTACAGGACAACATACTGACAGTAAAAGCTTTAAAAGAGGAAATTCAGCGGTTAGAAGCTCAAATATATGAGGTTTATGACCGAGTGGCAGAGCAAAATGAAGTATGCGCAGTAAACACAGAGACATTTAAATCTTTTGAAAATTGTAATTACGGGAAAGATATTGTAATCGTAGCAACGGGTCCTACATTGACTTACTACCATCCTGTGGAAAATGTAATTCATATCGGGATGAATACGGCATGGAAGCGAAGAGATATTCCATTTGACTATTTTTTTATTCAAGACGGGAATAAAAAAAATAAGGGAAAAGAGATATTGGAAAATCTGATTAAGTATATGGATTGCCCGATTTTTATAGGAAGATATTTAAGAAGATGTCAATGGAACAGAAATGAATTTTCAGTACAATATCAAAAGGAAAAACATATTAAAAGGTACTTTGTAATGCCCTCTTTGGTGGAAAATATCTACCAAAACATCTGTTTTCATCCGCTTATGGATTTTTACAGTGTTGTATTTCCTGTGCTGCATTTTGCGCTCTATACTTATCCCAAAAAGATTTATCTGGTTGGATGTGACGTGAGTGATAACGGACATTTTGATTCACAAAGAAATTTGGAATCCTGGAATTTACCAAGAATGAAATATGGTTATGCAAGGGTTAAGGAATTTGCGGAACAATATTATCCGGAAACGGAAATTATATCAATAAATCCCGTTGGGTTAAAAGGACTATTTCGGGACGAATATTCAAATGATTTTTTAAAGGAGAATAAGTGATTGATAAAGGTTCTTGTTTTTGGAACGGGAGATTATTTAAACAAAATATTAAAACGGATTGAGGAATGTTACGAGATAATCGGATTCCTTGACAACCAGATAGAAAAGCAGAACACATATATTAGAGGAAAAAACATATATCCGGTGATGTCTCCGCAAAATGTCAAAGAGCTATCATTTGATAAAGTTGTCATTGCAAGTAACAATTATGCGTCAGAAATGTTTTCACAACTTTTGTCGCTGGGAGTAAGAGAACATGATATTGTTGTGGATTTTGTAAGTATCATTCGAAAAATTTACATATATGATTTTTTGAAAATGCAGGTAAACCTGCACGGTGAAGAAAATCGATTCGATATTGCCGTGAAATATTCTGTAATTGAAGAATATTATGGAAAAAATAAATATGGTTACGCACTTTATAAAAAATGCAAATGAACCGTTTGCAGATAGACGATATAAAAGCAGAGGGAATGCTGGAGAAATTTAAAGATCTGATAAAATCTTTTGAACAAAATGGATTACAGAAAGATTCCTATATCGTCTGTGATGAAAAACTGAGAATTATGGATGGCGCCCACAGGACAGCGTG
>CATKXR010000020.1 GCA_949840805.1 uncultured Lachnospiraceae bacterium | reverse complement strand
AATTGATAAAATCCTTGCAATCCAGCTCACGGTATGCCTTTTCAAAGGCAGACTTCGGACTCCATGATTCATACCCATCCGGATATTTCACCCGGTACCCAGGGACTCTGTTCTTTTCCTGTGGTTCTGCTTTCACAATTTTTACTCCAATATAATTTTTCATTAATTTTATTCCTCCCATTTATTTTTCCAGCTTTAAATGCTGTAATGCTCTACACTAATTGATACTATATAGTTAGTAACAGTATGTGACCGAAACGAACACAAAAAAAGGCGGTTGCCAGCTCCTTCCAGCCTGCAACTGCCTTGTTTACCAGTTAATATCACTGACCTTTACATACTCCCCATTAGCAGGATAACACCCATCACCAGTATCCTGTCATCTAATTACGACATAGCTATCCTGGGTAAAATAAAGCAGATTCAACTACAATTTCTACATTTTCTGCATTGGAGGTAACGGGCTTTAATAATGTGTCAATGCCCTTAATCGGGCTTATACCATTTCTACACTGTTGTAGGAAATGCCGATTTCGATGATGAATACTGTGTCAATGCCCTTAATCGGGCTTATGCCATTTCTACAACGATGAATTTGGAGGAATAGCTTTGCATAATACTTTGTGTCAATGCCCTTAATCGGGCTTATGCCATTTCTACTAATTGAGCAAATTTATGTATTCAAGAAAGGAGAACTGTGTCAATGCCCTTAATCAGGCTTATGCCATTTCTACGGTATCCCTCCAAAAACCTTTTAAAACAAGGCATTCCCAGCCCTGGTTTTAGGGGGTATTTCACAGAATATTCTGATAATTGAGGTTTTCTCTCCAAAAAATGGCATGTTCACAATTTATTCATAATTTACCTGTCTCTATCCTAACACATTTCCCATTAAGAAGCAAGACTAAATTCTCTCAAACTATAGGCAAAAATGGAGAACCAGCATTAAAGAACGGCTGGATCTCCATTTCATTCCTTTGAACGATCAGAACTCTCCAGGTGCCTGCACTCCGTTACCATCCGTCATATAAAGCGCACATTCTAACGGATGACCCGCAGCAGGCTCAAAATAATACCATCTGCTGCCAATCTCCTGCCATCCGGTTACGGCGTAGCCATCCTGGTTAAAATAATATTTATGCCCATTGATAACCTGCCAGCAGGATTTCAGGTATGTATCCTCAGTGTCAGCATACCACCAGCCGTTATCGTCATGGTGCCAGCCAAGCTCATATTTAGTCAATTCTTCATTCCCATAATCAATATAACAAAATCCTTTTACGGATGGATCATTCCATGGTCGAGTTTTCAACTTCACCTGACCACCATTCCGATCTGACAGGTTGGAAGATGTATTTCTTTGGTACATTCCTATGGACCTCTTTCAGATGCAGAGTGCCAAAAACTATTATCCTATTCCATTTACGGCTGCGTTACCGGGATTAAAGCTATCCTGTCCGACCGTATCTGCGGATAGCAAAATGGAGGAATCACATGGCACATCAATTAACTGGAAATGAGGAATTTACCCTGCATGACAAAAGTACCGGAATTACTGTTATGGATTTCTGGCGTTGGGCGTTTTCAGACTTAATCGACAATACCCAGCGTGGGGTAATGGCAGAATTTCTCGTTTATTCATCCTTCAAATCGGATTACTCCTCTTCGCACACGCAAATGCGGATGAACTGGCTCCCATTTGATGTCACAAGTCCTTCCGGGAGACGCATTGAGGTAAAATCTGCCGCTTACCTGCAATCCTGGACCACAGACTTTCCGGCTCAGATACAATATGACATAGCGCCTAAGTTGGCCTGGGATGGAAAAAACTATGCTACAGAGGCCAAACGCAACTGTGACATCTTTGTGTTCTGCCTCTATACTGCCCTTACCCATGACAAATCCATCCTTGATCTGGATTGCTGGGAATTTTATGTGCTGCCCACGTCTGTCCTCAATGACAGAATTCCAAACCAGAAAACAATCTCTTTATCCTCTTTGTTAAAGCTGGAGCCGGTAAAGACTGACTATGCAGGACTTGGCGCGGTAATCGAATCAATCAAACTACAAAGGAAGTGATGCCATGAAACTGCCAAACGGTTATGGAAGTGTAACAAAGCTATCCGGAAACAGACGCAAGCCATACCTGGCCCGTGTCACACTTGGATGGATTACTGATGAGCAAACCGGAAAATGCGTACAAAACCGTGTACCCATAGGCACCTTCAAGGCAAAAAAAGAGGCTCTGCAGGCATTGGCAGAATACGGTGCTAATCCTTACGACATCCAAAACAACAACCTTACCCTGGCTGAACTTTACCAGAAGTGGACAGAAAGCTACTTTCCCACCCTGGAAGGCGAATCATCTTCCAGAACCATCATAGCTGCATGGCGTTACTGCCACGCTATCCATGGCATGCGTGTAAAGGACCTACGGGCCAGGCACATCAAGGGCATTATGGAAGATGGCTATGTCATCCCCTCCCGTGGTAAAGATGCCGGCCAGAAAGTCCCCGCCTCTCCCGGTACCAAAGCCAGGATTAAATCCATGTTCAATCTCATGCTGGATTATGCGCTTGAATATGAACTGGTAGGCAAAAAAAGCTGAAGTTGACGAATATGTGATTAAGCGGCTTATCGGCCACCGCATCACGGACATAACCGAAAGAACCTATACAGAGCGCGATATTGAATGGATCCGGTCTGAGTTGGAAAAAATGCCGTAGCTCTTGTGGTTACGGCTTTTTTCGTGTCCTTCTCCTATCAAATCCTGTTACCTGTGCCGTGTTACCTACTTGTTACCTACCAGTAGCCTACTCACCAATTTTTTCCACTTGCCAGGACTTGCCACACCCAATTTTCAATTTCTCTTCCAGGTATGAAAAAAGTACCGCAACCCCTTGAGATTACGGTACTTTCAAGCCTTCCGGCATTTTCAATTCACAAGATATATTTAGAATTTCCCAGCCTTAGCCGCTTCCTCAATCGCAACCGCCACAGACACCGTCATCCCAACCATCGGGTTGTTTCCTGCGCCGATCAGACCCATCATCTCCACATGAGCCGGAACGGAAGAAGAACCTGCAAACTGAGCGTCCGAATGCATACGGCCCATGGTATCGGTCATACCGTAGGAAGCCGGGCCTGCCGCCATATTGTCGGGATGCAGGGTACGGCCTGTGCCGCCGCCGGAAGCAACGGAGAAGTACTTTTTGCCCTTCTCCACGCACTCCTTCTTATATGTACCGGCCACCGGATGCTGGAATCTGGTGGGGTTGGTGGAGTTGCCGGTGATGGAAACGTCCACGCCTTCCTTCCACATGATCGCAACACCCTCGGTCACGTCATTGGCGCCGTAGCAGTTCACCTTCGCGCGGGGGCCGTCGGAGTATGCCTTTCTGTATACTTCCTTCACCTCGCCGGTGTAGTAATCCATCTCGGTCTCAACAAAGGTAAAGCCGTTGATTCTGGCGATAACCTGAGCAGCGTCCTTTCCAAGGCCGTTTAAGATAACACGGAGGGGTTTCTGACGGACGCGGTTCGCCTTCTCGGCAATACCGATAGCGCCCTCTGCTGCCGCAAAGGACTCATGGCCTGCCAGGAATGCAAAGCAGTCTGTCTCCTCTTCCAAAAGCATCTTACCCAGATTGCCATGCCCTAAACCAACCTTACGCTGGTCAGCCACGGAACCGGGAATACAGAATGCCTGCAGGCCCTCTCCGATGGCTGCCGCCGCGTCTGCGGCTCTCTTGCAGCCCTTCTTGATGGCGATAGCCGCGCCTACGGTGTATGCCCATTTGGCATTCTCAAAACAAATCGGCTGAATTCCTTCAACCATCTTATATACGTCAAGACCTGCGTCCTTGGTGATCTTTTCTGCTTCTTCGATGGAAGCGATTCCATAGCTGTTCAGCGCTGCATCAATTTGTTTGATACGTCTCTCATAGGATTCAAATAATGCCATGACTTTTAATTCCTCCTTCAATTACCTGAATTAGTATTCCTTTTATTCCTGTCTGGGATCGATAATCTTTACCGCATCTGCAACACGGCCATACTGACCCTTCGCCTTCTCCCATGCAGTATTGGGATCATCGCCCTTCTTAATAAAGTCAGTCATCTTGCCAAGGCTTACAAACTGATAGCCAATGATCTGGTCATCTGCATCCAGTGCAATGCCGGTAACATATCCTTCTGCCATCTCCAGGTAACGAGGTCCTTTCTTCAGGGTTCCGTACATGGTGCCAACCTGAGAACGAAGCCCCTTGCCCAGATCCTCTAAGCCGGCGCCGATGGGCAGGCCATCCTCTGAGAACGCACTCTGGGTTCTGCCGTAGGCGATCTGTAAAAACAGCTCTCTCATGGCAGTATTGATCGCATCGCATACCAGATCGGTATTCAGGGCCTCCAGCACGGTCAGGCCGGGGAGAATCTCAGATGCCATAGCTGCGGAGTGGGTCATGCCAGAACAGCCAATCGTCTCTACTAAAGCTTCCTGGATGATACCTTCCTTGACATTAAGGGTAAGCTTACATGCGCCCTGCTGCGGAGCACACCAGCCAATACCATGAGTCAAACCGGAAATGTCAGAAACCTGTTTGGATTTTACCCATTTTGCTTCTTCCGGAATGGGAGCGGCGCCATGATGAACGCCCTGTGCAACTGTGCACATCTTCTCTACTTCATGTGAATAAATCATGTTAAAACTCCTTTCAACTATGTAATTTCCTGAAGTACGCGGCTTAACGACCTGGTTATCTGCGTCCTCCATCCGCTTCCACGGCCGCAGATAAAAGCATCGTTAAATTAATCACATCATACCTTCTTGTATTTTCTCACAAAACGTCGAATTAGTCCAGTAGTTTTTGAGATTTTTTCCCGCCTTTTTCTTTATTTGGGACGCGCTGAGAGCTGACCCTTGAACGGTTACGCATGTAGCGGGGAACCACATGCTCCCCCGCTCATCGAAACTCCTCACACCACACCGCTTCCCCTGCCTCCAAAGACCTTCGCACATCCAGAATCCTCTGATTCTCCGACCCCCTGAATTTCAGGCGCAGGTTCTTTTTCTCCTCCACGAACTTTCCGTCCACCATCACATCAAACAACGGCACCAGCTCCCGGGTAACTTCTGAGGATGAAAACATATTCCCCAGCACATCTTTCTCAAAATCATATCCGGTAAAACACCAGATCGTCTTATCCGGAAATCTTGCCCGCGCCTTCCTGATCAAAGGAAGCAGCCCCTCCTGATTGGCCGGCTCTAAAGGTTCTCCCCCAAGAAGGGTCAGCCCGTCGATATATTCCGGAGACAGAAGCCTTAAGATTTCCTCTTCCGTCTCCTCTGTAAATTCCTTTCCATAGGAGAAATCCCATGCTTCTGAATTAAAACATTTTTTGCAATGGTGGGTACATCCGCTGACAAATAAAGACACCCGGACTCCCGGCCCGTTGGCCACATCCGTGGGCTTAATAACCGCATAATTCATATTGGCCAGCTCCTCTCCTGCTCTTTCTTCTATAAATGCAGCACCCTGTTTTTAATTTCCCGGGTCTTTCCGTCATTCCAAAAATTCTCGCCCAGATATCCGCAGGTCCTCCGGGTCACATTCATCCTGTTCCTGTCCTTATTATGGCACTGAGGACATTCCCACTCCATATCATCATTGATCAGGATCTCCCCGTCAAAACCGCACACATGGCACACATCCGACTTGGTGTTAAATTCCGCGTACAGAATATTGTCATAAATATAACGGACCAAGGTCTCCAAAGCCTCCGGATTGTGGGACATATCGGGCATTTCCACATAGGAAATGGCGCCCCCCGAAGAAATATCCTGAAACTCACTCTCAAACCGGAATTTATTAAAAGCATCGATCTTTTCCCGCACATCCACATGATAGGAATTGGTATAATATCCTTTATCGGTCACATTTTCAATAACGCCGTATTTTTCCCTGTCAATATGCGCAAAACGATAACACAAAGATTCCGCCGGAGTGCCGTAAAGGCTGAATCCGAGCCCCGTCTCCCCGCGCCACCTGTCGGCGGCCGCCTTCATGGCCCTCATGACCCTCAACGCGAACTCCCTGCCTTCCGGCTTTGTATGGCTGACCCCCTTCATCAGATAAGTCGTCTCATAGATACCGATATATCCCAAGGATAAAGTGGAGTATCCGCCTTTTAGATAAGGGTCGATTACTTCCCCCTTCTTCAGCCGCGCGATAGCCCCGTACTGCCAATGAATCGGGCTCACGTCGGACAGGGTTCCCAAAAGAGCCTTGTGGCGGCACATCAGCGCTTCCCTGCACAGCTCCAGCCGTTCTTCAAGAAGAGGCCAGAACTTCTCCTCATCGCCCTTGGCCAGTATTCCGATTTGAGGCAGGTTGATACTGACCACCCCCTGGTTGAAACGGCCCTCCCATTTATAGTTCCCCTTCTCATCCTTCCAGGGAGACAAAAAGGAACGGCATCCCATACAACTGAACACATTTCCTTCATAATTTTCCCGCATCTTTTTCCCTGAAATATAGTCCGGGTACATTCTTTTAGCCGAACATCTCACCGCCAGTCGAGTCACATCGTCATAGTCCCCGCCCTTTAAACAGTTCCACTCATCCAGCACATATACCAGTTTGGGAAACGCCGGCGTCACGCAGACTCCCTGTTCATTTTTGATCCCCATGAGCCTCTGGCCTAATATTTCACGGATGATCATCACATTTTCTTCCACATATTCATCTTCAGGGTCAATCTGCAGGAACAAGGTGACAAAGGGCGCCTGTCCGTTGGTAGTCATAAGGGTATTGATCTGGTACTGGATCGTCTGTACCCCGGAACGAAGCTCGTCCTGCAGCCGTATCTCAACCACGCGGCGTAACGTTTCACCTTCCAAATCCGGCCGCAGCTCCCTCTCATACTTTTCCCGGCTTTTCCTCAGATATTTTGCCAGATGGCTGACCGCCACAGACAACCCGCCGTACTGGTTGCTGGCCACCGCCGCGATGATCTGGGTCATGACAATACATGCCACCTGAAAGCTTTTGGGCGTCTCGATCATTTTCCCGTTCATCACAATCCCATGATCCAACATGTCGGCAATATCGATCAGGCAGCAGTTAAAAATAGGCTGGATAAAATAATCCGCATCATGAAAATGAATCGCTCCGTTCTCATGGGCCAAGGTGATCTTTTCCGGAAGCAAAAGCCGTTTTGTCACGTCCCGGGACACCTCTCCCGCTATGTAATCCCGCTGGGTGGAAGCCAGACGGGCATTCTTGTTGGAATTCTCCTCTGCCAGCTCCTTGTTCTCGTTGCGGATAAGCTTCAGAATCGATTCGTCCGTTGTGTTGGACCTGCGCAGCAAGGCTCTCTGGTAACGATAAAGCATATACTTCTTTGCCAGGGCGTATTTGTTGCATCTGACCAGGTATTCCTCAATCCTGTCCTGGATAGATTCTACTGCTATCACATCTTTGATGGTTTCCTCCACATATCGGATCACGTCCTCAATCAGCAAGCCGTCCGCCCTCTCGAAGCTCTCAACCGTATTATTAGCCTTCTCGATGGCCGCACGTATCTTATCTGCATCGTAGGGAACCATGCGGCCGTCTCGTTTTTGAACCTTCATACACCGTTCCTTTCCATATATTTTGTATAATATACATACGGGAATACAAGATCTTGTATTCCCTGCGAAACTGTTGTGTTACATATTATAATCGTTGTATGAGGGTTTGTCCAGACAGAAATGATAAATAAAAGAATACGGATAACGGAGGCCTGCATCGTTTTGCCAAATGCACGGCAATATTCACCGCGTTGTCAGAAGCATAAGAATTATATTGCTTCGGATCAAACAATTCGGCCGGAAGCTCAGCGCCGTCTACATAGACAGGAATCACCGTGGCTTTTCCTGCCCGCTTTGCCAGAGCGATATACGCCTCCTCCAAGAGAATCTTCTTATTGATGTAATCCCTTGTCACAATCAACGCCACATACTCTGCTTCCCATCCAAAAATCCGGTAAAAAATCTGCCGCCTGTTCTTCCCGCTAAGAAACGCCTGTCCTTCCGGTGACGGAGCAAAAAACACATTGTACCCCTCTGCCTTCAGGTATTGATATACCGCTTCCGCCAACGGCTGGTTTTCCGTGGCAAAAGACAACGCGATGTCGAATTGATGCTTCATCATACCCGTCCCTTCCAATTGGATCTGTTATACCCGCGAGCATACTTATTTGCCAAATGATTCGGTGTATTTATGGAAAGGCGGGGACTGTGCTGGCAAATCATTTGGCTCACGAGTATAGAAACTGTCTCAAAACAACTTACCATATCCCTTGGCTGACGGTAAGTTATCCGAGACAGTCCTGTACAATTATCCAACTGACTTTTTCTTGTTGTAATTATAGCTGTTATCTTATAATATTTTTTTCATAATAACAACGGCTTTTTCATAATCCGGTATAAATCGACATAATTCAGCCTTGTATCCGTACCTGTATTACTATCGGGAAAACTGACTCCTGTAAAGCTTTGCGTAAAATCCGTTCTTCTCTAACAATCCCTCATGGTTCCCCTGCTCGATGATGTGTCCGTCCTTCATCACCAGGATCACATCCGCCTCCCGGATCGTAGACAGCCGATGAGCCACTATAAAACTGGTTCTCCCCTCCATCATTGCCGCAAATGCCTTTTGAATCCGGATCTCCGTCCTTGTATCGATAGAAGAAGTGGCCTCATCCAGAATCAGCATAGGAGGCAGGCACAGCATAACCCGGGCGATGCAAAGAAGCTGTTTCTGTCCCTGGGACAGATTGCCGCCGTCTTCCGAGATCGGCGTATCGTATCCCTGGGGCATCCTCTTAATAAAGCTGTGGGCATGGGCGTCTTTCGCCGCCTGGATAATCTGTTCCAGAGAGGCGTCCGGCTTGCCGTAAGCTATGTTTTCCCGGATTGTCCCTGACTTCAGCCAGGTTTCCTGCAGGACCATTCCATAATGGGCCCGCAGGCTTTTTCTGGTCACACCACGGATATCCCTGCCGGAAACCTTGATTTCTCCTTTATCCACATCATAAAACCTCATAAGCAGGTTGATCAAGGTCGTCTTTCCGCAGCCTGTAGGCCCGACAATGGCGATCCTTTGTCCTGGCTTTACGTCCAAATCCAGGTTTTCAATAAGAGGCGCCTGGGGGTCATAGGCAAAAGACACATTTTGAAGCCTGACACTGCCGTCCACACCCTTAAGCTTTGCCGCCCCTTCCTCTGATGAGATCGGAGGTTCATCCATCAGCTCAAACACCCGGGACGCGCAGGCCAGGGCATTCTGCAGCTCCGTCACAACCCCTGAAATCTCATTAAAAGGTTTGGTATACTGGTTTGCATAGCTGAGGAAAACAGAAAGCTGCCCCACGCTCAAAAGCCCCCGGATAGCCGCGAAGGCCCCCACCACTCCCACGCTGGCATAGACCATGCTGTTCACAAACCGGGTGGACGGATTGGTGATCGAGGAAAAGAAAATTGCCCGCAGGCTGCAGGAACGCAGCCTCTCGTTTATTTCCTCAAACCGCTTCTGCGCCTCGTCCTCATATCCAAAAGCCTGGACCACCTTCTGGCTGCCGATCATCTCGTCCACCAGGGAAGTCAGCTCTCCCCTGGTCTTGGACTGGAGCTGAAACATGGCAAACGTCTTTTTTGCAATATAGCCCGCCACGAACAGGGAAAGAGGAGTGACAAGCACCACTACCACCGTAATCAGGGGATTCACCATCAACATGAACCCCAGCGTTCCAAGGATGGTCAAAAGCCCTGTAAAAAGCTGGGTAAAACCCATTAAAAGCCCTTCGGAAAACTGGTCGATATCTGCAATGATCCGGCTGATAATATCTCCGTACTGATGAGAGTCTACATATTTCAGAGGCAGGACCTCCAGATGGTTAAACGCCCTTGTCCTGATATCCTTTACCACATAATAAGTGATCCGGTTATTGATGTGGTTCATCAGCCACTGGGCAAAGGCCGTGATCAACACCACTGCCGCAATCTGCTTTAAGATAACCACCAGGCCTGCAAAATCCACGTTTCCCGGACCCAGGATCAAATCCACGCCCTTTCCCACCAAAATCGGCGCGTAAAGCGTGGCAGCCACTGTCACTGCCGCCAAGGCAAGGGAGAAAAACACCAGCCACTTATAGGCGCCTATATAGTCCAGGATCCGCGTCAGAGTAGATTTATGCTGTTCGAACGGATTTTTCATATCACTGCACCTCCTCTTTGGACAACTGGGAAAGGCAGATTTCCCGGTAAACCTCGCAATGCTCAAAAAGCTCCTGGTGAGTTCCGCATCCCACCATATGGCCGTCATCCAGCACCAGGATCTGATCTGCATTCCGGACCGTGGTGGCCCGCTGGGAAACAATAAACACCGTCATTCCTTTCGTTCCCTCCCGGATCGCCTTCCGGAGATTGGCATCCGTGGCAAAATCCAGGGCGGACGCGCTGTCGTCCATGATCAGGATCTCCGGCTGTTTTACCAGAGCCCTGGCAATGGTCAGCCTTTGACGCTGTCCTCCGGACAGGTTTTTCCCGCCCTGCTCAATAAAGAGATCCAATCCTTTCTCCTTGCCGTCCACAAACTCCCTGGCCTGGGCCATATCAAGCGCCTGGTATATTTCCTCATCTGTGGCGTCCTTCTTGCCCCACCGCATATTTTCCCGCAACGTTCCTTTAAAAAGCACAGCTTTTTGAGGCACCACGCCAACCTTATGCCGCAGTTCCTTCAGAGGATACTCCCGTACATCCCGCCCGTCAATGAGAACAGCCCCCTGACGTACATCGTAAAACCTGGGAATCAGGTTTACCAGGGAAGACTTCCCGGAACCGGTGCCGCCGATAATGCCGATGGTCTGCCCCCGCGACGCCGTAAAATCTATCTGGGAGAGAGAATCCGCCTTGGCCCCCTCGTAGGAAAAATCCACCTGCCGGAAACAAACCTTGCCGTTTTGCCCTGAATGCCCGTCTCCGTTTCTTTCCGCCCCGCTGCCTAAAAAGCCGCCTGCCGTCCTGTTCCCGTCCGGATCCGTAATGCTGCTTTCCACTTCAAACACCATGCCGATCCGGTTGGCGCAGGCTAAGGCCTTGGAGATGGACACAATCAGATTCGCAAGCTTAATGAGCTCCACTAAAATCTGCGACATATAATTGACCAGGGCCACCGTCTCCCCCTGGGTGATAATCCCTGTATCCACTTCCTTGCCGGAAATCCAGATCACTGCCACAATAGCCAGATTAATGATCACATAAGTAACAGGATTCATCAACGCGGAGATTTTTCCCACAAATATCTGGAACCGCACCAGAAGGTCATTGGATTCTTCAAATCTGTGGATTTCATCCTCCTGCCGGTTAAACGCGCGGATCACCCGGGCTCCTGTCAGGTTCTCCCGGGTGGCAAGAGTGACCTGGTCGAGCTGCCTTTGAACTTTCTTATATAAAGGCATGCTGATTCCCATAATCCCAAACACCACCACGCTGAGGGCAGGAATCGCCACCACAAACACCATAGCGGCTTTTACATTTACCGTAAATGCCATCACCATGGCGCCAAACACAATAAACGGCGACCGCAAAAACAGACGCAAAGTCAGGTTCAGGCCGGACTGCACCTGGTTTACGTCACTGGTCATCCGGGTAATCAACGTGGCTGTCCCTATCTTATCCTGCTCATTGTAAGATAAGCGCCCGATATGGGAAAACAAATCATTGCGCAGCGCCGTGCTGAACCCCACTGACGCCTTCGCCGCAAAATACTGGGCCGTCAGAGAACAGGCCAGGCCCACAATACCCAAAAGAACCAGCAGCCCGCCCATTTTCATTACATAGACCGTATCCTGTGCCTTGATTCCCACGTCAATGATCTGCGCCATCACCAAAGGCACAAACAGCTCAAAGCTGGCCTCCAGCATCTTAAACAGCGGGCCAAGCAGGCTTTCCAGCTCATATCCCTTTAAGTATCTCAGTAATTTTTTCATGGCTCCCTCCAAGCTTCCGATGCACTTTTCCATCGGCATTAACATGCCCGATGCAAAAAGATTGTACCATAACTATAATCCCCGTGACAAGGTATTTTCCAACTCCTGCCTTGTCAATTCCGCTTTCCCATGTTACTATACTCACGGGTATAAAACCGAAAATCCATAAAAAGCGAGGAACCCCTATGATCCCCTTTACCCTGAATTGTATACGAATCTGGCAAAAATATGTAAAAGACGAAATTACCGTCTACGCTGCCCAGGCCTCCTTTTTCCTGGTGCTTGCTTTTTTTCCTTTCATCATGCTTCTTTTGACCTTGATCCAGTTCATCCCGTCCGTCAACAAATCTGACCTGCAGATGATCCTGGTCCAGATCATGCCAGACATGCTGGATTCCCTGGTTTTGGGCATCGTAGAAGATTTGTACTTAAAATCTCCCGGAACCATGCTCTCTTTGACTGCCCTGTTAGCCCTCTGGTCTGCCGCCAGGGGCATGATGGGCATTGAACGGGGGCTGAACCGCATCTACGGCAGCGACAGAAAACGGGGCTATCTTTTAAGGCGCCTGATCTGTACCGGGTACACGTTCCTTTTTATGGTAGTCTGTGTGGTATCCCTGGTGCTGCTAGTGTTCGGAAGCTCCATCCAGACCCTCTTTATACGCATTTTCCCCTTTTTGGAGACGATCACACGCCATGTGATCAGTTTTCGGGGATTGCTGGCAATGGCGCTCTTTTTGTTTTCCTTTGTTCTGCTTTACACCATTGTCCCCTCTATAAAACAAGACCCCTGGCAACAACTGCCGGGGGCATTATTCGCAGCGATATGCTGGCTGCTGTTCTCCTTCGGATTTTCTTTGTACTTTACTAATTTCAGCAATTACTCCTACATGTACGGGAGCCTTGCCGCCGTGGTCCTTCTGATGCTGTGGCTGTACTTTTGTATCTGTATTTTGTTTATCGGGGCGGAGATCAATGCTTTTTTAAGCATCTTAAGCACATCCCGCTGACTGGGCGGCCTCCTTCTTCAATACTCCATCGGCGCCCCATCCAGGGCCGCCGATACCAGGGTTCCGGCGCCGTCATAAACCAGCTTCAGGGAAAAGAAATCTTCCCGCTCCTCAAGAAGACGGAAAAAGATCCTGTCGCCCTCCCACAGATTAAGCTTCGGCACGTCTTTCTTGTCCACCCATAAAAGCTCCCCCTCATCACAGGCAGTCTCTTCCCCGGTGAACCCGTCTGCCGTAAACAGGGACATATATTCCGTCACCCCGTCACCCGACACAAAAGTCACGATCCCCCGGTAGCGGTAGGAGGTCAGCGTATATCCGGTCTCCTCCCTCACTTCCCGCAAAAGGCACTCCTCCGGGCTTTCATCCTTCTCAAAATGGCCGCCCACACCGATCCACTTGTCCTTATTTACGTCGTTTTTCTTTACGGTCCGATGAAGCATCAGGTATTTTCCGTCCTGCTCCAAATAACACAATGTACTTAAGGATGCCATTTGCCCCCCTACTTTCCCTTTTTCTCCTTCAGAAGCGGCTTGATCTTTTTATACAGCTCCCCTGCCCTCTCGCTTCCGAACTGCTTCACCAGCATATTGTTTACAACCTGCTTGTTCCTTCCATAACTCATACAGCGCATCACAAGCTGCAGGTCTTCCTCGTCCACAAGCTGACGAAGCTCCTCCTCCATCTGTCTCCGCTCCTTGGCGCTTTCTTCCAGTACCGCGGCTATGGAATCAATAAGCCTGATATTCTTCCCCTTCCAGAAATCAAGAAGCACCTCGTAGCCAAGATCTTTGCTGACAATGCAGAATACTCCGTTTTCTTCCTTCGCCATCAGGTATCCCAGATAAGCCGCCAACTGGAAATCCAGGGCATTCTTCTTGCCTATGGTAATCTTACGGAACTCGATGGAAGCATAGCACGCCTGTAGCTTCTGGTGGAGCCCGAAACTCATCTTGTCAGCATTATCACTGTAGAAAATCACCACCTGGTCATTGTTTCCGAGTTCTGAAATCCCTTCCAGGCCATTTTCTCCTGTGTTTTCGTAATCAATCAAATAATAGGTCATGCCCCTCTCCTTATCCGGCCAGAGCCCTTGCCAGCTCCTTCATGGCGGCCAGGTTCTCCTCCTTCCAGACAGACTTTATCGTCACCACCGGATCCAATACTTTGACATCCTTCATCTGTCCCAGGATATTTTTCATCGCTTTTCCGGCCATGGGGGCCCAGCTTCCGTTTTCTAAGATCCCCACTGTCCGCTTCTGGTAATTCTTGGATTGAATGTGATGCAGAAACTCTTCCATGCAGGGGAATACCCCTCCATCGTAAGTGGCAGCAGCCACCACCATCCGGTCATAATAAAACGCCTTTCGGACTGCCTGCGACATATCCCCACGGGCTAAATCAAACAGTTCCACATGCTGCTCGCCCTGCTCTTTTAAAACCTCCGCCAGCTTTTTGGCCGCCCTGGCCGTGTTGCCGTGAATGGAGGCATATGCCACCAGCACTCCCTTCTGCTCCGGCTGATAGGCGCTCCATGTCTTATATTTGTCCAGGTAATATCCGCAATTTTCCTTCAGGACCGGCCCGTGCAGGGGACAAATCGTCTGAATATCCAGGGCCGACGCCTTTTTAAGCAGCCCCTGGACCTGGACCCCATATTTGCCTACAATGTTCAGATAATAGCGGGCTGCCTCCTCTTCCCATTCTCCAGCCTCCTTTGCCGGGCCAAAAGTTCCAAACCCGTCAGCGGAAAACAGCACCTTTTCCGTCTGCTCGTAAGCAACCATCACCTCCGGCCAATGTACCATGGGGGCCATAAAAAACTGCAGCACATGATGTCCCAGGCTCAGGGTATCGCCCTCCCCCACTACAACCTTCCTTCCCTCCAGATCCAGATCAAAAAACTGGTTAATCATGCCAAAAGTCTTGGCGTTCCCCACCAGCTTTGCCTCCGGATACTTCAAGGCAAACCGTCCGATATTGGCCGCGTGATCCGGCTCCATGTGGGAGATCACCAGATAATCCGCGCTTCTTCCTGCCAGCAGCCTGTCAAGATTTTCAAACCACGCATCTGTACCACGGGCATCCACGGTGTCCATCACTGCCACTTTCTCATCCTCTATCAAATATGAATTGTAAGTAACTCCCTTTGGCACCGGATACTGGCTCTCGAATAAATCCAGCGTCCCGTCAAACACACCTGCATATAAAATGGACTCGGTAATAAAAACATCACTCATCTCTTCGGTTCCTCCTGTCAGCACAAAATAGTATTCCAATTATTAATCTCTCCATTTTCTGCCCATTTTAACACAGGATGTCACAATTTTCCATTAGCAATCCTGACAAATTCCTGCCCCGCTCCTCTGTTCTTTCCTATATTTTTCCACCATCCGCACCACATCCATCCGGGTATAAGGCTTTTCAATAAAACCAAATGCCTGGATTTTCCACGCCTCTAAAGAAAATCCGGGAATACTGGACATGAGCACAACAGCCGGAGGATTATGAAGACGCTGCAGCGACGAACCTAAACTGATTCCGCTGATATCCGGCATCACAATGTCCGTAAATACCATGTCCGCCGGGTTTTCCTTCACAAAATCCACCACCGCGACCGCCTCCTCAAAACATCCCAGCAGTTCCACCTGCTCCATATTCCGGAATATCCCCCTCATCTTTTCCAACAGCTCCGGCGCATTGTCCACAGCCACAACCCTGATCTTCATTTCTGATTCCACCTATCTTTATATTTCTATCTGACGGCAATTCGTAAATGCCTTAAACACTGCATTATTTTTCACATTTTACCACACGAATCAAATCTTAACAAGGCAATTTTTCTACTTGACTTTTCGTCTGTTGTATGACATCATATAATAAGACAAGATATTAACACATGAAAGGAGGCCTGTTTCCATGGCCACCCCTATCCATCAATTACAGCATTTGCTGGATACACGCCCTCAAAAGAACATGTCTGACATGATATATGAGAAGATCAGTCAACTGATTCAAAGCGGGGAATTTCCTGAAGGCTATGTCTTTCCCAACGAATCTGCCTTGTGCGAAATGCTCTCTGTAGGAAGAAGCACCATCCGGGAAGCCTACAAAGCCCTGGAGCTTTCCGGCTTTGTCACACGTACCAAACGGGGAACCACCGTCAACAGCTATTCTGCCATTTTGGAAGCCACCCCCCTAAAAGCAGTCATCCATGGAGCAAGCCGGCAGGATCTTCTGGAATACCGCCTGATGCTGGAAGGCCAGGCCGCCGCCCTGGCCGCCGAGCGGGCCAAACCGGAGGAGGTAGCGCAGCTTCAGCAGCTTCAAAATGATATGTACCATGCCTACCAACACGGCGACTATGACCGGATTGCGGCCCTGGACCGTAATTTTCATGAAACCATCGCAGCCTTAAGCCACAACCCTCTCATGATCACATCCATGGCAGCCATTGCAGAAGCCTGCGAGACCGAGACAAGGGAATCCTTCTCCAATATCTCCGCCCTCTCCGGCACAGTCGATCAGATGCTTTCCATGCACCAGGAGATCCTTACGTCCATCCGCAACCGATGCCCGGGGGAGGCCATGACCGATATGCTGAACCATATTGCCGGGATCTCCCAATAATCATACAATCAAAACCGCCTGAGCAGGGCTTCGGGGAAACAAAATCCATTTCCTCCGAAGCCCTGCTCAGGCAAATCTTTCCGGGACTGATTCTCACTTTTCCTCTTCCTGGGATTCTTCTTCCGTAAATCCGTCAATCATCTGGGCCGCACCGCATATGCAGGGATAAACACTGTCAAATTCCCTTGTCTCCGCCAGCTCGAGCCTGTAATACCTTCCGACCTTGATCTCCCTGAAAACGTCATATTCCTCGAAGCGTTCTCCTATGGCCGCTTTGTTGATCTCATAGATTTCCTGCTTTCCGTCCTTTTTCTCACAATGGAGCAGATACAGATCCCTCTCGTCCGTATTGCGGGCCTCCCGCTTTACAACCAGTACCTCCACCGTATACCTTTCGTAATTATAGCGTTCCAGGTCTATGGCGTTCCATATTATAACGGCCAGAAAGACAATCGCCACAAGTCCGATCCCGCAGAATATATATTTGATTCCTTTTACGGTCCTGTTATGTTCCCGCTGCGACGCCTTCCACCTTTCATCTTCCCATCTGTTTTCTTCCCAGTCATTGTCTTCACGGCTCATCCTGTCTTTCCAACCTCCCCTCCATCATCCCTGCAAAAAGTTCTGCCGGTACATAGGCCTTGATGGCAATCCCGTCAGGCCGGTATTCTTCCAGAAGCAGCTCCCCATGTTTTCGGATCTGTTGGATTTTCCCCGCCTCCTGATAAGAAAAGAGCCGCTCTAAATAGACGCTTTGATTTCTGAGTATCTCTTCTAACAGCTTTTGCAGAGCGCTTATATTCTCTCCGGTTTTTGCGGAGATCCTGACCTGGTAATCTGCGTGCAGATCTCTGGGAAGCTGCTCTCCCTCAGCCTGGTCCATCTTGTTAAATACAGTCACCATAATCTTATTGCCTACCTGAAGCTCCCGCAGTGTTTCGTAAACCACATGCATCTGCATATCCATCTGAGGATTGGAGGCATCTGTCACATGGAGAATGATATCACTGTATTTCGCCTCTTCCAAAGTGCTTTTAAAAGCTTCCACCAGATGGTGGGGAAGTTTCCTTATAAATCCTACGGTATCAGTCAGAAGAATCTTCCTTCCTCCCTCCAGCTCCAGGCTCCGCGTAGTAGGATCCAGGGTGGCAAAAAGCTTGTCTTCCGCCAGAATTCCCGCATCGGTAAGCCTGTTTAGCAACGTAGACTTGCCCGCGTTGGTATAGCCTACAATGGCTGCGACCGGCGTGTGGTTTTTCTGCCTCTGCCTTCTTAAGACCTCCCTGTGGCGTTTCACCTCGGAAAGCTCTGATTTCAACTGCGCGATCCGCTCATGGATCAGCCGCCGGTCCATCTCCAGCTTTTTCTCCCCCGGTCCCCGGGTCCCGATCCCACCGCCCAGCCGGGACAGGGAGTTGCGCAGGCCGACCAGCCGTGCCGCCCGGTATTTTAACTGGGCCAGTTCTACCTGGATTTTCCCTTCATTCGTGTTGGCACGGGCCGCAAAGATATCCAGGATTACCATGGTCCGGTCCATCACCTTTGTATCCAGTGCATCCTCCAGGTTGCGGAGCTGGACAGGAGACAGTTCGTCATCACACACCACGCCTGTGGCGTTCAATTCCCATATCCGCTCTTTGACCTCATCAATCTTTCCCTTCCCCAGATAGGTTCCGGGATGGATATTCTCCCGATTCTGAATAATCTTATCTACGGTAATGGCCCCTGCCGTGTCCACCAGTTCTTCTAATTCATCCAAAGATGCCATGGAATTCTCTTCCCCTGTCTCCACGCCAAGCAGGATCACCCGTTCTTCCACTTCTCCTATTTCAATCATTTCTGCCATTCCTGCTCCTAAAAACCGCTGCCGTTACGGTATGGTCAGCCGACGCTCCCGTTTTCCTGGCTGCTTTCCGTCTCTCCATCGCTGCTGACGGCAGCGCTGCCGTCTTCCCCGGAACCGCCTGGCTCTCCTTCTTCGCCCGGCTCACCGGAACTACCGTCTCCCGCGGCGTCGTCCTGCCCGTCTTCCCCGCCTCCCTGGCGGCTTCTTAAAAACGCAATCTCCCGCTCTACGTTCTCATCTGTCCCGTATTGGGACGCATAAGCCTCGAACAATTCCAGCGCCTTGGCAAAATCACCCTTGTTTTCCCAGGCCACCGCCTGGTTATAGGCCAGATCCTGCCTGGAATCCCCTGCTTCCATGCCCTGCCGGATCAACTCCAGGGCGGCATCGTATTCTCCGTCATTGATCTGCTCCACTGCCTTAAGATTGTACACATATCCGTTTATTACTCCGTAGGCCAACGCCCCGTCATAATCCTTCTTTTCCACCAGGCAATGGGCGGCGCCCTTCTTATACTCGGCGTTTTCGCCGTCTTCCTTTAAAAGAAGTTCATAAGTATTAAGGGCGGCATCATAATCCTTCAGGCGGAACTCCGCCTCTCCGCGGTATAAAAGAGCGTCCCGCTCAAACTCCCCGACCTTCCCTTTTGACCACTTCAGGGCATCGTCCAGATTCCTGATGGCATCCTCATAGTTCCCCTGGTCCAGAAGGGCGATCCCCTCTGTCAGCAATTCCTGCTTCTTTTTCTCTCTTGTAAAACGCATGACGCCATAGATGGCCGCGCCAATTAAAATCAGGATCAGCAAAAGGCCAATGCCCAACAGCATCCGTCTCTGCCTGCGGCGTTTCTTTTTCCGCGCCCTGGCCCGCACCCTGGCCCTCTCGTCCTCCATACTCCATCCTCCGGGACGAGACGAGACGCCCCCATAAGAAGCTGTCCTGGTGTTTCTCCCGGAGGATGTACCCGGGCGTCCTTTTGTCCCGCCGGCCCTGGCTGTTCCTCCGCTCCCGCTTTTCCCGCCGCTGCTTCTGGTCCTGCTGCCTGCAGTCCTGTCAGGGCGGCCGGAACCCTGCCTGATATTTTTGTTTCCCTGTCCTTTGTAATCGCTCACGCTTATCCCGTCACTTTCTGCCGGTGCTTCCTATCCCGCCCCGGTCTTTATTCCCCATGCTTTCCACCTCTTCAAATTCAAGAGCTGGCTGATGCTCCATGATCCTGAACTGACAGATCCTGTCACCCTCCTGTATCTGTGTATCTCTCAGGGCGTAGGCAGGAAAATACCACTGGTCATTATCTCCGCAGTAGCTCTCGTCAATGACTCCCATATGGTTCGTCTGGATGATCCCGAAATTTTTATAGGTGCTGCTTCTGGGAACCACATGGGCTTCATATCCCTTGGGAAGCTCCATGACAACCCCCAGGGGAATCAGCCGGAAATCCCCTGCTTTCATCTCCACATTCTCGGCTGCACGCAGGTCAATCCAATCTGACTTCCCGTCCGAATAGGACAGTTTTTCCACCCGCTCGTTTAAGTACCGGATTCTTATCCTTGGCATCTTTTCTGGCCTCTCTTTTCCTGCAGCATAAAAACCTCCGAAAACCGTTCTGCCGCACCCGTTTCTATGAACAAATAGTACCATGTTATGGGTATCAAGTCAAGGTCAAACCTGCCTCCCCTTCCTCCTTCAGCCTGACCTGAAGTTCCTCCTCCACCTCCTGGAGAATCTCCTCCTCCTGCTCCGGATTCATGCTGGGCAGATCCGTCACGGAACCAATGCCAAACCTTCTGAGGAACTCTTCCGTAGTGGCAAATAATACCGGGCGGCCCGGCGCGTCCAGCCTTCCCACCTCTCCGACCAGCCCGTACTCTACCAGGCGGTTCACCGCATGGTCCGAGGACACTCCCCGGATCTTCGATATCTCCAGCTTCGTCACCGGCTGCTTATAGGCGATAATGGACAAAGTTTCCAACATAACCTCTGTCAGCACATGCTTCTTCGGCGCCTTTGCCACCCGGATCAGGTTCTCATAAAACCTAGCTCTGGTACACATCTGAAACGCATGGTCCAGCTCAAGGATCTGCATCCCTCTGTTTTCCTGTTCATACCGTCTCTGCAGATCCTCCACCACACGCCTGGCCACCTTCTCGCTCTGCCCGATAGCCACGGCAAGCTGACGCAGTTCCACGGAATCTCCCATGGTAAAAAGTACCGCCTCCAAAATCGCCTCCCAGTCGCTCTCTAAACCCTCTCTTCCCGGTTCTCGCTCAAACCCCTCTTCTTCTAACCGATCATCCATGTATCCTGCCCTCTGCCTTTCATCCTGCTTCCCTTTTTGCGGCATTCTGCCTGTCCGTCCCGAAAATCCATGCCCCAGCCCCAAAAAACTGTACGGTTCCTGACTGGTCATACGTCCTCCACGCCCTCAAGATCCGGTTCCGTCTCCTCTCCTTCTTCTTCCAGGATCTCAATGTCCATATCATCAAAGGTGTGCTCCTGGGTAAGGGCAATCTTTCCGATCTTCATCAGCTCCAGGACTGCCAGAAAAGTCACCACAATCTCCAGCTTATCCCCCTGCCGGACAAGCATCTGGCGGAAACTGAACCTGCGCTGCCTCCTTGCGAACTGCAGCACGTCCAGTATCTTATGCTCCAGGCTGACCGGCTCCTTCTTTATAATGCCGAAATTGCTGCGGATAGGATCCACTTTATCCTGCTGCCGCCTGATCACGGATTCGAAGATTCTCTGAAGCTTCGCTAAAGTCAGCCCGTCCAAAAGCTCGTTTAAGTCCACCGGAGACTCATACTTTGCCACCTCCTTTGGCACGGTCGGCATTTTAAAAAAGGCTCCTTCGGCATCCTCCTCCATATCAAGGAGCTGCTGGGCCATCATCTTATAGCGCTTGTACTCCAAAAGCCGCGCCACCAGTTCGGCCCTGGGGTCCTCCTCCCCCTCCTCATCCGTGGTTTTGGGCAGCAGCATCCGCGACTTTATATCTAAAAGGGTGGCAGCCATGACCAGAAAATCGCTGACGACATTCAGATCTTCCCGCTCCATCTGATTCACATATTCCAGATACTGCCTGGTAATCTCCACAATGGGAATATCATAGATATCCACTTTATTTTTGTCAATCAGATGAAGCAGCAGATCCAGAGGCCCCTCAAACTTCTCCAGTTTATAAGAAATCGCCATATCTTCCCTTTCCTACAGAAAAAACTCCATCCAGGTCCCTCTCATCCATTTCCTCCAGGGAAGCTTGTATACTCCCGCAGACAGAGCCGCCGTCACCAGCAGCCCGCATGCCACATCCACCGCCGAATGCTGTTTCAGGAACATGGTGGAAAGGCAGATGGCGGCCGCCGTCAGATAAATCCCCCACCGGAACGCCCTGCTCTTTTTCAGGTTCTCAGAACGCCATGCCACGACGGCCACGGCAGAGGACGAAGACACATGAATGGACGGACACACATTTCCCGGCGTATCCACTGTCTGGATCAGCCGGACCAGTTCCCCGCAGACTCCCTGTCCCGGGCTCCCCGGACGCAGCTCCAGCCCGTTGGGCAGCAGCCAGTAGACCAGAATCCCCACGGTCATTCCTCCGAACATCACCATGCAAAGATTCTGGAAATCCTCTTTGCTGGTAAACAAGGTATATGCCCACGATGCCGGAAGAAACAAAAACCAGAGCAGGTACGGCACGACAAAACACTCGTGAAAAGGGATCCAGCCGTCTAAGGGACAGGAAATGATATATTTAGGCGTCACCAGCCGCTCCGTGGCAAAAAACGCTGCCAGATAAAAGATCATGTATCCCAGGCCATAGCAGTACTTATGTTCTTCTATCCATCCCCTGATATCCTTTTTTCCATATCTGCCGCACTCTCTGGTCAGCTCCAAAACATCGTATTTCAGATTCATTTTTATCCGTCCCGTTCTAATATCTTTTTGTGCAATGCCAGGCCGCCCTGGTATCTTTGTCCCCTGCTTATTCCCTTATTCCTGTTGCGGCAAAAGTTTTACCACCACCACCTGGGGCTTATTAAAAAGCCTGATATTAATGGAATGCGTCCCCAGTCCGCGTCCCACGATCATGGTATGCCCTGCTTTTTTCAGAGTTCCCGCGCAGCATGGCAGGAAAAACTGATACTGAGGCGTCATCACCCCTCCCAGTCCCGGTATCCGGATGGTCCCGCCATGAAAATGCCCGGACAAAACAAGATCCGCCCCCCAGGCGGCATAGGCGTCAAAAAACAAGGGCGAATGCGCCAGAAGAATCTGAAAACGCCCGGAATCCGCCTCGCCCAGACGTTGCTTTATATAGTCCGGCTCCATCTTGTCGGGAGTGAAATCCTTATAATACCTTTTACCGATATCCAGCCCGCCGATCCTGATATCTTCCCCCACATTCACGGAAGAATCTTTCAGATACGTGACCCCATACTGCTCCAAAAGCAAAAGGAACTGCCCGTAAAGGCCGCCGTACAGCTCCCTCTCCTTTTCCATCCTCTGCTCGTGGTTCCCGTTCCCGTAATAAACCGGACAGATCTTTACAAGCCCTTCCAGCAGCCGCCCTGTCACCCTAAGATCCGCCAGCTCCGGCTTTACCACCATGGTATCTCCGCCGATCAGTATCTGGTCCGGCCCCACGGCCCGGATCGCCGAAAGCAGCCTTTCATTCCTCTCCCCAAACTCCTTATCATGAAGATCCGTAAGAAACACAAGGGTTCTGGGTTTTCTGATTTTAAGAGAAGAAACCGCAATTTCCTCCACCACAAAATGTCCCCGCTCATACCGGGAACGCCAAAGCCCGCCAATGGCCCCCAGCGCGCCGAGAGCCATCAAGGCAGAAAGCTTCCCTTTTACACTCACAATTCCTGCTCCTTTGCCAGCCAGTCCCTGACCTCCAGAAGAGAACTGCAGACCCGGCAGACCCTTTCTTTCAGGCTCTCATCCGGCTCTGTCAGATCCGGCACCATGATCGTGACAAAACCTCCTCTAAGCCCTGCTTCCACCCCGTTCAGGCTGTCTTCCAATACCAGGCAGTGACCCGGCTCTTCCCCCAGGACCTTTGCTGCCTTCAAAAATATCTCCGGGTTAGGCTTTGCCTCCGTAACCATATCCCCCGTAATGACGGCCTGGAAAAAATCCTCGATTCCCGCCAGCCGCAGATTGTCCATGGAATACTCTCTGGCACTGGCCGTAGCCAGGGCCACCTTGTACCCCTTATCCCGAAGGTAGCGCAAAAGCTCATAAGCTCCCGGCTTTACCGGCATCTCTCTCTCCCGGAGCATTTTTAAGAAATGCTCCTGCTTCCTCTCCCGCAGCTTCCAGAAATCGAAGGCTCCTCCGAACTCCTCTTCAAACCTTCTGACCGCGTCCTTGGCATTGGCCCCGCGGATGGTCTTCAAAAAAGACTCCTCCAGATAAAAACCCAGCTCATCCCCTGCCTTATTCCACGCTGACACGGAAATCCTCTCTGTATCAAACAACAATCCGTCCTGGTCAAAAATAACACCGTTGATCGTCCTCTTTTCCATATGTATCATCCTTTCTTATTGAATCCGGTTATATCGGCTCCGATATCCTGCCGGATCCCTCTTGTTCCGGCTTCCCGCCAGCCCAATATCCCGGGGGCCTGCGGCCCCCGCGCTGCTTCCCATATTGATTCCGTTCCTTATTGAATATACGGCGCAAGTTCCAGCCGGATAAAATACCCCTGTTCATGGTCGCACACCGGGCAGGATGCAGGAACCTTTGTCCCGCGAAATACAAATCCGCAATTTAAGCACATCCAGCCTGTCTCCACTTCTGAGACAAAAAGCTGGTTTTTCTCCATAAAATCGGCAAATAGCTGAAAACGGTCTCCGTGGATCTTCTCAATCTCCGCGATCTTAAGGAAAGCCCCCGCAATTTTGGCAAACCCTTCCTCCCTGGCAATATTTCCAAAGCTCTGGTACACGTCCTGAAATTCCTCATATTCATTATGACGTGCCGCCTTTAAAAGATCCAGGCTGCTTTCATACTGATCCACCGGATAAGCGCCGTCAATCCGGATATTCTGGCCCTGAAGCTCTTTTAAATAATCATAAAACACCTGGGCATGGGCTCTTTCCTGTTCCGCCGTAAACAAAAACACGGACTGAATCACCGGAAGACCCTGTTTCTTTGCCTTCCCGGCAGCAAGAGTATAGCGGTTTCTCGCCTGGCTCTCTCCTGCGAACGCCCTCATCAGATTCTTTGCTGTCTCGCTGTTCTTAAAATCTACCATGGGAAATCTCCTTTTCCGAAATTATAAAAAGGTATAAAACTTTGATTCCCCACTATTATCTCTCAATTTTTCTATAATATACCTGTTATTTACGGCACTTAAAGATGGGATCGGCCGGGTAGATGCCTGCCAGCTTCTGCATGGTTCTCTGCAGCGCGTCCTTAGACTGCTTCCAGTCCGCATCCTGGTTCCGGTAATCATACTTTTCAATCAGCCAGTCAATATCCTCCTGGACCCGGTCCAAATTTCTGGCCATCAGCTCCCCGAGCCTGGGAATCCACACTTCTTTTTCCTGAGGCTTTAACTTTTCCTCACAGGCCATCAGCACATCCGCAAAATGATGGACGCAAAACCCCTTGGACTCCGCTAAAGCGCTGCCAAAGCCCGGGTCCTCCCGCAGCATATACACAAACGTGTCCAGCATCCGTTCATAGATCTTTCCCATCCGCATACATATGTAACAATGTTCTTCTTCACCGCGGATCCACCTCTCCGCTTCTGAACAAGCCTCCGCTTTCTCCCCGCATGGCTTCTTAAAACCTGCTGTCTTTAATATTCCCGACAGTCCCTTTCCCCTTGCCGGCGTGTAACGGCCCATCTGCCTTTTAAGCTCCTGGTTGACCAGTTCCAGCCGGGATTTAAAAATCCAGGCATTTCCCAGGCTGTTTCCATAATCGAACATCATCTTCGTATGATGCCTGCAGAAACCGCTTTTGCTGGTCTCTTCCCTGATATCCCCTTCCATATAAGACGACCCCAGCACAAATTCCAGATTCTCCTGCTCCAGCTTTCTCTCCAGCCAGCAAAACAGGCATTCATCTCCTGATTTTACCGCGTCCGTCAGCTCGATGGTATATAATTTCTCCTTCATAGCGCTCCTTACTGTCTCCCGGAAACAAGCTATCCTAAAATAAGTTTCAGCGCGGCAAACAGCTCCTCTATATTAATAGGCTTGGCAATATAACCGTTCATCCCGGCCCTTAAAGCCTCCTGCTTGTCTTCTTCAAAAGCATTGGCTGTCATTGCCAAAATAGGGATGGAAGAAAGCTCCTCATTCTCCAGGCTGCGGATCTGCCTGGTAGCCTCATAACCGTTCATCACCGGCATCTGGACATCCATCAGAACCATTTGATAATACCCCGGCTCCGATTTCTTCACCATATCCACGGCAATCTGGCCGTTCTCTGCAACTTCCATGATAAAGCCGGCTTCTTCCAGTATGGTCACGGCAATCTCCTGGTTCAGCTCATTATCCTCTGCCAGCAAAATCCTGCCCGTATTAAGCTCTATCTGTTCTTTTTCGTCGTCCAAACCCTGTTCCTCATTAATGATGGAATACAGGCATCTCCGGAGTTCTGATAAAAACAAAGGCTTGCTACAGAAAGCCGTCACCCCGGCTTCCCTTGCCTCGTCTTCAATATCCGCCCAGTCGTATGCTGTCAGGACAATGACCGGCACATCCTCCTTTAATTCCTTTCGGATCCGCCTGGTAACTTCCACCCCGTTCATATCCGGCAGAAGCCAGTCGACAATATACACCCCGTAACTGTCCCCGCGCATAACCGCCTGGCGGGTGCGAAGGACCGCTTCCTTTCCGGACAGAGTCCACTCCGCCCGCATCCCCATCTGTCCCAGCATATAAGACACGCTGTCACAGGTATTAAAATCGTCATCCACCACCAATGCCCTGCAATTTTTCAGCTCCGGTATATCAAGAGGTTCCCTCGTCCCGAAATTTATCTTAAAGGTGAAGGAAACCGTAACCTCGGTGCCGGATCCCTGTTCACTCTTTACCTGGATGGAGCCGTTCATCAGATCCACGATATTCTTGGTGATGGCCATCCCCAGGCCTGTTCCCGGAATCCCGCTGATAGTACTTGTTCTCTCGCGCTCAAAAGGTTCAAAAATATGCTCCACAAATTCCTTGCTCATGCCGATTCCCGTATCCCGGATATAAAACTCATAATTGCCGTAACCCCTTGGCGCCCCGGCCTTTTCCGTGATCCGCATGCTGACGATCCCTCCCGGCCCCGTATACTTGACCGCGTTGCTGAGAAGGTTTAACAATACCTGGTTTAAGCGAAGCTTGTCACAATAGATCTCCTCGTCCACCACATCCACCGTGTCAATATACAGCTCGAGCTGTTTTGCGTGAATATCCGCCTGTAAAATATTGCGCAGGCCATGAAGGATATCCGGCAGGCTGCAGGCTTTCTCCTCCAGATGGATCTTCCCGCTTTCAATTCTGCTCATATCCAGCACGTCGTTGATCAGGCTTAAAAGATGGTTGCCCGATACCATGATCTTCTCCAGATATTCCCTCACCTGCTCCTTTTTGTTTATATGGGTGATGGCAAGGGCCGTGAAACCTACGATAGCGTTCATGGGCGTGCGGATATCATGGGACATGTTGGAAAGGAAAATGCTCTTTGCCTTGCTTGCCCTGTTTGCCTGCATAAGCGCGTTCTCCAACAAATCTTTCTTCTCCATCTCACTGCGGATCTCCTCATCCACACTGCGGATTCCCAATACGACGCCCCAGCCGCTGTCCCCCTCGCCGGCACGCACCATTTTAATTTGAAAATACCGGATCTCGTCCTCCTCTAAAACACGGTAATTCAAATAATA
Source organism: uncultured Lachnospiraceae bacterium (assembly GCA_949840805.1). Lineage (GTDB taxonomy): Bacteria > Bacillota > Clostridia > Lachnospirales > Lachnospiraceae > Brotaphodocola. Next base: position 40,308 of record CATKXR010000020.1, on the reverse strand, counting down.
CATGTTTTTTTCTGACAATTCTGTTTTTAATCTGTCCGGGGCAAATGCCTCCCGCAGCATCTCCCTGTCTTCCTCATATACAAACTTCTCTATGTAAAACTCCAAAGCGCCTTTTAAAGACAAACGGCCTCTTCCAAAAACAGAACTGTATAAATCCCTGCTGTCATTGCGGACCAGCCGCCCCTGTCCTGTATTCAGGTCAAAAAAGCAAACCAGGTCATAGTCAATACTCAATGCCTGGACCAATTCCATCTGCCTCTGCTCATTCTTTTTCTCCTGAAGCTTCTGGGCCGTGCAGTCTAAAAGAAAACGCTGGCAGATCAATTCCCCGTTCACTCTTAAAAGCTTCACATTCCCCATTACATGAAGAATATCCCCGTTCTTATGCTTCACGCGGTATTCCACGCTGACGCTTTCGTCTTCCTTTTTCAATGACCGGATGCTTTCCTTAAGCCCTTTCTGGTCTTCTTCCATCACAGACGCCGCAATCAGGTCGAACCCTTCTGACATCAGTTCTTCCGAAGATTCATATCCTAAAATCTTAAGAGCCGCCCGGTTAATGCTGAAAATCCGGGTTCCGTCTATGGAATGGCGCATCACTCCGCAATCTATGGTGGTAAAAATCGTCTCCAGCGTCTGATTCTTTTTTATGATTTCCTTTTGATAATCCTTTTCCTGGGTCACATCAATGGCCACTCCGACCGTTCCCATGACGCTTCCGTCAATGTCATACAGGGGAGATTTATAAGTGGTGAGAATTCTCCGGCCCTCTCCTGCTTTGATGATCTCTTCCGACATACAGGTCTTTCGCGTCCTCATGACCTCCTGCTCCGACAAGGTACAGGCGGGGTCGTCCTCCTCCACGTCCCAGATATAGGCATGGCCCCGGCCTTCCACCTGCTCCTTCGTCTTATTGACCGTGCGGCAGAAACTGTCGTTTACTTTCCTGTGAATGCCGTTCTTATCCTTGTACCAAACCAGATTCGGGACATGGTTAATAGTCGCCTCCAGATATTGGCTCGTCTGCCAGAAATCCCTGGCCATCTTACATGCCTGCTGCCACCTGAAAAAGCGAAATCGGGTCTCCTCCCCGTCCATAGGCATAATCCAGATATCCTTCACTTCCTGCATGCTGTCTGCAAGAAGAACAATCTGCTCCCTGCCCGCAAGAAGGATCAGCTCACTTTCCTTCCTTTTCCCTGAAACCAGCACAGACAGTGTATCCTGAAACTCCATGGAATCTATATTCTGTAAATCTGCCAGGATCACATCCGCCTTTGAAACCAGTTCCAGCTTTGGCCTGTCACTTTCCAAAAATTCATGTGTGAATGATTCTAACGGCGGCATCTCCTTGATAATCTCAAATGCATTGCCCGGATGACCTGTTAAATAGATCTGAAGATGACAATGGTACATAATTCCCCCTGTAATTTCACATGTTAATATAATAGCGGCAAAAGCCGCTAATTGCTATTTTATCAAGATGATATGCCTGTTGTCAATTAAAATGGTAGATTTGTGTACGGATTATTTTTTTTGGTATTTATTATCCAAATATGGATATTATAAACTTTTTATTCGACTAGTGACTTTAATCACCAAATATTGTAAAATAACAACATCAAGAAGAAGGGAGCGGTTCTTCAGATATGACAGAGAACGAATTATTGTTAGCCATCTCAGATATGTTGGATAAGAAGCTTCAGTCAAGGCTGGAGCCTATACAAAATGACATCCGGGATATTAAATTAACGATAGAAAATACGCTCCGTCCCCAGATCAGCCTTCTTGCAGAAAATTATGTACCTGCTGCCCAGAAGTACGAAAACACCATCTCCCGGTTAGAATCCGTGGAAGCTGATGTTGACATCATAAAAAAAGTCGTCTCTGACCACAGCGAAAAGATCCAGAAACTGGCATAACACGACATAATCACTCAATATAGAATCAGTTGCTTACCAAACAGAAAGGAAACATACCCATGGATTTCATGATCCGGTGATGGCATACAGGTATGTTTCCTTTCTGTTTTCCGGTTATACTCCCAAGCAATCCGGCCGCAGACCGCATTATCTGAAATACAAAAGCCCTTCATAAATCCATTCGTCCAGATAGGCATCCAAATCCAGCTCCGCCCACCCTCCCCAGGTGGAAACCTTTACCGTTGCCGTCTTTTCCGCCTCATTTACCTTCAGCCCCGTAACCGTAACCCAGTGAAGTTTCATATTCTCCATTACTACCCTCCCGTCGTAATATGTAACCGCAGACTTTTTAAGCCTGCCCATCCCGACCAGCATGGCTACCGGGCAGTCTCCGTTAAGGCCGTCCGCAATATATCGTATCATGTTCCTTCTGTTAAAGATCCTGCGGCACCAGACCGGGCGGATCCTTACGCCCCTGCTGGCGGAAAAACGCTTCATTCCTCTTGCCAGACGCTCCACCGGCCAGACGCCTAACGGGATCTCTCCCAAATGAAAAGGAGGAATATACTCATACATCTCTTTCATATGCAAAATATAATCTTCTTTTGTGTATCCCGGGTAAGGATACAATCCTCTGTAATCCGGATTGCTGCCTGCCAGATAGGCCGCGATATTCGCGGCAGCCACGACTCCGCACCCCGCCTTTCTCGCCACAATTTCCTTTTTCCGGTCTCCTTCCCATTCAAACCACGCCTGATTTCCTCCGTAATAGCGCCTGTTTCCGTCCGTAATATCCACAAATCTTTCGGAATCCCTAAGCCCGGCCATTATGATGCCCTGTCCGCGGACCTTGCCGTTTTCTCCCTTCATCCTTCCCCCTCTCCTTTCCTTGATAAGATTTTACAAAAAAAGCTGAAGCATTTCCTTTCATGCCTCAGCCTTTCCCAAAATCTCAAACTCACAAGGTATTTTATATCTTACCCAACCAAAACCCTGTGCCTTTCTTTTCTCTCTGTTTTCTCGTCTCCCACAGCCTCAAACTCCTTCACAATATCAGCCGCAGGCTCCGCCGTCAGAAGAGAAACCGTCACAATGGCGCCGCAGGCCACTAAAAACGCCGGCAAAAGTTCATAGATATCCCAGGCTCCGCCCATGGGACGCACCAGATACTTCCACACAAATACCATCACGCCTCCGGAAACCATTCCGGCCAAAGCCCCCTGGAAATTGCTTCTCTTCCAGAACAGGGCGGCCAGCATCACCGGGCCAAAGGAAGCCCCGAAGCCTGCCCATGCAAAGGAAACAATGTAAAATACGGAACTGTCCGGGTTCCAGGCCAATACCAGACTGACCAGGGCAATGCCTGCCACTGTCAGCCGTGCCGCCATCATGGAAGCCTTCTCGCTGAGCTTGATTTTCATAAAGTCCTGAAGCAGGTTCTGGGAAACACCGGATGCCGCCGTCAAAAGCTGGGAATCTGCCGTGGACATGGTACATGCCAGAATGCCTGCTAGCACCACCCCGGCGATAATGGACGCGCCGAGCCCGTATTCTCCCAAAAGGCCTGACAGCCGGATCACCACGGTCTCCGAATCCGAGCTGGTGGAAAAGGACGGGATCTTCCCGGCAACCGAAACACTATAACCGATAATACCGATCAGAATCGCCACAAACATGGAGATCACTACCCACACGGACGCAATCCTTCTGGAGATCCCAAGTTCCTTCTCATCCCGGATCGCCATAAACCGAAGAAGTATATGTGGCATCCCGAAATATCCCAGACCCCACGCGCACATGGAAACCATATTCAGAGTCCCATAGGGAACCGCACTCCCGCTGACCCTGTCGTGGAGATTCGACATACTCAAATATCCCTCCAAGGAGCCGGCGTTCTCCACTACCGCCTGCCACCCGCCTGCCATATTAATGCCAAAAAACACGATAACCACAAGGGCAATACTCATTACAATACTCTGGATCAGATCCGTGGTGGAGACCGCCATAAACCCGCCCAACACCGTATATCCTACAATAACCAGCGCCCCCACAACCATGGCCACATGGTAATCCACGTTAAAAAGGCTGGAAAACAAAGTGCCTACCGCCTTAAACCCGGAAGCCGTGTAGGGGATAAAAAACACCAGGATAATAACGGCTGCAATACACATCAATACATTCTTATCATCCTTGTACCGCCTGGAAAAAAAATCGGGAATCGTAATGGCGCCGCATTTGACGGAATAACGCCTGAGCCGTTTGGCCACTATAAGCCAATTCAGATAAGTACCCGCGGCGAGCCCGATCGCCGTCCACCCGGCATCTGCAATCCCCGACAGATAGGCCACTCCGGGCAGTCCCATCAAAAGCCAGCTGCTCATATCCGAAGCCTCGGCGCTCATGGCCGCCACCAACGGCCCCAGCTTCCGTCCTCCCAGGTAAAACCCCTCTGCAGAGTTATCTCCCTTTTTACTGAAATAATAACCAATGTACACCATCGAGACCAGATACACCCCGATTGCCGCTAATATTCCGACCTGCCCTGTATTCATAACTGCCTCCTCAAAAAATAGTGGGTACATCATACCACAACAAAAATTAGAACGCAATACAGAACAAGTTATAGACTTTATTCCATACTATTTTATTTTAATTCCTGTCCATTCCGCATTTTATATATAAAAAATAACCGTACAAAAATTAAAATATTCTCATACGGTTATTGGGTTTATTTTGTATATAATTCAGTACAAAACCGGTTACTCCGTGCTGTTCTTCAAAAAACCGCTTAGAAACGATGGCAGTACCGACATGCCGTACTGGCGCAGGGAATACTCCCCGCCGCAAAGGCACCAGTCATACATCAAAGCCCTCTCGCTTACGGCATAAAGTTTTACCATCTCGCTGACACTTAAATCAGGATTCAGCTCCCCGGCCTCCACCCCGTCCCCGATAATCTTCCGCAGCAGCTTATAATAGATACGGTTCCGGTCCAGCAGATGTTTTTCCCCGTTCGTTACAAGCTGGGTTGACAAAAGCCTTGCCAAAAGCTCTACGGAAACACTGTTCTCGATCATCCCGAAAAGCTCCCGGTTGAGAAATAACAGCTTCTCCATGGCGCTTGTCCCCGGCTCCAGGCAAAGGGACAATTCCTGGTATTTTTCGTCAAACAGGGAGCTTAAGGTGCCAAGCAGGGCATCCTTTCCGTCAAAGTAATGGTAAAAGGACCCTTTAGAGGTATGGGATACCTCAATGATCTCTTCCACCGTGGTATCCTCGTATCCCTGCTCATAAAACAGCTTCCACGCCGCGTTTACGATCCTGCTCCGGGTGTTGCGGGCATTTTTCTTCGCCATACCGCCTCTCCTTACCTTCCCGTCAGTTCCTTATAATGGGCAAAGCCATAATCCAAGAGAGCCTTTGTGTCCGTGTAGTGGGTCTGCTTCGCCTTCATCACCACCACGATCAGACGCGCTCCGTTCCTCTCCGCCCCTGTCACCAGCGTATTCCCTGCCAGGGAAGTATATCCGGTCTTCCCGCCGATGATTCCTTCATAATAGCGGGAATCCGTGGGATACATCATTTTATGTCCCATGGTAATGGTCCTGGCCGCCTCCTTTTGGGTGGCCGGAAAATCGTAGCTGCAGGTAGTGGCAATCTTTCGGAAGGTGTCATTCATCAGGGCCGCCCTCATAATAAGAGCCATATCACGAGGGGTCGTCTTATGGTCAGGGTCATTAAGCCCGTGAGGATTGGCAAAATGCGTATTCACACACCCAAGCTCCCTGGCCTTTGCGTTCATCAGATCCGCAAAACCAGCCACGCTTCCCGCCACATGCTCGGCCAGGCCGTTCCCGATCTCATTGGCGGATTTTAACATCAGGCCGTACAGGCACTGCTCCACCGTAAGCCTGTCGCCGGCCGTGATGTTGAGGGATACTGCCCCTGACTCCAGGTTGGTGGTGGCGGAGGCGGTAAATTCCACCACGTCCGTGAGGCTGCATCGCTCCAGGACCAGAAGGGCCGTCATCACCTTGGTAATGCTTGCCGGATAAAACTGCTGATCCTGATTTTTGCCATACAGGACCTTCCCCGTGGCAGCGTCCATCAGCACCGCGCCTTCCGCCGCGATCTCCGGTTCAGCCAGGGCGGCCGTGCTGCCCGGATTTTCCGAAACGCCTTGTCCCTGCATTCCCGGCGCAGACACGCCCGGCTCCTGTTTTCCCGCCCCCGGCGCCCCCGGGCCTGCAGGACGGCTCCCGGCTCCCGGGCCAGTCAGGCTGTTCCCGCTTCCTGCCTGCATTCCCGCTCCCAGGCCAGGCGCAGACGCGCCTGCCGCGCTCCCTGTATTCCCAAAGGGATTAGGGGCAATTGTCATCTCTCCATAGGCATTCCCGCCAAACATCATACAAAATGCCAGCCCAATGCCAAGTAATCTCTTCCACTGTCTCATGCCGTCTTCTCCTGCTCATCCGATTCTGATTCAGAAAGTATACCATAATATCCCAAAATAATCCTAAAAATTTTCTTAAACTTCTCCTACGCATATCTTCCCTTCTTTTCCCATACAAATAATAACAACAAATTCATTGGCAGGTTTCCTATGATCCATCGCGCTCAACGTCTCTACTGCAAACCGTTAGCCAAAATCACGTTTCTGTTCCTGTTGTCCTTTTTCCTCGGCCACTGGCTGGGCTACCTTACCCATCCCGCGCCGGATGCCGTCCCTGCCTCCGCTGACGGCAACTGGGGCTTAAGCTTCCAGCAGGAAGGCAGTCCCCCCGCCGGCAACGCCACCTCTGATTATCTGAAACAATTCAACGCCCACTATACCGGGAACACGGAAGACAAAGTCATATACCTGACCTTTGACGCAGGCTATGAAAACGGCAATACCCCGGCTATTCTGGACGCCCTGAAAAAGCACAACGCCCCGGCCACCTTCTTTCTGGTAGGAAATTACCTGACTACCAGCCCGGACCTGGTCCGCCGGATGGTGACGGAAGGCCATACCGTAGGCAACCACACCTTCCATCACCCGGACATGTCAAAAATCTCCACCCAGGAGACCTTCTCCAAAGAACTCACCTCCCTGGAAGAACTCTATCAGCAGGTGACAGGCCAGCCCATGCAGCGCTTTTACCGCCCGCCCCAGGGCAAATACAGCGAGGCCAATCTGCAGATGGCAAAGGATTTAGGTTATCACACCTTTTTCTGGAGCCTTGCCTATGTGGACTGGTATGAAGACAAACAGCCCTCCCACAAAGAAGCTTTCAAAAAACTGCTGGGCCGTATCCACCCGGGCGCTATCGTGCTTCTTCACAGCACTTCCAGGACCAACGGGGAAATCCTGGATGAGCTGCTGACGAAATGGGAGGAAATGGGATATCATTTTGCCTCCCTGGACGATTTGGTAAAAACCGGCCCATAGTGGTTCCGGTCCATTAAAGAGCCGTCCGGAAAATCAAACATTGAAATTTTTCTTCTCTCTCGAAAAAAACTTGCCATATTTCCATTTTCCTATATAATGTTAAAAGAGAAATGAAACATTTCCATCAGGCAGTCTGAAGATGGATATCCTGCCAATGCCATTTTGTCAAGGGCTCGAATGGCATTGGATATCCTACAATACAAAACAAGGAGGATTTTACCATGCCGCAGCGAACAGACATCCACAAAGTTCTCATAATCGGTTCCGGCCCCATTATCATCGGCCAGGCCTGTGAGTTCGACTACTCTGGCACCCAGGCCTGCAAAGCCTTGAAAAAGCTGGGCTACGAAATCGTGTTGGTCAACTCCAACCCCGCCACCATCATGACGGATCCGGAAACGGCTGATGTTACTTATATTGAACCCCTGAATGTACAGCGGTTAGAACAGATCATTGCCAAGGAGCGCCCGGATGCGCTGCTGCCCAATCTGGGCGGCCAGTCCGGCCTGAATTTATGCTCCGAGCTTTATAAAGAAGGAATTCTGGACAAATACGACGTCAAGGTCATCGGCGTCCAGGTAGACGCCATCGAACGGGGCGAGGACAGAATTGAATTTAAGAAAGCCATGAACGCGCTGGGAATCGAAATGGCGCGAAGCGAAGTAGCCTACAGCGTGGAGGAAGCCCTTTCCATCGCCGACAAACTGGGCTATCCCGTAGTCCTTCGCCCTGCCTATACCATGGGCGGCGCCGGAGGAGGGCTCGTATACAACAAAGAAGAATTAAAGACGGTCTGCGCCCGTGGGCTTCAGGCCAGCTTAGTGGGCCAGGTGCTGGTGGAAGAGTCCATCCTGGGCTGGGAAGAGCTGGAGCTGGAGGTGGTCCGTGACAAGGACGGCAACATGATTACCGTCTGTTTTATTGAAAATATTGATCCGCTGGGCGTCCATACCGGCGATTCCTTCTGCTCCGCCCCTATGCTGACCATTTCAGAGGAATGCCAGAAACGCCTCCAGGAACAGGCATACCGGATCGTGGAATCCGTACAGGTCATCGGCGGCACCAATGTCCAGTTTGCCCATGACCCTGTGTCCGACCGGATTGTGGTCATCGAGATCAATCCCCGGACCTCCCGCTCCTCCGCCCTTGCCTCCAAGGCGACCGGCTTCCCCATCGCCCTGGTATCCGCCATGCTGGCCACCGGGCTGACCTTGAAGGACATCCCCTGCGGCAAATACGGCACGCTGGACAAATATGTCCCGGACGGTGATTATGTGGTCATCAAATTCGCCCGCTGGGCTTTTGAAAAATTCAAAGGCGTAGAGGACAAACTGGGGACGCAGATGCGGGCCGTAGGCGAAGTTATGAGCATCGGAAAGACTTATAAAGAAGCCTTCCAAAAAGCCATCCGCAGCCTGGAGACAGGACGCTACGGGTTAGGACATGCCAGGGACTTTGACACAAAGACCAGGGAACAGCTTCTGCAAATGCTGATTACTCCTTCCAGCGAACGCCATTTTATCATGTACGAGGCCCTCCGCAAGGGAGCCACCGTGGAGGAAATCCATGAAATCACCAAGGTCAAGCACTGGTTTATCGAACAGATGAAAGAACTGGTGGAAGAAGAAGAATCCCTCCTGGCACAAAAGGGTTCCCTTCCTTCTGACGAAGACCTGATAAAAGCCAAAAAGGACGGCTTCTCCGACAAATATTTAAGCCGGCTTTTGGAGGTTCCGGAAGACGCCATACGCAGCCGCCGGATTCAGCTCGGCGTAGAAGAAGCCTGGGAAGGCGTCCATGTCAGCGGCACGAAAGACAGCGCCTACTACTACTCCACCTACAACGCCCCGGACAAAAACCCGGTCAGCGCCACTAAGCCCAAGGTCATGATCTTAGGCGGCGGCCCCAACCGGATCGGACAAGGCATTGAATTTGATTACTGCTGCGTCCACGCATCCCTCGCCTTAAAAAAGCTGGGCTTTGAGACGATCATCGTCAACTGCAATCCGGAAACCGTGTCCACGGACTATGATACATCGGATAAGCTGTATTTTGAGCCTCTTACCCTGGAAGACGTACTGAGCATTTATAAAAAGGAAAAGCCCCTGGGCGTTATCGCCCAGTTCGGCGGACAGACGCCTTTAAACCTGGCTGCCGACCTGGAGAAAAACGGCGTCCGCATTCTGGGTACTTCCCCGTCTGTCATTGACCTGGCAGAAGACCGGGATCTGTTCCGTGCCATGATGGAAAAACTGGAGATTCCCATGCCGGAATCCGGTATGGCCACCACAGTGGAAGAGGCCCTGGCAATCGCCGGGAAGATCGGCTATCCCGTAATGGTGCGCCCCTCCTATGTTCTGGGCGGCCGGGGCATGGAAGTGGTATATGACGACGAAAGCATGGCCGGCTACATGGAAGCCGCGACAGGCGTGACCCCTGACAGGCCTATCCTTATAGACCGCTTCTTAAACCATGCCATGGAGTGTGAGGCAGATGCCATCAGCGACGGCACGCACGCCTTTGTCCCGGCTGTCATGGAACACATCGAACTGGCCGGCGTCCATTCCGGCGATTCGGCCTGTATCCTGCCTTCGGTCCACATTTCTCCGGAAAATGTAGAAGTGATCAAAGAGTATACCCGCCGTATAGCAGAGGAAATGCACGTGAGAGGGCTTATGAACATGCAGTACGCCATCGAGAACGGCAAAGTCTATGTCCTGGAAGCCAATCCCCGGGCATCCCGTACCGTGCCGCTGGTATCCAAGGTCTGCAATATCCGGATGGTGCCTCTTGCCACGGACATCATCACCTCCGAACTCACCGGGCGCCCGTCGCCAATCCCCGGGCTGAAGGAACAGGAGATCCCCAACTACGGGGTTAAAGAAGCCGTCTTCCCCTTCAATATGTTCCAGGAGGTGGATCCTGTGCTGGGACCGGAGATGCGCTCCACCGGCGAGGTGCTGGGATTGTCCCCCTCTTTCGGCGAGGCATTTTATAAAGCCCAGGAGGCCACCCAGTCCCGTCTCCCCTTAGAAGGCACGGTGCTGATCTCTGTCAACCGCAAGGATAAGCCGGAGGTGACAGAAGTGGCGGAAAGCTTTGCTAAGGACGGCTTTACCATCCTGGCCACCGGCACCACCTACGACCTGATCCATAAGGCAGGCATACCGGCAAAGAAAGTGAAAAAACTTTACGAGGGCAGGCCCAATATTCTGGACATGATCACAAACGGCGATATCCAACTGATCATCAACTCTCCCTCGGGCAAGGAAAGCGTCCACGATGACAGTTATCTGCGCAAAGCCGCCATTAAGGCAAAAGTACCATACATGACTACCATCGCCGCCGCCAGGGCCACGGCCAGCGGGATCCATTATGTAAAGACCCATGGAACGGGAGAGATCAAATCCTTACAGACTCTCCACAGCGAGATACACGACAAGGCTTAATTTATACCCATGGGTATAAAAACGCTTTTGCCGGAAGCTTCCCAGAGGCTTCCGGCAAAAGCGTTTTGTTTTTAATCTCTTCTGAAGATATCGCGGGTGTAAACCTTATCCGCCACATCCTCCAGATTGCTGTCAAACCGGTTGGCAATGATCGCGTTGCTCCGCTTTTTGAACTCCTCCAGATTCCCGATCACCCGGCTTCCGAAAAACGTGCTTCCCGCCTCCAGGGAAGGCTCATAGATGATCACCGTAGCGCCCTTGGCCTTCACCCTTTTCATTACCCCCTGGATGGAACTTTGACGGAAATTGTCGGAATTGCTCTTCATGGTCAGGCGATATACCCCGATCACACATTCTTTCTCGTCGGACGCCTTAAAATCCCCCCTGTTATAATAATCGTAATACCCTGCCATCTTCAGTACGCGGTCTGCAATGAAATCCTTGCGTGTCCTGTTGCTCTCCACGATGGCTGACATCATATTCTGCGGGACATTCTCGTAATTGGCCAGAAGCTGTTTCGTATCCTTTGGCAGGCAGTAGCCGCCGTATCCAAAAGAAGGATTATTGTAAAACGTCCCGATCCGGGGATCCAGGCACACACCGTCAATGATCTGCTGGGTGTTTAACCCCTTCATCTCCGCATATGTATCCAGCTCATTAAAATAAGATACCCGCAGGGCCAGATATGTATTGGCAAACAGCTTCACTGCCTCAGCCTCGGTAAATCCCATAAAAAGCGTGTCAATATCCTTCTTGAGCGCCCCTTCCTGCAAAAGTCCGGCAAATATATGGGCCGCCTCCACCAGCCGCTTGTTTTCCATATCCGTGCCTACGATGATCCGGGACGGATACAGATTATCATATAGGGCCTTGGATTCCCGAAGAAATTCCGGGCTGAAAAGGATATTCTCCGTATCAAACCGTTCCCTCACGGACCTGGTGTATCCGACCGGGATAGTAGACTTAATGATCATAACGGCTTCCGGATTCACCTTTTTTACCAGGCGGATCACCGTCTCCACGGCAGACGTGTCAAAATGATGGGAAGCCGAATCGTAATTGGTAGGAGCGGCGATCACTACAAAATCCGCCTTTTTATAAGCCTCTTCCCCGTCTAGTGTCGCCGTTAAGTCAAGCTCTTTCTCCGTCAGATACTTTTCGATATAATCGTCCTGGATCGGGGACTTTTTCTGGTTGATCATCTCCACCTTTTCCGGAATGATGTCCACCGCGTAAACCTTGTGGCGCTGGGCCAGCAGAGTCGCGATCGACAATCCCACATAGCCTGTTCCCGCCACTGCTATTGTCAGTTTCTCTATTGATTTCATTCTTCTCTCCTTGTACAATATTCTGCTTACCGCAACAACCCCTATGGGCAAACTGTTGCCGTTCCTCTTTTTCGGCGTCTCTATCTTACCACAGGCTTCTCTTTTTATCAAGCAGGTTGCTTTATTGACAATCCCGCCCTGACCATGATAGAATGATCCCGTCAGCCATATCCGAAACCGTCCGAATATGCCCGTGAATGTTTTCCCGGCCGGTTTCAAAAAATACAAAATTATAAGGAAGGACCCTCTATGATCCCCATATCTGAAAACAACAGCTCCTCAGAACAGGCCCGGATCAAAACCATATCCCGGCAGCGGTTCAAAACCATGTTTTCCACGGCAGGTTTTATCCTGGTTTTGTCCCTTGGTTTTTTTACTGTCATGGGACTTCTGGGATCTTATTCCGTAGATTTCTGCCTTAGCACTCTGAGACAGGAAGCCCAAAATACCAAAAACAATATCAACCGTCATATTTCGACCTTCAAAAATGATATGGATGTCCTTGCCTGCCTGATCGGCCAGGAAGATAACCTGTCCTCCATAGAGGTACATAAAATTCTGGAAGCCTACGAAAAAAAGGATATTATCTCAAAACTGGGAATCCTGCTTCCTGACAATCGGGTGATGATGCCGGACGGAACCTGCACGGTCTCCATAAACACCGTTTCCTTTGACGAGCTGGCAGAAAAAGGCCCGTTTTTCTCGGACGCCGTCCAGGATCCTCTGGAGCCGGGAAACTGGATCGTGTACTACAGCATCCCGATTCAGGACGCCAGCCATACGGAGGGAATCCTTTTGGGCATCATAGAACTGGATCACATCTCCCGCTATTTTGAGGTTTATCTATTTGACGGCAATTCCAGCCTCTCCATTGTGGACTCGAAAAATATGGATCTGATCCTGAACACCCTTCATGGCCGTACCGAAAATACCAACGTCCAGAAAGGCCGCCAGATCAAAAACGGATACAGCGAACAACAGCTCATCCGGGATTTTTCAGAAGGCCAAAAAGGAATGACCGCTTACTTTTCCCCTGACCTTCAGGAATATTTATACACCGCGTATGAACCGGTTGGCATTAACCAGTGGTTTCTTCTTCTGTCTGTGCCTGAGAGCACGGTTCTTGAAGGAACCCAGTACATCAAAACCGTTTTATTATGGCTTTGCATCTTCGAGGGCATTATCTCCTTGATATATTTTTTTCTGATTCTGTTTTACAGCCAGAGGGAGATGAAATCAAAGGAAGCGGAGATCCGCCACATATACTACATGTATAATATTCAGCAGACCTTATTTGACGCTTACCGGCAGCCGGAAAACATCCTGATTTCCCTGGAAATGGTAGCCCGCGCTACCACCGCCCGCTTCACCCTCCTGGCTGCCATTGCCGACAATGAAGTCTGCCGCGTCTTTACCTGGCAGGAAAAGCCTGATGAAGAAAACAGCCAAAAACGGATGAAACAGATTGCCCAGGTTCTGGCAGAAGATATGATGCTTCGCCATTACGGCTATACCGTATCAGCAAAAGGCGCATCTGCCCGCGCAGGCAATAAACCTGCTGATAAAATAACAGAGCTCCTGGATACCTTCGGAGTCAGCACACTGATGGCAATTCCCATTGAAGGCCAGGAACACCATCTGATCGGGGTACTGGCCGCCATAGATATGGCGCATCCTTGTGATACCACGGATTTACTGACCTGTGTTGCTTTCAGCTTTTCCATGGCCCTTTACAATATCCAGGCTTACGAGACCATAGAAAAAATGGGAACTACCGATTCCCTTACCAATCTCCGCAACCGGAATTCCTATGAGCAAAAAATAAGCCAGTATGAAGCGAATCCCCCTGCCCGCCTTACCTGCATTTATGCAGACGCCAATGGCCTTCATGAACTGAATAACAGCCAGGGACACACCGCGGGCGACAGGATGCTGCAGTTTGTTGCCCATGTTCTGGCAGATGCGTTCCGGGACGGTTACGTTTATCGGATCGGGGGAGATGAATTTTTGGCCTTTACGGACCTGGACGAAGCTTCTGCCGCCGAACTGGCAGCCGAGGCAAAAAAGAAAGCACAAGAAAGCGGGTACCATGTTTCCATAGGAACGGCATCCGGTGACTCCACCATGTCTCCTTCTTCTATTGTAAAGACGGCAGAACAGAGAATGTACGAGGACAAACGTCTCTATTACATAGGCGCCAATGACCGCCGCCAAATGAGGTAAGATGCTGCCCAAGATTGACAGGAGGAGACCAGATGGCTACGAAATGACTTTTTAAAGAAGGGAAAAAAATGGACAGAAAAGCATTATTTTTTGATATTGACGGAACACTGTTAAGCGAGATCACCCATACCGTGCCGGAAAGTGCAATGCAGGCATTAAAAGCCGCCAGAAAAAGAGGCCACCTTGTATTTATCAATTCAGGCAGGACATATTGCCTGACCAGGGATTTTATGAAGAATATGGAGGCAGACGGCTGCCTCTGCGGATGCGGCACTTACATAGAAGTGGAAGGAAAGACTCTGTATCATCATCAAATCCCTGTATGGCGATGCAGCCGCATTAAAAAAGACATTCTGTCATGCGGCCTTGACGGTGTGCTGGAAGGGCCGGAAAGCTGCTGTATGCAGAAGGGCGAACCTGAAATCCCGGCCGTGGCACGGCTGAAACGTTCTGTTGCCGGAAGCGGTATCCTGACAGACCATGGCTGGGAAAACGACGATTATGTGTTTGATAAGTTCTGTGTGATAGCAGACGGACACAGCGACAAGGAAAGATTTTTTAAAACCCTGGAACCGGACATTGAAGCCATCGACAGAGGAGACAATTTCTATGAATGTGTCCCAAAGGGACATTCCAAAGCCACAGCGATCCAGGTTGTCCTGAAAGCTTATGGGATGTCCCTGGAAGATGCCTTTGTGTTTGGGGACAGCATGAATGACCTGTCTATGTTTGAATATGCCAGGCATTCCGTTCTCATGGGAAAGCATGACGAAAAGCTCGAGGCATATGCGGAATTTATCACAAAGACGGTGGAAGAGGACGGGATTGCTTACGCCTTGGAAGAACTAGGCCTTATTGAAAAATAGCAGACCCGCACTCATCCGTTCCTTGGGCGGATATCAGATCTGCGCCATCAGGTTCACCATCTCAATGGCAGAAAGGGCGCAGTCATATCCTTTGTTTCCTGCTTTGCTTCCGGCGCGGGCAATAGCCTGCTCGATATTCTCTGTGGTGATCACGCCGAAGAGAACCGGAATCCCCGTAGAAAGGCTTACCTGGGCGATGCCTTTGGACACCTCGCTGCACACATAATCATAATGGGTGGTATCGCCCCGGATAACCGCGCCGACACAGATCACGGCATCATATTTTCCCGATCTGGCCAGCTTAGATGCCGTCACCGGGATCTCGAAAGCGCCCGGAACCCAGGCGGCCGTAATATTGTCTTCCTCCACGCCGTGGCGCACCAGGCCGTCCACTGCCCCGCCTAACAGTTTATTGACGATAATCTCGTTAAAACGAGAAGCCACGATCGCCACCTTCATCCCTTCCGGCGCTACTACTTTTCCTTCTAATACGTGAATCTCTCTCATATCCGTTTCCTCCTGGATTTTTTAGTTTTTTGAATAATACTACAAAATATGGTGGAAAATATGTCCCATCTTTGTCTGCTTTGTGCGCATATAGAACTCGTCGAAGGGCTGCAGCTCGATCTCAATCGGAACCCGTTCCCGAATTTCGAGGCCAAAATCACCGATTCCATAAACCTTGTCCGGGTTGTTGGTCAGAAGCCTCAGCGACTTAACGCCAAGATCCGAGAGAATCTGCGCCCCAATCCAATATTCCCGCAAATCCGGCGCAAATCCCAGCTTTACATTTGCCTCCACCGTGTCATAGCCCTGCTCCTGAAGCTCATATGCTTTCAGTTTGTTGATCAGCCCGATTCCCCGGCCTTCCTGACGCATATACAATACGATTCCCCGGCCTTCTTCCTCAATCTGCTTCATGGCTGTCTGAAGCTGTTTTCCGCAGTCGCACCGCATGGAACCGAACGTGTCCCCTGTCAGGCATTCCGAGTGGACGCGGCAGAGCACGTTCTCTCCGTCCCCGATCTCTCCCTTTACCAGGGCAACATGATGTTCCCCGGAAATATCATTGATATAACCATAGATCCGGAAACGGCCGTATTGTGTGGGCATGTCGGCACATGCCTCCCGCACCACATGCTTTTCATGAATCCGGCAGTAATCCTGCAGTTCCTTTATGGTGATGAATTTCAGACCGTATTCTTTTGCCAGTTTCCACAGGTTTTTTGTCCTCATCATGGTGCCGTCTTCTTCCATGATCTCACAGCAGATCCCGCATTCTTTCAATCCGGCCAGACGGCACAGATCCACAGTTGCTTCCGTATGCCCGTTCCTCACCAGCACCCCTCCCGGCCTGGCAATCAAAGGAAACACATGGCCCGGACGGCGGAAATCTTCCGGCTTTGTACCTTCCTCCACGCATTTCATTATGGTATAAGAACGTTCCGCTGCCGAAATTCCCGTAGAGGTATCTATGTGGTCGATGGATACGGTAAATGCGGTCTGGTGGTTGTCTGTATTTTCCGCTACCATCGGCGGCAACCCCAGCCTTGCGGCAAATGCCCCGCTCATAGGCGTGCAGATCAGCCCCTTGGCATGGCAGGCCATAAAATTAATATTTTCCCGGGTGGCAAATTCGGCCGCGCAGATCATGTCTCCTTCGTTTTCCCGGTCAGGGTCGTCAGTGACCAGGATGATTTTTCCGGCACGCAGGTCGGCTAAAGCTTCTTCGATGCTGTGATATTGATATTCCATCTTTATGCTCCTTTTCTTAACCGTAAAAGCCGTTTCGGTATAATCAGATTTCATATTCTCTTAAAAAATCCATCGTGATTCCTGTCGGCAAAACGCTGTCCCCCCTGTCCCGCGCCGCCCTCGCCATGTACTTTGGCACATCAGTCTCCGGGGAAAATCCTGCTTCTTTTTGCGGCAGCCCCATCAGCCTCTCCACGTATTTTCCGATGATATCATTTTCCAGATTGACAAGATCTCCGGGTTTTCTCTGCAAGAGGGCAGTCTCTTTGCCTGTATGGGGAATAACGGAGACCTTAAACCAGGTGTCTCCTGCCACCGCCACTGTCAGGCTGATTCCATCTATGCAGACAGAACCCTTTTCCACAATAAACCGTGTGATATTCCCGCCGGCCTCAACCGTTACCCACACGGCGTTTTCCTCTTTTTCAAGAGAACGGATCACGCCGGTTCCGTCAATATGCCCGGAAACCAGATGGCCTCCAAAACGTCCGTCCGCCGCCATGGCCCGTTCCAGGTTTACCAGATCCCCCGGCCTTCCTGTTTTCAGGCTGCTTCTTCTGACGGTTTCCGCCATTATGTCAGCAGTAAATCCGTCCGTCTGCAGGGATACCACTGTCAGGCAAATGCCGTTTACCGCGATACTGTCCCCGATCCTCGTTCCCTCCAAAACCTTTTTTGCCCCTATGGCAATCTGCCCGGAACTGCCCTGCAGGGATATCCGCCGGATCCGTCCCAGCTCTTCTATGATTCCTGTGAACATGTCTGCCTCCTCTCTAAAGAACCGGCCAGAAATAACTTTTAAACCGTTCCTTGTATGACGGATGTTTGAACCTTATATTCCAAAAGAAGATCCTCCCCTGTCCGGGACACGGCTTTCAGACTCACCTTCCAGGCGTCATCCGGCAAAGCCACTCCCGGCCCTGTCACCGGAGAGCCGGCTGCGCTTCCTCCAAAAAGTTTCGGGGCTACAAACACCTTGATTTCCTGTACGATTCCGGCCCTTAAGGCGCTTTCGTTCAGCCGGCCTCCCCCCTCAAGAAGTATACTGTCAATTTTGCGGTTTCCCAGCTCCTCCATCAGTTTTTTCAGATCTGCCCGCCCCTGGCTGTCCGGCACGGATATAACCTGAATTCCTATGTCTTTAAGCCTGGCGGCCGCTTCCGGGTCTGCCGCCCCGCAGGCCACAATGGTCGGATAGTCCCTGGCCGTCCGGCAGATCCGGCTGTCTAGGGGAATCCGCAGGTGGCTGTCGCAGATAATGCGGACCGGGCTTTTTTTCCCTTCCATCCTGACATTCAGCATAGGGTCGTCTGCCAGCACGGTGCCGATTCCCGCCATGATTCCCATATATCTGTGGCGCATATCCTGCACCGTCTTCCGCGCGGCTTCCCCCGTGATCCATTTGGAAGTCCCTGTGTGAGTGGCGATTTTCCCGTCCAGGGTCATGGCGTATTTCATCACTACATAAGGCCTTTTTGTCGTTATATAATGGAAAAACACGGGGTTCAGCCGGTCGCATTCTTCCCGCATAAACCCTTCTTCCACCTGTATTCCCACTGCCCGAAGAATCGCCGCTCCTTTTCCGGCAACCTTTGGGTTGGGGTCTTTTGAACCAATGACTACCCGGCTGATACCCTGCTCTATGACAGCATCGGTACATGGCGGTGTTTTGCCATAATGACAGCAGGGTTCCAGAGTCACATACAAAGTCGCGCCCTTTGCCGGTTCTGACAGGGAACGGATCGCATTGCGCTCTGCATGGAGTCCCCCATACCGGGCGTGATATCCTTCTCCGATTATTTTTCCGTTTTTCACGATCACGGCTCCCACCATTGGGTTGGGGTTCGTCCATCCCTCTCCCCGTTTTGCAAGGCTGATGGCCCGTGCCATATAATCCTGGTCTGTCATGAGATGAATCCTTCCTTTCCAACAGGAATGTGAAAAATAAAAAAACTCTGAAATGGAACATTCCATCTCAGAGCATTATGACCTGGCAAATCAAACAAGCATACACCGGTTTGCTGTATCCGCGGGAGGGATCCCCTCCTGCCTGCATCCGTCATCTTCTTTCATCCAGACTATACTGTCGGCTCCGGAATCTCACCGGATCGGCCTTTCGGCTCGCGGGCTGTACCGCCGGTAGGGACTTGCACCCTGCCCTGAAGATTATTTCTGATTTTTATAATATAATTCATAATCGAAATTTATGCAAGTATTTTTATAAAATTTTTATATCATTACTATTCACATAAAATAAAGTGATTTTGTTATTGTTTTATCAACTTGTTCCGTTTATAATAAACAGAAAGACCTTTTTATCGCCATGACAGAGTGCTGCGGCTTTGCACGGCGGGAAAAAGGCCATATGAGAAGGAGGAGTAAAACATGGCAACTATTTTGGTTACGGGAGGAGCAGGCTATATCGGCAGCCATACCTGTGTAGAACTTTTGAATGCAGGTTATGAGGTGGTTGTTGTGGACAATCTTTGTAATTCCTGTAAAGAGTCTTTAAAACGGGTGGAGGAGATCACAGGAAAACATGTGACTTTTTATGAGGTAGATCTCCTGGACAAGCCGGCGTTAGACCGGGTATTTGATAACGAAAAGATTGACGGCGTCATCCATTTTGCAGGGCTCAAGGCAGTAGGAGAGTCCGTATATAAGCCATTGGAGTATTATCACAATAATATTACCGGAACGCTGATTCTCTGCGATTCTATGAGAAATCACGGCGTGAAGAGCATCGTGTTTAGTTCCTCTGCCACGGTATACGGTGATCCGGCGTTTATTCCGATTACCGAGGAATGCCCCAAGGGAGCCATCACCAATCCTTACGGGCAGACCAAAGGGATGCTGGAGCAGATACTTACAGACCTGCACACCGCAGATCCCGAGTGGAAAGTCATGCTTCTTCGGTATTTCAATCCCATCGGCGCCCACAAGACCGGCAGAATCGGCGAGAACCCCAGAGGCATCCCCAACAACCTGCTTCCTTATATCACCCAGGTTGCGGTAGGCAAGCTTGTGTGTCTCGGCGTGTTTGGAAACGATTACGATACGCCGGACGGCACTTGTGTCCGGGATTACATCCATGTGGTGGACCTGGCTGACGGCCATGTAAAAGCCCTTGACAAGATGGCCGGCGAGAAAGGCGGCGTCTGGATCTATAATTTAGGTACAGGTACCGGATACAGTGTCCTTGACGTGATCAATGCCTTTGAGGAAGCCAATGACTTAAAGATCAACTATGTGTTTAAGGACCGCCGGGCAGGCGATATTCCGTCCTGCTATGCGGATCCTGCTAAGGCAGAGAGAGAACTGGGATGGAAAGCCAAATACGGAATCCGTGAAATGTGTGAGGATTCCTGGAGATGGCAGAAAAATAATCCCAACGGTTATGAAGAATAGAAAAACGGAAATCAAAAAATAAAACACCAGCTCTTGTGAGCCATGCCCGTCTTGTGGGTCAGACAAGACGGGCATTTTTTCTCTCCGCAAACCGTTGCCGGCCCTATAAAAAACCACATATATACATCAAAAACACTTGACCCATCCCTTCCGTATACTGTATAATAATACCAAAATAACTATCAACAATTTCATTCAGGAGGTATTTTATCATGAGCGTATACCAATTAGGAAATCTGAGAATCGTCGATCTGACCAAGATCCTGGATCCGAAGACTGAATCCCGCCGTTGCCATCTGACCCGTTTCAATACCGGCGGCCCGATTCCGGATTTTCACACCATCATGGATCTGACCAGCCATCTGGGAACCCACTGTGAATGCCCCTACCACCATGACGATAACTGGCCAAGCGTGGCAGACCTGCCATTGACCACCTTCCTTGGAAGAGCTATCTATGTAGACTTTAAGGATACGGTAGCTCCGCGCGCCCATATCTCGGCAGCAGACCTTGACCGTGCCACTGCCGGCAAGATCAAAGAAGGCGATATTGTAATCATTGATTCCTCCTACCGGATTCCGCCCTTTACGGAGAAAACCAACACAGACGAAGACAAGAGGCTCCTGATCAACGCCGAGAGCGCCACCTGGTTCCGTGACCACAAAGTAAAATGCGTCGGCTTCGGCGATGGCGTATCCATCGAGAACTGCAACGAAGATGTTAAACCGTTCCATGACATTCTGATGGCGGAAAACATCGTATTTTTGGAGGTTCTGCAGAACCTGGACAAGCTGAATACAGACGTATTCTTCATGTCCTACAGCCCGCTTCCCATCAAGGGACTGGATTCCTGCCCGATCCGTGCTTATGCAATCGAGGGACTGGCTGAATTCTCTTAATGAATTGCGGTTCATTTTGGCGTCTCGTTTTCCGGAATTGCAGGAAAGTTTCTGAGATGCCGTTCTTTTGACTTGATTTTCATGAACCTGCCAGGATTGCCATCCATGGCAGGTTTTATGCTCGTGAATATGACTAAAGGCATGTCACAAAATGATATTTTGTGCCAGCCCTGACCGGAAAGGAATGAATATTATGAGAATCGCGGTTATTGGCGCCGGAGCCATGGGTTCCATTTACGGCGGACATCTGTCCCTGCACAACGATGTCTATCTGATCGACACGAATCAGACTGTGGTTGACCACATCAACCAGAACGGGCTGATCCTGCAGGAAGACGGCAGGGATGTAACGTACCATCCCACTGCAGTCACTTCCACGGAAGGCATAGAGCCAGTGGATCTGGTGATCTTGTTTGTGAAGTCCCTGTTTTCCAAAGCAGCTCTCACGAACAATAAAGGCATTATCGGCCCGGACACCTATCTTATGACTCTGCAGAACGGATCCGGCCACGAAGACATCTTAGGAGAATTTGCCCCTGAGAACCGTATCATCATCGGCACAACGGAGGACAACGGAGCCGTCCTTGGGCTTGGCCATGTGCGCCGCGGCGGCAGCGGCAAGACCAATATCGGAATGCTGACAAAAGATACAGAAGCCTTTCTTCCAAAGCTGAAAGAATGCCTGGATTCCTGCGGTTTCCAGGGCAATATCCATGAAAATATCCGCCAGCTTATCTGGAATAAGCTCTTTACCAATGTGTCCTTAAGCGCAGTTACCGGCGTTCTCCAGGTTCCCATGGGCTTTATCGCAGGCAATGAACATGCCTGGGCCATTACAAAGCAGTTAATCCATGAGGCTGTGGCCGTGGCCCACGGACTGGGACTTGAAGCAGATGAGGAAGACATTACGGAAAAAGTACGCCAGACCTCCCTGAATTCCCCGGAGGGCATCACTTCCATCTGCGCAGATCTTCGTGACGGACGCAAGACGGAAGTCAACACCATCAGCGGCTCCGTAGTCCGTGCTTCGAAAAAATGCGGTGTTCCTGCCCCTACCCACGAGATGATCGTAGAACTGGTTCACGCTATGGAAGAACGCGGTAAATAGCCTCACCCACATCGTATACAAGCCCATAAGCATAAAATGGCGGATTTGTCCTCATGAAAATCCGCCATTTTGCTATCTTAGATCATATTTTTACTGTTTATCTTGTACCGCAGTATGTCACACGGCCACCTTTATTACAACCTTCTTCACGGCTTCCGGTCCGTCTGCCTGGCATCTTGGCTTATGGGCATCCTCCGGGGCCACCACGATCAAATCACCAGCCTCCAAAAGCACGGTTCCGCTGAGAGCCGGCTCCTCATAAAAGATCAGGTCATTCTCCTCTATTCTCTCCCGGACTACAAGCCCGTCCCGCTTACAATAGCCAAACTGCTCTTTTCCGGACACCACATACTGGATATCAAAAAACTTCTCATGGGTCTCAAAATACCCTTCTTCCGGCTTGATGGTCGTATATTCCTGGATATTCGCCACTACCGTGTCCCCCATGATCGGATAGCTCCCCACTGCAAGAGCCGCAATATCCGTCTCCTCCAGCCACTTATAGGCTGCTAAAAACTTGTCCTCCAGATAATTGTACTTCTTTGCAATTTTGATATTTGAGAAAAACATCTCGATCTCCTCCTTTTCCCGGCGCATCCGATTCCGTCTGTCATCTTCGCTTTGCCTGGTTTCTTTTTATATATACAAATTAACATATTAAAACCCGGTTTGCAATAGTTTTTTTATTGTGTTTTATGAAGGAATCAAACGGCTGGTGAATCTGATCAGTCTGTCCTACAGCGCCCAGGAAACCCGGTATGAAACTGATTAGCTTGGTACGGCACTCGGAAATCATGATGGAATTCCATTTTACCCAGATATTCCGGTTTATAATCATCAATCTTCAGGTCAATGGCAACCAGGCATCGCAATTCACGGTGGAAAAATAAGAGATCGACATTATTCCGAAATCGGAATAATCTTCTTCCTTTTCTCTTTGCTTTTTGCACAAACCATGTTAAGATAAAAGAAAACGCCCCAAAGGAGGACACTCATGTATTACGGGAACATACACAACGCCATGTTTGACCAACAGATCGCCATGCTTCCTAAAGCTTTAAAAAGCGCTATCCGTTTTTTAAAAGACACGGATCTTGCCTCCCATGAACCCGGAAAATTTGATATAGAATTAGACGGGGTTCCCATGATCCTTCAGGTCCTGGACCTTACCACCGCTCCGAGAGACTCCCTGCGGCCGGAGATCCATCGAAAGAATATTGACGTGCAGTTTTTAGCCGCCGGAGGGCCGGAGCGGGCCGGATATTACAGCGATGACGGCAGCAATCAGGTGGACGAGGATCTTTTAGATACTCCCCGGGATATCCTGTTTTACCACAACAACCCTTCCGCCCCGGAGGGAACCATCGAGATGACGGTGGGAACCTATGCCATCTATTTCCCATGGGATGTCCATATCCCGGCCATTCAGGCAGGAGATGTGGCAGCGCCGATCCGGAAAATCGTGGTCAAGGTGCCGATAGACGCCTGCGGGCCTGACATTGCTTAAATAATCCCTGTACCTGCTCATAAAATCCTCCCGGGAATATCCGTCTGGCTTCCCGGGAGGATTTTTGAAATTTGATTAAAAACTGGCTGGAATACATTCTTACCAGGAAAATACAGGATTCTCCTGAGCTTCCATATACCAGAAAATCTCATTTTTTCCAACATGGGCTGCTTCGCAGAGCGCCCTTACCTGGCTGTACTTCGTCCCCTGGTTGCTTGAGGTCCCGACCCAATAGTCTTTTCCATTCACTTTGATCTGTTTCGCGATGCGGAAATACTTTTCCTTTGACTCACCCTTTTCTCTCTTACTGGTAATCCAATCAGAACAGCCTTGTAACTGCTCTTCTGTAATATGATAATTCTCCAATATATAGCCCACCGTTTTCTCCTGAGCCTGGGCAAGTGTCTTACAGGTATATACCACTCCCCTTAAGACCAGATGACTCATCTTAGCCGCCTCCGATTTTTTCTTTTTGCCCGCCGAATCTGTATAAATCAGCTCCGGCTCAGCATCAACAGCTTCTGATCTCCCCACAGCAGTTTCTTTCCACGCTGTCTGTGTTTCTTCCGTTGCCGCGGCGGCCTCAACCCCTGCCATCATCCTGTCCGTCACAGAAAACAAATCCGCCAGTCCCCACGCCTCTCTCTCTATCCCGTTCTCTTTCCTTCCGACCGGATCCGATGCAAAAACATGTTTGATCTCCTTTATCAGATCTATGTAGAGTTCCTCCTTCTTAAACAGATTAGAATTGAGTTCCCCATACTTTTCTTTCTCTTTTTTATAAGCCAGTACGATTCCGGCAAAATATTTCATGGCCTCCGGAATCTTCTGTTGTACAGACAAAAATGAAGTCGTAAAATCAGAAAAATCATAGAATTCCTCAACATTAACCCCACAATCAACCGCTAATCCGTTGAGAAGCTGCACCAAAATCGCCGTAAAATACCATTTGCCGTTATTAATAACCGTAGAAAAATCATGCTCCGTGTCTTTTATCACATTCTTTTTCTGTATTTCATATTCTCCGGCAACCTTATGGGCAAACCAGACGGCGCCGTAATGGCGCTGAAAAACACTGGCTTCCTCATTCTCATCCGCTTCCGTCCATTCTGGTACAAAAATATCTTTTCGCTGAAAAGTGTCTTCTGCGTCATCTTCCGTCCTGATTTTCAGCAGAACCTTGGCGCCCTGGCTTCTGGCCTCTCCCGGCCGGCCGATACAGGCCAGCCTGGCCCTGGCAAACTCTGTCAGATCCATCTCCTCACCTGTACTGCTTTCCTCTCCCCGACGTACCAGCAGGAATGCTTCCGGATTATCTTCATGGATGTGTGCCAGATACCTTGTCAGTTTTTCTACAAACCACAGCGTAAATGCAATATCCTCCATCTTAATAGGCTTTTGCCGGTTCAATGCCACGCTGATGTCCTTGGCCGTATTGGCGGATGCCGCCGCCTTTCCTGTTCCGGAAATCTGAATAATACGCAGGATCACCTGGGCCTGTTTCGAACTGTTCAGCTTGTTAAGATAATCAGACTTTTCTTTTGATCCTTCCTGGCTGTTCTGCCAGTTATATTCCATGTTGAAAAAATACTTAGCCGCTGTGGTAATCGTCTGCGCTCCATTTACCACGGAAAAATTCGGATCCTTATCCGGCCCGATATCACCAAGCTTTAATTCTTCCACATTTCTTGGCATAAAATCAGGGTCTTCCACCAGAATTGTAACCCCATTATTCTTAAACCAGAAAAGATTCGGTTCCATCTCCAGGGTTCTCTGAATCGAATAATCCACTCCCAGAGTCTCATTGATTCCAAACCGTACATTATTTTTAAAAAGCGTGTCCCCAATCAGATTATACAGCTTCACAAGCTGGTAAAGATCCACCGTAAAGACCAAAGCATTGATCTTTCCCTCGGAATCCTCACATGTTTCAAGTCTTTCCTGATTAATCTTCCCTTCAATGGGCGGCATCTGTATCATCTCATACCGTCTCAGCCCCGTCAGTTTTACCTCCTGAATGTCATATTCTTTCTGAAGAATATAGGTGCAGTGAATCCCAAGTAATTTATTTCCTGAGCTTTTCCTGGCCATCTTTCTCAGGCTTGCCAAAGTCTTTGTATCAAATGTCCTCTCCAGGCTGATTCTGCTCTTCATATCCCTGACAAAAAATACCAGCTCAATTCCTGCTGTCTTCTCTTTCTCAAGTAATTTTTCTATCCTCTTCGTGACAGTTTTGAGGAACTCATCCGGGTCCTGCCAAAACACCGCGACAATCAGCTTTTTTGCGCTCTCGATCTTTAATATTGTGGAATCTGTTACATAATTTTCCTCCCTGCAGGCTAATTCCTGCAGTTCATTCAAAGAATCCTTGTTGTTCCGCCAGTCCTCATCACAGTCCATCTCCTGATTCCTTAAAATTTTATTGATATACTTTTCAAAATCCACGCTTCTCTTCATCTTTTGAGATATTGCCCCCATAACCCGCGGCTCCTCCTTTTCTTTGGAACATTTTTTACCTGTCACTTCGTAATCTGCAGCTTATCACTTGAGAATTCCGTCATACCGTACCGTCCTATATTCTCCGCAAATTCCCGGACCGCCTTGTTATATTTACCGATTATCTCATCCAATTCCGTCTCTTTTAAGCCATATGGCTCCTCTGTCTGGTCCTCTCTTTTCCACTGATAATAATTTCCCGCAAATTCCAGAAGGCCCTTCCGGTAGCTGTCGATGACATGCTCAATATGCATGAGAATCCGGGTCACATTCTCTTCCCCATCCGCCCTTCTCCCGATAATATAGTCAAAATAATAATCCATCTCCTTGTCAAACTGCCGCAAAGCATATTCCAGTTCATTTCTGCAGCTAAAGTCCTCCGTATTGAGCTTTCTGCTCTTGCTGCTTAACTCATCCACCAGATTGATGATCTCCGGATAAATGCTCCCCGTATGAATGCCAAAAAGCTGCCTCAATTCTTTTCGTATTCCCGCCTTTGCCTTTCCCGGAATCCGGATTCCATAGCTGATGTATTCCGGCAGGTTCTCCGGTTCATCCCCCTGAAATAAAATAAAAGCTCCCTGCTGGGCAATGATCCTGTTATTCAGTTTCGTGTGGTCAATAAATTTATGGTTCTTCTCAAACAGAATGTTACTTTGCAGCCATTTCTGATCCCGGTTAATGATGGCGTCATAATTGTCATTGGTATTCTTGGCGCTGGGACTGAAGATCTCATCCATAAAAAACAGGTATACCATTCCGTCCCGGTCATCCATAGATTTTTCATCGTTATGATAGTAGGGAGTCACTGCGAAATACAGCGCGGTCAGACAATTATAAGATACGTCAAGAAGACGGCTTGGAAATTCCCCATGCTGGGCATCAATGGCATTATCCAGATATCGAAGTTCACCTGTCAGCCGATTCTGCCTCATGGCATCGAACAAGCTCTTCTCGAAGAATTCGTTTCCATTCATCACGCCTTTCCGGAAAATGTTGGGACGGCATGGGCTGGAATAAATATCCGGTTCTCCCCGATAGACTACGGTGCTGTCCCTGTGCCGCTGAACCTTGATATATTCATTTACCCGTTCTATATATTGAGAAACATTCTGAATATTATTCTTTATATTTTTCTCTATATGATTCTCCTTGGGAAGAATATTGCTTTTTATCTTTGTCATGTTGATCTCTCTTTCCTGTCTGCTCCTCTCCTTTTAATCTCTACTTTATAATCTTTTATAATCTCCTTCTGCCATCTTCTCTTCCTGGAAGTATGCTTTTTATGCATTATCGTGCAGTACTATCCATAGGTCAATATTGTTAAGTTAAAGATTTTTTCAATAACGCAGCCTGCTGTATCTACGATTTTAGCACTATATCAAAAAATCGACAAGATGAAAAGAGCATTCCATCCTATAAGATCAGTTGCAAAAAACCAGATATGTTGTATATCTGCATAATCACAGAGACAGCAGGAGAATGGTCGCAAAAATGCAGGCAAATCCCATAAGATCCCAGGTCCCGAAAGCCGCATGCATCCACAGGACAGAGAACACCGTGGCCGATACCGGCTCCACAGAGGCATAAAGGCTTCCCTTCTTTGGTCCCACCAGGCGGATTCCCTCCAGATAACAGGAAAAAGCAACGATGGTTCCCAGAATGATCACTGCCGCCATCCCCCCTATTACCTGGGCGTCCATTTCCACCGGAATCCTCCATGGACAGAACAGAGCCATCAGCATCACGCCGCCGATCAGCATTCCCCAGCCCGTCACCGGAAGAGAACCGTAGGAGGCCAGAAGCCGTCCCGGCTGGACCGTGTATACAGCCAGTGCCACGGCGGAAGCCAGCCCCCACATCAAAGCTTCTTCTGACAGCACCATACTGTCCGGGTTTCCGTGGGTGGCGAGGAAAAAAGTCCCCAGAACCGCAAGGACAATGGCGCAGATCTCCTTAATCCCCGGCATTTTTAAAGTTCTTAAGGACACATAGACCACAATAATCACCGGGCCTATGTACTGGAGCACCGTGGCTGTCCCTGCGTTGGAAGCCCCGATGGCAGTAAAATAAGTATACTGGCACATGGACATGCCCAGAATCCCGAAACAAAGAATTGCTCCTGCGTCCCTCCTGTTTTTCCACACGGCGAATACTTTCTCCCGCTGCTTAAAAAAACAAAGCAGGAGCAATAAAAAACCGGCTATGGTCAGCCGAAAGGGAACCAGCCAGTCTGATGTGACTCCTTTTTGCTGCATGAGATACTGACCGCAGGTTCCGGAAAATCCCCATAAAGTCCCTCCCGCAAGGGTAAGCAGCATACCTTTGAACTTATCCTGTATTTTCATAGTTTTGTTCCTTTGCCTTATAAAAGAATGTCCTTTCATCCGAAGGATACTTAAGAACCGACAGGGCAAATATCCCCGGATTTACGATAATAATAATTAATTCCGTCTCATATGTCAACGAAAGTGTTAAAATTACCCGGCAAAAAATCCCAGAAACAATATTTTTCATGTTTCTGGGATTATATCTCGTTTTTATTGCGTCAAATCTTCGGGAGAAATATATCAGGGTTAAAGCATCATTTTTTTATAGACTTCAATAAATTCCACTGCCAAAACCCGGAAGGTCTCTGCGCTCATCAACTGGTCTTCCGCATGCATCAGGATGAGGCCGGATTCCTCCAGTTTTCCGTTTGCATCCAGCGTCAAAAGATCCGCATGAATATGGTGTCCCTGGGTATAGGCTTCATCGCCCTGCCTGATCTGTTCTTCCGCTCCTTGAAAATCGCCCTTTTTCGCACACTGTACGGCATTGATAAAACACGATCTTGCCGTTCCCACATAAGTAATAATTCCAAAACATGCCGTTTCAAATTCTGTGGTCATTTTGTCCTCCTTTTACCATTCATCGTCCTGTGCTTCTTTTTCTGTTTTCGCTTCTTCAATCAGATTCAGTTTATCGACTCTTCTCACAAAAGGAAGATAGACAAGAAACGACAAGCTGAGGATAATCAACTGTAAAAGCGCCGTCCGCCATCCTCCGATTAAAAATCCCGAAATAACCGGCGGACATGTCCAGGGAACCTGGATAGCGCCATAAAGCGGGCAAAGTCCTGTATAGAGGGCTGCATACTGAAGCACACAGGCAATCACCGGCATAGCGATAAACGGAAAAGCCAGCATAGGATTCATTACAATCGGAATGCCAAACAAAATCGGTTCGTTAATATTAAACAATGCAGGCACCATCTCCAGCCTTCCCAGTGTTTTTAACTGCTTTGATTTTGCGAGGAAGAACATGTAGATAACAAGTCCAATGGTAATTCCCGCACCGGTTGTATTGATAAACTGATCCAAAAACTGCATGGTAACAATATGGCCTCCGTTTTTGACCGTCAGCTCAATCCCCTTATCAATCAAAGCCTGGTTTTCCAGGCCGTTTGCCTGAAGAATACCAGTCATAATTCCTCCGACAATCGTTGAACCATGCACGCCGAAGAACCATAAAAACGGGGTCAGGAAACACATCAGGACTGCTCCGCCAATAGAATCCGTCATGCTCTGGAGAGGCGTCTGAATCACGTTGTAAATCCCTTCCATAGCCGTCATGTGGAATCCCATGGAAAAGATTCCGTGGACGATGGTTGCTCCGGTTACAATGACAGCACCGGGAACCAGCGCCGAGAATGCATTGGATACACCGTCAGGAACGCCTGCCGGCATCTTGATTTTTATGTTTCTTTTCAGAAACCAGCAGTAGACATAAGCCACAATCAGCCCTACAATAATTGCGCCGACCATGCCTTTTCCGGCTGTCCAGCTTTTATCAATAATCCCTCCCACTACGTCTCCGCCTTCTGTTACAATCGATGCCGGCGTCATCATAATAAAGACGCCAAGTGCAACGATTGCTCCGCTTAACGGTTCCTGTCCATCTAGCTTGATATAGTTATAGGCGATGCCAAGAACGGCTATTATTGCACTGATATTAAATGTTGCTCCGTTTGCCTGTTCCAACACGGCCTTTATGCCCGTCTGTTCCAGCATGTTTACAACTGCCGGAACAGGGAAGTTGGTAATGATCAGAAATACGGAGCCTACAATCAGAAGCGGCATGGAATAGACCATACCATCCTTAATTGCCTGTATCCCCTTCGTATTAACAAACGCCATAATCCTGGGGATTACTTTGTCATTCATTAATTGTTTCATCTCTCATTTCCTTTCTGACACGGGTGTATTTCCCTATTTTCCTGCTGCCAGCTTAAAAGCAAACCGAAGGACATTCATCCCATTGCACATCCCATAATCGGCCATAGGAATCACATCCACAGGAACGCCTCTTGTACCGCATATTTCCTTGGCTTTAGCAAGCTGATACCCCACCTGCGGCCCCAAAAGGGCCACATCGGCTTCCTCAATCAGCCTTTCCATGTCAAGGATTGGATAGGCTTTGATATCCACATCCTTTCCTTTTTCTGCCGCTGCCTCTTCCATCTTTTTTACAAGCAGGCTGGTTGACATTCCGTTTGCGCAAAACAATCTGATCTTTAACATGTTTTACATCCTCCTTCCCGGACTGTGCCTGAAGTTTTTTATATGGCACATTTTGTTTTTGGTTTATAAGATTTCTCCGTTGCTCTCAATTACCTTTTTATACCACGCAAAAGAATCTTTTCGCTTTCTCTCCAAAGTTCCGTTTCCTCGATTATCCTTATCCACATAGATAAAACCATAGCGCTTTTCCATCTCTCCGCTGCCTGCGCTTACCAGGTCAATACATCCCCAGGGAGTATATCCCATAACCGGAACTCCGTCCAAAAACATTGCTTTTTTCATCTCTAAAATATGCTGTCTTAAATAATCCGTCCGATAACTGTCATGAACTGTTCCGTTTTCCAGTCTGTCATAAGCCCCCAAACCGTTCTCCACAATAAATATGGGTTTGTGATACCTCTGATGGAGCAGGTTCAGCGAATAACGAAGCCCCTGAGGATCGATCTGCCATCCCCAGTCATTTTTCTCCACATAAGGGTTGCGCGCCACATAAATCCCGTCCGCCACCCGGACACTGTCCTCGGTTTCCACGCTGCTGACCGTGCTGCTCATATAATAACTGATGCCAATATAATCCACACATCCGTCCTTCAGGCATTTTCGGTCATAATCCGTTATGTCCAGGCATATCCCATGTTCCTGGCGAAACGCTTCCATATAGGCCGGATACTCTCCAAAGACATGGAGATCCCCATAGTAATACAGACGGTGTTCCATGGCAATTTGAGCCGCAAGTTCATCCTGAGGAGAACAGGTTCTGGCATAAAACGGGACCATCGCAAGCATACAACCGATTTGAAATTCCGGATTGATCTCATGTCCGATCTTTACGGCCATAGCGCTTGCAGTCATTTCATAATGCACGGCTTGTTGAAGAACCGTCTGCACGTCTTCGCCCTCTTGATAAAGGATTCCTGAATTTGTCCAGCCGCTCCATGGATTCTGGACACTGGCCTGATTGTTAATTTCATTAAATGTCATCCAGTATTTTACTTTATCCTTATACCGGCGCATAACGGTTTCGGCAAATTTAACAAAAAAGCCAATCAGTTTTCGGTTTCTCCATCCCCCGTATTTCTCCACAAGATAAAACGGCATTTCAAAATGGCTTAATGTGATAACCGGTTCAATATGGTATTTCCGCAGTTCATCAAACAGATCATCATAGAATTGAAGGCCCTCCTCATTTGGTTTGTCTTCGTCACCATGAGGAAAGATTCTAGTCCATGCGATTGATGTCCGGAAACATCGAAAACCCATCTCGGCAAATAATCGGATATCCTCTTTGTACCTTGTGTAAAAATCAATCGCTTCGTGGTTTGGATAATAGTGGTTTGGCAGTATTCCTCTCGTGATATCGCGGTCTTTTCCATTGGCTCCGGCAGTCATTACATCGGCTATGGAAATTCCTTTTCCGCCTTTGTTATATCCTCCCTCAAGCTGATGTGCCGCAACTGCACCGCCCCACAAAAAATCATGTGGAACCTTTCTTTTTTCCATACCTCCTGGTCTCCTTTGAATTGTCTATTCGATTCCACATGAGCGCTCATATGTTATATCCATCATATCATATCCCTTTTGTATTTCAATTGCTTTTCCTGTTTTTGACACATAGTAAAGAAAATATCATTTGTTACATAAAAAAAACAGACAGGAATCCTATCTGTTTATTATTCGCTATCGTAAACCCGCCACATGAACAGCGACACTTACTGCTTCTGAAGTTTTTGTATCTCACCCGTCAGCGTTTCCAGAAGGTATACCACGGGAATTTGTGAAACCAGTTCCGTACATCCGTATCTGCAGCTTCCGGAGATTTCCGGAACATAACAGGAGAAATTCACATCCGCCATCTGCGCGGCCGGACAGTGCTCCGTATTTGTCACACTGATCAGGGGAACGCCTGCCTGTTTGTAATTATGAATCAGGGAAATGATATCCGCGCCGCTTCCCCAGGAGGAAAGAATAAGGACTGCTTGCTTCATTTCCCCTTCCGGGCAGACAGTTCCCCATCCGTCCTCTGCGATGAAAGCAGCTTTTCCAACGGCAGAAAATAAATATGCGCCATAGCGGGTCAGGGGTTTGCTTTCCCTGTTTCCTGAAAGGATGATCAGCCCCGCGTCTGCACAGATTTTTGCGGCCCGTGCCATTCTTTCTGCAAACACGTCATCCTTTGCTGAAGTTTTCATATACTGTATCGCCGGATCAACATCAAATCTTCCGGTTCGGTTCGGCGCGTCCAGTTCCTGCCGGATCCGGTATTTCAGTTCGGTATAACCGGAACATCCGGCTTTCTCACAAAAACGAAGGACGGTTGTAGTCGATACCCCTACACTTTCTGCGATCCGCCGGATATTCATTCCCGGCACGTCATCTAAATGAGATACCATAAAGTTGTAAACCCTGAATTCACCAGGATTCATTTTCCTAAGCTGTTCATAAGAGAAAACAGACATGGAATACCCTCCATTTTCCGGCTGATGACCTTCTGTTTTTTATTTTGGCGAAAGGTCAGTTTTCATGATTATATAGTTTTTTTGCCAGAGTTTCAATAATATACAGCACAGGGATTTGTGTCGTCACATTTCTTTCGTTGACGATCCTTTCCGTGACATAGTAGGAAATATTACAGTCTGCCATCTTTGCAAGAACGGAATTAGCATTGTTGGTAACGGATATCAGGGGACATCCTCTTTGCTGGAGATGAGATGCGATATAGAGGGTCTGCCTGGTCATCCCGGACTCGGACAGAACGATCATAACCGTGCCTTCGGACGGATTCTGAAGAATCGGCAGCCATGGATCATCAATAAACAGGCTGAAATACCCCACATTAGAAAAATATCTCGCGCCATATTTTCCCAGTATTCCGGAAGTGCCTATACCGATAAACAAAATGCACTTTGATTTGACAAGATATTCATGTGCCTTGTCCAGGCTTTCCTGGAAGTCCTGGGAGCGGATTCTGGTGATAAAGCTCTGAAGTTCGGTTTCCTTCTCGTCTCTCAGCACCTCCTGCTTTCCCTCAAGATATTCTTTATACCTGAGTTTAAATTCACTGTATCCTTCGGCTCCGCATTTCCTGCAGAAGCGCAGAATGGTTGCCGTCGAAACATGGGCCATGGCAGCTAATTCCTTGATGGTCGTTTTATTGATGTGTTTTCTGTTTTTTACAATACAGTCATAAACTGCAAAATCAAGTTCGGTAAACTGTTCCATTATTTCTTTTGTAAACATAATCCATCACTCCAATGATATTTTCTCATTTCTGCCTGTCTCCTCTTTCCCGATCTCGGCCCAATCTGTTCTTCTGGCTCTGCCTGGTTTCATTTCAACGGCAATTCACTTGTTCTTAATGATATCCATCCTATCACAGAGCAATTTTTTCTGCAAAAACCACTGGCAAATGATAAAACCTGTAAAACACGGAGCAGCATGACAATCATAGCTGCTCCTGTAATATCGATCCTGATGCCACATCAAACGCCATCCCGGCAGTTTTCCAAGCTGTTTTCCTCCTGGCAGCGCTTCAGCCGGTTCATGGCCTGGAACATTTTCCGGATATCCACCGGCTTGGCCAGGTGTTCGTTCATTCCCGCATCCTTTGCCAGCGCCACATCTTCTTCAAATGCGTTGGCCGACAATGCTATGACAGGTACAGTTTTTGCATCCGGCCGGTCAAGGCCGCGGATCACCCGGGTAGCCTCATATCCGCTCATGACCGGCATCATCAAATCCATCAGCACACAGTCAAAGGTCCCTGGGGCTGACGCCGCAAAGGCTTCCACGGCGGCTTTTCCGTTTTCTGCTGTCACCACCTTTGCCCCCGCCTCGTTCAGCATAAACTCCACGATTTCACAGTTAATCTCGTTATCCTCCACCAAAAGGACACACATCCCGGCGATATTGTCCCGCACATCCCGATTCTCCTCCACAGGCTGCCCGCTCCACGCCTGATCGATTTGTATCGGCAGAGTGATCTCAAACACGCTCCCCTTTCCGGTCTGGCTCTCCATCACAATGGTTCCCTTCATCTGCTCTACCAGCTTCTTCACAATGGACATGCCGAGCCCGACGCCGGTATAGTGGGTTCTTGCCCCTTGATGCTCCTGGGTAAACGGCTCAAAAATATGCTTTTTAAAATCCTCCCCGATGCCGATTCCGGTATCCTCGATCACAAACCGATAGCTTGCCGTCCCGCCCTTACAGGCAATTTCCTCTGCCCGTACATATACAAAACCATGGGGCTGATTGTATATGATGGCGTTTTCCATGACATTCATCAGAATCTGCTTTAAATGCAGCGGATTTCCCATAAGCCTGCTGTGCTTAAGATCCACCTTTTCCAGCACCAGCCGGATTCCCTCCTTCTCTGCCTCGGGAGACAGAATTGTGATGCAGTTTTCCAGTGTTTCATGAAGGTCAAAGGGTTCCTCCACCGCCATCGGCCTTCCGCTGTCCAGCTTGCTGACCAGAAGAACATCGTTGACCAGGGACAGAAGATGCTCTGTCGATACACGGATTTTTCCTTGACACTCTCTCTGCTGCTTGGAATCGTCAAAGCTTTTTTCCAGAATGGCCAGCATTCCCAAGATTCCGTTAATCGGCGTGCGCAGATCATGGGACATACGGGAAAGGAACTCGCTTTTTGCCGAATTAGCCTGCCTGACTCGCTCCAGCAGCTCCATGATAGCCTGTTCCTGTTTTTTCCGTGTAACCATGATTTCCGTGATATCCTGATGGTATCCGTTGAGGCAGGCCCCCGGTTTTTTGAAAGTTTTGTCCGGCACGCCGCCGCAGCGGACATAAATTTTCCCAAGCGTCGGATGCTTCCATGGATAGATCACCTCGGAACGCCCGGTTTCCAGTATCTCCTGCACGGCTTCCTGCACCATCTCCACATAATCCGGCTCAATATTTTCAAACCAATGCCTGTAGCACTCCTCCGGCCCGATCTCGTCCGGCACGCCCAGGAGAATACGCATGGTCCGGTCCGCGTACATCCTTGGCTCACTTCCCTCTTCCAGCTCAATGGTCCAGATCCCGGTCCGGGCTCCCTCCAGAATGCCTTCCAGGCTTTGTCTTGCCTCCAGCTTGTACTTCTCCTCCTGCTCCACTACCGCGTTCACGTCCCGCAGGGCAAAAATCACCCTGTTCTCCCTTGCTGTCCTTTCCGTGGAGGAAAAATGGATCTCCATGTGTTTCATGCCATAGGAATTATCCCTTACCTGATACCGGACATAGAACTTCTTCTTGGTCTCTAGCTGATGAAGCACATAAGCCTTCTTCGTCACCGTGCGGAGGCGTTCCTGGTCCCGGGGATCCGCACACCGGGCAATATACCGATCCATAGTCGCCTGATAACCTTCCTCAAAACTGACTGCCCAATCCATTCCCACCTGTTCACTGTCCCGGTATATCTCACATTCACCTGTATCAAAGTCTACCTGATAGATACCCAGGTAGTCCACGCTGAGAGCATGGAGCACGTTAAAGCTCCTCTTTTGAAGTTCACGGAACAGATTGCGCCGTTTCAGGGAGGAAACGATAAAATATGCCGCGGTCTGGAGCATATTGGATGCGTATTCCAAAGATTTTACAGGAGGATTGTCCACCCCGTAAAAACCGATGAGCTTTTTGGCGTCATAGAGAGGGACCACCACGAGGGAACGGATACCCTGCCGTTTCAGAACCTCAAACTGAAGCGGATCCGACTCCCTGATATCCTCCAGGCTCTCGATGACAATATGCCTGCCGATGCTGAAATTCCGATACCAACTGGCGCACACCTGTGCAGGAACATTTTGAAGATTCTCCTTTTCAGGCTCCACCCCGGCTGCCGTCCACTCATAGGTATTGTCATCACCGCCCGCCTCGTTCCGCTCAAATATATAAGTCCGTTCCCCCCTAAGCGCCTTTCCCAGATGCATCAGCAGCACCTCCAGCGACTGGTCCGGCGTCTCCTCCAGCAGAGCTACACGAAGCCCCTCATTGATCACAGCCTCCAGATTCTGAACACTCTGCATACCGCTATGCTGCTCACGGTCCCCGATAGCCGGCGCGCCTTCGCCGATTTGTTTAAAAAGCTCTTTTGAATACTCCATAAACCTACCCTCCATTTAAACCGCTTCCCGTCTCAACAGCTTTGCTGCAAAAGCAGCAGCTTTTGTGTCTCATCCGTCAGCTCATCCAGGCTTTCGGCAACCCTGTCCGATTTACTGGTTGCTGCTATTATACCATTTTACAGGAGAATATTCAAGTTGTCTGAAAATTCTATTTTCATTAAAGTTGTCTTTCCGACATAAAAAATCCCAAAAGTCCAATGGTTACAAAAAGGTAACTATCTAATAAAAAGGTGCGTACTTGTCTGACGCCGCAAAAGCCGTATAATAATAATCACAGAGAGCAAAACCGTTCACTGAATGCAAAAAACAGAGGACAATACAATGACGCTTGGAAATCTCATTGGGAGGAGGTTTGAACATGGAATTGCTTGAACTTATGAAATACAGACGGTCAATCCGCAAGTACCACGAAAAACAGATCACCAGGGACAGCCTGCAGAAGATCATAGAAGCGGGACTGTATGCCCCAAATGCCGGCGGCGGACAGCGCACGTTCATCTGTGCCATCCATAATCAGGAGCTGTGTGAAAAAATCGGGAAATTGAACCTTTCAGGGTTCGACCGCTCACGGCTTGCCGGATCTTATGTCTCCGCAGAACAGCCCAGCATTATCGATGACCCGGCAATCAAGAACGGATTTTACGGAGCGCCCACGGCCTGCGCGATTTTTTCACCAAATAATTTCCTCTACAGCATCCCGGACGCTTTCTGCTGTGCGGAAAATATGGTATTGGAAGCGGCAGAGCTTGGAATATCTTCCTGCATCGTTGCAAGAGGTGAGGAAACATTTGACAACGAGACCGGTTCCTGCTTTTTAAAGGAGTGGGGAGTCCCCTCAAACTACACTGCCCGGTGTTTTGTCCTTCTCGGGTATTGTCAGGGGGCTTATCCCGGAGAAAAGCAAAGAAGGCCCGGGAGATATAAGATTATTGAATAACCCGCGTATTTGTGCCGCACATAAATGATGAGCGCAGACACAAAACAAACAAAAAAATCGAGGTGACATTTCATGTTTTCAAAAATACCAGCTATAAAATCCGAGGAAACATTTTTAAGGCAAACGGAAAAACTGCGGGATGCGCTTAAGCAAGCGGATGCCGTTGTGACAGGCGCCGGCGCCGGTCTTTCGGCTTCCGCAGGCTTTGAATATACCGGTAAGCGTTTCCGGCAATATTTTTCGGATTTTGAAGCAAAATACGGTTTTCACGATATGTATTCCGGCGGTTTTTATCCTTACCCGGCCCTTGAAGAACATTGGGCTTATTGGAGCCGGTATATTTATATCAACCGTTATATGGACGCGCCCAAACCTGTTTATGAGACGTTGTTTCAGCTTATAAAAGACAAAGACTATTTTGTACTGACAACCAACGTGGACCACTGTTTTCAAAAAGCCGGCTTTGATAAAAAGCGGCTGTTTTATACACAAGGCGACTATGGGCTTTTCCAGTGCAGCGAACCGTGCTGCAAAGAAACATTTGAGAATGAAACCATAATCCGCAAAATGGTGGAACAGCAAAAAGATATGCGGATTCCTGCCAATCTGCTGCCGGTTTGCCCGCACTGCAAAAAGCCGCTTACCATGAACCTGCGTTCTGACGGCAGGTTTGTCGAAGATGAGGGATGGCACGAAGCAGCAAAACGCTATGAACGCTTTATCCGCAGACACAAAAATACGCGGGTGCTGTTCTTAGAACTGGGAGTCGGCTACAACACCCCGGGAATTATCAAATATCCCTTCTGGCAGATGACCATGCAAAATCCCCAGGCAATATACGCCTGTATCAATTCCGGGGAAGCCATCGGCCCCAAGGAAATTGAACGTCAGGCAATCTATATGGATGGCGACATTGGAGAGATCCTTCAGGGCCTATCGGATCCTCACCCTTCAAACGGCGCCAAATCCCTGACCGCATCCACCAAATCCATCCTCCGGTCATCCTGATCGATGTCCACCAGCACGTACCGGTCATTGCCCATGCCCAGCTCCTTCATATAGGAAAGCTGGCGCAGCCCGTGACGGGTCTCCATCCGCTCCACCAGGGCGTGGCGTTCTTCTTCCCTCATGGCATAGATGATATCCACACATGCCTGGTCCAGAGCCAAAATATCCAAGGAAGCACAGATTCCCACATTGGGCGTCACCACCGGCTCCGCATAGATCCCCTCACAGTCGCAGGAAACCGACATATTGCGCATCACATTGATGTAGGCAATCCTTTTTCCGAAATAGTCCGCCACCGCCTTGGCAGATTCGGTCATGCGCTCCATAAACTCCTCATCGCTGATATCCCACTGGTCACTCTGGCCGGGAGTGGTATGGATCATGGCCTTGCCGACTTTTCCGTCCGCACAGCCGATGCCGATATTCTTATTGGATCCTCCGAAGCCGCCCTTGGTGTGGCCCTTAAAATGAGTGAGGGCCAGCAGGGAATCATACTCCGTCAGAGTCTTACCCATGGACATCTCAGTAAACCATTTTCCGCCCTTCACCGGCAGAGCCACCGCCCCGCTCTCATCCATGATATCCACTGGTGCGAAGGTCCAGCCGTTGACCTTCAGGGTCTCCCGGTGCTTTTCGGTGGAATCCCGGTCTCCTTCATAGTAGGAGTTGGTCTCAATGATAACTCCATTCGGCAGCTTTTCCTCCAACAATGTCCTTACCCAATCCCGCGGAATGATGTTAGGGCCGTTTTTCTCGCCGGTATGAAGCTTTACGGCCACCTTGCCTCCCAAGGCTTCCTGGATGCGCTCATAGATTTTCACCAGACCCCTGGCAGACAGATCGCGGGTAAAAAACACCACCGATTCCCCGCCGGTGCGCTCCTCATAAGGAACATAGTGGTCTCCTCCCGTTCCGGGAACTTTTCTTTTCTCTGACATGATAATTTCCTCCTTTTCTGATTGGGTGTACTCCCGTAAACGCTCTTTTTTCAGGCACAAAAAATTCCGGACGTACATGAAATAACATACCTTATCGTGCGGAGCCTGACGTAGCACGCCCGCCCGAAGGGCATGCATTGGGGGGTGCTCGAAAGAGTATACCTTATCGTGCAGCACCATCCATAGGTCAATATTGTTAAGTGAAAGATTCTTCCAAAAGGTCCGCAGGAGAAGAGGGACAGAACGTTTTCAGACACGTTCTCACTCCGTTTTTCACGTAGCGGTACTAAGGCTGCAAAAAACGCAGCCTAAGTGCCGACGTGAAAAGAGGGTCTTCAAACGTTCT
>CATKXR010000019.1 GCA_949840805.1 uncultured Lachnospiraceae bacterium | reverse complement strand
GGACGCATACTGACACCTCGTTCTTGATTTCTTGCCTGGATGATTTGGCGGCAGCGAACCTGTTCCCTGTTGTCAGAGCAGTCTGAGTGAGAAATCGGAGTTTGAGAGAGCTGCGATTTGTTTGCCGTACATTCGCAGTTTTTTTTATGCACATGGACACTCAAAAGGAAATATGTCAGCAAAAGCTGACGGGCGTCCGGTGCGTCGGGTAGGGGAAAATGAATTTTTCCTGCTGATTTCTCGTAAAAGAACAGGCTATGTAGCTATGCCAGCTTGGATATACAGGTTGGCTTGATGGGAACAAAAAGAAAATGGGTTCATAGTTTCCATGTAAACACGGCAAATTTCAGAAAGAAAGCAGGAAAACTGCGAAAGGAGAAAAGTATGAAAAAACAATTAAAAAGTATTGCTGCTTTAGGTGCGGCAACTATGTTGGCGCTGTCATGTGTCATGACAGCAAGTGCAGAGGTAGTGTCAGAGGGCACTCTCTATACACTGCCTTCCACAGAAACCGTATATGATGGAATAAATGGCGTTGAGGATTTTTTTGAAGTAGAAGGCATAGATTTGCGGGTAACTTTTTCCAGAGAAGCAACATTGAATTGGTATGGCTGGGATAAAGAACAGGGAGCTTATACATATAATGAAGATGGGTATGAGTGGCGATATGCATATGCTACTATAAATTCAAATCCTAAGTACTGGTGGGAAGTGAGTGTGGAAAATTCATCCAACTGGAACTATGTATCAGAATATGGAATTGAAGTCGGGGGAGTTTCCCATCTTTATGATTTTAAAGTGGTTCAGAATGGGGTGGAATATCCTAAATGTAAGCTGATAGGCGGGGCTTATGACACGGAGACGGATTTCTCTAAGCTGGAATATTGCATGTTTGTGCTGGTTCCGGTTGGTTACGACGGAGATATTACCTTTTCCTTCTTTGGCGGAAAGCTGGAGAATGGAGAAAGTGTGAGAAATGATGATGCACAGTGTACTTTCCTCATCAGCGGCGATGGTTCCAGTCTGAACCAGCAGCAGGCGGCGGTTCCTGTATGGAAAGAGGATTCTCAGGGATGGAAGCTGGAGAATCCGGACGGCTCTTATGTGGTAAATGCCTGGTACCAGTCTCCGGAAAGCGGCTTATGGTATTATCTTGGGGCAGATGGTTATATGCTGACCAACACCACGACGCCGGACGGATATCAGGTGAATGGGGAAGGTGTGTGGATTCAGTAGCAGGCAGATGAAAAGGCAGCAGACTTGACACTACCCATGGAAAAGAGGAGGTTATATAAATGAAAAGAGTATGGAGAAATTTTCTTTTGTCTCTCGTGTCAGTTTCGATTTTGTCATCCAATGGAATGATTGCCTTTGGAGATGTCCGTGCAGTGGCCGAGGGGGAGAACTTCAAGGCAGAGGGATTCCGTGATCCGGGGGAGGATTATGAGCTCAATATGACACTTCAGCGGTTTCAATATAATGACATGCTTGCAGAATATGTGGAGCGGTCAGTCAATTCGTTTATAGCTCAACGGGCGGAGGATGAGCAAAATGGCGAAGTGTTTTCAGAATATGCGACCACTGCTGATGATATGCGTCAGTGGCAATTGGCATATGCAGAAGAAGATAAGCGAAGACTTGCCGAGGGGACACCGGCAGGATATGAGTGGCATTTTATTTATACGCATACAGAAAACCAGCAGGGAACGGACTGGAATTTTGATGTTAAAGCAGCGTCAGGGGATACATCCGGGGAGCTGAAATATGGTATAGATACGGTTTTTTCCGGATATAGTAAAAAATTCGGGGTAAATTATAATGGAAATTATTATCCGGAGTGTTTCATAAGCTATGTAAAAGGGAAATACATATCTTATGAAGATTATATGCCAAGCTATTTTGCCGTATGCCTTCCTCAGGGTTATTCGGACCCTCTAAGTATTATGATTTATCCAAAGAAGCTGGATGAAGATGCGTATCATGAAAATGAGAGAAGATACGATGAAGCCATGAGAAGGGATGGCATGGTTTACAGCTTTATGGGATATTCTAATGTAAGCTATCTGCCCATGTTTGTGCCGAATTATGACAATGGGTTTGAATTTTATGTGACTGGTTCTCCGGCAGCAGGACAGAATGAATAGGATTTTCCATGAAAGGGGTATCCTGTTGGTCAATGACAAAACATTGGCCAACAGGATTTCTTTTTGCTTTTTTCTGAGCTGAGGTATGAAAAATATCTTTTTCGTTGGAGATATTTAGCATGTCGGAAGTAACAGGACCTGTATCATATTTATTCAGTACTGAGAATACGTTGTAAGAAAATGCAGCGGATTGATCAGATATGAAAAATCAGGTTGAGGGTAAAAAGCAAAAGGGCAATACCTGGACAGTTGTCCGCAGCTATCAATCGAAGTTTTCTTGTGCAGAGGCTGTTGAACGATTGATTAAAATTCATAGTGTTACCAAGGAGGAATAGAGATGGAAACGAAGACTAAGAGATTTAAAATACATAATTCCTTATATCATGACAAATGGAGTGTGGGCATTTATGTCAGACTTTCTGATGAGGACAGAGATAAGAAGAGAAAAACTGATTTGAGTCAGAGTATTCAGAATCAGACAGATTTTTGCAGGTCTTATATTGAACATTTGAATAGTCAGTCAGACGAGGAGTTTACACTTGCAGAATATAATATTTACTGTGATGATGATTGTACGGGGATGAATTTTGAACGAATCGGGTTTAAAGAAATGGAACGTGATATTCAGGCGAATGTAATTGATTGTATTGTCGTAAAAAATTTGTCACGTCTGGGGCGTTATGATACGGTCATGCAGAAGTATCTGGAAAAGGATTTTGAACAATATGGCAGGGAGGTTCGTGTGATCGCCATTGGCGATAATTATGATAGTTTGTACAAAGAACCAGATATGGAATACAGGTTTCGGCTGCTGCTTAACCGGGAATATTCAGAAACACAGCATAAGAATGTCAGTATTGCCATGCATTCCATGCAGAAAAAAGGTTTTTTTGTGGGGGCATTTGCCCCCTATGGGTATCAGAAAGACCCTGAAAACAAACATCATCTTATCATTGATCCTACGGCTGCTGCTGTGGTTAGAGAGATTTTTGACAAGTATCTTATGGGGATTTCTTCTAAAGAGATTGCGGCTGATCTGACCAGAGAAGGGATTGTAAATCCAGCAACTTATAAACGGCTTCATGGTTCTAATTTCAGGTGCAGCAAAAAAATATCTGATGAGGAAGTGCATTGGCGCAGCGATGGGGTCAAAAAGATTTTAATGGATGAAACCTATACGGGGACGCTTGTTCAACATAAGCAGGTGAAGCGGAAGCTAACGGATGATAAGCCAACACGGGTAAAGAAAGACCAGTGGATTCGCTGTGAGGGAACACATGAAGCGGTTATTTCTAAGGAAGATTGGATAACTGCTCAGTCTATGATGAAAGAGGTTAAACGGGATATTACGAAAAAAGATGAGGTGACGATTTTTAAGGGTATACTAAAGTGCGGAGATTGCCGCCACGCCATGCGGAAAAGGTGGGATTCCTACAAGCAGCAAAAAACCGGCGAAACGGTGAAGTATTTATATTATAATTGTGCAACATTTCGTGATT
Organism: uncultured Lachnospiraceae bacterium; assembly: GCA_949840805.1. Lineage (GTDB taxonomy): Bacteria > Bacillota > Clostridia > Lachnospirales > Lachnospiraceae > Brotaphodocola. The sequence goes on along the minus strand of CATKXR010000019.1, from coordinate 65,265 downwards.
ATAGTCAGCATAAGAAGCAGCTTGGAGAGAATGCGCCCAAGTGTACAAGCCATTATGTATCAGATAAACTGCTTCGTGGAATTGTAATTGACGATTTGAATAAAATCATCCGTCAGGTGGAAAACCTGCGGGAATTGGCGGAGAAACATCAGCAGACGCCAAAGCAGGAGCTCCCTGGAATTGGTCGTCAGATTGAAGTTAAACAAAGAGAAATCTCTAAATACGTAAATCGTTTGGAAAAGGCCAGAGATAACCTGAACGATGAAATTATCAGTAAAGAGGAGTACATGAGCGATAAAGCAAGATACGAGACAGCTATCAATAACCTGAATAATGAGATTAATCTGTTGCAAAAGGCTGATTCCAAGGTCAGTGATGTGCTTTCTAACCCGTGGGTAGAGAGACTTTTGGAGAATGGAGCGATCACAGAACTTGACCGTGCTACGGTGGTGGAGTTTATTGACAAGATTTACGTGTTTGAAGATAAGCATATTGAGATTGTCTATAAGTTCAGCGGGGAGTTTGACGGATTGTTTGTAAAGTCTGTTTAAGAGTATCCGTGAAATTTTAGACAACTTGCAATATGTTGGGTAAAATGTTATACTTATTTAAAAAGGAGAGTTATTAAAGTGACACCAATAGGCCAGGAAGATGAGAAGTATGTGTCGCAGTGTGCATACCAGGACTTGCAAAAGTATAGAAAAGAGGGGCTGCTGGAAATCGATTTTAAAGCAGAGTTGGAGCAGGAGTTGATGGAAAAGTATGAAAGTATTCGTTGATGCAAATGTCATTTAAGATGATCTGTTGGAGAGGAGCGTGATACAGCTATGCCAAAAACGCATGAAAAGAATGGAATTATTTATTTTGATAAACCTTTTAAAACAACATTAGTGTCCTGGGTATTAGAACATGAGTTGTGCGACAGCCTGGTTTTAGATAGAGAAGAGCTGATTGACGATGGGTGTGATGAGTGGATCTATGTCCGCTGCTATGCCAGAAGCAGAGAGTATAATAACCGCTTATATTCCGATGTATTTCTGTCAGAACTTAAAAATGAGGGATTGAGAGTGCTGTATGGCTCTGGATGCCAGCAGGAGGTAGCCTATATTGATTAGAGCATTGTACAGTGAAAGCAGACGTTCATTTTCTGTAAATGTGGCATTGACGGCAAACAAGGAATATAAGCTGTTTCGTCAGCACATTGTATTCAAATTTGATACAGGCGCAGCGGCTACCGTGCTGTCTTTAGGCGCATTGCTGAATACGCAGACCATTGAACTGTGCAGAGGAGCAGAAATAAAATTTAGCGGTGCAGATTCAGTAAAGTTAAATTCTGCTTTTGGACATGGTACTGACGGGTATAAGGCTTGCATTAAAGGCGTGAGGGTTGCCGGAACTTTCTTTGAAAATTTTTATTTTTATTTTCTGCCTAATGTACTGGAATTCACGGCATTGCTTGGCGATGATGTGATCTCATGCTGCAGTTTTACCCATGAGCCTTTAGGCCATATCCTCTGTGATATTAATATGGACTGTTATCAAAAAAGGCATAAGGATTTTGAAGATGCGATTGATGCAACCAGATTATTTATGGATGAACTAAGGCTCTGTTTATAATAGTCCGTTTGATAAAAATTTTACGGGGTAGTTCCCTGGTATGGGCGCTCTATCCTTGTCCTGAAGCATCCTTGTCTCTTTTGGTCTGTTCCCGCCTCCCGGACATGGAGGTAATGACCCCGGAAAAGTAGGGGTGGATGGAAGCCTGGAAAAGGATATTAACCTGGAGATTGCCAAAAAGCTGAAGGTATATTTGGAAGCATCGGATGTGGAAGTGGTCATGACCCGGGAGGAAGACAAAGGGCTTTACGGGGAAAAGGACAGCCACAAGAAGATGGCGGATATGAAAAAACGTTGTGAGCTGATCAATGATACAAAGCCGGATCTGGTAGTCAGTATCCACCAAAACAGTTACCATGAGGAAGAAATTTCCGGAGGACAGGTATTTTATTATAAAGATTCGGAAAATGGGAAGCGGTTGGCGGAAATTATCCAGAAGAGGTTTGATTTTGTGTTGGGGGATAAGAATAAGCGGCTTGCCAAGCCTAACGGAAACTATTATCTTCTGCTTCATGTGAAACAGCCGATCGTGATCGTGGAGTGTGGGTTTTTGTCTAACTGGAAGGAGGCGAAGGCATTGAATACGGAGGAATACCAGGAGCGGGTGGCATGGACGGTTCATATGGGGGTTATGGAGTATTTAAACAACAGATGATAAATAAAAAGGATGGATTATTCACAGAAAAATCCCCAGGACCGATGAATCAGTCCGAGGGATTTTCTTGTTGGTACGCTTTTAATGCCTGGGCAAGCTGGTCAGGGCAGGAGGTGGGGCGGAAACCGCAGTGGATTCCTTCTAAGCGCTCAATCGCTTCGCTGACGTCCATGCCTTCCACTAAACGGGCAACGCCCTGTGTGTTGCCGGAACAGCCGCCGATATATTTGACGTTGGTGAGTTTATGGTCTTTGACATCAAAATGGATTTCCCTTGAGCAGACATTGCGTGTTTTATAAACCATGGTTGTATGTCCTCCGTAAATTATTAATTTGGTGGTTGAATGCTGCCATTATTATATCAAGGGAAAAAGAAGATTGTCAAGAGCCGGAAGAATGGCAGGTTGCGGATATAGCCTGCCGTGTGGTATACTGGAAAAGCAAAATGCAGCAGCAAATTAAAATAGCATCCTGCTTTCCTGGCTGGCGGGGAATTGTTAGCCGGGGACAGATGCGAGTTTAACGAAGCGGAGGAAATAAAGATGTTGGGAATTATCGGCGCTATGGCGGAGGAAGTGGAGCAGTTAAAGAAGGAGATGGAGTCTGCGGAGATTTCTTCTGTGGCAGGGATGGATTTTTATAAGGGAAAGCTTGGCGGCAAGGACGTGGTGGTAGTGCGCTCCGGTGTGGGGAAAGTCAACGGGGCGGTGTGTGTGCAGATTCTGGCAGACCGGTTTGGGGTGGACGGAATTGTAAACACGGGAATTGCCGGTTCGTTAAAGGCGGAAATCAACATTGGAGATTTGGTGCTGGCTACGGACGCGGTGCAGCATGATGTGGATGCCACACAGTTTGCCTATCCGGTGGGGCAGATCCCTCAGATGAGTGTATTTTCCTTTGAGGCGGATGAGCGGCTGCGCAGGATGGCGGCTCAGTGCTGCAGGCAGGTAAATCCGGATATCGGGGTTCATGAAGGCAGGGTGCTTACGGGAGATCAGTTTGTATCCTCGAAGGAAAAAAAGACGTGGCTGGCGGAAACTTTTGGCGGGGCGTGTACGGAGATGGAGGGAGCGGCGATTGCCCAGGCTGCATATCTTAACAAGATTCCGTTTCTGATTGTACGGGCCATCTCAGACAAGGCGGATGACAGCGCCCAGATGGATTATGAAGAGTTTGAACGGCTGGCGATTGTCCACAGTGTAAAACTGACCAGGGCTCTGATTGAGGCATTTTAGGTAATGCGTTTATTTTTGAGGATTTTTTCAGGTTAAGAATCCAACTTGAACTTCAGAAGCGGTTTTCATCGATATTTGACGAACGATTCTAGGCTCCCTGAACTTTCCAAAACAGATTCCGGCGGCTATAATGATAGCTGTCCGAAAAAACAAGGAAAGAAAGGGGAGCTGTTTTATGCTGCATTTTTTAGAAACAGGACAAGGATTATATGTACTGGCAGGCATCTGCCTTCTGGGAATACTCACCAGAATAATGACCAGGAACCTATACAAAAGATTGATTAAGGAAAGCGCCAATATGGCGACTACGAAAAACAAAAGTCTTAAGGAGCTGAAGCAGAGGACAGAGAATACATATCGGATTAACCAGGGACTGCGGGACTGCGGTATCTGGCTGGATCATCAATTGTGTGAGCTTAAGTTTCGGGGAATGACTCTCGCCGGGTGGGCAAATGTGTCTATGCAGCTTACATGGCTTTGCCTTCTTTTGGGAGGAACAGGAGCGTTCTTTTCTTATTGGTACCGGCTGGATACGGTTTATGTAGTGATGTATGGCGGCGGGTCTGTGCTGATGGCAATGTTGACTATGTTATTTGACAATGGAACGGCGGATGGCAAAAGGGATCTTTTGACGGCGTCTTTGGAGGATTATCTGGAAAATGTCCTCTGCCCGCGGCTGGCAAGGAATGCGCCGGATGACAGCGGCTGGGGCGACAATGCGGAGATGGCGCGGGCAAAGGTCAGAAGTTTTTCCAGGCTGGCCAGGCGGGGGGAGCAGCCGGACCGTAAAAAAGAAATGGCAGGGCAGGAGGAACCGGCGGATACAGCAAAGGAAAACGGCGGGAGAGCCGGGGAACGCGCGGGATCCGGGGACCAGATCGTATCTGTGGAGCAGGTCAGGCTGGCAGAACGGACAGGCTCAGGCGAGCGGGGGACAGACCATTCCGGCCCGAGAGGGGGAAACGGAAAACGTATGGGAAGGAATGGACGGCGGGAGGCGGCGGCTACGGTTCAGGAAGCGCCGGATGAGGAGCAGCGGGACAGCCTCCGGGATGTGGATTATCTGAAACGGAGCCTGGAACAGATTGCAGCCAGCCGGGAAAAGGGAAAGGAAGGAGATGAGAGCTGGCTGAAGGAGCTGGGGCCGGATGAAGTTCAGTTGATCGGGGACATTCTGAAGGAATATCTAGTGTAAAAGTAAAGCAGATGTAAAGGCGATTATGCTGGCAGATCCGGGTATTTAAGTGTCTGACAGAATGACTGTATGAGGAGGAGAGAGGGGATGGCGTCTGTTCTGTGGAACAGACCAGACAGGTATTGTGCAAAGGGAACATAAGGGAGCGCCAGGCCGGTTTTGGCAGAAACGGAGCGAGAGGGATATCATGTGATTGGCTGTCACATTTTTATATAGATTCGGTAAGAAAACGTGAAAGGGCAGGTATCATGGGAAAGAGGGATACCTGCCCTTTTTTTGTTGCGGGAAAAGGATGGTTATCGTTTACCGGACACAGGCAGAATACATTGAAATCCCTGCTTCATTCTTCGATAACCTGAAGCTCCAAATAGTCAAAGGGAATCTGTTCAATAAAGCTGTCCTGGGTAAAGCGGGTTTTGGATACCCGCTGAAATTCTGATATATTGGCATCCAGCCAGATGGGTTTGCCTAAGTCAAATTCATAACAGATATCATCCAGGGCCTGGAAGACCATAGAAGTGCGTGACAGGCTGTAGTCGGTGATGCACACGACGGTGTCCTGGGTCATCCGGTTATTTTTCCATATTTTACCCCACATACGGAACATAGGTATTCCTCCAATCCTGGGCGCATGTGTAAATGCAGATAAATATACTTGTGAGCCAGATGATCTGCCAAAAAGGTTCCTGCATTTTCACAATAATCATCAGGTCATTTGGCAAATAAACATGCCCGTGAGTATAAAAGAGACATAAGCAGTATAAACGATTTTAGAGGAAGTGTAAAGAGGGAGCTGTTTTTTGTGGAAACTCTTGTCGGTAAAGGTATTCTGTAGTAAACTATTGGTAAAAATAGTGATAACAAAGGAAGCTTAAGGAGGGCCGGTATATGGCACAGACCATGGAGGAATGCCTGGTATTTCTGAATGGGGCGCGGGATGCTCTTGACGAGCTTTCCCTGCTTGTGGATCAGGAGGCGCGGTTAAGCCAGGAGGAGGAACAACTGGAGCAAAGTCTGGAGACAGAAAAAAAGCTGATGGCAGAAACGGTTACGCAGACGGTAAAAAGGCGGCGGGATGAGATCAGCGCTACCTATGAAAAGGAGATGAACAAGGCTCAGGAACAGCTCAAAAAGGTTCGGACAAGAAGAGAAAAGGCGAAAAATGAGGGTATGAAGGAACGGATCAGCAATGAGACATCCGTATATAAGGAAGAGATCCGGGATTTGAAGGTGCAGCTTAAGACATTGATGAAGCGCAGCCATGTGCCGGGGTTTTGCCAGAGTCCTTTCTATTATACCTTATATTTTCCGTGTCATGTGAAAGAATATCTGGTGCTTTTATTGTGCGTGCTGGCGATTTTTCTGGCATTGCCTTGCGGAATATACTGGATGATCCCGGAGAGAAGGCCCCTCTATCTGGTGATTATTTACATTGCCGATATCCTGTTTACGGGTGGTATTTATATGGCGGTGGGGAATAAGACAAAGATGCTGCATATGGAAACCTTGCGGGAAGGGCGGAAGATCCAGGATCAGATACTGGCCAATAAGAAAAAGATTAAAAAAACCACAACAGGCGTCCGAAAGGACCGGAATGAATCTTTATATAACCTGGAGAAATATGATGACGAGATCGCAAGGCTGCAGCAGGAGCTGAGTGACGTGGCGGTAAAGCAGAAGGAGGCTTTAAATACTTTTGAGAACGTGACGAAAAATATACTGGTAGATGAGATCGAACATAATCATAAAGTAAAACTGGAGCAGCAGGAAGAAGAGTACCGCAGAGTTTCGGAGGAGCTTCGCGCTGTCAGGCAGCAGTTAAAGGAGAAACGGCTGTCTGTAACGGACCAGTACGGGACTTATCTGGGAAGGGAATTTATGGATTCCCAGAAGGTTATGGAGCTGTGTGACCTCGTAAAGAGCGGCAGGGCGTCCAATGTAAGCGAGGCTGTTTCGGTATATAAAGAGCAGTACGAAAAGAAATAGATTTTCCGGCAGGGCCGCCGTCTTTCTTTCGCCAAACAGCAAGGTATAAAACCTTCCGTTCGTGCTTATAATAGGAATAACAAAATGAGTACAGGCAGGGTGGTATGAGAACAAATTGGCGCAAAAAATGGAAGATGAGCAGAAAAATCTATTACTTTGATTCAGGCAGAGACTTTGAGGCGGAAGAATTTGCCTGGACATTGCATGAGATGATCTGTGAGATCATGGAGGAAAAGAAAAAAGATGGTGTGCTTGTACTATGTATCGGTACGGACCGCTCCACAGGGGACAGCTTAGGTCCGCTGACAGGATATAAACTGAAGGAGCAGCGTGTGCGCCGGATCCAGATCATAGGGACGCTGGAGCGGCCCGTCCATGCGATGAATCTGGAACAGTCCATGGCCATGATCCGGATCAGATATCCCAATCATGTGATTATAGCGGTAGATGCTTCGGTAGGAAGCCAGGATCATGTGGGCTACATTACCCTGGGGAAAGGAGCGCTGCGTCCGGGACTGGGGGTATGCAAGGATCTGCAGGCAGTGGGAGATATCTTTATTACAGGCATTGTAGGAGGCTACGGGAATTATGATCCGTTGATGCTGCAGAGCGTGCGGCTTTCCGTAGTTATGAGAATGGCGGATCATATCTGTGAAAGCGTATTTCTTGTCGAACAGTTTTTGGAAAGGACAGCTTTGGTTTGACAAAATCAGCACCTGGCATGTGTTATGATTTATCCGTATATTATGGAATAAATTATAATAGCGGGGTGAAAGTATGGGAGAATTTTATAATCCATACCCAAAGCTGCCGAAGAATATCCGGCAGATTGGAGAGCGGGATTCAAATGTAAAATTATATGTGGAAGATTATGTCAATACATATCTGAAGCGTCTGTATCCGGCCGGTGGACAAGAACTGCGGGTCGGCCTTTTGCTGGGGGAGTCCAGAAACCAGGACGGAATGCCGTACCTCTTTGCCGATGGCGCGTTAGAGATGGATGATGTGGTCCATGGCGGGGAAAAGGTTGAATTTACAGAAGAGGCATGGAAGAGGGCTTATCATTCCATCGAGCAGTTGTTTCCCAAAAGAACGGTGTTGGGCTGGTTTATATGCAGCGGGCCGGACCGAGCATTAAGCCCCCTCAATTACTGGAAGCAGCATGGCAGGTATTTTCCGGAAAAGAACCAGGTTATGTATTTAAACTGCGGCCTGGAAGGTGAAGAGGCGGTTTATATGGCATCGGAAGATGGCTTTTATAAGCTGCGGGGATACTGTATCTATTATGAGAGAAACCAGATGATGCAGGATTATATGGTTTCCCGTAAGGATGTCCATAGGGTGGAGTCAGGAAACAAAGACGCGGTAATCCGGGACTTCCGGCAGAGGATGGAGGATAACCAGGAGGAAGCCCGAAGACGCGGTTCGACTTTGGGAAGCCTTAAGATGGCCTGCGGGGTGCTGTCTGTGTTAGTGCTTGCCAGCGGTGTTACCATGTTCAATAATTATCATCGGATGAAAGAGATGGAGTCGGTGATTGCCTCGGCCCTTCCAGAGGGTATGGATCAGAAGTGGTCGGATTTTCTGGGGAAAGAGGAAAATAAGGCGGCTGGGAATGAGCCGATGTTTGAAGAAGTGCCGGGGGAGGTATATCCTGCCAGGGACAGTATCATGATTGAGCCGGAAAGTTTTCCGGAGGGTTATGGGCAGGCCGGAGAAAACAGTAACGGAAGGACAAGCCCTGAAGGACAAACCACAGGCCAGACATCAGGAAATGCCGCAGATACAGGCCAGTCCGGGGCAGCGCCGGAAAATAGCCCTGCAGCCGGAGACGGGTCTGTGCCGGGGGCAGCAGCCGGAGGCCAGTCTGTGCCGACGGAAGGAACCGGGGCGGCGGGTCAGTCCGCGCTGGCGGAAGGAACCGGGGCGGCGGGTCAGTCTGCGCCAGCGGATGGAAATGATGCGGCGGTCCAGTCTGCGCCGACGGAAGGAAAGGAGGCTGCAGGCCAGTCCGTATCGGAAGAAGGAGCCGGCGAGGCGGTCCAGCCGGACCGGGGCGGACAGGCATCCGGGTCAGCAGAGGCGCAGGAATCCGCTGCGGAGCCTGTCCAGGTGCCGTCAGACGCCATTATCCATGTTGTGCGGGACGGAGACACGCTATATGGAATCTGCCTGGAATATTACCATAGTGTAAATAATCTTCCGCAAATCTGCCAGTGGAACCAGCTTTCGGACGAGAATCGTCTTACGGTCGGCCAGGAACTGTACATGCCGCCGGTAAGGTAAAATCGGAAATCCTTTGACCCTGAGGTGAAAATGATGTATACTAAAATCAGTATAGCATCACATGCAGGAGATAAGGCCATGAGTGACATGAGCTCCATGAGCAGAGAGCGTAAAAAGCAGCAGCTTCGCAGCCAGATGATCACTCCGGGACAGGATTATCCCTTATCCGGGGACCGGAGGGAAGAGGAAGAAAACAATGCTGCCCGATACAACAGACGGCGCAGGCATATGACCCTGGGGATAGTGGCGATGATATTTCTTTTCGCCGGCATCGGGGGATGGTTTTATTATCAGAGGGTCTACCGTTATACCACTTATGAGACTGTCCGCCAGATTCCGCTCAATGAAGGAAGCCTGGTTGGCTACGAGAATTTTGGCAGTAATGTGCTGAAGTACACCCGTGACGGGGTGTCCTATATTGACGACCGCGGCCAGAATGTCTGGACGGAAAGCTATGAGATGAAGATGCCGCTTGTGTCGGTCAACGGCAACTATGCGGCTATTGCGGACCAGCAGGGAAACACGGTAATAATCTGCAATACGGACGGCAAGGTAGGACAGGCGACAACGATTCTTCCCATAACCAGGGTGGCGGTTTCTGGCATGGGGATGGCAGCCGTGCTTTTGGAGGATTCCTCTTCCAGTTATATTTATTTTTTTCGGAAAGACGGGGTTGAACTGAAAATAAAGGTGCGGACAAATATGTCCGGTGACGGCTACCCGCTGGATCTCTGCCTGTCCGAGGACGGCACTCAGATGATGTGTTCTTTTGTCCGTCTGGAAGGCGGAACGGCAAAAACCAGGGTGGTATTTTATGATTTTTCTGAAATAGGGAAAAATGTGCCTACAAGGATAGTGGGAGGATTTGACGAGGCATTTAAGGAGACTGTTGTTCCCAGGGTGTCATATTTAAAAAAACCTTATTCATGTGCTTTTGGAACTAATGGGCCTGTGTTTTTTTCTTCGAAAAATCTGGCCAACCCGGAACTGATTAAGAATGTTTCTCTGGAAGAGAATTCCATAACGGGGGTGTTTCATTCGGATGAATATGTAGCGGTAATTATGTGGAATAATACAGGAGAGGGAGAAAAGCGCCTGGATGTCTTCCGGGCGGACGGAAGCCCTGTTTTCACCAAAGAATTTACTTATGATTATGTTCATGCAGATATTGACGGAGAACTAATCTTTCTGTATAATGATAACTCGTGTAAGGTATTTAATATGTCAGGAGTGGAAAAGTTAGACGCTGTTTTTGATTTTGCCGTTACAAAAATCCGCAGAGGGAGGATGCCCAATACTTTGCTGGTAATGGGACCTCATGAGATGCGGGAGATCAAACTAAAGTAAAATGTTCCTAACAGGCATCAGATTTACATACAGAATACAGGAGGATACCAATGAGCCAGTTAGACAAGTTGTCAGTAAATGCGATTCGTGTTTTATCAGCAGACGCCATTCAGAAGGCGTGTTCAGGCCATCCAGGCATGCCTTTGGGCTGTGCTCCCCTGGCCTATGAGCTGTGGATGAATCACCTGAGCCACAATCCGGCGGACCCGGACTGGGAGAACAGAGACCGTTTCGTGTTGTCCGGCGGACACGCTTCCATGCTGCTTTATTCGTTGCTGCATTTGTTTGGTTATGGCGGATTGTCAAAAGAAGATATTATGGAGTTCCGGCAACTGGGATCTAAGACCCCGGGGCATCCGGAATATGGGCATACCGTGGGGGTGGAGGCTACCACAGGCCCTCTGGGCGCCGGAATCGGGATGGCTGTGGGCATGGCTATTGCAGAGAGCCACCTTGCCCATGTGTTCAACCGGGAGGATTATCCGGTGGTAGACCATTATACTTATGTTCTGGGCGGCGATGGCTGTATGATGGAGGGGATTTCTTCAGAAGCTCTTTCTTTGGCAGGTACTTTGGGTCTGGAAAAGCTGATCGTGATCTACGACTCTAACCGGATCTCCATTGAGGGAGATACGGATGCGGTCTTTAAAGAAGATGTGGCAAAGCGGATGGAAGCATTTGGTTTTCAGACGATTCTGGTGGAGGACGGCAATGACCTGGAAGCCATCGGGAAGGCCATAGAAGAGGCAAAGGCGGACAAGTCCCGTCCTTCCTTTATCACGGTCCGCACGGAAATCGGTTTTGGCTGCCCGGCAAAACAGGGAAAGGCAAGCTCTCATGGAGAACCCTTGGGGGAAGAGAATGTGGCTGCTTTAAGGGAGAACCTTGGCTGGAATTATTCGGAAGCTTTTTATGTCCCGGATGAAGTCTACCGGCATTTTGAGCAGGCGTCAAGGGAGAAGGCGGAGAATGAAGCTGCCTGGAAGGTTATGTTTGCCGCCTACTGCCAGGAGTATCCGGAGATGGAGGCTCTGTGGAACCAGTATCATGGGGAAGGCGTAAAAAAGGCGGCCGAGGCTCTTTTGGAGGATGAGGGCCTGTGGGCCGACAGCGGCAAGCCGGAAGCTACCAGAAGCGTTTCAGGAAGAGTCCTGAACCGACTGAAGGATCTTCTGCCTAACCTTATGGGAGGTTCCGCTGACTTAGGGCCGTCTAACAAGACGATCATGAACGGGGCCGGGGATTACAGCGCCGATGACAGAGGAGGAAGGAACCTTCATTTCGGAGTGCGTGAGATGGCTATGACGGCTATCGGCAATGGTTTGCTGCTTCACGGGGGGATGAGGGCTTATGTGGCCACATTCTTTGTGTTCAGTGATTATACAAAGCCTATGGCCCGCCTTTCTGCATTGATGAAGCTCCCATTGACTTATGTGTTTACCCATGACAGCATTGGCGTGGGAGAAGACGGGCCGACCCATGAACCGGTGGAACAACTGGCCATGTTCCGTTCTATTCCCAATTTCCATGTGTTCCGTCCCTGCGACGCGGTGGAGACCGTAGCGGCATGGTACAGCGCCGTGAGTACGGAAAATACTCCCACGGCTTTGGTGCTGAGCCGCCAGAATCTCCCGGCAGTGAAGGGAACTGGCAGGGATGCCTTGAAGGGCGCTTATATACTGGATGATTGTGAAGGGACGCCGGAGCTGATTTTGATTGCCTCCGGTTCGGAGGTTGCCCTGACAGTGAAGGCCAAGGAGGAGCTTGAGAAAGAAGGGCGGAAAGTCCGTGTGGTTTCCATGCCGTCCATGGAAGTGTTTGAGGAACAGACGGCAGAATATAAAGAATCCGTACTTCCAAAGGTCGTGAGGAAGAGGGTGGCAGTCGAGGCGTTAGGCGGTTTTGGCTGGCACAAATATGTGGGGCTGGACGGCGCCCTGGTGACAATGAACGGATTCGGGGCAAGCGCGCCGGCTGCAAAACTGTTTGAGCATTTCGGATTTACGGCGGAACACATAGCAGAAGTGGCAAGAGCGCTGTAGAATAAAACAAAGCGTCTGGACTTTAGCCTGAAGAGGGAAAAGCCCGGACGCTTTTTGTTGTTTTTTTCCAGCTTTTGCTTGCAATCAAATATACTTTCTTTTATACTACAAGTATTCGGCATCCTGTGTGGAGACAGAAAATTCAAGGTGGCAGGGAAGACGACAAAACTGCCGCAATTTCAGAAAGAGGGCGAAAATATGGAGAAAAAATGTATCGGCGTTGACATCGGAGGTACCAGTGTAAAGCTGGGACTTTTTACGGCGGCAGGAGAGCTGCTGGATAAATGGGAGGTGCCAACAAGAAAAGAAGAAGGAGGGAAATATATCCTGCCGGATGTGGCGGCTTCTATTAAAGCGATGCTGGCGGATAAGGGAATTGACAAGAATGATATAGCAGGCGCGGGTATGGGAGTGCCGGGTCCTGTTCTGCCGGACGGCTATGTAGAGGTCTGCGTCAATCTGGGATGGAGGGATTTAAACCCACAGAAGGAACTGAGCGCATTGTTAGACGGCATCCCTGTGGTGAGCGGCAATGATGCCAATGTGGCGGCATTAGGAGAGATGTGGCAGGGCGGCGGCAAAGGCTATACGGATATCGTAATGGTTACGCTTGGAACAGGCGTAGGCGGCGGCGTTATTATCGGCGAGAAGATCATAGCCGGAAAGCATGGCCTGGGCGGTGAGATCGGCCATATCCATGTCCGGGACGAAGAGTGGGAGCATTGTAATTGCGGTGGGGTTGGCTGTGTGGAGCAGGTTGCAAGCGCCACGGGCATTGCCAGAGAAGCGAAAAGAAAAATGGCCTCATCAGACGTTCCGTCTTCCATGCGCAGGTACGGGGACGGGATTACGGCCAAGGACGTGCTGGATGAAGCCAAAGCCGGAGACGAGATGGCCCTGGAAGTAGTGGAGATTGTAGGGCGCTATCTGGGGCTTATGATGGCGCAGATAGCTATGACCATTGACCCGGAGATGTTCGTAATCGGCGGAGGAGTGTCTAAGGCAGGGCAGTTTTTGCTGGACCGGATTGAGAAATATTATGAGCATTATTCTCCGATTTCAAAAAACAAGGGCAGGATCGGCCTGGCGAAGCTGGGAAATGATGCGGGGATCTATGGAGCGGCGCGGCTTGTGTTAGGATAGGTCAGGGATTCGGCAGGATACATGAGGAGACCCCGGAGGACTTTCGTCCAACCGGGGCAATTATGAAAAATCTATGTGCAAATTGACTAATGAACTATGTTTGATATCTAAGTTTCTATACATTTAGTATAAAAACAAGATGTGAACAAGATATGAACACAATGTAAATAGATTGTAACGGTTCGTGTTGATTTTCATGTTGGTTTTGGCAGGGAGGAGATTATGCCAGAGGAAAGATTAAGAAAGACCATTGTGATCGGCCATAAAAATCCGGATACGGATTCTATTTGCTCCGCCATCTGTTATGCGAAGCTGAAAAGAGAGATTACCGGCAGAGAGTATGAGCCGGGACGGGCAGGGCATATCAGTGAGGAAACCCAGTTTGTGCTGAATTATTTCGGGGTGGAAGCGCCTCGCCTCGTGGAGAATGTGAAGACCCAGGTGAAGGATATTGATATCCGGGAAACGAAGGGGGTGGACAAGAGCATTTCCCTGAAAAAAGCATGGAACCTGATGCAGGATGCCAATGTGGTGACGCTTCCTGCCGTCAACGCATGGGGGGCTCTGGAAGGTCTGATCACGGTAGGCGATATCACCAATTCCTATATGAATGTTTATGACAGCAGCATTTTGTCCAAGGCAAAAACCCAGTACAGCAATATTATCGAGACCCTGGAGGGCGCCCTGGTGGTAGGAGATGAGACGGAGTATTTCCATGAAGGAAAGGTTTTAGTGGCAGCGGCTAATCCGGATATGATGGAGTATTATATCTCTCCTCACGATCTGGTCATTTTGGGAAACCGTTATGAGTCCCAGCTCTGCGCCATAGAAATGGAGGCAGACTGCATTATTGTCTGTGAGGGGGCGGCAGTGTCGATGACCATCCGCAAGCTGGCCCTGGAGCGGGGATGTACCGTGATGACTACGCCTTATGATACTTATACGGCGGCCCGCCTGATCAACCAGAGTATGCCCATCAGCTATTTTATGCGGACAGAGAATCTGATTACCTTTGAGGATACGGATTATATTGATGAAATTAAAGACGTGATGGCCAGCAAGCGGCACAGGGATTTTCCGATTCTCGACAAAGAAGGAAAGTATAAAGGCATGATTTCGAGGCGGAACCTTCTGGGCGCGCGGGGAAAACCGATTGTGCTGGTAGACCATAATGAGCGGAACCAGGCGGTATATGGCATTGAAAACGCAGAGATTTTAGAGATTATTGACCATCATAAGCTGGGAACCGTGGAAACGATCTCCCCGGTGTTTTTCCGCAACCAGCCGGTGGGCTGTACCGCGACCATTATTTACCAGATGTATAATGAAAATAACGTTCAGATCGACAAGGCCACGGCCGGACTTTTGTGCAGCGCGATTATTTCGGATACGCTGCTGTTCCGGTCTCCCACCTGTACACAGCTTGACCAGATTGCGGCATTGGCGCTGGCCAAGCAGGCAGAGATTGACATAGAGCGTTATGCGGCGGATATGTTTGCCGCGGGCAGCAATCTGCGGGGAAAAAGCGATGAGGAGATTTTTTATCAGGACTTTAAGCGGTTCAGCGCCGGCAAGGTATCTTTTGGCGTTGCACAGATCAGTTCTCTTAATGCCGATGAGCTGGCAGGGTTAAAGGAGCGTATGGTACCTTATCTGAAACAGGTGCGGGAAGAGCATAAAGTGGACATGCTGTTTTTTATGCTGACGAATATTCTTACGGAATCTACGGAATTGATATGCGAGGGCGGCGGGACGGAGGCTTTGATCCGAAATGCATTTCATCTGGATGCTGAAAATAGCGGGGCTTTTGCAGGCGGCACAGTGGAACTGCCAGGGGTAGTGTCCAGGAAGAAGCAGCTTATTCCGGCCATTATGATTGCCTGCGAGGCATGAGGAAGAAAGAAAAAGGCATAAGGGAGAAGCATATGCAGAAAAGGCAAAATAAGGCGGCTTTAGTCTCCACGCAGAGGGAAATGTGGAAACCGGGCAATATGTTGTATCCTGTACCGGTTGTGATGGTAAGCTGCGGACGTATGGCGGAGAAGCCCAATATTATTACGGTAGCCTGGGCGGGAACCGTCTGCTCTGACCCGCCTATGCTGTCCATATCCGTGAGGAAAGAACGGTATTCTTATAAGATGATCCAGGAGAGCGGGGAGTTTGTGGTAAACCTGGTGAATGAGGATCTGGTATTCGCGGCAGATTTCTGCGGGGTAAAATCAGGGCGCGAGACCGATAAGTATGAGGAGATGAAACTGGATCCCCTGCCCTCCCGCCATATTCTGGCGCCGGGTATCGCGCAGAGCCCGGTGTGCCTGGAATGTAAGGTGAGGCAGCAGATTCCCCTGGGAAGCCATGACTTGTTTTTGGCAGAGATACTGGGTGTGTCGGTGGACGGCCGGTATCTGGACAAGTCCGGCAGATTCTGCCTGAACCGCTGTAAGCTGGCGGCATATTCTCACGGGGAATATTTTGCCCTGGGAGAAAAGCTGGGCAGTTTTGGATATTCTGTAAGAAAGGACAGGAAACCACGAAAATGAAGTCAAATATTACCCTTATCGGAATGCCTGCCTCAGGTAAAAGCACGATTGGCGTGCTGTTGGCAAAACGTCTGGGATATTCTTTTGTGGATGTGGATATAGTAATCCAGGAAAGAACTGGAAAACTTTTAAAAGAGATCATAGAGGAGCAGGGGCTTGAAGGTTTTTTGCAGGTGGAGGACCGGGTGAACCGGGAATTGATGGTAAAGCATTCTGTGATCGCTCCGGGGGGAAGTGTCATTTATGGGAAAAGAGCCATGGAGCATCTGAAGGAGATCAGCCAGGTGGTGTATTTAAAGCTCAGTTATGAGGAGCTGGTAAACCGTTTGGGGGATCTGACAGACCGGGGAGTGGCGAAGCGGCCCGGGCTGACCCTGCGGGGGCTGTATGACGAGAGGGTTCCCCTGTATGAAAAGTATGCGGATCTTACGGTCAGTGAAAATGGCCGGGGGCCGGGAGCGGTGGTAGATGAACTGCGGGGGCTGATAGAAAGTGGCAGCATGCAAAGCATCAAAGAAAATCACAAAAACGATACGGGTATGAGGAGGATGTTATGAAGTATATTGTGATGCTGGGAGACGGGATGGCGGATTATCCGGTGGAAGAGCTGGGGGGGAAGACTCCCCTGGAGGTGGCAAAGAAGCCGAATATTGACAGCCTGGCCAGGTATGGGGAGCTGGGGATGGTGAAGACCGTGCCGGACGGGATGAAGCCGGGAAGCGATGTGGCGAACCTTGCGGCTATGGGCTATAATCCGGCAAATTGTTATACCGGACGATCTCCCCTTGAGGCAGTCAGTATCGGTATAGAGATGTCAGATACGGATGTGGCGTTTCGATGCAATCTTGTTACTTTGTCAGGGGAGGGAGAATACAGGGACAAGGTTATGGAGGATTACAGCTCAGGGGAGATCACCACGGATGAGGCGGCGGAGCTGATCCGGGCCGTTGATGAGGCGTTTTCCACAGATGAACTTAAGTTTTACCCGGGCATCAGCTACCGCCATTGCATGATCTGGAACGGAGGACCCACAGGGCTTGACCTTACGCCTCCTCACGATATATCGGACAGGAAGATCACGGAGTATCTTCCAAAGGAACCGAAGATTTTGGAGCTGATGCAGCGCAGCTTCGAAGTGCTGGATCAGCATCCTGTCAATCAGGCGCGCCGGTCCAGGGGGCTGAATCCCGCCAATTCCATTTGGTTATGGGGAGAGGGGACACGTCCGGGGGTATCGGGTTTTGAGAAGGCTTACGGGGTCAAAGGATCCGTGATTTCGGCGGTAGATCTGATCAAGGGAATCGGGCTTTGCGCCGGGATGAAGGTGATTGAAGTGGAAGGAGCTACCGGCAACATTGACACGAATTTTAAAGGCAAGGGCGAGGCTGCTTTAAGGACTTTGTCAGAAGGGCAGGACCTGGTCTATATCCACGTGGAAGCCCCGGATGAATGCGGGCATCATGGGGACGTGAAGGGAAAGGTCAGGTCGATTGAGCGGATTGACGAGGAGATTGTAGGGCCGTTATTAGCCGGGTTGAAGGCGGCAGGAGAAGACTACTCGATTCTGGTGATGCCGGATCATCCCACGCCTCTTGCCATCAAGACCCACATTTCCGATCCGGTTCCTTATCTTTTGTACAGGAGCACAGGCGAAAAGGAGTCCGGGATCAGCACGTATACGGAGGCTGCCGCGGCAGGGACAGGGCGGTATGAGGAACACGGCTACAGCCTGATGAAACGTCTTTTAGGAAAAGGGTAATACGGGGGTTGTTATGATAGAGAAGTACAAGCATAATGTGGCGGTGCGGAGGGCAATGACTATTATAGCAGTGTTTTTGTCAGCCCTTTTGCAGACTTTTGTGATCCAGTCTTTTATCCGTCCGGCGCAGTTGTTGTCCGGCGGATTTACGGGAGTGGCGATCTTAATTGACGACATAGCTTCTTTGTACGGGAAAAGCTTTTCCACTTCCCTGGGCATTCTGGTGCTGAACATTCCTGTGGCAATACTTTGCAGCAGGAGCATCAGCATGCGTTTTACCTTCTATTCCATGGTCCAGGTATTTTTGGCAAGTTTATTTCTGAAGATTTTTCATTTTCAGCCTTTATTTGATGATCTAATGCTGAATGTGCTGTTTGGAGGATTTTTGTATGGGATAGCCATTGTCCTGGCCCTTCGCGGCAATGCGTCTACCGGAGGTACGGATTTTATTGCCCTCTATGTGTCCACAAAGACAGGGCGTTCCATATGGGAGTATGTGTTTGCGGGAAATGTGATGATCTTGTGCATTTTCGGATATATGTTCGGATGGCTTTATGCAGGGTATTCCATTTTGTTCCAGTTTGTATCCACCAAGACCATTTCCGCCTTTCACCATCGGTATGAGCGGGTGACTCTGCAGATCACCACGTCGAAGGCAGAAGAAGTGATTCGGGCATATGTCTCCAATTTCCGCCATGGCATCTCGTATGTGGAAGCGATAGGCGGTTACAGCCATAAGAAGATGTATCTGCTCCACACAGTAGTCTCTTCCTACGAAGCGCCGGAGATCGTGGCGCTTTTGCGGGAAAAAGATCCTCACATTATTGTGAATATGATAAAAACGGAAAATTTTTACGGAGGTTTTTATCAGGCGCCTATTGACTGAGAGAAGAATATGAATATATTAAAAGCATAGGAAAAGGACGGAGCGATCATGTATCAGATTGATTTTGGAAAGCCGATGCCGGTGCATTTTATCGGCATTGGCGGGATCAGCATGAGTGGGCTGGCGGAGATTTTGATGAGGGAAGGTTTTTTGGTCAGCGGATCAGACACGGGAAGGACTGCTCTCACGGAACATTTGGAAAGCTGCGGGGCAAAGATCTATTACGGGCAGCGGGCGGAGAACATAGGGGAGGAAGTCAGGCTGGCAGTGTACACAGCGGCAGTCCATCCTGATAATCCCGAATATGCGGAAGCCGTGCGCCGGCAGACCCCTATTATCAGCAGAGCCCAGCTTTTGGGGCAGATGATGAAAAATTACGGCCATGCCCTTGCCATTGCCGGGACCCACGGGAAGACTACAACCACCTCGATGATTACGGAGATTTTGCTGGCGGAGGGGCTTGACCCGACTGTATCCGTAGGCGGGATTCTGCATTCCATAGGAGGGAATATCCGGGTGGGCGGACAGGAGCTGTTTGTGACGGAGGCCTGCGAGTATACCAACAGTTTTTTGGAATTTTACCCTACCATGGAGGTTATCCTGAATATTGAGGCGGATCATCTGGACTTTTTTAAGGATCTGGAGGATATCCGAAGGTCATTCCGGAGATTTGCGGAAAAGCTGCCGGAGGACGGACTTTTAGTGATGGACGGCAATATTGCCTCGCCGGAGGACATCACAGATGGGCTGAAGTGCCGGGTGGTGACTGTAAGCCATGGAGCGGACGGAGATTACGGGGTGGCGGATCTGGCTTATGACGAGGAAGGACGGCCTTCTTTCACCGTGATGAAAAAAGGAATACCGTCAGGAAGAATCTGTCTTGGGGTGCCGGGAGAGCATAATGTGTACAATGCCCTGGCGGCTGTCGCGGCTGCAGAAGCCCTGGGAGCAGGTATGGAAGGAATCCGTCGCGGGCTGGAAGGATTTACGGGAACCGAACGGCGGTTTGAGAAAAAGGGAGAAGTGGGAGGAGTGACAATTGTGGATGATTATGCCCACCATCCGCAGGAAATCGCGGCTACACTGGCGGCGGCAAAGCATTTTCCCCATAAAAAGCTCTGGTGTGTTTTTCAGCCTCATACTTATTCCAGGACAAAGGCTTTTCTGGATGACTTTGCAGCGGCCCTGGCAGCGGCGGATGAGGTGGTCCTTGCGCCGGTTTATCCGGCGCGGGAAACGGATACCCTGGGCGTAAGTTCGCAGGATATCGCGATAAGGCTTGAGAAGGAGGGGATTCCGGTCAGTTGTTTTCCAACCTTTGACGAAATTGAAACATTTCTTTTAAAAAATTGTTCCCCAGGCGATTTGTTGATAACTATGGGCGCCGGAGATATTGTAAAGGTTGGGGAAAAGCTTCTTGGAGATTAGTTATCCACAATATCCACATAGTTTTCCACTTTTTTGCAGCAGGAGATTATGTGGATTTTTTGATTTACATAACTAAAAATGAACAAAGGGCTGTGATACTGAAATTTCCGCAAAAAACGTCGGTTTTTGACGGTTTTCGCGGCGGTTGTGTCGACATATTATCCACTTTATCCACAATATCCACAATCCGTTTGGTGGATAAATGCACCTATTCCTTTTTGAAAAAGGATGTGTTAAAATAGAAAACATATGGAGAGGATGGGAAGCGATGGATATGATTTGCAGTTTTCGGACAGAGGCGACCCTGGTGGCCAATGAATTTATCGATGGATATATGGCGGCGGCCAACGGGGAATATGTAAAGGTGTATCTCTACCTGCTGCGGCACCAGCAGGAAGCCGTGGATGTGGGAAGGATTGCGGATGCGCTCAATCACACAGAAGCAGATGTAAAGAGGGCCCTTGCTTACTGGGAGAAGCTGGGGGCGCTAAGGATCGGCAAGGACAGGCAGGAGCCGGAAAGTCCGCAGCCAAAGGAGGAGCAGAGAAAGCCTCAGATAAATCCAGCCCTGGAAGACGGCGGACAGGAACGGATTGACCGTCTGGCAGAAGATGAGGATTTTGCCCAGCTTCTTTATATTGCCCAGAAATATATGAAGAAGGCATTTACTTCCCGGGAATGCCAGGTGTTTGCTTATCTTTATGACGGGCTGCATATGACGGCGGAACTTTTGGAGTATCTGGTGGAATATTGTGTCCAGAGCGGGCATACCAGTATTCGTTACATAGAGACAGTAGGGCTTGACTGGCACGAAAAGGGTTTTAGGACCGTGGAGGCGGCCAGGGATTATGCCAGCACCTTTACAAAATCCTCCTTTGCCGTTATGCGCTGCTTCGGCCTGACAGACAGAAAACCCGGGGACGGGGAGAAGCAGATGATCGAAAAGTGGTTTTCCAGTTACGGTTTTTCCCAGGAAGTGGTGCTGGAGGCGTGCAACAGGACTATGGAAGCCACCCATACCCCCAGCTTCCGCTATGCGGACAAGATCCTGGAGGAGTGGAAGAAGGCCGGAGTGAAAACCGTCAGGGATATCGAGCTCTTAGATGAAAAGCGGCAGGGCAGGAAAAACAGGCGCGCCACAAAAAAGCCCGTAAACCAGTTCCACAATTTTCAGCAGAGGGACACGGATTACGATGCCATGGTGCTTGATCAGGTAAAATCCTGGATCAGCACGGAACCGGTACATTAGCGGTTTACCTGGCGCGGAGACTGTTTGCGCCCGGCAGAAGGCTTCGAAAGAGGACAGGAGGAGGAGATGGCACTCACAAATTCTCAGTATAACGAGGTGATGAGGGACTATGAGCGGCAGCAGAGAGAGAACCGCTACGACTGGCAGCGCCGGGTGGAGGAGGTATACAAACAAGTGCCTCAGATCCGGCAACTGGACGAGGAGATCCGGGCACGTGGGGCTGCCAGCGCCCGGCAGGCATTGAATGGGGATGAGGACGCCGCGCATCGGTTTCGGGGGGTTCTCCTTGACCTCAAGGAGCAGAAGCAGGTATTGCTGGCAGCGGCCGGATATCCGGCGGATTATATGGAGATGCGCTACCGGTGCGTTAAGTGCCGTGATACGGGATATGCAAACGGCCATAAATGCCACTGTTTTGAGCAGGCGAGAAGCCGGATTTTGTACGACCAGTCCAATATCCGCCACGTGCTTATGCAGGAGAATTTTGATACGCTTTCTTATGATTGGTATGACGGTGGGAAACAGCTGGAGCATTTAGGCATGACAGAGCTGGAATATATGAGGATGGTAGTCCGCAACTGCCAGGAGTTTGCCAGAAGTTTCCCCAAAAAGGGACAGAATCTTCTGTTTACCGGAAGTACCGGAGTGGGAAAGACTTTCCTTACCAACTGCATTGCCAAAGCGCTGATAGATCGCTATATATCGGTGATTTACTTTACGTCCCAGGATCTGTTTGAGCTTTTGTCCCGGTATAAATTTGACAGGGACAGCCAGGAGGAGGCAGAGGACGGTTATCGCCATATCCTGGATTGTGAGATGCTCATTCTTGATGACCTGGGTACGGAGGTCAACAATACCTTTGTGTCCTCACAACTTTTCTACTGTGTGAATGAACGGATCAACCGTCATAAGGGAACCATTATCTCCACGAACCTGTCCATTGGGATGCTGCGGGATGCCTATTCGGACAGGGTGGCGTCCCGCATTATGAGCCATTATGGGCTAATCCCGCTGTATGGGGGAGATATCCGTATGAAAAAGAAAAACTTCAGGGGATTAACTTGACTTGCATGAAGCATAATGATATAAAAGAATCGTTATCACATGGGTCGTATACCAATTATTGCAGCAGATTCGATAGAAAACGGCTGCAGGACATCATACTTCAACATAATAAAACATGGAGGAAAGACATGATATACGAAGAAAAGACGATTGAAACTATTCCGGTAGGGCCGCTGGGGCTGATCCCGTTAAAAAGCTGTGCCGAATTAGGAGCGAAAGTGAACGAATGGCTGGTAGCCTGGAGAAAAGAGCGGGAAAGTGAACATAAGTCAACCATTGCGTTTTCCGGTTATCAGAGGGATTCTTATATTGTGGAAGCAAAGACTCCCCGTTTTGGTTCCGGAGAAGGAAAGGGAACCATTGAAGAATCGGTTCGGGGAGATGATCTGTATATCATGGTTGATGTATGCAACTATAATCTGACTTATTCCCTGTGCGGCATGACCAACAGGATGTCTCCGGATGACCATTTTCAGGATCTGAAGCGGGTGATCGCCGCCGCGGCAGGCAAGGCCCGGCGGATCAACGTGATCATGCCTTTTTTGTATGAGAGCCGTCAGCACCGCCGTTCCGGAAGGGAGTCCTTAGACTGCGCGTTAGCCCTGCAGGAACTGACGAATATGGGGGTGGAGAATATTATCACCTTTGATGCACACGATCCACGGGTCCAGAATGCCATCCCCTTAAAAGGATTTGAGACGGTGCAGCCTATCTACCAGTTTATTAAATACCTGCTGAAGGCGGAGACGGAATTGGACATTGACAGTGATCATATGATGGTCATCAGCCCCGATGAAGGAGGCATGAGCCGGGCGGTATATTTTGCCAATGTGCTGGGGCTGGATATGGGGATGTTTTATAAACGCCGGGATTATACCCGTATTGTCAACGGCAGGAATCCCATCGTAGCCCATGAGTTTTTAGGTTCCAGCGTAGAGGGGAAAGATGTGCTGATTATTGACGACATGATTTCGTCAGGAGACAGCATGCTGGATGTGGCAAAGGAGCTAAAACGCAGGAAGGCAAGAAAGGTTTTTGTCTGCGTCACTTTCGGTCTTTTCACCAACGGTCTGGTGAAG
The DNA here is from genome assembly GCA_949840805.1 of uncultured Lachnospiraceae bacterium. GTDB lineage: Bacteria > Bacillota > Clostridia > Lachnospirales > Lachnospiraceae > Brotaphodocola. Next base: position 41,754 of record CATKXR010000019.1, on the reverse strand, counting down.
TTTGACGAATATTACGCCAACGGCATAATTGACAGGATTCTGACTACCAACTTAGTATACCAGAGCCCGGAGCTTTTGTCCCGTCCCTACTATATAAATGTAGATATGAGCAAATATATCGCGCTGATCATTGACAACTTAAATCATGATGATTCTCTGAGCGAACTGCTGAATCCGGCGAAACGGATTCATAAACTTTTGGAAACATATCGGAAGTAGTCTGTCAGCGACAGATAAGAGGAATGGAATATGAGTGAAAATAAGGATTACAGGGAGCCGGAGGAAGACCAGCAGGACAGGGGAAAAGGGCGTTCCCGCAAAGAAAAGATCAACTGGAAAAAGGAAATCTGGGAGTGGGTAAAGATTATAGTGTCGGCTGCAGTGATTGCTCTGGTACTGAATAATTTTATTATTGCCAACAGCAAAGTACCCAGCGGCTCCATGGAGAATACCATCATGACCAATGACCGGGTGATCGGGTCGCGCCTGTCTTACCTGTTTGCAGACCCGCAGCGGGGAGATGTTGTGATCTTCCATTATCCGGATGACGAGAAGATTTATTATGTAAAGCGTGTGATCGGCCTGCCGGGAGACACGGTGGATATTTATGGCGGGCATGTCTATCTCAATGAATCGGATGAACCTTTGGAGGAGGGATATATCCGGGAACCCATGGTCCCGGATGAGCCGATGCATTTTGAAGTGCCGGAAGGCTGCTATTTTATGCTGGGAGACAACAGAAATTATTCAAAGGACGCCCGGTACTGGAAGAACCGTTACGTAAAAAAAGAAAAGATCATAGCAAAGGTGCTGTTCCGGTATTACCCCAGACCTGGTAAGATCCGGTAAACGTCCAGGAGATAAAACCGGCCGGATATATCGGCGCGGGATACGGGACCGGCAGCAGAAAGGATAACAGGTGATGAAAAATACTTCATTGGTGATTATGGCGGCAGGGCTTGGAACCCGGTTTGGCGGCGGGATCAAGCAGTTAGAGCCGGTGGGTCCCAACGGGGAGATCATTATGGATTATTCGATCCATGACGCCCTGGAGGCAGGCTTTAATAAAGTGGTGTTTATCATCCGCAAAGATCTGGAGAAGGATTTTAAGCGGATCATTGGCGGGCGGATTGAGAAAGTGGCGCAGGTGGCTTATGCTTTCCAGGAACTGGAGGACCTTCCGAAGGGGTATCGGGTGCCGGAGGGAAGAATAAAGCCGTGGGGAACCGGCCAGGCGGTACTGTCAGTAAAGGATATTGTGAAGGAACCTTTTGTAGTCATCAATGCAGACGATTATTATGGAAAAGAGGCCTTTCGCAGCATTCATGATTATATGACAGAGACTATGGATACGGAGGCTAAGGTTTATGATATGTGCATGGCAGGCTTTATCCTGTCCAACACGCTGAGCGAGAACGGATGTGTTACCAGGGGAATCTGCCGCCTGAACGGAGACGGGACCTTAAGCCAGGTGACGGAAACCTATGACATCGAAAGAAAAGGAAACAGGATTTTTGCAAGTGACGAGAAGGGCAATTCGGTGCTTGTCAGTCCGGATCAGCATGTATCCATGAATATGTGGGGAGCGCCGCCGTCTTTTTTAGAGGAGTTGGAGCGGGGGTTTCCGGCTTTCTTAGACGGCGCGTCAGGGAACCTGAAAGCAGAATATCTGCTGCCTAAGGTGATTGACAGCCTGATTCAGAAGGGGAAGGCCCGGGTGAAGGTTCTGGAGACCCGGGACAAGTGGTTTGGCGTGACATACCAGGAGGATAAAGCTGCCGTGGTGGCGGCGATCCGTGACCTGGTGGAGCAGGGGGCCTATCAGGAAAACTTATATGACAGCATAGGCAGATAAAACTGTATAATAGGATAACAAAAGAACATTAGCCGGGAGAAGAAAGGTGGCTGGAGCATGCGGCAGTATAGGATAGACAACAATGACAAGAAAGCATATCCATTGGGGCTAACGAATGTAGAAGGGGGAATTCATGTTTCCGTGGCGGCAGAGGCGGATCAGTGCAGCCTGCTTTTGTTCGGTCCGTCATCGTCACATGAGGCGGAGACGGAATCCGTGCAGATTCCGTTTCCAAAGGAGGGAAGAACCGGGAATGTATGGGAAATGACAGTGCTGGGAAAGGACTTTAAACGTCTGGAATATGCTTTTGAGGCAAATGGAAAGTATTTTCCCGACCCTTACGGACATGCCTTTACAGGCCGGGAGGAATGGGGAGAGGCGGAGCAGATACATAAGCTTCTGCGTAGCCCGGTCCGGTTTGAGGCTTTCGACTGGGAGGGGGATACGCCTCTGCAGATCCCGTATGAAGATTGCGTTGTGTATCGTACACATGTACGGGGGTTTACCAGACATTCTTCCTCCAGAGTAAAAGACAAGGGAACTTTTCGCGGGATTATAGAAAAGATTCCTTATATGAAGGAATTGGGGATTACCACTTTAGAGCTTATGCCGATAGCGGAATTTTCCGAGGTGATGGTTGCAAGAAGAGCAGGTGATCCTTCCGGAAAAGAAGAAGTAACGGGAAAACTGAATTACTGGGGCTACGGGCAGGCTTATAACGGCGCGCCAAAGGCTTCTTATGCAGGAAGGCGGCGCAGTCCGGTCCAGGAATTGAAAAATCTTGTAAAAGAGCTTCATCGGGCCGGGATTGAGCTGGTGGCCGAGCTGTTTTTTACCGGGCAGGAGTCGCCGGTGTTTGTGCTGGATATGGTGCGCCGCTGGGTGCGGGAATACCATTTAGACGGTGTCCATCTGGTAGGGACAGTTCCGATGGAGCTTCTGGCCAGGGATCCCTATCTGGCAGGGACAAAGCTTTGGGCTTCTTACTGGAATACGGGGGAGATTTCAGGCGGCAAAGGACGGCGGCTGGGGGAGTATAATGATGGCTTCCTGACAGACATGCGTCGGGTGCTTAAAGGGGACGAGGGGCAGATGAATGCCCTTGCTTACAGAAGCAGGCACAATCCGGCCGGATGCGGCGTACTCAATTATATGGCCAATACCAATGGTTTTACCATGATGGATATGGTCTGCTATGAAGAAAAGCATAACGAAGACAACGGGGAGAACAATCAGGACGGCAGCAGCCAGAATTATAGCTGGAACTGCGGGGTTGAAGGGCCTGTTCGTAAAAAAAAGATTATGGAACTTCGCAGGCAGCAGCTCCGGAACAGTTTTATGCTGCTCTTTTTAAGCCAGGGAACGCCTCTTTTCATGGCCGGGGACGAGTTTGGCAATACTCAGAAAGGGAATAATAATGCATATTGCCAGGACAATGAGATATCGTGGCTGAATTGGAACCAGATAAAAAGCAATGAAGATTTGCTGGAATTCGTGAAAGCAGTGATCGCGTTTCGGAAGGCCCATCCTGTATTTCACGGAAAAAGGGAGCCGAGAATGATGGACTATGAGGCATGCGGTTTTCCCGATGTGTCTTATCATGGCGTGAAAGCGTGGGCTCCGGAGTTCGACCCGTTCCGCCGGCAGTTGGGAATCCTGTACTGCGGAAGCTATGGGAAAAGGCCGGATGGAACGGCGGATGATTACTTCTTCGTGGCGTATAATATGCATTGGGAACCGCATGGATTTGCACTGCCCCATCTCCCGAAAGGGATGGGGTGGCATGTGGCTTTTGATACCGGGGACCGGGCGCATAACGGATATTTTGAACCGGGGAAGGAGCCGAAGGCAGAGAACCAGAAACAGCTTATGGCACCGGCGAGGACCATCATAGTGATGATCGGGAAAAAGGATGGCAAGGAAGATGTTCCCGCTGTTGTGCCGGAACCGGCGGAGGAATAAAAATGCATACGTTTGAAGAACTGGTGTCGGTGGTAGGGACCCTGCGGTCGGAGCGGGGGTGTTCCTGGGACAGAAAGCAGACATTTGAAAGCCTGAAACCGTGTCTTCTGGATGAGACAAAAGAGGTTCTGGATGCTGTTGACAGCCGCGATATGGATAATCTCTGCGAAGAGCTGGGGGATGTGCTGTTTAATGTGCTGATTTACAGTCAGATTGCGAAAGAAATGGGATATTTTGAGCTGAAAGATGTAGTGGACGGGGTATGTGAGAAAATGATTCGCCGTCATCCTCATGTGTTCGGGGACCGGAAGCCTCTCTCGGCGGATGAAAGCCTGAATTTATGGAATGAGATTAAAAAACAGGAAAAAAACGAAAAACCTTGACAAACAGTGGCAAAACAGATATAAATGGTAGAGTACACTATTTCGAGGTAACAAAAAAGAGTCGTTACCGGATGATTTTAGGAGGAAATAACTATGAATAAGACAGAATTAGTTGCAGCGATTGCAGAGCAGGCAGAGATCTCTAAAAAGGATGCGGAAGCGGCGCTGAAGGCATTTGTTGATGTTGTGTCTGCTGCGTTAAAGAATGGCGATAAGGTGCAGTTGGTTGGTTTTGGTACATTTGAGGTTTCCGAGAGGGCGGCGAGAGAGGGAAGAAATCCCCGTACCGGCGAGACTATGCCGATCAGCGCCTGCAAGAGCCCCAAGTTTAAACCAGGTAAAGCATTAAAGGATATGGTAAACGAATAAGAGAATGAGATTAGACAAATATTTGAAAGTATCCCGCCTGATCAAACGCCGCACAGTGGCCAATGAAGCCTGTGACGCCGGGCGGGTCTTAGTGAACGATAAGCCTGCCAAGGCATCTGTGAATGTTAAGGCAGGAGATATTATAGAAATCCAGTTTGGCACCAGTTCCGTGAAAGTAGAAGTGCTGGATGTCCAGGAGACCGTCCGAAAGGACGATGCCAAAGAGCTGTATCGGTATCTGTAGGGATAAAAGTTCAGGCGGGGCTGTCGCACACGGCCGTTTTTTCGCCCGGGCGGAACCATGCGGATTATTGAGCGAAGAAAGCTGCATATTGAAAAGGATCTCTTCATATATTGAAACCAGGTGTTTCGTATAGCAGGAGGTCTTTTTTATGGAGGAAAAATCAGGAAGCCGCCCCCATACCTGTTTTTTGCAGAATCGTGCTGCAGCCAACCTGACAGGGGTGCGGGAGGTAGTGTCTTTTGATGAAAATCAGGTGGTAATGGACACGGATCTAGGGCTTTTGACGTTAAAAGGCAAGGATCTGCATGTCAGCAGGCTTTCGGTTGAAAAAGGAGAGGTGGATGTTACCGGCACAGTAGACAGTATGGCCTATTCCTCCAATGAGGCTTACCGCAAGGCGGGACAGTCATTTTTTGTCCGTCTGTTCCGATAGGGAAAGGGGCGGTAAAATGAGTCCCAACATTCATTTTGAGGCGCGGCTGCTGGTGATGGGGATTGTCACAGGCGCCTGCCTGATGGCTTTTTATGACCTGCTTCGGGTATTCCGGGTGGTGGTGCGCCATGGCTGGAGGTGGGTGGGGCTGGAAGACCTGGGATATTGGATATTTGCCGGGTTTTGCGTTTTTTACCTGCTGTACCGGGAAAACGACGGAGCGCTCAGGCTTTATGTCATTGGGGCGGTGTTCCTTTCCATGATCCTGTATGACCGGCTCTGCAGTGCATTTTTTCGGAAAATATTGAAAAAGGCAGCCAGACGCTTCAGAAAAAGGTTGTCTGAACGAAAGCAAAGATAGAAGCTATGGGGGAAGTTTATGAGGACGTATGACAGCGGTATCGGGAAAAAGGCCAGAAAAAAGAGAAAAGACCGCTGGGGTAACAGAATGGCGATTGTGGGCATCACTCTTGTGGTGTTCAGCCTGGGGGTGGTGGTCAATGTCAAAAGCGCTTCCATGAAAAAAAAGGATCTTGAATACCAGGCCAGAGAGGAATTTTTGCAGCAGCAGTACGATGAAGAATCCGACCGGGCGGAAGAGCTGAAGGAATATCAGGTGTATGTACAGACAAAGCAATATATAGAAGAAGTGGCAAAGCAAAAGCTGGGGCTTGTTAAGCCGGATGAGATTTTGCTGAAGCCTAATTCGAAGAATTAACAGACAATAATATAGACTTAAGGGAATACAATCCCTTCCTGCCGCATATAATGTGGTTTAGGAGGGGATTTTTGTGTGGAGACGGTCAAAACGCCGGGATATGGCGGATGTAAATGTATTTACGGCCAGCAGGCTGGGGGAGATGGCCCGGTCGCTGGGAGTGCTGGCTAAGTCATGCCAGGACGATATGGAGAATAAACGGGGGCTGACCAAGGAGGATGCTCTGGCTGCCATGCAGATGTCTGCGGCTATGGTGTGTAACGGCTGCGGAAAATGCAATCTGTATCGGGACAGTGAGAAGGACGGCAGCTATTACCTTCATTATCTTTTGCGGACTTTTGAACAGAAGGGGCAGATTGAATTTGAGGACATGCCTCGTTTCTTTTTGGAGACATGCCGCAGAAGGGAGGATTATCTGGGGCAGCTTAACCGTAATTTGGGACGGGCTACCATGAACCTGGAGTGGAAGAACCGTTTTCTGGAAAGCCGTGATACAGTGATGGTACAGTTTCGGGAGCTGGCAGTGATTCTGGAGGAGTTTGCCCATCAGATGGAGCAGGCATCGGATATTACAGAGTCCAAAGGAGAGGCGGTAAGACGGATGTTCCGCCAGCATCACATGGCGGTGGAAAATCTCCTGCTCTTAGAGTATGAGAACCGGCAGAGGGAAGCATACCTAACCGTGCGCACCACCAATGGGAAGTGTGTGACAGCCCGGGAAGCATCGGAGGTTTTGGGACATGCTATGGGAAACCGGGGATGGTATGCGCCCAAGGATACCAGGGCGTTGGTGACAAGGCAGCCTGCCACCATCCGTTTTTGTGAGGCCGGACGGTATCGGATGATGTACGGGGCGGCCAGGCTGCCCCGGGAGGGAGAATCGCTTTCCGGCGATAATTTTACATATTCGGAGGAAGTGCCGGGACAGGTTGTCATGAGTATTTCTGACGGAATGGGAAGCGGGGAGCAGGCGTCCGTGGAGAGCAGGCGCGTGGTGGAGTTGGCCCAACAACTGCTGGAAACGGGATTTTCTGCCAGAGGAACGTTAAAGATGGTCAATACGGTGATGATGCTGGCCGGGGCGGAACAGCATCCGGCCACATTGGACTTATGCTGTGTAGATCTGCATACAGGGGTGCTGGAAGCCATGAAGCTGGGGGCTGTGGCTACTTTTGTGCTGAGTGGGAACGGGGTGGAGGTACTGGAGGCAGGTGAGGTTCCGGCCGGGGTGCTGGGGTCTGTGGAGCCGGTGCTGCTGTCTAAGAAGCTTTGGGACGGGGATAGGGTGATTATGGTGACGGACGGGGTGTTGGAAGCTTGCCCGGGAGAGGATAAGGAGGGAAGCATGCGGGAGTATATCGAAGGGATGGAGGTGCATAGCGTCCAGGAGATGGCAGAGGAGATACTGGAGTTTGCGTGCAGAGAAGAAGGACCCAGAGATGATATGACGGTGCTGGTGGGAGGAATATGGAGACGGTAAGGAAAAAGGGCGCAGAGGAGGCGCTCTTTTTTGTGGGGAAATATATGGAAGGAAATGCTTGCAAGGAGGGAGAAATGCAGGTATAGTAGTTGTGTCAGGAGTGGGATGAAGGCGGGTGTACACGCATTGAAAAGAGGAAAAGGAAGACCGCAATGCAAAAAAAGGTTTGGGATTATGTAAATGAGCACAGAATATTTGAAGCAGGTGACCGGGTTGTGGCGGGAGTTTCGGGAGGGGCGGATTCGGTCTGCATGTTCGTGTTATTGGCGGAGAGCGTGCTGAAACTGAAGCTCCGGGTGGTACATGTGCATCATGGGCTTCGGGGGGATGAGGCAGACCGTGATGCAGAGTTTGTGAGAAAGTTATGTGAGGAGTATAAGGCGCCTTTTGAGATTGTGTACCGGGATGTGGCAGGATATGCCAAAGATCAGGGCATTTCGATGGAGGAGGCAGGGCGGATTCTGCGCTATGAGGCGCTGGAAATGTCTGCCAGGCGATGGCAGGAAGAAAGCGGAAAGGAGGAAGAAAGGCCGGTTTGGATCGGGGTCGCCCATCATCAGGATGATAATGTGGAGACGATTCTTCATCATCTGCTGCGGGGGAGCGGGCTTCGGGGATTGTCCGGGATGCAGCCGGTACAGGGAAACCGGGTAAGGCCGCTTTTAGGGGTGAGGAGACAGGAGATTGTGGAGTATTTAAAGGGGAGGGGGATCCGGTGGTGTGAGGATTCTACCAATGGCACGGGGGAATATACCCGAAACAGGATTCGGGGGGATGTGATTCCGTATGTGACCAGATATGTAAATGAAAGGGCATCGGAGAATATACTGAGAGCAGGGAGGCTTTTCGGGCAGGCAGACCGGTATCTGAGAGGACAGGCAAAGCAGGTGTGGGAAAAGCATGGAAGAAAAGACGAGGGCGGCGTATATCTGGACGTGAAGGGATTTTTGGAACAGGAGCCGGTTATCCGGTCTTATCTGGCAGGATATATGCTGGAACTGGCGGCGCCGGGGCAGAGAGACATTACGGCCAGGCATTTCGGGCAGATTGAAAAGCTGGCAGAGGGATCGGTGGGAGGAAGGTGTGACCTGCCGGGAAAGATGCAGGCCAGGAGGACTTATAAGGAGATTTGTATCGGAATTTTCGGGAATAAAGAGGAAGGGGAAGAGGATAAGAACCTGGAAAGAAAGGAAAGCGGCTGTGGAGAAGAAGAGAATATAGTTCCGGCAGAGATGTTAAAGAGGGCGGTAAAAGGGAAGAATATGGAATTTCAGGTTTTTCCCCGGGAGAAAGGGAAAGAAATTCCTAAAAAAGAGTATACGAAATGGTTTGATTATGATAAAATAAAAGGTACGCTGTCAGTACGGTTCCGAAGGGCAGGGGATTATCTGGTGCTGCCGGGAGGAGGGCGGAAGAAGCTGACACGGTTTTTGATTGATGAAAAGGTTCCCAGGGAACTGCGGGACCGGATTTTTGTGCTGGCAGAGGGAAGCAGGGTACTTTGGGTGGTCGGATATCGGATCAGTGAATATTATAAAATTATGGAAGATACACATACAATACTGCAGGTAGATTTTTACGGAGGAGAAGCATATGGCAGATAAGATTCGGGTATTATTGTCAGAAGAAGAAGTAAATGCAAGGATCAGCCAGGTGGCGGCACAGATCAGCAAAGATTACGAGGGGAAGGCGATTCACCTGATCTGCATCTTAAAAGGCGGCGTGTTCTTTACCTGCGAACTGGCAAAGCGGCTGTCCATACCGGTCAGCCTGGATTTTATGTCGGTGTCCAGCTATGGGGATGATACGAAATCCAGCGGTGTGGTCCGCATCGTAAAGGACCTGGATGAACCTTTAGCAGGTTTGAATGTTCTGATTGTGGAGGATATCATTGATTCCGGAAGGACACTGTCTTACCTGATGGAGGTTTTGAAGCAGAGGGGGCCTGCCAGCATCCGTTTGTGTACGCTTTTGGATAAGCCGGAGCGAAGGGTGAAGAAGCAGGTAAAGGTTGATTACACCTGTTTTCAGATCCCCGATGAATTTGTGGTGGGATATGGGCTGGATTATGCACAAAAGTACCGGAATCTGCCATATATCGGAGTGGTGGAAATATAAGGCTTAGGTGCGGGCGTCCTGCGGGATGCCGGATCAGATGACTGCCGCAAAGGTATGGGCAGATAGTGAGGAGGCAATTTTTAGTGAAACAACAGACTTTTAGAGGTACCGGGTTTTTGCTTCTGGCATTGCTTTTGGTGGCGATGCTGTGGTTTACCCAGGCCCTGCAGGGGGGCAGCCAGCAACGGCTGACGAACCAGACGTTTCTGCAGGTTCTGGATAATGCGGAGATTTCCGAGGCTGTCATCAACCAGAATGAGCAGGCTCCTACCGGTGAAGTGATACTTGTGATTGGCGATCAGGAGTATACGGTTTATGTGTCGGACGTCAATGAGGCAAAAGAGCTTTTGGAGAGCAGGAATATTGACTACCTGATGAATAATGTGCCTCAGGGGAATTACTGGCTCAGCGTAATCCTGCCGGTGGGATTTTCCGTAGTCATGGCGGTGGTGCTGATCATTATGATGAATATGCGCGCCAGCGCCAGCGGCGGAACCAATTCCAGAATGATGAATTTTGGAAAAAGCCGCGCCCGGATGACTCACAACAGCCGGGTGAATTTTAAAAACGTGGCCGGCCTGCAGGAGGAGAAGGAAGATCTGGAGGAGATGGTGGATTTTCTTAAGAATCCTCATAAGTATACCAGTGTAGGCGCCCGGATCCCCAAAGGAGTTATTTTGGTGGGGCCTCCGGGAACCGGAAAGACTTTGCTGGCCAAGGCGGTGGCCGGAGAAGCCGGAGTGCCGTTTTTCAGTATTTCCGGTTCGGATTTTGTGGAAATGTTTGTAGGCGTAGGCGCGTCCCGGGTGAGGGATCTGTTTGAAGACGCCAAGAAAAATGCCCCCTGTATTGTGTTTATTGACGAGATTGACGCAGTGGCCCGCCGCAGGGGTACCGGTATGGGCGGCGGACATGACGAGCGGGAACAGACCTTAAACCAGCTTTTGGTGGAGATGGACGGTTTTGGCGTCAACGAGGGAATTATTGTCATGGCGGCCACAAACCGGGTGGATATTCTGGACCCGGCGATTTTAAGGCCGGGGCGTTTTGACCGGAAAGTGGCTGTAGGCCGTCCGGATGTAAAGGGCCGGGAGGAGATCTTAAAAGTCCATTCCAGCCAGAAGCCCCTGGCAGAGGATGTGGACTTAAAGCGGGTAGCCAGGACCACTTCCGGATTTACGGGCGCGGATTTGGAGAACCTGATGAATGAGGCGGCCATTCACGCGGCCAAGACCAATCATTCATACATCCGGCAGGTTGATATTGACAAGTCTTTCATCAAGGTGGGGATCGGCGCGGAAAAGAGAAGCCGGGTGATCACAGAGAAGGAAAAGCGGATTACGGCATACCATGAGGCGGGCCATGCCATTTTGTTCCATGTTCTGCCGGATGTGGGGCCGGTTCACACGGTCTCCATCATACCGACAGGAATCGGGGCGGCCGGCTATACCATGCCCCTGCCGACAGAGGATGAAATGTTCAATACCAAGGGAAAGATGCTGCAGAACATCATGGTTTCCCTTGGCGGGCGTATTGCAGAGGAGATTATATTTGATGACGTGACTACGGGGGCTTCTCAGGATATTAAGCAGGCAAGCAAGATTGCACGGGCTATGGTGACAAAATACGGAATGTCGGAATCCGTAGGGATGATCAACTATGACAGCGATGAAGACGAGGTGTTTATCGGCCGGGATCTGGCACATGCCAGAAGTTACGGGGAAGCAGTGGCCGGGGCTATCGATGCGGAAGTAAAGCGTATTATTGATGAGTGTTACCAAAAAGCCGGGAACATTATCCGGCAGCACAGGGCTGTTTTGGACAAATGCTGTGAACTGCTGATCGAAAAGGAAAAGATCGGTCAACAGGAATTTGAAGCGCTGTTTGATACAGATGCATAAAAAAATAAAAAAAGCTTCCCGTTTTTTTGTGAAGGGAATGGTGCGAGTGTGAATATGCACAGAAAAATGCTTTTAAAACAATTAAGTTTGTACACACTTATTTTAAGGTTTATGCTATTATAATAGACGTAACCCCCCAATACATTATATAGTTTTTGCTACACCCCATAAGAAACGAAATACCTTCTCCTGAAAGAGCCGACTACCCCGTCGGCTCTTTCACTTTTTACCAAATTATTATGTCAGGATTTTATAATTTTGAAAAAAATGAAGAAATTGGTTGTATCTTGGAAAAGAATCAGATAAAATAATATCGATTGCTTAAGACAGCTATCTGAAAGAGCAAGAAACGAGAAGATATTGAGAGGGATATATGGAAGCGATGAAGGACGAACAGAATATAGGATTGAGCCGGCAGGCATTATTTGCAGATGAGACTTCAGATTACCGCAGGCCAGAGGAACCGGACGAGGGGGATCGGGTTTTGCTTCGGTTCAGGACGGCAAAGGATAATGCGGACAATGTTTTCTATATAGAAGATGACAGAAAACTGGTGGCCCGGATGGCAAAGACCTCTTCAGACAGGCTCTTTGATTATTACGAGTATGTGATCGTGGCGGGAAAGACACCCAGGCGTTATTATTTTGAGATAATAAAAGACAAAGAGACCTGCTATTATAATCGCTTAGGACCTGTGGCAGAGCATGAGGACAGGTATGCGTTTTGCATCACTCCCGGTTTCCATACGCCGAAATGGGCGAAAGGGGCGGTTATGTATCAGATTTTTGTAGACCGTTTCTGCAGAGGGGATGCGGATAACGATGTCCAGTCCTGCGAGTATGTTTATATTGGACAGCCGGTCCGCCGGATTGAGGATTGGAAGCAGAATCCTTCGAACATGGATGTAGGCTGCTTCTATGGCGGCGATCTTCAGGGCGTGTGGGATAAGTTGGATTATCTTCAGGATCTGGGAATCGAAGTGATCTATTTTAACCCGCTTTTCGTATCTCCTTCCAATCATAAGTATGATACTCAGGATTATGACCATATTGATCCCCATTATGGGAAAATTGTTAAGGATGGGGGAGAGCTGGTGGCGGAGGACAGCGTGGACAACGATCACGCGACCCGCTATCAGATCCGTTCTGCGGACAGGGAAAATCTGGAGGCAAGCGATGCGTTTTTTGCCAGGTTTATGGAGGAGATCCACAGGCGCGGAATGAAAGTGATTATGGACGGAGTGTTTAACCATTGCGGTTCCTTCAATAAATGGCTGGATCGGGAACTTATTTATGCCCATCAGGGAATGTATGAGCCCGGAGCTTATGAGTCGGAGGACAGCCCATATCGGACGTTCTTCAAATTTTATCAGGAGGATGCATGGCCTTGTAACCATAATTATGACGGCTGGTGGGGGCATGACACATTGCCGAAGCTGAATTATGAAGAATCTCCGAAATTGTATGAGTATATTATGGCGATTGCCCGTAAGTGGGTATCCCCGCCTTATAATGTGGACGGATGGCGTCTGGATGTGGCGGCAGATTTGGGACACAGCAGTGACTTTAACCATAAGTTCTGGCACGATTTCCGGAAAAATGTTAAGGAAGCCAATCCCAATGCGGTGATCCTGGCAGAACATTACGGGGACCCGGAGAGCTGGCTTAGGGGGGATGAGTGGGATTCCGTTATGAATTACGACGCATTTATGGAGCCGCTTACCTGGTTTCTGACCGGCATGGAGAAGCACAGCGATGAGTATAACGAGAATTTGTATGGCAGCGGGGAGAATTTTTTCAGTGCTATGAATCATCATATGAGCCGGATGCAGACCCCGTCTTTGATGGTAGCCATGAACCAGCTTTCCAACCATGACCACAGCCGCTTTCTCACCCGGACCAATCAGATGGTGGGAAGAATTGGCAGCGTGGGGGCGGATAAGGCGGGTGAAGGCGTCAAAAAAGGAGTCCTGCGGGAGGCCGTGATGGTACAGATGACCTGGCCGGGCGCTCCGACCCTGTATTACGGAGATGAGGCAGGACTTTGCGGATGGACGGACCCGGACAGCAGGCGCACATATCCATGGGGGAATGAGGATTATGAGCTGATTGAATTTCACCGGTATATGATTACGCTTCACAAGGAGCTGCCCGCCCTGCGGTATGGATCTTTAAAGCAGCTTATGGCAGGACGCCAGCTTATAGCCTACGGGCGGATGTACCGGATGAATAAATGTGTAATTGCGGTCAATAACGGGGATCATGAATGCCGGATTGAAGTTCCTGTGTGGGAGCTGGGGATTTTTGACGGTCAGGTTCTGAACCGTCTTATGCTGACTTATGCCGATGGATACAATGCAGGAATTAAACAATACGAGGTAAAGGACGGCAAGGCGGTTCTGGTGCTGCCGGCATGTTCCGGAATGCTGCTTTCGGTGGGAGCCGGAGATATGAGGGAATTTGCAGAATGATCGAAAATCCAGGCAGGCGCGGAAGGCGCCTGCCTGGATTAGGTTCTGAACGGATGTTTTTTCTTTTGCAGAAAGCTGCTTTTGTATCGTTACTGCTGGATAATTCCGTTTACATCTACGGTCCAGATCTTGTCATTTGTATCTTTGATATCTTTAAATCCTTTTCCCAGCTCCGGTTTTTCCTCGGATTTAGAAGAGGAAGATGCTTTCTGGATGGTTCCGGAAGCGTTAACCAAATAGCGGACGCCGTCTAATTCTACCGGTGCGTAACGAAGATCCCGGTCAGCGTCCAGACGCAGGCCCTGGCGGTATACATTGTTGTCACGGACGCCGTGGAAACCATGTCCCTTATTGCCGCCGTCAGTCAGGAAGAACCAGGTCTGGTTTTCATCCAGGTCTTCATTATAGATGACCTGTTTTCCGGTTCTCATCACGCCGGTCTCATCGTCGAAGTAGCAGTTGACAGTACGGCCGTCCTCTGTGGTGACAACCTGAAGCCCTGTTACCATCTCGCCTTTGGTGTTGAAGCCATAGCGTTTGGAGTTGATGTTAAAAGTCTGGATGCCGGTGGAAGCATGGTAGGGGCTTCCCTTTTTAAAGTAGAAGGAAAAGAACTCACCTTCTTCGCTGATACCTTCCACGCCTTCGATTCTATGCCACCCTTCGGCACGTTTGCCGTCTTCCCCATAATACTGGTAATCTCCTATATACAGGGACTTAGGTACGTTTTCGGCATTATCCTTATCGCTATCCTCCTCGGCGCCTTCCTGGGCTTCGGCAGCTTCCTGGGCCGGGGCTGAGGGAAGCTGATACCATCCGGTCTGAAGGATACCGTCTTCGAAGGTATAGTAATCCCCGTCAATTTTGCGGTCGATCTGATCGATAACCATTCTTCCTTTGCTGTCAAAATAATGCCAGATCATGTCTTTATCGATAGAATCATCTTCATTTTCAAGCTGCACCCATCCGGTCTTCATGACGCCGTCACCTTCATCGCCTAAGTAATAAGTGTAGCCGTTTAACTCCAGTTTTCCGGTCTGCATATGGCCATCCTCATTAAAATAATAGGACTTGCCATCAATGACCTGCCATTCGGAAACAGCATATTTGCCGTCGCTTCCGAAGTAATACCAAATGTTTTCTTCAGCGTCCTCATCCCAGTAGTCATCGCCGTCATCGCTGACCCAGGTATTGAATACACGTTTGCCGTTTTCATCTACATAGTATTCGTCTACCATGGCAGAGCGGGTGATATAGCCGTCCTCATCCAGGTAATACCAGTCATTGTCTTTTTTCTTCCAGGTATCCGTTAAGGGATAACCGTCAGAATCCAGATAGCGCAGGCTATTGTCTTCCTCGACCCATCCGGCTCTGGACGCTGCAAAAGCATGGCCTGCCAGGCCGGGGGCCGTGGTGATCATGTCAGGTGTTACCGCGGCCATTACCGCCGCAGTGGATAATACAGCCAGAAACTGTGTCTGTTTTTTCATAGATTCAATACTCTCCTTTTTTGTGTGTCGGGACTTGTCTGTCCCCGTGTTGGTTGGTGGCCGAAAATCCGTATTTGCATTACTCTGCGATTATAGACGATCTTTTTTGATTTGAAAAGTGAAGGTTAATGGCAGAGATGGAAGCAGGTGGCGGGGGAGGGGTACGGATACGGAGACATGGTATAATGGAAAGCGTAAGATTTTGGGGAGTAGGATTTTTTTCCAGGATATGCTATAATCGAAAGAAAACCTCCCTTCCGGGAACGAAAGGAGTTTCCATTATGAAAATAAAAGTGTCGGATTATATTGCACAAAAGCTGGTGGAGGCGGAGATCTGCCAGGTATTTACGGTGACAGGAGGCGGGGCCATGCACTTAAATGATGCATTAGGCCACCATCCGGCCCTGTCCTGCCTATATCAGCACCATGAGCAGGCATGTGCCATGGCGGCAGAGGCCTATGCCCGCATCTACAATAAGATCGGTGTTTTGTGCGTGACCACCGGACCAGGAGGAACTAACGCGATCACCGGTGTAGTGGGAGGATGGCTGGATTCCATCCCCATGCTGGTCCTGTCGGGCCAGGTGCGGTATGACACCACGGCCCGGTGGTCAGGAGTGGGGATCCGCGCCATGGGAGACCAGGAGTTTGATATTGTGAAGGCAATCGGATGCATGACAAAATACAGCGAGATGGTGGTGGATCCGCTTCGGATCCGGTATTGCCTGGAAAAAGCAATGTATCTGGCGTATTCGGGCAGGCCAGGCCCATGCTGGCTTGATATCCCTCTGGACGTGCAGGGGGCTTATGTGGATACGGAACAATTGGCAGGCTTTGACGCTGCAGACTATGAGAGCGGAGGAAGCGGCTGGGCCATGCATGCCGTGGGGATCGACCATACTTCCGGCACGCCGGTGGTGGCCGGAAGCCCCAAAGACAGCCTGAAGGCGGCGGTTCTGGCCGGAAGCCGGGGGGAAATGCCCCTGACCGTGGAAGAGCCTCCTTATGCGATTTTGGAGGATCATGCGGGAAAAGGGGAGCATCGTCAGGTGCTTCCGCCTAAGGTGAAGGAAGAGACGGTGAGGGCTATCCTTGAAAAAATCCGTCATGCACAGAGGCCCGTGTTAAATGCCGGAAACGGAATCCGGATCGCAGGCGCCCATAAGGCGTTTATAGAAGTGGCGGAGCGGCTTGGGATTCCGGTGGTGACAGGGTGGAACAGCCAGGATTGTATTTGGGACGAACATCCTTTATATGTAGGACGTGCAGGAAATATGGGAGACCGGCCGGGGAATTTTGCCGTCCAGAACAGTGATCTTGTATTTTCCGTAGGAAGTCGTTTGAGTATCCGGCAGGTAGGGTATAATTATGAGACATGGGCAAGGGCGGCTTATGTGATCTTCTGTGATGTGGATGAGGAAGAATTAAAGAAACCCAGCGTCCATGCAGATATGAGAGTCCATGCAGACGCAAAGGATTTGCTGGAGACAATGCTTACAGTCCTGGATGAGGAATGTAAAGACGAAAAGCCGATATTTGGCGGCGGCCAGGGGCTTCCCGGAATGAGCTGGAGCGAGACCTGCCGGATGTGGAAGGAAAAATATCCGGTGATCCGGCCCGGCCATTTAGCGCCGGATGGGGAAAAGCCGGCCAATGTTTATGGATTTGTAAAGGAACTGAGCAGCAGGCTGAAGGAGGGGCAGATCACAGTGGTCGGCAACGGTTCGGCCTGTGTGGCAGGGGGCCACTCCTACATTATCAAAAAAGGGCAGCGTTTTATCAGCAATTCGGCCATCGCGTCTATGGGATATGACCTGCCTGCTGCCATCGGGGCCTGGGCGGCCGCAAAGGAAGAGATCATCCTGCTTACGGGAGACGGGAGCATCCAGATGAACCTTCAGGAACTGCAGACTATCGTCCATCATAAGATGCCCATAAAGATCTTTCTGATCAATAACGGAGGGTATCATTCCATCCGGCAGACTCAGAGGAACCTGTTTCAGGAGCCTTTGGTGGGAATCGGTATAGACAGCCATGATTTAAGTTTTCCTGACATGAAAAAACTGGCATGCGCATACGGGATTCCTTATACGGCAGCCTGCCACAATGAGGAGCTGGCAGATGCCGTGGAGAAGACGTTGGCGCTTACAGGGCCGGCTATCTGCGAGGCATTCGTGACCATAGACCAGAATTTTGAGCCAAAGTCCTCGGCAAAGCGTCTGCCTGACGGAACTATGGTGTCCCCGCCTTTAGAGGAATTATCTCCGTTTTTGCCGGAGGAGGAGATGGATGCCATGATGATTATTCCCCGGTTAAAGTAAGACGGGGAGAGGCGGCAGCCTTTGGACGGAAAGGGAGTGGCAGAATGAATGTAGTGGTGACGGGAGCCACCAGCTTTATCGGCGCGGCGGCCATAAGACAACTTTTGTATCGCGGACATCAGGTGTGCGCGGTAGTCCGGCCGGGAAGCAGGCGGCTTGGAAATCTGTGGAGCCATGTGCCGGAGGAATTTCGCTCTATGGTCCGGCTGGAGGAGCTGGATATGCAGCGGATCCAGGAGATCGGGAGCCTGAAGGATTTTTCGCCAGATGCCTGGCTCCATACCTCATGGGAAGGTTCAGGCAGCGATAACCGTGTTTTGCGGGATGTACAGCAGTCTAATGTGGAAAACTCTTTAAAAGCAGTAAGGGCGGCGGCGGAAGCAGGCTGCAGGCGGTTCCTTTTTACCGGTTCCCAGGCGGAGTATGGCATCTGTCATGAAACAATCACCGAGGATACGCCCTGCAGGCCGGTGTCGGAATATGGGAAAGCAAAGGTTGCTTTTGCGGCTTCGGCCAGGGAGCTTTGCAGGGAGATTTCCATAGATTATATCCATGGGAGGATTTTCAGCGCATATGGTCCGGGGGACCATCCGTGGACTCTGGTCCAGTCTTGTCTCAGGACATGGAATGAGGGAGGAACCATAGAGCTGGGGGCATGTACCCAGTGGTGGAATTTCCTTTATATTGAGGATGCGGCTTCAGCTCTTGTCTGCCTGCTGGAAAGAGGAAAACCGGGAACTTATAATATAGCCAGTTATGATACGCGCAGGCTGCGGGAATTTGTGGAGGAGATGTACAGGCTGTGCGGCTGCCAGGGAAGTTACGTTTATGGGGTAAGGCCTCAGAATGCAGAAGGGCAGGCAAACCTGCTTCCGGATATTACGAAGATTCATATGATGACCGGCTGGGAGCCGAAAATACCATTTGTGGAGGGAATTTATGAAATCTTGCATTGTATGCAAAAAGCAGCTTCCGGATAAGCCTGTATTTAAGCTGGTGAATGCCCCGGCATCTGCCCAGGATATCCCAGATAAAGAAGGATGTAAAAAGGACAAAGGAATCGAACTCGGATTGTACCAGTGCAGCCATTGCGGTCTGGTACAGCTTGACTGTGAGCCGGTTTCTTATTACAAGGATGTTATCCGGGCAGGAGGTTATTCCACGACCATGACGGAACTGCGCCGCCGTGAGTACAGGCATTTGATTGACACGTACCATCTGGAGGGCAGGCGTTTTTTGGAGGTGGGCTGCGGCAGGGGAGAGTTTCTGCAGGTTCTGGCGGAATTTCCTGTTAAAGCATATGGAATGGAGCATCAACCGGAACTGGCCAGGGAGGCGAGAAAGGCAGGGCTCTTTGTGTGGGAGGAATTCCCTGACAGGCCTGACCAGAGGTTTGGGGATGGGGAAGAGCCTTTTGATGTGTTCTTATCTTTTAATTTTCTGGAACACCAGCCGGAGCCGGATGTAATGCTTCAGGCTATCTGGCGCAACCTGTCAGAGAACGGGATGGGGCTTGTGACGGTTCCTGCCTTGGAGTATATACTGGAACAGGGAAGTTATTATGAGCTTCTTTGTGACCATATTGCCTGCTATTCTCTTGAGACTTTAAAAGGTCTGTTGGAGAATAACGGTTTTGCGGTATTGGAAGAAAGGATCATAAACCGGGATACCATAGAGGCAGTGGTGAGAAAAAAGGCAGTATGGCCGACGGATGCAGAAGAATTATCAGAAAAAATGATTTCTTTTGATTCTTTGACAGAAGGATACCGGGTCATCAATCAGGAGATTGATGAGCTTTTGGAAGTTCTGAAAGAAAAAGGAGAGACACTGGCTGTATGGGGAGCCGGCCATCAGGGCTTTACTCTTGCGGCTACGACCAGGCTGAGGGCAGCAGCCCGCTACATGATTGATTCAGCTCCTTTTAAGCAAGGGAGATATGCCCCGGCGTCTCATCTGCTGATTGTGGCCCCGGAGCATTTTTTCCAGGAGCCGGTGGATGCGGTTTTGATCGTGGCGCCCGGGTATTCGGACGAAATTGCCGGGATTATCCGCAAACGGTTTGGTGAAGAAGTTCGGATATTAACCGTGCGGACCAGCCATGTGGAAAGGCTGTAAGGAAGAATACGAAGGAAATTTTGGAGGAATATGGAATGGAGCTTGCAGGCAGAAAGATCGTGATGACCGGGGCTACGGGTTTTATCGGCAGCCATGTGGCCGGCCTGTTTCTGGAGAAGGGTGCAGAAGTCTATGTTTTGGTAAGAGAGTCTTCCGCTCAGAAGGACCGGCTTCCCAGGCATAAAAATATTCATATTATGTATGGGACTCTGAAGGATGCCGTGCCTGTCCTGGACGGGGTGGGGGCAGCAGACGCCTTTTTGCATTTCGCGTGGGGCGGCGTGAACCGGGAGGAGATCGATTCAAGAACCGTGCAGGAGGAAAATATTGCGGGATCCCTGGAATGTTTAAAAGCAGCCAGACGCCTGGGATGCCGGATTTTTATGGATGCGGGATCCCGTGTGGAATACGGAATTACAGAGGACGGCGTCATGTCGGAGAATATGGAATGCCACCCGGTCAATGAATATGGAAAGGCAAAGCTGGAATTTTACCGTCAGGCGGCTGCGCTTTGCAGACAGTGGGGCATGGTTTACTATCATTTGCGCTTTTTCAGCGTGTATGGGAAAGGGGATCATCCCTGGTCAATCATTTCCACACTGACAAGAGAGTTGCCCATGGGCAGGACGGTGTCCTTAAGCGCCTGCATGCACAGATGGAATTTTATGGAAATATCAGATGCAGCCCGTGCTGTTGTTGAGCTTTATGGCCACAGCGATACCAGGGCGGGCCAGATGCATGTGGTCAATATTGCCAGTACGGATACCAGGCAGCTACGTTCCTTTGTAGAGGAGATTCATGAGCTGTGCGGTGGGAAAGGGCAGCTTCAGTATGGAAGTTTTGTGCAGGCAAAAGAAGGGGCGCTGTCCGTTTGTCCGACAATAGAGACACTAAAAGACCTGACAGACGGAACATGGGAGGAAAACATAACATTTTCCCTTGGAATCAGGAAAATGCTGGATGAGGACACAAAATCCATGGATTTTGCGGCGCGGAGGTTGGGATGAAGACAATAAGCATACTGATACCCTGTTATAACGAAGAAGAAAATGTGGAGCCTATATCTCAGGCCGTAATCGGAGTCCTGGATAAAGACCTGCCGGGATATGATTATGAACTGGTGTTTATTGATAACGATTCCCAGGACAATACCAGGCCCATCCTGCGGCGGCTTTGCAATGAGAATCCCAGAATAAAGGCGATTTTTAATGCAAGAAATTTCGGACAGTTCAATTCTCCTTACCATGGCCTTTTGCAGGTGACTGGGGATTGTGTCATTGCCATGGTGGCGGACTTCCAGGATCCGGTAGAATTAATCCCTGAGTATGTAAAAGCATGGGAGGAAGGGTATAAGATCGTTATCGGGATCAAAACAAGCAGTAAGGAGAATCCCGTTATGTATTGGCTTCGGAGCTGCTATTATAAGATAATCAGGAAGCTGTCAGATGTGGAGCAGATCGAGCATTTTACCGGCTCCGGGCTTTATGACCGGGAATTTATCGAGGTTCTGCGCAAGCTGGACGATCCGACTCCTTTTTTAAGGGGAATTGTGGCGGAACTTGGATATAAGAGGAAAGAGATTCCCTATGAGCAGCCAAAGCGCCGGGCAGGGAAAACCCATAATAATTTTTACCGCCTGTATGATGCGGCGATGCTGAGCGTTACTTCTTATACAAAGGCCGGGCTGCGCCTGGCTACCTTTGTAGGAGCCGTGAGCTGCGGCATAAGCATGATTGTTGCCTTTGCCTATTTGGTGATGAAACTGATCTGGTGGGATCGTTTTCCCGCCGGGATGACGCCTATGCTTCTTGGCATGCTGTTTTTGGGTTCCGTGCAGATATTTTTTATCGGAATGGTGGGGGAATATGTGCTGTCCATCAACCAGAGAGTGATGAAGCGGCCTCTTGTCATTGAAGAAGAACGTTTGAACTTTAGTAACGGTCCGGAGCAAGGTCCGGCAGTTACGGATTTTACAGCAAAGGAACCAGAAGACAGATGAAATATAAAATTGATGTAGTGAGAATCCGGGAAAATTCCATAACCCTTAACGGATGGGTGATCGGGAAAAAACCTGAGTCCAGGGCGGCGTTTAGGGTGCTGGATGAGGGAAAAAAGCCTGTAAAGTTCCGCCATGTTTCTACCCGCAGGGATGATGTGAGCCAGATTTATTATAAGAAAGTTTACGACCGGGATTTTGGGTTTGATATTCAGTTCCCCTATGAGCGGGGACGGAGCTATTGGCTGCTGATAAAGTGTGACGGCAAGGTTGCCAGGATCAAATATAATGAAAAGCTGATAGAAAAGCGTTCCAGCGTAGCACACAAACGTCTGGAAAAAATCCATGACCTGATGAATATGGAAACCGTGCGGGTGGCCGTGGAATTTGGGAAAAAACATGGATTAAAGGCACTGTTTTTAAAATCCAAGCATAAACTTCAGGGATTGGACAATGATTATGATTATAAGGAATGGTATGATCTGACAAAGCCGGATGAGGAGGAGCTGAGACGGCAAAGGCAGGAGAAGTTTCCCTGTTCTCCTCTTTTTTCTATTGTGATCCCTGCCTACAAGACGCCGGAAAAATATCTCCGGGAAATGATGGATTCCATTTTGGCCCAGACCTATGGAAACTGGGAGGTTTGTGTGGCGGATGGAAGCCCGAAAGGCGAAGGGGACAGGGTGAGGCGGGTTATGGAATGGTATGCAAAGCAGGACAGCCGTTTCCGCTATGTGAATCTGGGCGGGAACCGGGGAATTGCCGGCAATACCAACGCTGCCATAGAAATGGCAGGGGGAGAATACATCATTCTGGCAGACCATGATGATACGCTTCCGGAGCACGCGCTCTATGAGGTGGCGGCGGCAGTCAACGCCCATCCGGAGTGTGATCTTTTCTACTCGGACGAGGACAAGCTGGACATGGATGGAGGAGCTTTGTTTGATCCCCATTTCAAGCCGGATTTTAATCCGGATCTGCTGACCAGTGTCAATTATATCTGTCATCTGCTCACGGTAAAGCGGGAGCTGTTGGAGCGGGCCGGGGGCTTTAAGCAGGAGTTTGACGGCGCTCAGGATTATGATTTTATTTTCCGCTGTACAGAGGCGGCAAAGGGAATCTGGCATATTCCCAAGGTTCTTTACCACTGGCGCTGCCACCAGGGTTCTACAGCCAGCAATCCTGAGAGTAAACTATATGCTTTTGAGGCAGGTTCCAGGGCTATTATGGCTCATTATGAGAGGTGCGGCATTGATGTGCAGAAGGTGGAAAAGGGAGTGGACTATGGGATTTACCACACGTTTTTCAAGATTAAAGGCGAACCTTTGGTCTCAGTGATCATTCCCAATAAGGACCATGCAAAAGATCTGGATCTGTGTGTCCGTTCCATATTAAAACGCGCCTCATACAAGAATCTGGAATTTGTTATTGTGGAAAACAACAGCACGGAACAGGAGACCTTTTCTTATTATAAGGCCATTCAGGAAGAATTCCCGCAGGTCCGGATCGTGACGTGGGAAAGGGAGTTTAATTATTCTGCCATCAACAATTTCGGAGCTTCTTTTGCAGAGGGAGAGTATCTGCTTTTTCTGAATAATGACACGGAGATCATAGAACCCAGGCTGTTTGAGGAGCTGCTGGGATTCTGCCAGAGGGAGGATGTAGGCGCTGTAGGAGCCCGGCTTCTGTACCAGGACGATACGATCCAGCATGCCGGTGTGGTGGTGGGCTTTGGCGGGATCGCAGGCCATACCTTTATCGGGCTTCACCAGGCGGAAAACAGCTATTTCCACAGGGCTATGTGCGCCCAGGATTACAGCGCGGTCACTGCCGCCTGTATGATGACAAAAAAGTCCGTGTTTGAGAAAGCAGGAGGATTTACAGAAGAGCTGGCAGTGGCGTTCAATGATATCGATTATTGCATGAAGATACGTTCCATGGGGCTTTTGGTGGTTTACGCGCCCTATGCGCTTATGTACCACTATGAATCTAAGTCCCGCGGCCTGGAGGATACGCCAGAGAAGGTGGCGAGGTTTAATCGGGAGATTGCCGTTTTTGCCCGCCGCTGGCCGGATATTCTGGCTAATGGGGACCCCTATTACAATCCGAACCTGACTCTGCGGAAATCAAATTTTGCCCTTCGCGACCTTTTAAAGGAAAAGATCGGCGAACCGTATAAGCTGGAGGTAAAGCTTTGAAAAAGATAACCATTGTGATTCCCAATTATAACGGACTTAAGTTTCTTCCGCCATGTTTAAAGGCCTTGTCATGCCAGACTTTCCAGGAATTTGATATTTTGGTGGTGGATAACGGCTCGGAGGACGGCAGCGTGGAATGGCTGAAGGAGAATCAGGTCCCTTCCCTGTTCCTTCCCGGGAACCTTGGATTTTCCGGCGCGGTCAATATGGGGATCCGCGCGGCCAAAACCCCGTATGTGATTCTCCTTAATAATGACACGGAGGCAATGCCTTCCTATGTGGAAAATCTGTTTCGCGCCATAGAGGCTTCTCCTCGTATTTTTTCCGTCAGCCCCAAAATGCTGAAGATGGGCTGTGAAGGCCAGATCGACGATGCCGGGGATATGTACAGCCTGATGGGATGGGCATATCAGCGCGGGGTGGGACAGGAGGCCGGGCGCTATAACCGTCCCTGCCACATTTTTTCGGCCTGTGCCGGCGGCGCCATTTACCGGCGCGGGCTGTTTGAAGAGATCGGATATTTCGATGAAGCCCATTTTGCTTATTTAGAAGACATCGATGTGGGATATCGCGCCAAAATTGCGGGATACTATAACCGATACTGCCCGAAAGCTGTGGTATACCATGTGGGAAGCGGCACCAGCGGATCAAAATATAACGCATTTAAAGTCAGGCTGACAGCCCGGAACAATGTATACCTGAATTATAAAAATATGCCCTGGCCTCAGCTTCTCATAAATGCCCTGCCGATTGGGGCGGGAATGGTGGGGAAATATCTGTTTTTCAAAAAAATCGGCTTTGAAAAGGAATATCTTTCCGGCATATGGGAGGGAATCCGCACCGCGAAAACCACAAAAAAAGTAGTTTACAAACCTGAAAACCTAAGTAATTATCTCGCAATCCAGTGGGAATTGATCTATGGGACCATGTTGTATATTTATGAGTTTTCAAGGCGGCAGATTATAAAAAAACTGAAAAATCAGCGACAGCCATGAAATATCAAGAGAGCAGAACAGAATCGTAAAAAGAGGCGCCATAGATTTAAGAGAAATTTAATAGTACAAAAAGAAGAATTCGTGTATAATCGTTACCGTCAGGGCGTCAGGCTGTTAAAGCCGATCATTACTGGATTTAGGAAAACTTCACTGTTTATATATCCGGATTGTTCCAGAAGGCCGGGTAGTGGTAAAACATTATGATAAAAGATAACCAAAAAAGATTAAACCGTCTGCATGTGGCGATGGATGCTTGCGTGATTGTAGCGGCATATGCTTTAAGCTGGTACATCATCATTGGAAGCGGCCGGTATCATGCCGCCAATGAAGCGTTGCGATGGGAAATTTATATGGGTGTACTGGTGGCCATCGTACCGGTTTATCTGTTGCTGTATGCGGTTTTTCATCTGTTTACGCCGAAACGGGTACAAGGACGCAGACAGGAATTTGCCAACATCTTCAAATCGAATATGATGGGTTTTTTGCTGTTTAGCATGGTGCTGTATCTGGGAGGAAAGAATCCGTATTTCTACCATTTTTCCAGGCCCCTTGTACTTCTTTTCTTTGTGATAAATGTTGTGGCGGAGACGCTGGAGCGGAATTTGATCCGTATTTGTCTTCGGTCTATGCGATCTAAAGGATATAACCAGAAACACGTTTTGCTGGTGGGGTATAGCCAGGCGGCGGAGAGTTATATTGACCGGGTTGTGGCAAATCCGGAGTGGGGGTATCAGATCCGGGGGATTTTAGACGATCACAGGTCCAGAGGACAAAATTACAAAGGTGTCAGGGTCATTGGGACCACACAGGATTTAAAAAAAATCCTGGATATGAATTTATTGGATGAGATTGCCATAACCTTAAGTATCCGTGATTATGCCGGACTTGAAAAAATGGTGGCGGAATGTGAAAAATCCGGCGTGCATACAAAATTCATTCCGGATTATAATAGATTTATACCCACCAGGCCTTATACGGAGGATCTGCAGGGGCTTCCGGTTATCAATATCCGCCATGTTCCTCTGAATGATCTTTTAAATGTCACCATGAAACGGGTGATGGATCTGTTTGGGGCTGCCGCGGCACTAGTGCTGTTTTCTCCGGTTATGGTAATTACGGCGGCTTTGGTTAAGCTCACATCACCAGGGCCGGCAATCTACAGCCAGGAACGGGTAGGCCTTCACAACCGCCCTTTTAAAATGTATAAGTTCCGTTCTATGGAGGTCCAACTTCCTAACCAGGAAAAAGGACAGTGGACTACCCCCCATGACCCGCGGGTGACGCCGGTGGGAAAGATTATCCGAAAAACCAGCATTGATGAGCTTCCGCAGCTTTTTAACGTGCTGGCAGGCAGCATGAGCCTGGTAGGGCCACGTCCGGAGAGGCCGTTTTTTGTAGAACGGTTTAAAGAGGAGATTCCACGTTATATGATTAAGCATCAGGTGCGTCCGGGTATGACGGGATGGGCCCAGATCAACGGATACCGGGGAGACACTTCCATTGAAAAGAGAATCGAACATGATTTATACTATATCGAAAACTGGACTTTGGGATTTGATTTTAAAATTTTGTTTCTTACGGTATTTAAAGGTTTTATCAACAAAAATGCCTATTAAATGCAATGCATAATAAGACGAGGTAGGTTGCATGAGTCGAGAGTATAATGAGGATATAAGGTATCCGGGAAACAAGAGCCGGAGAAACCCCAAAACAGCAAAACAGGAAGGCGCCAGGCAGCAGGCTTACAGGGAGGGAGGCAGGCAGGCAGACGGGCTGAAGGTAATGAATGATGCTTCTGTACACCCGGTACCCAAACGTCCCGGGGAACATCCGGCAGCTTCCAGGCAGCAGCGGGCGTCTGCACAGACCGCCGCTGCGGCAGCGGGGGCCGGCGGCAGGACGGAATCCAGGGGCAGGGCAGAATCCAGAGGCAGGACAGGAAGTTTTGCATACCGCAGGGAAGCAGATTTGGCCCGCCGCAGACGCCGCAGGATCATAGGTATGATCATTGCCGAGTGTTTTGCCCTGATGTTTATTTTCGGATATGCTTATGTGGCCCGGCTGATGAACCAGGTGAAACGCCCCGAGATCGATATGGAGCAGGTGCAGAATCAGGATTTGGACGTAGTCACCATGGAAAAGCTGAAGGGATACTGGACCATTGCCATATTTGGCGTGGATGCCAGGAATAATGCTCTTGAGAGGGGAACGAACTCGGACGTAAATATTATCTGCAATATTAATCTGGAGACAGGAGAAATCAAATTGGTTTCCCTGTTCAGGGACACATATCTGAATATATCAAAGGAAGGCTCGTATAACAAGTTCAATCAGGCATATTTTGTGGGAGGGCCTGAGCAGGCAATGTCCGCGATGAACAGGAACCTGGATTTGAATGTGTCGGATTATGTAACCTTTAACTGGAAAGCCGTGGCAGACGCAATCAATATTTTAGGCGGCGTGGATGTGGAACTGAGTAAGGCCGAGTTTTATTATATTAATTCTTTTATTACGGAGACCGTAGAGGTGACAGGAATCGGTTCCCATCACCTGAAACAGGCGGGCATGAATCATCTGGACGGCGTGCAGGCAGTTGCTTATGGGCGCCTGCGTCTGATGGATACGGATTATGCCAGGACAGAACGTCAGAGAAAGGTGATCAAGCTGGCATTTGAGAAGGCTAAGTCAGCGGATTTTGAAACTCTGAAACGAGTATTGGCCACCGTATTCCCGCAGATATATACCAGCCTTTGGGTTGATGATATTTATACCAGCCTGATAAATATCAACAAGTACCATCTGGGTGACACCATGGGCTTTCCTGAGGCGCGGGGAGACGCTAATATGGGGAAAAAGGGCGCCTGCGTGATCCCGCAGACTTTGGAGACCAATGTGGTGAAGCTGCATCAGTTTCTGTTTGGAACGGAAGATTATGTTCCATCGGAAACCGTGCAAAGCATCAGCAAAAAGATTGCCGCGGATACAGGGATGTATAAGGAAGGCAATTATATAAAGAGCGTCAATACAGACGGCGGGGTGATCCAGCCACCCAAAACCACGGCTGCGGAGACGACAAAGGCAAAGGATAAGGAAGAAGAGGATGATGATAAGTATGAGTATATTTATGTACTCAATTCCAGTGGAAAGAAGGTAAAGAAACGGATACCCCGGGAGACGGACAGTTCCGGTGATTATGTTAAGCAGGAGACGGACGAGGACGGGGTGGCAACAAAATGGATGTTGGATGAGGACGGGGAGCTGGTGCGCCGGAAAAGCAACGCGGCACAGACCAGCGCGTCAGAAAGCAGCCTGGCAGACAGGCCTGGGGGGCATCCCACGGAAGCATCCACAGATGCTAACGGCAATCCGTTGGAATCGACAAGAAACCTGCATCCGTCTGAGTCCGCTTCCGAAAGCAGCGCTGCAAGACCAGGGCCGAATGCCACCACCAGTGCCAGCGACCTGCGTCCCAGTACACACCCGACTACGCCGGAGACAGATCCGTCGGGCAGGATATATCAGTCCCCGGGAACGTCGGCGTCCGGCAATAACAATACACACACAGGGCCGGGCGGCCATTTAACGACTACGGAAGCCGCCAATTCTTCGCCCATGACAATTCCGTCACCAGGCAGAGAGGAGACCAATGCAGTGAACCCCGGCGGCGGGAATCACGGGCCGGGCAGCGGGCAGAGTTCGCCTGGCGGGGAATCACCGGGAAGCGGAAGACCTGTTGACATAGGCAATCCGGCTCCCGGAAGCCAGAACGGTTCCGGAAGCGGAGTGGTTGCAGGGCCAGGACAATAAAGAAGTTTCTCTTTCACACTTAAATAATATTTTCATCACAATTCCATCACAATTCATGGCTATATTGTAGCTATAGACAATAAGCCATCACAAGGGAAGGAGATTGTGGCCATGTTTGAAAATGAAAATAACAGAGAGAATAGAGATACTGAATTAAACAGTGAGAGAAACGAGAATTACTATGATGAGGAAAGATACCAGGACAGCCAGTGGAAGCAGTATGCGGAGGGGACGCCGTATAACCGGATGAACATGTCCCATATCCCCAAAGAACCCGAGAGAAATCCTAAAAAAAAGGGTTCCCTGGCAGGGAAGGCGGCGGGAATAACAGCGGCCGCTTTGCTGTTCGGCACCGTAGCCGGAGGAACCATGTTTGGTGTAAATACGGCCGGGGAATATCTGAGGGCGCAATACGCGCCGCAGGAGGAGACTCAGATGAGCGTGGCTACGGCTGCGGCCCGGGAAACGGCAGGAACCCAGGCAGTGGCAAATGCCACCCTGGCTCTTCAGACAGATGTATCCGGTATTGTAGAGTCAGCGATGCCGTCCGTGGTAGCGATCACCAATACCATGGTCTTAGAACAGCGGACCTGGTTTGGCTCCAGCCAAAGATATGAAGTACCCAGCAGCGGCTCCGGCATTATTGTGGGGCAAAATGATGACGAGCTTCTGATTGTGACGAACAATCATGTGGTCCAGGATTCCAAGGAGCTGATGGTGACTTTTATTGACGAATCTTCCGTGGCTGCCACGATTAAGGGAACGGATTCGGAAAGTGACCTTGCAGTGATCGCCGTACCCGTTTCCCAGATTGATTCCGAGACCATGGGAAAGGTTAAGATCGCTACTTTGGGAGATTCGGATGCCTTAAAGGTCGGGCAGGGCGTGATTGCAATCGGCAATGCCTTGGGTTACGGGCAGTCCGTGACTGTCGGCTATGTGAGCGCCTTAGACCGGGAAGTAAAAGCACAGAATGAGGTGAGCAGGAATCTGCTTCAGACAGACGCGGCGATTAACCCTGGTAACAGCGGAGGAGCTTTGCTGAACATGAAGGGAGAAGTGATCGGGATCAATGCTGCCAAGTATTCTTCTACGGAAGTAGAAGGAATGGGGTATGCAATCCCTATTTCCAAAGCACAAGATATCATCAATGACCTGATGAACAGGAAGACACGGACAGAGGTTGAAGAGAGCAAACGTGGATATCTGGGAATACAGGGGACGAATATTGACGACACGACGGCCGCCATGTACGGGATGCCGAAAGGAATCTATGTGTATAAGATTGTGGAAGGCGGCGCGGCGGCAGCTTCCAGCTTAAGGGAAAAGGATATCATTACTAAATTTGATAAGCAGACAGTCCGTTCCATGGCAGATCTGCAGGAGATGCTGACCTATTATGAAGGCGGAAGCACAGTAGAGCTGACCGTGCGTTCCTTAGAGAACGGCGAATATGTGGAAAGAACGGTGGAGATTACTTTAGGATACAGACCGGAACAGGAAACCAATTAAGGATTGTCAAAAAATAGAATGGAAGTGGTAAAAAGACAGATACTCAGCGTACTTTTTATAGTACACTGAGTATTTGCTGTAACAGTTCAGACGGGATCTTTTCAGCCGCCTGAACTTTTGCTGTTTGCTGTGTTGCTGCGGTTTTAAGGAAAATATCCCTGCTGCGGCAGGAAGGAGAGGAAGGAAGCGAAGTGGACGAGAAAGACAAAGAACAGAAGAATGTCACCCGGGAGGAGCATCTGAACGAAAACGAACAGGATTATGAAAAAATCTGTTATATATGCCGCAGGCCGGAGAGTAAGGCAGGCAATATGATAGTTATGCCGGGAAATATGTGTTTATGTCATGATTGCATGCAGAAGACATTTGATTCAGTCATGAGAGGAGGCGTTGATTTATCTAAAATAGATTTTTCCCAACTTTCCGGAATGCCATTTATGAATATGAATTTTGTACCGGCAGGAAACCGTCAGGATACTACAGATACCCAGGCCTCCAACCGTCAGAAGATAAAAAAGAAGAAGAAAACAGGACCGGAATTTGAGCTTAAGGATATTCCGGCGCCTCATGTGATTAAGAGCCGGCTGGATGATTATGTGATCGGCCAGGAACATGCCAAGAAGGTGATTTCGGTAGCCGTTTATAACCATTATAAGCGGGTATATGCAGACGGCATAAAAGCGGCAGGAAAGAGGGAAGAGGAGGATTTTGGCCGGCAGGAGGTGGACATTGAGAAGTCCAATATTCTGATGATCGGGCCTACAGGAAGCGGGAAAACGTATCTGGTGAAGATCCTGGCACAGCTCTTGGATGTTCCTCTTGCTATTGCAGATGCCACTGCCCTGACAGAGGCAGGATATATCGGAGACGATATTGAAAGCGTGGTATCTAAACTTTTGGCGGCTGCGGGAAATGATGTGCAGAGGGCGGAACACGGGATCATTTTTATTGACGAGATCGATAAAATTGCAAAAAAACGGGAGACCAGCAGCAGAGACGTAAGCGGAGAATCTGTGCAGCAGGAGCTTCTTAAACTTTTGGAAGGAAGCCGGGTGGAGGTTCCGGTGGGATCCAACCAGAAAAATGCCCTTACGCCTTTAAAAACAATTAATACGGATCATATTTTGTTTATCTGCGGAGGGGCTTTTCCGGATTTGGAAAAGATCATAAAAGGGAGGCTGGATAAAACGGTTTCCATGGGATTCGGGGCGGAGCTTAAGGATAAATATGAAGAGGATCCCAACATTTTAAGCCATGTGACAAATAAGGATTTGCGGGAGTTTGGCATGATCCCGGAGTTTTTAGGGCGCCTGCCAGTGACCGTGACTTTAGAAAGAATGACGAAAGAGCTTTTGGTAAAAGTCTTAAAGGAACCCAGAAATGCGATTTTAAAGCAATATGTGAAGTTGCTGGAGATGGACGAAGTGCTTTTGAAATTCGAAGACGAGGCGTTGGATTGGATTGCCGGGGAAGCTCTGAAGCGGGAGACAGGTGCAAGAGCCCTGAGGGCCATATTGGAAGAGAACATGCTGGATATTATGTATGAAATTCCCAAAGATCCCAATATCGGAGAAGTAGTAGTGACCAGGGCTTATCTGGAAAAGCGCGGAGGGCCGGCGATCCGGATAAGGCGGCAGGAACATTAAAGTAGCGGCAGGGCAAAATCCCGGTTCAGCCTCAGAGGCTTTCCGTTTTTGCCCTGCCCATGTCAGGCGACGGGTCAGGTTTCAGGAATTGTATTACTCCCGGCTCTGGAGAAAGGTCTGGTAGAGATCCAGGGTGCCGAATCCCCAGACCGGATTGGGATAGGAAAAGGAAGGATTGCGGTTGGCGCCCCGGATCACCATGGAATTGACAGCGGTGCTGCTAAGGCCCACGGCGTTATTGTTGATATAGCTCCAGGCAATGATATCTGCAACAGCGCCGGCAGCAATGGCAGCAGATACAGAGGAGCCGGAGCGACGCATAAACCGAAGTTCACTTTCGATGGAAGCGCCCACAGCAGGGCCTTGTACATCTACCCCGGGAGCGGCGATGTCAGGTTTTATGCGGTTACTGGGCGTGTAGCCCCGGCTGCTGTGGATATAGATGCTGCTGTTGGTATGATTGTAAGCGGCTACGGTAAGCGGCAGTTCACTGTTTCCAGGATCCATGGTCGTGTTGTTGGGATCCGGCCGCAGGAAGATAGTCTGGTCCGATATAAAGCCGTGCATGGGCAGCCACACATGGAAATTGCCGGTAATATACAAGGTAGGATACACACGGATCCGCCAGATTCCCGATGCGGGAGTTTCAAAGCGCATGAAGATGAGCTGGCTTCCGGAGCTGCTTTCAAAGTTCTGGTAATTGATGGTCAGGGAGGTAGTGTCCAGACGGAAGGGTATGACGGTTTCGGCTCCCAGGCGCAGAGGGATCCGGTCTACAACTTCCCCGGAAGGGGAAACCACTCCAATGGTATAAAGCTCTGGTTCTTGGGACCACATTTCCATACAGAAGCCGGTTTCGTCGGCGGCAACCCGAAGTTCAATATCTTCATATTCCTGGTCCGGAGACATGTTCCCTTTAAAATGGTGATGATATCCCATCTCATTACCTGCACCTGCAACAACAGCAAGCCCTACGAAGCCTCTCAGATTTTCAAGAAGCTGGCTTAAGGGACTATTGCCTTCATGGCTCCCCTGGTTGGTTCCCACGCCAAGGTAGATAACAAGAGGGCGCTGGTACAGGCCGGCTATACTCAAGAGATAAGTGACGGCGGCCATGATATCATTTTCCTGGAAGACATCTTCTTCGGTTTGTACCAGAAAAAAGTCCCGCAAGTATTGTTTGGCAGGTTTTAGCTTTACCACGGCTAATG
Organism: uncultured Lachnospiraceae bacterium; assembly: GCA_949840805.1. Lineage (GTDB taxonomy): Bacteria > Bacillota > Clostridia > Lachnospirales > Lachnospiraceae > Brotaphodocola. The sequence continues at coordinate 8,530 of CATKXR010000019.1, read as the reverse complement.
AGGCATTGGGGGCGGCGCCGGAGAAGGATACAGGACGGTCAATCCGGTTGCCGGCAGCTACCCCTGCCATGAAGGTTCCGTGACCGTCTGTGTCGCGGCTGGGGACTATGGAATAGGGATCGTCATTTTTTAATGCCTCATTGATCTGCTCCTGGGTGTAGGTGGAACCGTAAAGAGGTGAAAATCCATCAATTTCCGGAGGGGCTTCGTCTGCTTCGATGGACTGATCCCAGATTCCCAGGATTCGGCTGGAACCGTCGGGATTGCGGAACAGAGGATTTGTATAGTCAATACCTGTATCTACGAGCCCTATGATAACACCGCTTCCGTCAGATAAAAGGGAAGGCTGGTCAAATACCGGAAGGATGCCGCCGGCTTCTAAGGCCGTGGTGTCCAAAAGGCCAAATAGTTTGGGAATAATGCTGTAAGAGTAGAGTGATAAACTTAAAGGCTCCAGGCTGCTTTTCGGATAATGAATAACAGCAAAGCTCCGGCTGATAAAATTAATGCATTCGGAGTCTGCCAGCTCCCGGAGGGACGGGAGAGAGCGGGGCGAGTAGTGGATGATAAAATCCATATATTCTTCGGATGACGGGGCATGGCTGCAGACTGGCATGGCAGCCTCCTTTTTCCTTTTAAAATATGAATATGAGTTTAGGTATGGAATTGATTATTGTCCGTAAAAATAGTATAATAAAATAATCATTAGAACAGGAGGGCATTTCTATGACATGGATGGGATTAATCATGATCATAGCAGGGGGGGATCAGTGGCTGAAATATAAGATTGAAGCGCAGGAACCGGAGCGGTTTCCCAGGCCCCTTGAAGGGACAAAAGATAAAATATGGCTATACCGGAACCATAATGAGGGATTTCCCTTCGGACTGCTGGAAGAACACAAGGAGCTGGTACGGCTGATTCCTCTGATACTGGCTTCTGTATTGACAGGAGGGCTTATAGAAAAGATAAAGTCCAGAGGAAAATGGATGGAAAAAGCGGCATTAAGCTTTGTGATCGGAGGTTCTGTAAGCAATCTTTATGACCGGTACGCACGGGGATATGTGGTAGATTATTTCAGTCTCCGTTTTGGCCCTTTAAAAAAGATTGTTTTTAATCTGGGAGATATTTTTATCTTTTTGGGGACAGGCATACAGGCCATCCTGCTGTCAAAACCTTCTTGTAAGGATAAAAAGGCTGGCGTGCCGGCAGAAATAAAGATTGACAAGACCAGGGAAATATTGTAGAATCTTATGCAATTTGATGTTTTTGGCAGCGATGAAGGAGGTATCCGGCCTGTTGCGGTTTTTGAAGTATGCCGGCCGATACCTGATAAAACGGAAAGGAGATTAAAGTAATTTTATGTTAGATTCAGGAGACAGTACGGGCATACAAATCTGTACGGTTGTTGTGCTGCTTGGCCTTTCTGCCTTTTTTTCTTCGGCGGAGACGGCGCTTACTACGGTCAACCGCATGCGGGTGCGGACCCTGGCGGAGGCAGGAGATAAGAGAGCCGTCACACTCACAAAGGTGATTGAAGATTCAGGGAAAATGCTGAGTACCATTTTGGTAGGCAATAATGTTGTAAATTTATCAGCGTCTTCTTTGATGACCACCCTGACCACGGACTTGTTTGGAAGTAAAGCAGTAGGCGTGGCAACCGGTATCCTGACACTGTTGATTCTGGTCTTTGGGGAGATTTCCCCCAAAACATTGGCTACGATCCATTCGGAACGGCTGGCTCTTGGTTATGCGAGGATCATTTATCTGATGATGACTCTTCTGACGCCGGTGATTTTCTGCATCAATAAGCTTTCTCTTGGATTTTTGCTGCTATTGCGGGTGGATCCCAATAAGAAGCAGGAGGCGATCACGGAGGATGAGCTGCGGACGATTGTGGAGGTAAGCCATGAGGAAGGCGTTATTGAGACAGAAGAAAAGAAAATGATTAACAATGTGTTCGACTTTGGCGATTCGGTGGCAAAGGATGTGATGGTGCCCCGGATTGACATGGTTATGGTGGATGTGGACACAACCTTTGAGGAATTGATGGAGATCTTTCGCCGGGAGAAATTTACCCGGTTTCCGGTGTATGAGGGGACTACGGATAATGTGATCGGCATCATCAATGTGAAAGACTTTTTGCTGGCTGAGCGGAAGTCCTTTACCATCCGGGATTTCTTAAGACAGCCGCTGTATACTTACGAGTACAAAAAGACAGCGGAGCTGATGGTGGAAATGCGCAAGACCTTTAATAATTTTATTATTGTGCTGGATGAGTATGGAGCTACGGCAGGCATGGTTACTTTAGAGGATATGCTGGAAGAAATCGTAGGCGAAATCCGGGATGAGTACGATGAGGATGAGGAAGACGCGCTGAAGATGATCGCAGCTGATGAATATCTGGTCAGCGGTTCCATGAAGCTGGACGACTTAAACGGCTGGCTGAATCTGAAGCTGGAATCAGAGGCGTATGATTCGATCGGCGGTTTGGTAATCGGTCTTTTGGATCATCTGCCGGAGGCCGGAGAGGAAGTGTGCCATGAGGGATTGCGTCTGGTAGTGGAAAGCGTGGAGAAGAACCGGATTGAGAAGATTCATCTGTACATTCTCAATGAGGAGGAGAACGGCGAGATTTCCGGCCAGGAGGAGCAGGGGAAGAAGGATCAGGAGGACGAGACGGAGAGCGCGGCATCCTGATAAAGGGATAAGGCAGGAGGTATATGGTTGTTCTTGGATTGTTGGTTGTGTTGGGGGCAGCAGCAATAATCGGGGTTCAATTTCTGGTCATTGTCACAACCTGTAATGAGATGAGGGAAGGAATCGAGAGGGCACGCCGCTTTTATACAGGAAGAACCACGGCAAAGGTAGTAGAAGTCGAGATAGAGCGATACGGTTACAGCCGTATCCGGAATGATTTCTATTATTGGCCGGTGTTTCACTATGAGGTGGACGGGGTGGAGTATGAAAAGAAGACGTGTCTGTTTACGGATCAGGATTGGTGGTATCAAAAGGGATGGGAGTATGAGATCCGTTATAATACCAGCAATCCGGAAGAATTTATGTTAGTAGATGACGAAGGAAGTTATGACCGGGCGATACGGATTCCCATGGAAGAGGTGTTTTATGTAGTGGTGGCAGGTGGACTGGTCATGCTGATTGTTCTTTTAAAGTGGCAGGGGATTCGTCTGTGAATGGATGATTTGCGAAGGCAGAAAGGGCTGCTTAAATGGATGGGCGGCCCTTTCCGCAAGGGGAATCCGGAGTGTATATTTCTCTTTTTAGCTGAACATTCCGCCTGCAGTTCCTCCTGCGACGCAGCAGGCCAGGACAGTGGCGCTTTTTGTCAGGTCGGGTATGATCATGGTGTTCCGGTTCATCAGCCAGGAGACGGCGAACAGCACGGCAAAATACAGAATCCCGGTGAGCATCCCCCAGAAAAAACGGCGGGAAAGGGAGGCTTTGCCGGCTAAAAAGCCTCCGAACAGGCAGGCGATCACATAGACGCCATAGACGGCGGCATTGATCTGCTGCTCCCCCAGCTTCAGCCGGTAAAGGGCAAAGGACAGGACAAGGAGCAGAATGCCGGACAAAAGATATGCCATCAGCAGAGACCGCAGCAATACCTTTGATTTGGAAATATTCATAAAAGTCCTTTCTTGTACAGGTTTGTTCTATATCTATGTTGCTATTTTACTGTACATGCATTAAATTTCATTGTACGTGCATTAAAAAGGGAAAAAACTGATTAAGCCGAAATTTTCTAAGATTTATAGTAAAAATTCCCTTGACAGGGTTTTACAATCCAGATATAATGGTATGGCGTGCAAAAACACGTCATATTTTTTTGCGTGCAAAAAGCTGACAACTTACAGCAACCAACAGACAATATCACAGGAGGTGAAAAGGAATGCCAACATTTAACCAGTTAGTGAGAAAGGGAAGACAGACATCGGTGAAGAAGTCCACGGCACCAGCTCTGCAGAGAGGTTACAATTCCCTGCGCAAGCGTGCTACCGATATCTCCTCCCCACAGAAAAGGGGCGTTTGTACCGCGGTTAAGACTGCTACCCCGAAGAAGCCGAACTCTGCACTTCGTAAGATTGCCAGAGTACGTCTTTCTAATGGAATCGAGGTTACCAGTTACATTCCCGGAGAGGGGCATAATCTGCAGGAGCACAGCGTGGTGCTGATCCGCGGCGGAAGAGTAAAGGATCTGCCAGGTACGAGATATCATATTATTCGTGGTACCTTAGATACTGCCGGCGTTGCCAACCGCAAGAAAGCCCGTTCCAAATATGGCGCGAAGCGGCCGAAAGCCGCCAAAAAGTAACAGGCTGCAAAGTTTATAATGCTGCTTTTTGATTATAAAGCGGCAAACGAAGTACCACTAACGGCAGTAAAGTGATTGTAGTGCCGGTGATATTGACCTGTAGGTTGCAGGAATAGATCAAACGACCGAGCGCGAACACATTTTATGGAAACATGTGAGTACCGATGAATTAATTTTTGCAGGCAGTAGAAAGTGCAAAAGGCCGGGTTCGCCCGCCGCGCAGCAGCCTGCACCATGATTAAGGAGGGAAGTAACGTGCCACGTAAAGGACATATTCAGAAAAGAGACGTATTAGCGGATCCTTTATACAACAATAAAGTTGTAACCAAGCTGATCAACAACATTATGTTAGACGGCAAGAGAGGCGTTGCCCAGAAGATCGTATACGGTGCATTTGCCCGTGTTGAGGACAAGACCGGAAAGCCCGCGGTAGAGGTTTTTGAGGAGGCCATGAACAACATCATGCCCGTCCTTGAGGTCAAGGCCAAGAGAATCGGCGGCGCCACCTATCAGGTGCCGATCGAGGTTAAGCCTGAGAGACGTCAGACACTGGCGCTTCGCTGGATCACCATGTTCTCCCGCAAGAGAAATGAAAAGACCCAGGAAGAGCGTCTGGCCAACGAGATCATGGATGCGGCCAACAATACAGGCGCGTCCGTGAAGCGTAAAGAAGATATGCATAAGATGGCAGAGGCTAACAAGGCCTTCTCCCATTTTAGATTCTAATAGGAGGACAAAGCTTTGGCTGGAAGAGAATATCCGTTAGAGAGAACCAGAAATATCGGGATCATGGCTCACATCGATGCCGGCAAGACCACATTGACTGAGCGTATCCTGTACTATACTGGTGTAAACTACAAAATCGGTGATACTCATGAAGGTACTGCTACCATGGACTGGATGGCCCAGGAGCAGGAGCGTGGTATCACAATCACTTCAGCGGCTACGACCTGTCATTGGACCATGCAGGAAGACTGCAGACCGAAAAAAGGCGCTCTGGAGCACCGGATTAATATTATCGATACTCCCGGACACGTGGATTTTACGGTTGAGGTAGAGCGTTCCCTGCGTGTTCTGGACGGCGCTGTCGGCGTGTTCTGTGCCAAGGGCGGCGTGGAGCCGCAGTCCGAGAACGTATGGCGTCAGGCGGATACCTACAATGTACCCCGTATGGCGTTTATCAATAAGATGGATATCCTGGGCGCTAATTTCTTTGGCGCTGTGGATCAGATCCGTGAGCGGCTGGGTAAGAATGCTATCTGCCTCCAGTTGCCTATCGGCAAGGAAGATGAATTTAAGGGAATCATCGACCTGTTTGAGATGAAGGCATACATTTATAATGATAATAAGGGAGAGGATGTCTCTATTATAGATGTGCCGGAGGACATGAAGGATGAGGCCGAACTCTATCGCAGCGAGCTGGTGGAAAAGGTCTGTGAACTGGATGATGACCTGACCATGCAGTATCTGGAAGGCGAGGAGCCGTCCGTGGAGGACATGAAGCGGGTTCTGAGAAAAGCTACCTGTGAGTGTACCGCGGTGCCGGTATGCTGCGGGAGCGCTTATCGGAACAAGGGTGTCCAGAAGCTTCTGGATGCGATTTTGGAATATATGCCGGCGCCTACCGATATTCCGTCCATTAAAGGCGTGGATATGGAAGGCAATGAGATTGAGCGTCATTCCTCCGATGAGGAGCCGTTCTCTGCATTGGCATTTAAGATCATGACTGATCCCTTTGTGGGGAAACTGGCATTCTTCCGGGTGTATTCGGGAACCCTCAATTCCGGTTCTTATATCTTGAATGCCACTAAGAATAAGAAAGAGCGTGTGGGGCGTATCCTGCAGATGCATGCCAACAAGAGACAGGAGCTGGATAAAGTATATTCCGGCGATATAGCCGCCGCCGTAGGCTTTAAGCTAACGACTACCGGCGATACGATCTGTGACGAGCAGCATCCGGTTATTCTGGAATCCATGGAGTTCCCGGAGCCGGTTATTGATATTGCCATTGAACCCAAGACGAAAGCAGGCCAGGGCAAGATGGGTGAGGCGCTGGCAAAGCTTGCGGAGGAAGATCCTACTTTCCGCGCGAGAACCGATCAGGAGACCGGGCAGACTATTATTTCCGGTATGGGCGAGCTTCATCTGGAGATTATCGTGGACCGTCTGCTTCGTGAGTTTAATGTGGAAGCCAACGTCGGCGCTCCTCAGGTTGCCTATAAAGAGACCTTTACCAAGGCGGTGGATGTGGACAGCAAGTATGCCAAGCAGTCCGGCGGCCGCGGCCAGTACGGCCATTGTAAGGTACACTTTGAGCCTATGGACGCCAATGCGGAAGAGACCTTTAAGTTTGAATCCTCCGTTGTCGGCGGTGCGATTCCGAAAGAGTATATTCCTGCCGTAGGCGAAGGTATTGAGGAAGCAGCCAAGAGCGGTGTGCTGGCAGGATTCCCGGTGCTGGGTGTAAAGGCTACCGTATTCGATGGTTCTTACCATGAGGTTGACTCCAGTGAGATGGCATTTAAGATTGCAGGTTCCATGGCATTTAAAGACGCCATGCAAAAGGCGGGTTCCATCCTGCTTGAACCGATCATGAAAGTAGAAGTCACCATGCCCGAAGAATATATGGGCGACGTAATCGGGGACATCAACTCCCGGCGCGGACGTATCGAAGGAATGGATGACCTGGGCGGAGGAAAGATCGTAAGGGCATATGTACCCCTTTCCGAGATGTTCGGTTACTCCACAGACCTGCGTTCCAAGACCCAGGGACGCGGCAACTACTCTATGTTCTTTGAGAAATATGAGCCGGTTCCCAAGTCTGTACAGGAAAAGATCATCTCCGAGCACAGACGGTAACGAAATGGCCGTATGCCGTAACAGCCCAAGGGGTATCCGGACTGTTGCGAAGCAGGAATGATAAGTATTAAGAAGTGGAAAATAGGCTTGAAAAACTTGTGTAAATCGCATATAATAAGGACAGCCTATATAAACCTATATAATAATAAGGAAAGCCCATTGTGGCCAAATTAAGGAGGACGTTTTAAAATGGCAAAAGCAAAATTTGAGAGAACCAAACCGCATTGTAACATCGGTACCATCGGCCACGTTGACCATGGTAAGACCACACTGACCGCAGCTATCACCAAGACCCTGCATGAGAGAAAGGGTACCGGTGAGGCAGTGGCATTTGAAAACATCGATAAGGCTCCGGAAGAGAGAGAGCGTGGTATCACCATCTCCACCGCTCACGTAGAGTACGAGACTGATAACAGACACTATGCGCACGTTGACTGCCCAGGGCATGCTGACTACGTTAAGAACATGATTACCGGTGCTGCCCAGATGGATGGCGCTATCCTGGTAGTTGCCGCTACTGACGGTGTTATGGCTCAGACCAGAGAGCATATCCTGCTGTCCCGTCAGGTAGGCGTTCCGTATATCGTTGTATTTATGAACAAGTGCGATATGGTTGACGATCCGGAGCTGTTAGAGCTGGTTGACATGGAGATCCGCGAGCTGCTGAACGAGTATGAGTTCCCGGGCGATGACACCCCGATTATTCAGGGTTCCGCTCTGAAGGCTCTTGAGGATCCGTCCAGCGAGTGGGGCGACAAAGTTCTGGAGCTGATGGATGCGGTTGACTCTTGGGTTCCGGATCCGGAGCGTGAGACCGACAAGCCGTTCCTGATGCCTGTAGAGGACGTATTCACCATCACCGGCCGTGGTACGGTTGCTACTGGTCGTGTAGAGCGTGGTACTCTTCATCTGAATGACGAGGTTGAGATTGTTGGTATTAAGGAAGACACCAGGAAGACGGTTGTTACCGGTATCGAGATGTTCCGTAAGCTTCTGGACGAGGCTCAGGCCGGCGATAACATCGGCGCTCTGCTGCGTGGCGTTCAGAGAACCGAGATCGAGCGTGGTCAGGTTCTGGTAAAACCCGGTTCTGTTAAGTGCCATCACAAGTTCACCGCTCAGGTGTACGTGCTGACCAAGGACGAGGGTGGCCGTCATACTCCGTTCTTTAACAACTATCGTCCGCAGTTCTATTTCAGAACAACCGACGTTACCGGCGTTTGCGAGCTTCCGGCCGGCACCGAAATGTGTATGCCTGGCGACAATGTAGAGATGAGCGTTGAGCTGATTCATCCGGTAGCTATGGAGCAGGGTCTTCGTTTCGCTATTCGTGAGGGTGG
>CATKXR010000018.1 GCA_949840805.1 uncultured Lachnospiraceae bacterium | reverse complement strand
TTCAGACACGTTCTCACTCCGTTTTTCACGTAGCGGTACTAAGGCTGCAAAAAACGCAGCCTAAGTGCCGACGTGAAAAGAGGGTCTTCAAACGTTCTGTCCCTCTTCTCCTGCTACGTTACCGGCAGCTTAATGGAAGGCGTTTCTCCCATAAAACAGCCGATAACGTAGCCTGGTCTGTTACCCGTACCCCGGGAAACCCTCGAAGAACGTCGGCGCTTAATGAGCCGGGATGGTTTTCCCGGCGAATTTAGCGTCCGCTACGTTCTTCACGGAGCGAGAGCGCGTTTTCCGGGGTACGGGTAACAAACCAGGCGGACCTTTCGGAATCACTGTAAACAGCGTCAATCTCTGCACGATAAAGCATACTTTTACCTTCCAAAATACTCTGCCATCTTCCTCATCCGCTCCGACTGCCTGACCCTGAAAGGACACCGGCTGTCACAATGGCCGCACCCGGTGCAATCGGACGCATGCTTTTCCAGCTTTCCATAATGGTCGGCCGCCATAACATCTCCCGCCGCTGCCAGATCATAATATTTGTTGATCAGTCCCACATTCAATCCCATAGGACAGGGCTGGCAGTGATTGCAGTAAACACAATTCCCCAGAACATCCCGTGGCGTGAAGGCGCCAAGAACCTCATAATCCCGCTCCTCGGGCGGCGCATCAAAAAATCCCAGCAAATCCTTCACATCCTCCACTCCCCGTATCCCCGGCAGCACCGTCACCACCCCCGGCTTATCCAGCGCGTACTGAATACATTGATACCTGGTCAGCGCTCTTCCAAAGGGCGAAGTTCCCCCATCCAAAAGCTGCCCGCCGGAAAATGGCTTCATAACAGAAATGCCGATCCCCTCCGCCTCGCACCGCCGGTAAAGCTTCATCCGCTCCTTTGTACTACCTTTGGCAAACTCCCCATGACGGTAATCATATCCCGGGTTGATGGAAAACATCAGCTGCTCCACCAGTCCCGTGTCCAGCACCAGTTCAGCCAGCCCGGGCGTGTGGGTGGAAAGTCCGATATGGCGGACCACCCCCTGCCTTTTCATCTCCATCAGATATTCCAGAACACCGTTTTTCTGATACGCCTCCCAATCTGATACCTGGTCAAGACAGTGGATAAATCCATAATCCACATAATCGGTTTTCAGTTCCCGAAGCATCCGCTCCACCTGCTCCTTTACCTTATCCAGGTCCGTGGTCCACCCGTATTCTCCGGTCTCATAGTTTGCCCCAAAATGCACCTGGTAAAGCATTTCCTTTCTCAAATCCTCAAATGCTTTCCCATAGTAGGCAAAGGTCTTCGCCCCGGCAGTGGCCAAATCTGCAAAATTGATTCCCTTTTCATGGGCAAGCAAAAGAGCTTTAACCGCCTCCTTTTCCGAGGCATCCGCAATGTAGCTGGTTCCCAGGCCGATCACACTGATTTTGTCTCCGGTCTTTTTGTTGGTTCTGTATTCCATATCCAATGATTCCCCCTTTTTCATATGGGTACACTTACTATTTAGAAAAGTCAGCATCCTCTTGACTTCCCTGTTATTTTATGCTATTTTAACACCTGAACCTGACTTTAGGTCAAGATAAAATTTTCCATAAATTTTCAAGATTTACAAAGGGTTTTTTCTAACAAAAACCAGTGTATTTTTGTTTGCAAAATATATTGGGGAGTCCCTGTCCTGCCGTTATCTTGTGAACCTTAAAAACCACAGCCCTCAATCATAAACTGAGAGCTGTGGTTTCATACAAAAATCAAATATGTCCCGTCTGTTCTGCCAACATCACCCTTTCTCTAACTGTCTGATTACAATATCCTCCGTAATGCCCGCAGGCTGTAATAATATATACTGTGAAAGGTAATCTTTTTGTTCGCGTGCGCTTCTGAAATATTAAATAAATAAGGTGGACATATCTTTACTCCTTTTTTTAGAACCGTTTACAGAAACCCTCGCCCCCTCATATACTGTATTCAGGAGAAGTTCTGTTTTTCCAGTTACTTTCTCTATTTGAAAACTCCCCTCATAGCAAATGGTTCCCACAAAATTCTCCTTATCCTCTATCTGTTGAATCGGAACCAGTTTGTAGCTCCATCCCCTTCTTTCAGACACAAAAAAACGGCTTTCCTAAAAATGTCATCACCCACCAAAAATGCCTGGCAAAATTTCTGCATTGGCTTTCCGGCCTGTACAATAGTCTTTTTAAACCATTCCTGAATCTGAAGAATGAATACCTCCCGCACTTCCCGGTTGGGAATGATCAGCTTATATACACTTTCTTTCGCCTTTTCCTTCTGCGTGAGATATCCTGTCATAAACAGGACACTCCACAGATTATCTATGCTGTTGTCAATCTCATCGTAGGTTAATTCCAGACGGACCGCTTTCTCAATGGTTTCTCCTGCAATCAGCCGTTCGATTTCATTTTGCGTTGTCTTATCTGCACGGTCAACGAAACGCTTCACCAGATCGTTGCCGCTGGTATTGATCCAAAACGCCTGTGGCTCCGCCTGGGAGTCTGCCTGCAGTTTCTTTGCATAGTTAATCACATCCCACGGACAATATACATCTGCATTGCCAAAGCGGTATCCGTCATACCACTCCTTCATGGCTGCTGCCGCCTGTTCCAAACCATATGCCTTTAAAAGCTCCCATACTTCCTGCTCGGTAAAACCAAAATGCTCATCATGTCTTATATCTGCAATCGAATTCACATCAAAGTTGTTCAGCCCGGTAAAAATACTCTCCCTGGATACCCGAAGACAGCCAGTTAACACCGCAAATTGCAAAAAAGCATTAGTCTTGAGAGCCTGGCCGAACAGGCTCCGGATCAGAGATACCATTTCTCTGTAGTAGCCGTGTTGAAATGCTTTGTCTAACGGCACATCGTATTCGTCAATCAGAAGGATTACTTTCTGACCATAATATTCGTATAATACCTTTGAAAAAAGCTTCAGGGCATCGGGAAGTTCTGTACCTGACAGTTCCCGATTCTCCATACGTCTAAACATATCCCTGGCATAAGGGGAAAGCTTTTTATCCTGCAATGTACTGTGCAGTCTCCAGGCCTCTTCCTGAATGAGACTTTTAAAACGTTCCACTGCGTCTTCAAATGTCAGCCCATCCACACCTTTCAGTGACAGAAACACCACCGGAAACTTTCCCATATACCTATCGGCAATTTTTTTCTTTCCATTTGTCTGCACCACCCTTTATGTTACCCGATCATTGCTTAGGGCAAACCATACTCTATTTCTATTCTATCGCAAACTCATGTTCATAGCAAGGCCGGCATCGATGTAACGTAAGCCTTTTTTGCCTTCTTGACTTCCCTGTCATTTTATGCTATTTTAACACCTGAACCTGACTTTAGCTCAAGATAAAATTTTCCATAAATTTTCAAGATTTACAAAGGAGTTTTTATGTACACGATCGGACAGATATCAGAGATGTTTCATATTCCCATTTCCACCCTGCGCTACTACGATAAAGAAGGGCTTTTTCCCCATATGCAGCGCAGCTCCGGCATCCGGAAATTCTCAGAACAGGAAATCGAGACCCTGCGCGTGATCGAATGTCTGAAAAAATCCGGCATGGAAATCAAAGATATCAAACAATTTATGGCATGGTGTGCCTTAGGCAGCGAAACCTATGAGCAAAGGCTGGAACTTTTTCAGAAACGAAAAGAAGCCGTGGAAGCAGAAATGCGGCGGCTGGAAAAAACATTAAATATGATTCGTTTCAAATGCTGGTATTATGAGCAGGCCATAAAGGACGGAAATGAGGACCGCATCCACGAGATGCTGCCGGACCGGCTTCCGGAGGATATCCAGATTCTGTATGACCATGCTCATCAAAAATAATTTCTATTTTCCTTCACCCTATGAGCAGAGAATGGAGCCTTCGCTTACCCATTCACCCCATAGACCTCAATCTGTGTCAAAGCCGGGAAGGGAGATGGATCATCTGCTTTTATGAGATCACTCAGTTTCAGCCAGGTAATGCCTTTTTTCTCTATGAAGAATACATGAGGTTTCTCGCTTTTCTCCATCTTCACCAATTCTTTTGTTCCGTCAGAAAATGTAATGGTCGCCTGTACCCACCAGTTATCATGGGGGAAGTCTGCCCTTGTGTATAAAACCAGCTTATCCATGTCCACCGGCCTGCCAAACTCCAAAGTTATCTCTGCATCATCCTGCCGGTTGATTCCCCATGACTCATAGGGCCACTCTCCATGAGACTCATTGGCCACCACACCATCAATGGCATTGCGAGCGGCAAACACCGCCTCGCCCCGCGTCTCCACGTTGGCATGGGCATGAGGGTAACAGCCTGGATTTCCATGCTGGTCCATAACATTCCTGGCAAGATTCCTATAACTTGTATTCTCATAGTTCTCTGCCCTGCGCATGGTAATGTAATGATATTCTCCTGTAAAGGACACCGGATTATAGGAAACCTTTTTGTCTCCGAAAGGAATCACATATTCTACCCTCTCCCGGGTCAGATAGACATAGGCTTCATCCATGGAACCATCCACACGGATCACATAATATCCGTTCTTTTCCTCTGTCTCAAATATAATCCGATCACCTGGCTCGTATTCTCCCTTATAAACCATAAGAATCGGATCCTCTCCTCTGACCTGGCATTTGGGTATGCCCTGTTCATTCTGTATGGTAATTCCTAACTTTGCCATGACATATTCTCCTTTTTCCTTGCAGATTGTACTGTCTGATCTCCCATCGGACTCTCCCCATCCATAAAACATTCTGGCCGTAGTATGTCTTGCTTTTATCAACCACTAAAACACCTGCCAGCCGGAGCGTGTTCCCGGGATAATCTATGTGAGACCGGACACCTCCGATGCAGCTTAACAACCACACTCCTCCCGGAACTGGCAGATATAATCATTATAAGGCCAGGCGGAGAATTTTACAAGAAATACCAGGAAAAAATCTCAAAAAACCGCTCCACCGCCACCCTGTCCTCTCCCCTCAGTCCCCGCAGCTCCCTTCCCATCTCTGCCAAAATCTTCTGTTCTCCCGACAGTTCCTCCTCCGAGGCCAGGCGCAGCCAATCCATCACACAGAGCTGATAGAATCCATCAACATGAAGATAGCTCAAGTCCTCCGTTGTGCAGGAAGATCCATTGTATAGTCTGCCCTCATGTTTTTTCAATCCTTTCTTTTCCTTCTCTGTCAAAAGCCGCCCCATCCAGTAATACTGGACATCCCAAAGGTCATCGCAAAATACCCCGAATACAGGCGTTTTAAAAGCGGGGCCGTCAAGCTTCACCAGATCACCTGTGGAAAAAGGAAGCTTACAGGGATGCCGGCTGAGATGGTCAAACTCCTCTATGGATTTCAGCCCCAGCTCCTCCTCGTCCATATAGACATGTGTCACACAAAGCTTATCCTCTACCCGCCTTAGAAAACATTCCATAATACATGCAGGATTTTCCTTCCTCAAGATCCATTTTTCCAGACGGCAAACCTGCCAGGGATCGCTTAGATGCTGCCCCGCCCACTGCCTTGCCTCCTGAAAGGAATAGAACAAATCAATATCTGTAAAATAATCATAATGCCCGCCAACGCCGAATTGATACTCGCCGCATCTCCCCATCCAGATTTCCCCTGTCTCCTGTTCCCCCGAAGACCGGCTTTTCCCTTCCATCCCTATCTGTCTGAGCGCCGCCTGATAGTATGTGACAATCCGTCTCATATATTTCTTTTCCTGCTTCGTTTTTGCCCTGTGGCGAAGACAGACCAAAGCCCGCAGCTTATCTTCCACCGAACCATAGCCGTTATGGACGATCTCTGCCTGTTTCATCACGGCCAGCAAAGATTTTTTCCTCAACCCCTCACGAATCAAATCTGACCGGATCCAGGTGCAGATATCAAATTGTTCTTTTTTATTCATAAGACAGCCGGATTCTCCCCTTCAACTCCTCTTTGATCTTTAAGTTCAAAAATCCCTCCCGGTTCTCCGTGTGAATGGGGATAATGGCCTCCCTCGGCGAAACCCGGTTGATCACCTCTTCAATCACCTCCGCCGGGGCATGGCCGCTGGTATGCATGGGGATGGCGTGATATTTCCGGACAAAATCATGAAGCTTTTTATCATATGCCTTCTGTCCCGGATCCAGATAGCCCTTCCACATGGAGTAAATCACAATCGGCTTCAAATCCACAAAACGCTTTATCCATTTCTCATACCCCGGCTCCCCCTTAATCACGGTCACAAAGCCGTTCTTCCTCATCCACTCCTCCTGGGTCATCCCCACTCCCGGCAGCACAAAGTCAAACCGCACTTCATAGGCATATTTAAAATCATAAAGTGGAGTCGCCCTTCCGGCCGTCTCACGAAAGGTCTTAAGTTGGGAATACACGTAGGAATTTCCGTACATTCCCATGCCGTAAATGGCGCCTGCATGATAAAAAGAAGCCAGGGAATCCAGATTGGTGGAAGAACAGAGCAGAAATACATGGCGGTGGTCTTTAAACAATTCCTTCGCTTCCTGAAAAAGCCCGGCCTCCGAATACGCCTTTTCCCCCATCCTGTTCATCATGGTTCCCTCTGTGATCAGAATATCAACGGGACGTTTCCCATGACAAAGAATATACTTCCCGATCACATCAAACAACGCCTTTCCCCGATACCCGTGATTCCGGTAGTCCCCTGTGTGGAGAATCGTCTTGTCCGGCGTCTCAATCAGAAACATATAGGCATCATAGGCCGAGTGGTCCACCAGATAGGGAGTCACCCGGATATCTCCCACCTCCACGGGACAATCAGCCTTCAGGCAGCCCACTCTGTCCTCATCCAGAAGCACTGCCAGCTCCGCCTCCCTGTGCAGAGCCCGGTTGATATTGACCAGCACCTGCCTGGAAACGCTGCCCATATAGAGGGGAACATGGGCGGGAATCTCCATAAACCTGCCCATGTGGTCCCCATGGTAATGGGTAAAAAATACGGCGTCCACCTTCTCATCATCCCAGTGAATCTCCGCCCTTTTTCCCTCCTCCCCTTCCTGCCCGGGGAGATTCTCTCCAAAGTCAATACAGATTTTCGCCTGTCCTGTGGAAACAAGCACCACGCACCCGCCGATCTGATCTCCTCTAAGCACCTTGATCTTTGTCCCCATAAATACCTCCTGCTTTCTGAAATATAGAATTTCTTACCAGGTTCCGTCTACGAAATCATCATCGATTTCTTCCCGCAAAGGCTTACATGCCAGTGTAAAGCTGTCCTCATCCCAGGAAAAACAATGGTCAGAAAAATTATAGAAAACCTGATATCCAATATTGCACAGCACTTCAAAATCCCTCTGTCTCGTCCGCTCCGACAGGCCGGGAAACATCTGGTTGTAGGAATCCTTTGCCGTAACATACTCCCGGACCTCCCCGTCCTCCTCATTGTCCTTCTTTTCCCACAGAGGGATATCCTCGTTCTCCAGCTCAGACATCAGTCTTCCCAAGCGGTTCAGCCTTTTTAAATGGGCCTTTTTACAGGGCGCCGCCTTCTCGTTCAGTTTTGGTATCCCTGTGATGAAATACCCCTTTCCCTTTCTGGAATATTTCACACTGGCCAGGCCCGCATCCCTCAGATCTGCCAGGTCACGCTGCAGAAGGCGCATGCTATAGGGAAACACCTCGCAGATATCGGAAAACTGGGCAATGTCATATCTGCATATCACTTCATAAAGCCGCAGCTGGCGTTCCAGCCGCGGCATTTTGTTCTTTTCCTTCATAAAAATTTCCTTCTGGCCTCCGATACCATCTTTTTTATCTTTTTTCCGAACTGATCTATGGTTTCTTCACTCTCCCGGCGGATGTCCAGAGAAAGGCATCTCTCCTCCATATGCTCCGGCAGCCTGCCTCTCACCTCCATGATCCCCCTGTCCCCGGCTTCTCTCCACACCATATAAGACCAGGTCTCCTCCACAACCTGAAAATGGCTGCCTGTACGGGACACCTTGGCCATGCGAAGCATCAAAACATGCCCGTCCATGTTGAATTTATCCAGGATTTCAAAGCCCGATTCTCCTTTTTCTTCATAATTCCACACCTGAATCCCTTCCTGCCCCTCTCCCATCTGGCTTTCAATACGTTTCAGTTCCTTCCAGGCCGCTTCTCTGCGCCACTGACATTCCGCTTTTACCTCCGGCTCTCCTTTATGCTTTTCCTCCCTCCGGTCATAATATCGAATCCTGCCCTCCATCCTCTTTTTTTCCTCCTCTAGCTTCGCTTTCACGCAGTCCCCGAATTTTTCCCGGAAATATTCCCGGACCTGCTCCCTGCTGCCGCTTTCACTTCCTGCCACTTCTCTCAGCACTGCCAGACATAAATAATTCATTCCTTGCCTCCTTAAATGGTAAAATGACTTTTCTGTTGTCAATGTGCGTCTTTGATAGTGGCAGTATATCACACCGGATCTATATATGACGTCAATAGTATGACGGGTCAAATTCCCGCCAGGCCGGCCAGGATCAGCATCCTGTCCATAGCGTCAAGTATATCTTCCAAATGATAGGCATAGTCCCTTTTGCCCCATTCCTCCATCACACGCTCTCTCCGCCGCTTGGACAGATTTTTCAGAAAACGTGTTCTGACTGCTTGCTCTGCAAAGGCGGTTCCTGCTGCCAAAGTCTTGTAATCCAGTTCTCTTATAACATATTTAAGCGTTTCCGGCCCCATCTCCCCGAACACCCTGTTAAAAGCCGTTTTCACGGAAGTCTCTTTCGCAAAGCTCTCCTTTACTGATTCTTCATACCATATTCGTTTTTCCGCCTGCTCTTTCTCTGTCCATGCCTGGCAATATCTGTCATAATCCTCCAGCCATTGCTCCGGTACCATCACCCGTAACATAAGAAACCATCTCTCCAGCTCCACTCCTGCCACTATGTTCTTTCCGCCTGACAGATAGATCATGACCACATACCACTCATAGCCGGAACACCCGCTCTCTGCCGCCTGCATCAGAATTTCTTCCTCCACCTCATCCCAGTCCGCGGCATCTACGATTCTGCGTATGATGTAAAGCAGCAGCTCCTTCAAGGGCATGTCCTTCTCCGCCATGGAAATCACCAGTCCCATCGCTCCTTCATTCTCTCTTAAGCTGTCCCGATCCTCTGGCTGTACTACTTCATCCAATGCCAAAAGCCCGCTCTGCCTGGCCACAAAGCTGCATAAGCACATAAACTGCAGCGCCGCAAATATCTGCTCTCTGTACACCTCAAAGGCTACCCCGGCGTATGCTAACGCTTTCCTTTTCAAAGTCTCCAAAGATTGTTCCATTCTTTTCTCCCGTTTCTATATGAATCCTTAATCCTGCACTATAGCATCCCATATTTTTCTATAATATCTCTTCCCATAATTTTTTCCAGAGAAGCATAGACCGTTTTCTCATGTTCGCTCATACCATTTTCATCCCTGTCCCACATCCCCTCCCGCTGTACGGCGTAAAGCATATCCACAAGTCTCCTTGCCAGCTTTTCTCCATTGGACGGGTAGAAATCCGCCATCCACTGCCCCATGACCAACATCTGTTCTTCCCCGGATAAATATTGAAAAAACCGTTTTTTCAACCCACTGTCCCCATAGACAAACAACTCCGCCAGTTTGCGGATTCTGGTGATTTTCCCTGCCTGAAGGTCTGCTTCCTGACTCAATTCTTCCGACTCCCCATACGCATACTCCTCAAACTGAGCCGTGACAAACTGTCCAAATTCTTTTTCTGTCATCTCCCCTATTTTCTTATGAAAAAGCTCCAGAACCGGAATCCCCCCTTTTTCCTCCTGCATGTTCTTTAACCTTCGGTCCCGTTCCTCCAAAGTTCTTTTTATGGTGTCCATTCTTTTTCTCTCCATATCCTTAAGGCATTGGACACAAAACTCCTGGTAATTGTCGCCTTCCTCCTCCGGAATCCAGTGGGCCAGACATTTCAGGAAATGCTCTGCCTCACGGAAATCTCCCCGGAAAAAATGATAGTTGATTCCACACTGAAATTTACCTGTCTCCAAAAGCCCAAGGAAATAGACAGACTCCTCAAAGGCCCGGTAATCCCTGTACGAATCCGTCATCATCTGTGTCTCCATAAGCTCTGTCCAGGTTTCCGGATCATACCGGTAATCCTTTATCATCAGATCAATTCCCTGACAAAGAAAATTTTTAAGAGGGATGTCTTTCTCTGCAAAACCATGTGCCAGCTCGCATCTTAATCTCCACAGCTCTTCCCGCCGCAGATCATAGTCACGGCGCTCTGAAAAGTTCTCCTCCCACCATTCCCGGGAACAGCTTTTCCTCACAGGAATCGCCCGCCTGCTGCCCCAGTCCTCCTGGTTCTGGAGAAACTCCGCGCAGAAACAGGCCGCCTCTATGGCTCTGTAAACCTCTTCCCTGTGGTTCAAAAAAGCTTCTTTTCCATAATCCTTTACGGCGTTTTCCACCGTCTCACCTATCTTTATCATAAAATTCCACTCCCCCTTCCCGCAAATAAACCCAATAACTTTTTCGTTATCCCCCAGACTGTCCACACCTTTCCCATAATTCTTCCACATACCTTTGCCTGCTTTCACAGGCCCCGGACCTCTCCCCCGGCTGCCCATCCTTTAAAATCATGGCAAAGCTGCTCTTATCCCTCCGAATCAACGCTCCTAAGTCCTTCAGCCACTTTTCACTCTCAGAAAATGTCCCCTCTTTTCTTCTCAAGAATTGGACAAAAGGCAGGACAAATTCTCCGCCGAACAGGATGGACGTATAGTTGTTCAGGGGCGTCACGCCGATTCCCCCGCTCCGGCCCCTATACAGATCAGCCGGATACAGAAGCCATTGCTCATCCTCTTTCAAGAACTCCTCCTCCCCCGGCTCCGCTTTGCTTACCACCACACCCTTTACGGACGGAAAAAAGGAAGAGGGAACAGTCTCCACAACAGTTCCCGATGGATAGGGAAGCCTCATGTAATGATAGTCCATGGGGCCAAACCAATAATCGCTTCTTCGGATGGCCTCCGCGGTTTCCGGCAGACAGTAAAGGAGCTTCCCCTCCGGACTGAGGATCATGTTCCATTCCCGCTCAAAGTATCGGACGCCCCTCCGGCAAAATTTCCCAAGAACGCCGAAAAAATATTCTGGGGCAAGTTCATATCTGCCTGAGGCTTCCTTTATCTGTTCCTTGATAAAATCAATCCCCGCCCCGGGGATGGTAAAGATTCTTCTTTTCAAAAATTCCTCTTTCTGTCCATGAAAGAAAATATCGGCCTCATACTGGTGGCGAAGCCCGCCGCATTGATCCATGATTTCTTCCAGAGTTTCTCCGATATCAATTCTTTTCTCCAAGTCTTCCAAAGCCTTGCCTTCCCCAAGACGAGGCAGGCCTTCCTCCTCCTTTTTAAGCTCCCGCAGGCCCTCCAGCTTTTCTTCCAGAGTCCTGTGAGGCGCCGAAAGGATGCAGTCTGTCTGTTCTGCAAGGTCTAAGGGCCGGCCGGCGGACAGCCATGCGGCAATGTCCGGAGAATATATCCACCTGCTTAAGTCTGCCATAGGTTCTTACCTCCCTGTGATGCCATTGTAACACTTCCTCTAAATGTACAACGACAGAAGTAAGACGTACCCGTTTTAGACAGTGGTTTCTTCTTCATGAAAGATTTCTTTCCTGTTAAGATTAACCAAATCGCTAATCTTAATTTCTTTCTCTGTTTTTTCTTTTTCCTCTGTTTTTTCTCCATATTCACGTACAAACCGGACAAGACAGGAGCTTTTTTTCTTTTCCATGCTTTCTGATACTTCAGCCTTTCCCTTTAAATAAGTTCTGCACAGAAAATCAGCAATCATCCATTGAATCTCGCTCTGCTTCTTTTTCGTTGATTTCCCTTTATTTGAATAGGATGATTCACCGGACTCAAATTTACATTCCAAAAACAGAAGATATTCCGTATCATTTTTTTCATACAACACGGCAATATCCGGTTTCGCTTCCATCATACATTTGATTGTAAATTTTTCATCCTTTGACAATAAAGCATGAGGCACATAACGGCCTAAATTGTATTTCAAGTCCTTATCTTTATATTTCAGATCCTTATCTCCGTATTCCAAATCCTCATCTTTATAATCTTCAACTTTTCCTTTATGTACATATTCTATCAGTCTATAATTAAAAGCGTCATTCCGGTCCATAGACTTCCTTTTACGGGTAAACTTCTTTTGTATCAGGATACCCGGCATTTTCCCATCTTCGCCTTTTCCCAGAACCAGACGCCGGTTTCTCTCAAAAAAGTCCCGCATAAAGGTCGCCTCATAAAAGACCTTTTTAATCTTCGCTTCCTTTGGTATTCCACAAACCGTAAATATCCTTTCTACCTTTCCAGAACGCATCTCCGGTTTCCGGTAAAAACGCAGTATATTATACAATAAAACAGCATACTGCCGTTCCTCACGACAAATAGAATACTCTGTTTCCGTATCTTTAATAAAATTCTCTACTGTACACCCATATTTTTCATTCATTTCTTCATAATTCATAACACAAATTCCCCTCTTTTCTTCAAAATTCCGATTATATCAATCACTTTATTCACACTGGCAGCCAGGGTTTCTTCATCAGAAAACAGCCACTTCACCGCTTCCTCCTCCACCACATTTCTATACCGTGTACTGAGATTCTCAAGAACCTTTGTCCGTGTTCCCTGGTCAAAAGCATATACACAGCCGGCCAAATCATGACAATCTACCTCTCGCACCAATCTCTGCACACATAGATCCGGTAATTCATTCATTTTAATTGCCAGCAGTTGTACCGCTTCCGACACTTCCTTATGTTTGAACGTTGGACACATAGCAGAAAGCCTTTTTCTAATCTCTTTTTTATGCAGCCGTTCCTGTTTCTTTTTCCTCTTACATGTGAGCTTCTCATATTCTTTTCGCTGTTTAGCGGGCATCAGACTTAACAGAACATTCCTAAGCATTTCCTTACTTTCCCACTTTTGAATACCTACCATTCCTCTTAAACACATATAATCCACCATGGCATCCACGCCCCCCGGCTCATTTGTCCAGTATTCATTGGTTGCGATTTCGGCTGTCAGTTGGGGGCTAACCTCATGTGCTGTTAACAAAATCAAATGTTTCAAAAAATCCGGCTCTGCCTCTCCTGCCGCATCTTCAAGGGCAATCAGCCCCCCTGCTTGCCTGATATCATAAAGCTCCATAATCCCATCCACCGCATCTTTTAGCTTTTTCCGTCCAAACTTATCTTTCCTCAACTTGCAGATTGCGTCACGCCTGACATCATCCAGCCATTTCTTCACAATATCGTCTCCATTATAATTTCCATTTCTTTTCTCTGTGTCTCAAAAATGATTCTAAAGATAAAATACCCTCTCATCCTCCAGCCTCAAACAAGCCAGCTTCGCTTCCGGCAAAACGTCTTTAAACCCATAACCGCAGTCCAAATCATAAAAAATACAATCCATCTTTTCATCATAAACCCGGTAAACCTTTCCATGATTAAACGGCAGTTCATACCTTGCCGTAGTGGGAGTATGGCCCGCAAGAATCATCCCATGTTCCACGCCTCCAAAAATATAAGCGTCGTCCCTTGCTTTCAGATAAAAGTCCTCCAATGAGTCATAAGAATCATCCGTATCCCGTCCTTCCAGACACCCAAGGCTCTCAATATACCCGCCATGGACAACGATACACCTTCTCTCGTTCATCACAGTCTCATAATAATAGGGCATTTTTCCGACGCACTCTGCCCACACTGACAACTGCTCAAAGGCCATCCTCCTTTCCTTAACAAGATTCCCTATGGTCCCATACAGGTCAAAATAGGAAGTTATCTTTCTGACTGTCCCATACACGGCCAGGGTATCCTCCACACTGGCAGGATCCAGCCCGCGTTTCCTAAAAATCATTCCCATAACTTCCACGCAATAGCGAAATTCCTCATCATGGTTTCCTCTCACCAGAACGATATTTTCCCCGGGACTTTCTATCCACCGAAGCATCTCATAACTATTTGGCCCTCTGTCAATATAATCGCCTGCACAGATCAGCCTGTCCTCTTTAGAAAATCCGATTTTATCAAGCATACGTTTCATAGCGTCAAAATGCCCATGAATATCTGTCATAACATATGTACTCATCCACAATTACCTCCAAACAGCTTCCGGAGCATTCTTCCATAGATTATTGTATACCTTTATCATCTTCGTGACAATAATAATGCCTGGAATTATCCACAATCACCCTGACAGCAAGCCCGTCCAAATGAAACTTGTCCATAATATCCCGTTTAAAATTCTCATACCTGATCATATTGATATTCACATACAAAAACACTCTGCCGCCTGATATCTCAACCCTCCCCCTTGGAAAATAGTTCCATCCATATTTTCTTAAATCTTTTCGGTGTTTTACAAAAGACGTCCATGTTTTTTTATGATTATATGCATTCTCCCTTTTGGAATTAAAATCCCAATCCCCTGTTACTCTCCCATCCCTGTCACATGGCACAGGAAAAGCAATCAGTTCTGTCTCCGAAAAATCGCACTCATCCATTTCATTGAATCCACAGATAAACCAGAAAATACCCTTTGAAATAGGTTTGCTCATTCTCAAGAATCTCTCCTTAGTGTATCAGAATACTCTGGAGCGTGTTTGAAAATTGCTTTCTGTCAGAAGTATGTCGCTTCAAACACACTCTAGCAATCCCTGGAAATGCTCCGGCCATCGACTGCCCTTCTCCCACTCATCTCCCCGCAAGAAAAAGCCGCTCCATCCGAAGCCCTGTAATCCGCCCGCCTGATGCTGGCTCCTTTTTTAAGCCTCAGCTTTCCAAATGCATCATTTACCTCCCGGGGTATGGCCGTCATAATCTCATATCCCTTCTCTTCCCTGTCCTGCTCCTTAAACGATATGTAAACCCCCACACAAAATCCGTCTCTCCAGGAAAGTTCCTGACTCCTGTTCCCCCTGTATGCCTTTGCCCCCTGTTCCATAAACCGAACCAGATACTCCATCAGCATCAAAACAGCATGGGCATCTTCCTCAAACCCAACAAAACAGATACAGGAAACAGGCTTCAGCCGGTAAAAATCCCTGCACCGAAAATTCTCTGACAAAGCCGCAGCCAGCATCAAATGATGCTGGGAAAGCCGTATCCTTTTGAATCGCAGTTCCTTTATCACTACCCCCCTTTTTATGTCCTCTTTCCACTCATTTTCCCCCATAGAAATATGGTATTTCATCATCAGCTTTCTGGCCGCCTGGGCAGCAGCCAAAGCCTCATTTTCATTATCACTCTCCGCTAAAGCCAAAAGACTTTTAATCTTGCGCCGTACCACTTCCCTGTCCAATATCTGGTCCTCCCCGTCCCTTATGATAAGTAAAACCTTGTTCCATATTAAAATAATCCTGTAATACTGTTACGGATAGCTTCCTCATCCACATAAATGGGAGTATCAGGGTCCACCTCCGGAGGAAGTTCTATGGTTTCGTACCATTCCGCCCTGCTTTCAATTGCTTTCTTCTGAAACAATAATCTCAAAACACCTGAATTGTCTGTTATTCTCTTGTTTTTATAATCGCTTTCCATCTTTATAATTTCCATATTCAACATATCAAGGGTCTGTCGTTCCTCTGGTGTAAATGCTCTCGTATGTCTGATTTTTTTAATCTTGGGTTTCCGCTTCTCTTCTTCCTTTTTATATGCGGCCCGTATGGCTGCTTCCTGCCGGTTTTTAATCGCCTTTTCTTTCACCTCCGCCCAAAATCCCTTTTTCTCACCTTCTCCCGTCTGACCGGAGGGTTGGGACTGCGCCGCCTGTATCGCCTGCCTTGCCTCCTGCTGCTCGCTCTGTGTTCCCTGACCTGCTTCCTGCTGCTCTCTTTGTTCTGCCTGCGGCTGAACCGCCTGCCCCGCCTCTCCTGCTTTATCCCCCTCTTTATCTCCCCCCTTAACCATATGGTAAAAGGCAATACACACATCCACAAACCATCCAACCCCAAATAGTCCAAAAGTAAAAAACCAGATAAACCCTGTCACATATTTTTTCTGTATAAACCGATGCACCCCAAAAAATCCCAGAAAAAAAGTAACCAAAAAATTAACCATTCCCAGGTATCCTCCTATTTCTCAATTTTCCATAAGCATAGCATTTATAATTCTTTTAGTCAATATAACAATGCTTATAGTATATATCATCCCTCCAAAAGCCCCGCAAGCCTCAATCCCTCATGAGTAATATTCATACGTCTTTTATTCCCTTTTGCATTTTCTTCACACATGATTAAATAGTAAGCATTAAGCACCAGCGTCAAATCAATCTCACCTTTCAGATAATTGCTTACTGCCTTCAATATTCGCATCTTCCTCAGACATCCCCCACGCCCCTTCCATGTCAATGTCTGTTACCTCCCTCTTTCCGTTGAAACAAACCAGGATTGACTGACTGCTTCCATCCATTTTCGACTTGCAGACCCGGATTTGAACCACCTCATCATCCGAAGAAATCTCCTGATCAATGTTGGAAAATACAGAATCAACACTATGACAACCCTCACCTTCCCAGTAATCATCCCAAGAACGATAGACTCTGTATCTATAAACCTGATGATCCCCATCTCTAAAAAATTCTTCCAAATATTTATTCTGAAGCTCCATATACCGGCTCAAAAGCCAGCGAATCCCCGCTTTGCAGGTCTGCCCGTCATCCATATGGCGAACGCAGGAATTGGTTTCTTCATCCGGCATATGTTCCATAATATAGCAAAATGCCTGGTGCTTCTCTTTCAGGGTATGCAAAACGCTTCTGTTCACCAGAAAAGCTGCCTGAACCGGCGTGAATTTATGCCCTATCTTCTGGCAATAATCGCTGACAGCCTTTGAATTCATAAAATCATATAGATTCATATACGTTTTCCTTTCCTTACTAATTAGCCATCGAACACAGTTGGCCGCCGGGCAGACACATAAAGATTTACTCATGAAATATAATCTTATCCGGCTCTGTGAGATAACCAATCCCGTCAATCGAATGGAGCCAGCTCTCCAATCTCCGGTCCAGTTCCCCTGGCTTTGTCTCCATCAATTTCAAATTCAAAAAAATCTCTCCCTTTTCATTAATATCCGTTCTCCCCATAACCAGACTATCCGACTGGTAAGCCTTGGGGATTGCCTGGGTAATATGACCGTCTTTGTCCTTTTCCAGACAAATTCTCATAAAAGGATCCATAATCAGATCGCCCTTGTAATCCTTCTTCTCACACATCTCAATCAAGATAGATTCTTCATCTTCATCCTCAATATAAACCGCAAAATCCCATTGCCCCTCTTTCTGGATCGTAGCCCCGGCAGGACCCACAACCTTTAGAATTTCTTCCATTTTCTTTCCGTTTTCCATTCTGATTCTCTCCATAAAAATTCCTCCTTCTCTCAAATAAATATTCTTCCTATAAACAATCCTCGCCGAACTCATAAAGAATATCATTGACCTCTGCCACGGAAATTCCCCGCACAATCCCGAATATAACGATAGAGTCCTTCCTGTTTCTCGCATCCAGACAGACCATACGTCCAATCCGAAGCAAATGCTGAGTTTCCTCCAAATCCAGCTTCATGGCCAACGCAATGCACAGGACCACATCCCTGCCCGGATTTTTAATTCCCCGAAACACCTGATAAATGTACTCCCCCTTATTGGACCTGTCAGCCACCTGAGACACCCGCATCCCCTTTCTTTTCAGCAATTCTTTCAGATGGGCGCAAAGCGGAATATCCAAAAATTCCTCTGCATTGGAGGCAAGATATTCCGCCATATTCTTTCCCTCAATAATCTCATTTACCAGTTCCTCCGTATTCTTTTTCATCAGCGCCTCCTGTTCGCTTTTATCCAAGAATTCTTATAGTTTATATGATACTTCTTTTAGTTCATTTATCAAGTCTTTTTATCCGTGTATACTAATAAGGAAAGGTGCATTGGTTTAAGGAGGTTTTCATGAACGATTCCATCAATTATCTTGAAATCGGCGCAAGAATCCGCAGACAACGGGAGCAGATCGGTCTGACCCAGGAACAACTGGGTGAGGCCTGTGATTTGTCAACCTCTTTTGTAGGCCACATCGAGCGCGGTTCCCGAAAACTATCTGTAGAAAGTCTGTTCAGAATCGCATCCGTACTGGGCATCAGCGCTGACTCCCTGCTCTTTGACCGCATGGAACAGGAAACCGCCCTCCCCCCGGAGATTGCCTCGTTCTTAAAAGGAACCGACCCTGCCAAAAGAAGCCGGTTCTGGCGTACCGTAAGAATACTGGCCGGCCATATTGAAGAATTGTAAAAACAGCCGCCTTCTATTATATCTCCTCCAAACCAATTTGTACTGAACCGCCGGCACAATCCCCAATCCCTCTCTCCTGCTTTCCTGTCTGAAATTCACCCGTTTTTCAATCGTTCACCCCAGCGTTTTCTTCTAATCCTGCATAAAAATCTCCTTAAATCTTCCGGCCGCTTCTTCCTCCCCTCTCTGTTCTCTTATGCTGCTGATCTCCCCTGCAATGGCTCCCAAAGCCTTTTGTTCCTCCGGAAGTTCCTCCTCAGAGGCGGAATGAAGCCAGTCCAAAACACTGAAATTCTCATGAAATTCTATATCGTGATACCCCATATTCCGGGCAGTAAAAACAGGTATTTCACTGCCATCTTCCCTCTCCATGTACCCCATATAGTTATACCAGCGCCCGTCAAATCCATATTCTCCGCACCACACGCCAAACAATGATTCCAAAAAAACAGGTCCTTCCAATTTCACCAACTGCCCGATAGCAAAGGGAAGACCATGAGGAAGCCTTCTGTCAAAGAGAAGAAATGGCATCTTATACTCATCAAGATAAACCTGGGTGGTGCATAGCCTGTCTCCCACAAGTCTTAAGGAACAGTCCAGTACACATTTCGGTTTTTTCTTTTCCAGAATCCATTTGCATACACTGTAAATTTCATCTGCATTTCCCCGATCTAAGTCCTGTATCCATTTTTTTGCTGCCTCATAGGAATATTCCAAATGGAGCTCCTCCAATTCATGCTTATCCCCCATACTTCCCAAATTACAATAATAACAGTAAATTTCGATCGTCCAGATTTCCTTTGGATACGGTTTCTCCGAAGCCTTGTTGTCTGACCGCATATGGCAGATTGCGGCTTTATAGTAATCTATCAGCCGCTCCATTTTCTCCTTTTCCTCCAGGTCCCTTTCCCTTTCAAAAAGTCCCTCAAGGGCCTGAAGCTTTTCTTCGACGGACCGGTAAGCAAAAGCAATAATTTGTGCCTGCTCCATCAACAACAAAGGAGGCTTTCTTTTCCAGTCCTCCCGAATTTCCTTTGAGAGAATCCAGTCATAGATATTTAACTCCGCAGATAAGCCGCTGCTTTTCATGCTTTTGTCTTCCTCCTTTTTTCCTGATATTCGTTTTACATGGGAATCATAGCACACGTGAATTGTTTAGAATGACAGATATATGACGTGTCAAAATGGATGGTTGAAATTTTATACCTTATCGTATATTGCTATCCACCGTTCCTAAGTTAAAAATTCTTCCGAAGGGTCCGCAGGAGAAGAAGGATAGAACGTTTTCAGACACGTTCCCACTCCGTTTTTCACGTAGCGGTACTAAGGCTGTAAAAGACACAGCCTAAGTGCCGACGTGAAAAGAGGGTCTTCAAACGTTCTATCCTTCTTCTCCTGCTACGTTACTGGCTCGACTTAAAGAAACAGAAATAGCATTGATTCGCAGAACGACCAAAAACGTAGCCTGTTCTGTTACCCGTACCCCGGGAAACAGAACAGGCGGACCCTTTGGAATAACTGTAAACAGCATCAACCTCCGCACGCAAAGATATAGACAAATACATATTGAAAAGATTATCTTTCGACAAATTTTATACTTTCAAGTATTCCATTGTCTCCCCGAATCCTTTATAATAGTTTTACCTGTTGGAAATTCCGTAAGGAACAGAAAGCAGGCTGGAGACATCAGAGAAAGCGGGTAAGCGCTCCCCATTTGGCGAAGGCACACCTTTGGGATGACCTTAGGATCTCTTAAGATCATGCCACAGGTGTGCAAACACCAGAGAAAGGAGGATGTGGTCAATGTTCTTCTTAGAAGTCCTGAACCGTGTTGTAAGTATCTTTGCAGGCGTTGTGGGAGGCCTTAGCGGGTTAATCACATTAGTCGAAAAGTGTAAACCTTACATAAAACGGCACAAGGAACAGACAAAGAAAGACCCATCAGCGAGCCTGCCAGCAACTGATGGGTCGGATGGCGATTGCTTAGGCAACCGTTAATCAACTAAGGGCGGCAGCTTTATCGCCGCCTTTTTTCAACTTCATAATACCATTTTACCAAGATGAAGTCAATAAAATTTTTCTTTTCTGAATTTTCCCTGAAATGTTTCAATTTTCCATCTATTCTGCCAGAAAGTGAGGAAAACCCGATATGGACTATGACAAAAATTTACTGTTAAGAGTAAGCACCCATATAAAAAATAAAGAAGTTACACCTTATGATTCCCCGTCAGAATATAACATTTTCCGCATTTTGGAAGTGACCGAAAAAGAGGTTATCATGTGCCGGTTTTTAACCGATTTATTAAATCCTGAAGGGACACATGGATGCGGAACACTATTTCTAAAATCCTTTTTGGAAAAAGTAATCAATAAACATCCAGTCAACGACACCCTGCTCTCCCATACGAATGTCCTCAAAGAATTCGTCATTGACAGCGAGCGAAGGATTGACATTGTCATTGAGAACTCCCGTTTTTTTATTCCCATAGAAGTTAAAATCTATGCCGGCGAACAAAAAGGGCAATGCTATGATTATTACGAATATGCAAAAACAGTAGACAGCAATGCATCCATCGTTTATCTGACCCGGTTTGGAAACATGCCTTCTCTTTATAGCAGGAAAAACAAAAACGGAGATGAAATCGTCCCCTCCCATAAGATAACATGTATTTCATGGGAAAAGGACATATGGGATTGGCTGCAGAGGATGCTGGCCTGTTTAGATGGACCAATAAAGCATATCGTCATGCAATATATGGAAGCGGTTCATTCCATTGCAGACAGAAGGGCCGAAAAGATTATGGAAAAAAGCTTAGAATTATTATATGAGTCTGCCGATTTTTTCCGTGCAGGGATACAAATCGAAAAATCCATGAAAGCCGCCAAGGTCAGGCTTATACGGCTTGTGTTTGATGACTTCAAGACAGAGATGGAAAAGATTTCTCCAAAATACGGGCTGGAACTTGAACAGGATGCCCTTTACTATTCTTATGAAGAAACAAAGCATGAGAAATTTTATGACTGCTACAGTACCTATCCCGGTTTGAATTATGTGATTAAAAAAGCGCATTTTTCCAAGAGCAGCCTGCAGATGTGGTTTCGGATCGAGATTGAGCATAATCTTTTTGCCGGAATTTCTCTGTTTGACACAGAAGCCGCCTCAAAGGACGGGAATCTGAAAGGATGTCAGGTAAATGATATCACTGCCAAAATCATAGACGAGGCCGCCCGATATCTTAACAGAGATGTGATCACTCCCGCAGACTGGTGGTTTACCTGGTGTTATCCCAACGGCAAACGCCAGGATTCCGATTATGATGATGTTCCGAATTTCAAACATATGAATCCATGCGCTGTCAGCCTTGTTGATTGTCAAAAGCGGAAGGAATTTGTTAAACATACGGTGACGGTTTTTGAGGAGCAACTTTTAACATATCTTTTGTAAAATTTCTCTTTAGAAATGTAATCATATTCCTGTGACAACTGGTAAAATTATGGCTCTGCGGTATCCCATTAAAAGATGGAAATTATCTTCGCGTATAGATCAAATCGGTCATGCCATTATATGACTCTGTATGAAGCAGTCTTAATGGAATCTCCCGTTTTCCATTTTCAAAAAGCCGGATACCGGAGCCTAAAAGTGTTGGAATTACAGTAATATAAATCCAAAAATTTTCCGTCAATGAGCAGAGATACTGACAACCTATGATTTACAGGAAGATATAAGGCTTAGTACAGTGGATTGCTAATGATGCAGTCGAAAATACTGATTGTATTTTGTGATAGACGGAGATATAATAAAAGCAAAGAAAGGAGTATAAAAGCTATGATGTATCCATACATGACTCTATTTGATGAAACCGAGATTGTCCACTCGCAGATTATAGAAGAAAATGATGTACAGAAAGTAATTGTTCATTTTGAACGGCCGACAGAGGACGGCTTCGATTATGCAAGATGTGAACTCCCGGAATATAAATGGATTCAAAGAAAAGGGTATTCGGATGAAGAAATTGCCCTATTTGAGCAATTACTCCAAAGCAATGCGCATTTGCTGTATCAATATGCAGCAGAGGGAGGAATCCAGATTGCCTAATTTATTCACTGTAAGCGGTTATAAGATTTACTTTTGGTCGAATGAAGATGGTGAACCAATCCATATACATATATCGAAAGGAAAACCATCCCCAAATAGTACAAAAATATGGCTGACAAAAAAAGGCGGCTGTATTGTAGCCAATAACGGAAGTCAGATTCCAAAGAAAGAATTAAATCAGCTAATGGTATTTATATCGGCGCAGTTTTTTCTTATCTGTTCCGCATGGAAGAAATTTTTCGTAACAGACGAAATCAAATTCTATTGTTGAAATCAATTGTTTTCCCGCAAATCATGTACTTTGGGAGCACGAGATAAAAAAGATAAATTTCGTGAAAAGCGCACAAAAATCGGGTTAAAAATCTCAGTCCTTATCCTCTGTCAAAGCTTCCTTCCTCCGCACCCGATACATTGCATCTTCCTTCACCAGCTCAATCACAACAGCCGCCAGAGGGATAAAAAATATAATCCCCATAATGCCAAAAAGCTTCCCGCCCACCATGGCGGCAACCAGGGTATAAAGAGGCGGGAGCCCCACGGAACCGCCCACCACCCGGGGATAAATAAACTGATTTTCTATAAACTGCACTGCCAGATACACAACCAGGCAGCGGATCACTGCTGACGGGGCGGCCAGCAAGGTAAGAAACACACTGACGACACAGGAGATCAAGGCGCCTATATAAGGAATGATGGCGCATACCGCCGTCAGCAGTCCTGCCAGACTACCGTATGGCAGCCGGAACACCACAAAAGCTAAAAACATCAGTACCCCGAGAATCACGGCCTCACAGCACTGGCTGGACAAAAAATTCGTAAACGACTGACGAAAAACCGTACAGAAATGAAGAAGCTTTTCCTCCCACACAGGATTTAAATAGGCGTGAGCCAGCTTCCTGGCATGTCTGCCAAGGCGCTCCTTTTCCAACAACATATAGATACAGATAATGACCGCAAAAACAACGGTTCCCATAATATTAACCGTGAGAGAAAGCGCATTGAAAACATTGGCAAAAAGCACATCCACACCATTGGAAAAAGTTTCCATCAGCTTCTCCCAATCCATGTCCCAAATGATTTCCTCCAGCCATTGAATATCCGGGTCCTGTCCGTCCAGATATTCAAACCAGCCCGGAATACCAGCCTTTATCTGCACATACACGCTCTGGGATGAACGGATAATCTCTGGAATAAGCAGCGTCAAAACCAAAAGAAACACAAACAAAATACCGCTTATGGTAAGGATCAGGCTGATCCTCTGAATCCGCTTGGCAGAAGGCTGTTTTTTTGTTTTTCCCAAAATCCTTTTCAAGCGTTTTTCCACCCCGTTTGCCGGCACGCTGATAAATAATGCCAGAATGCCGCCGGCGATTACCGGAAGCATCAAAGTAATGATTTTTTCCGCAAAACTCAATACTGCCGGCAGTTTCATCAGCGCCGCAAACACCATAATACCAATAATTGTTACCAATAAATTTTGTTTTGTCCTTCTGTCCATTACGACCCCCTGTTTTGATACTCATAAGCCAGATGACTGGCCGTCCTGTTCCCTCTGTTTTTACGAGAAACCGCAAATCATCTGACAAATCCCAAAAACGCCGCTGCTTCTGCCATCCCTACATAAATTGAATCATGTTATACACACAAATCATCATAATGATAATCATCAGTCCAATAAACAGACGGTTCACCATCCCCGCGTCCAGCTTCCGGTTCACCGCCCGTCCCGCTACGCCGCCCAGGATTCCTCCTCCCACCATCAGCACAAAAAGGCCGAAACCAAATTCCGGCACCGTCCTTGTCACCAGGGTATTGATCAGGCTGGTAATCTGGGAAAATAAAATAATGTACAGAGAATTTTGTGCTGCCGTCTTCGTATCCATAGAAAAGAAATAAAACAGAACCACCAGATTGATGGGGCCTCCGCCGATTCCCAGAAAGGAAGAACAGACGCCCAGCACCAGACCAATGGCCATACAAGCCCCGATATTCTTCACATGACGGGTGCGGATTCTTTCTTTTTTAATCATATACAATAAAGTCCCGAAGGTGATCACCAAAAGACAAGCCGCCTGCACCGCCCCTACCCGGTCCCGGTCCGGGGACAGTTCCAGAATATATTGAAACATCATCTTTCCTGCCACGCCGCCCGCTGCGGCTCCCACAGCCAGGCTGGTTCCCGTCCGCATCTCCACCAGAGACTCCCTGCTCATCCTGGCCTTTACCACCGAGTAACAAGACATGGAAAGCACTGTGCAGCCGGAGAGAAAGCTGATGGAAGCCACGCTCAGAACTCCAAAAGCATCCAGAAGCGGCTTTATGAGCACGCCTCCTCCGATTCCGCAGATAGCCCCCACCACCGAGGCTCCAAAGCTGACTGCCAGGAAAATTACATACAAATACCACGCCATAATACGATTTCTCCCTCTTAATTCCGGCACTGCAGAAATTAACAATACTATAATTTCTATATAATATTATGTCCTATAATCCCCCAAGAATCAAGTTTATATCATGTTGAAAAAGGAACGATAATGTCACACCGGAACCGTTACCTCCCGCGCATTACCGTTCCCTTCCACTCATTTACTTTTTATATCGCTCCGCCATCTCATCCAGGCTGACCTGCTCCACCAAAGGAGCTTTTCCAAAGGAACCAAACTGCACGATCAGGGTTCCCACCACTTCCTTCACGCCCCGCTCCACACAGTCTACAATGGCAGCCACATCCTCGTCCGGGATGTTGCCGTACATCACCGTATCCATGATCGGCGGCAGAAATGCCCGCGGGTCAAACTGGTTCTTCTTGGCCTCCAAAAGTTCATAGATACCGCCGATAGAAGCGCTGGTCCGTTTCTCCGGATATTTAGCAAACAGCTCCTTCATATTGCGGGTCACGGCCAGACGAATGTCCGTGTCCACATTGATCTTGCTGATTCCACAGGGAATAGCCGCCTTCAGCTCCTCTATGGAAATCCCGTAAGTATTGGAAAGCTCTCCGCCCAGGCCGTTGATCTCATCCACAATGTATTTGGGAACCGTGGAGGAACCATGGGACACCAGCGCACCGAAAATCCCCTGATGGTTCATGCACTCCCGGATGGCAATGGCGATCTCCTTCCGCAGCTTCACATCCTTGCCCTTGGAAGCGCCGTGCATGGTCCCGTAGGAAATGGCCAGGGCGTCCACCTCGGTCTTTTTGAAAAACTCCACCGCGTCCAGAGGATTGGTATAGGTGGAAGATGCCGAGAACACATGGTCCTCCACCCCTGCCAGGACCCCCAGCTCTCCTTCTACGCTGACGCCCCGGGCATGAGCATATTTTACCACTTCCCTGGTCAGCTCAATGTTCTCCTGAAATGGCAGGGAGGAACCGTCGATCATGACGGAGGTATATCCGCCCTCAATCGCCGCCACACAGGAATCAAAATCCCGCCCGTGGTCTAAATGCAGCACAATGGGAATCTCCGAATCTGCGCCATACTTTTTCACCGCGTTGGCAATATTTTTCGCCCCGATCTTTTTATCCTCTAAGGTGGCGTTCATAAAATCCGTCCTTCCGCCCATAAACCCGTTGGCCAGATCTGCCCCCTGAAGAATGGCCGCTGAACGGAACATCTGGTGAACCTCTATGGCTGCCTTGGCCTGAGCTACCGCATTGACGTTAAATGCCCCCTGGCCAAAACCGTATTTAACAGTTGCCTCCAACAATGGACGTAATGGAATTAATGGCATAATTTTCCCTCTCTTTCTTTTACTTGTCCTTCCCACATATCTTGCCGATGCCGCTATGCCGCTTCACCGGACAGCCAGAGAACCGGGATCCTGCCCGCTCTTATCCCGCATACACACCAGTTCCGGTTCCCTGCACAACCATTTCCCTCAAATGCTAACAATTTTTATCCGTGCATGTGCGCCGCACACTGGCAATCCTCTGCTCCCTTGCCGTTATACACCTCATCCTTCATCATCAGATGAACGGCACTCAGCTTAAAGGTCTGAGGCAGCGCCAGAATATTCGGGTTCGGCCCCACAAATTTCTTCTTGGCGTCCTCCAGCGCTTCTTCAATCGTGGCCCGTGTCTTCAGCCCCATCCCGCGGGCAAATCCCGGCTCCTGGGCGCCGCACACATAGATGGCGGAAGTGTTCATCTCCGCAATATGCCCACAGCTTATCATGGAGAAGCCATGGAACGGATGGAAGGCGTTGCAGTAACGGTACTTGCGGATATACTCCTCATTGGTGGCAAAATACTGCCCGTACCGGTTCATATCCGGCAGGGTGTTCATATAATCTTTCTGGAACATCTCGTACATTTCCCTGGTATAAGGCCACAGCTCGTCATGGAAATATCCGTTGCAGATGGAAGAGCAGATAATCACGCACTTGTCGCTCATGACTCTCTTATGACGGATCACCTGAGCCGAGATAGCCTGCATCAGCATAATGGGATTGGTTCCCATGCCCTCTCCGTAATGGAAAAACTGGGGCATGCCAAATACCATCACATCATATTTCTTCTCCGCCCATGGCACATAGGTGCGCTTGTCCGCCGTCACCCAGGAATGAGGCTGCATCACCTTGGCATAGCCGCTGTTGATCTCAATCTGCCGGGATTTGGTGTCCAGCACCGCGTCACAGCAGAAGAACTTCTTGCCCATGCACTCCTCCATGTGCTGCCCGATCTCGTCAAACTTGGTGCGCATCAGAGAAGTCCCGCTTACCGGCGTAAAATCCTGCCGGTGCATGACCTCCGGCACATGATGGGAAGCAATGGACCGCCAGTGGGTAATCCCCGTGGCACAATGCTTATAGCCGCCGGAATATCCCCCATAAGGATTCCCCTGGGTATGGCCGATCAGAACCGCCACGTCACTGTCATAGACATATTTGTTCATCAGCACCGGGTCCCCTCTGCGGGTGGTTCCCAGATCAACCAGATGGTCATAATCCTCACTGTCATGGTTGATGATCTGATGGGTGTACCAGAACTCGTTAAACAGCTCATCCCCCAGCACGCCCCGGATCTCCTTCTCCGTATTCTTCCGGTGCAGGCCGTTGGAACAGATCAGCAGAATATCCTTTTTCTCCACCCCCGCGTCATACAGCTCCTTAAGAATCAGCCGGATGGACACCTTCCGGTGGGAAGTAGGCTGCTCGCCCCCCTTTACCCGGTCCGGGAAAATAATCGTCACCTTAGACCCCTTGTGAGCCAACTTGGAAAGGGGCTCCATGCCCATGGGATTGCGGATGGACTCCAAAGTCTTTGCCTCGATCTGATCCTCCGGGATGCAGGGGGGATCCGGAACCGTCTCCCCGGGAATAAATACATCCGTAGTATCCGGCAGCTCCGCCGTCATCAGTCCCTGTCCATACTCAAATGCAAGTTTCATAAAATACCTCCTTCTTTTCCGTTTTATTTTGCATAATAAACCGCAGATTCATCCCTGTTCAGGTCATTTTCCCATATAAGTCCGGATAATCTCCAAATACTCCTCCGGATAATACCCGATCTCCCCCGAGAACCGGGTGAGGGCGATCAGTCCTCCGTCCATCACCGGCACAGAGGCCAGCATCTCGGCATTGTCCGTCTTGAGTCCGCCGCCGTACACCACATCCATCCCGCCGGTCACTTCCTTCACAAAGCTTCCGATCTTGGTGATATACTCCTTGTCCGGCGGAACCTTTCCCGGCCCGATAGCCCACACCGGCTCATAGGCAATGGTGATCTTCTCTCTGTCCACTCCGGCCAGGCCGGTCTCAAGCTGTTCCCTCAATACCTCCTGCCAGCGCTCCTGCTCCTCAGAGGTCTCGCCGATACAATACAGCACCGAAAGCCCTGCCTTCACCGCGGCCTGGATCTCCTTGTTCAGCAGGCGGTTCACTGCAGCCGTGTCGCTTACCCCGGCCTCCGCCAGGATTCCCGCTTTGTCCCGGCGCTCCTCACAGTGGCCGATAATGGTGGTGACACAGCCCATGGCCTTCACTGCATTGGCCGTCCGGTTGGTGGTAAAGGCCCCGAAATTGCCTCCCACCGCCGTATCGTCCCGGTACACGCCCTGGCAGCCCACCTTCACCGGACTGTCCTCACACAGAGCCGATACGGCCGGAATCAGGTGCGCCTCTGGAAAATACATGGCAAACTCCACCTCATCCCCGTTATACTTCTTTAACTGCTCCTGGGTGTGCTCCACAATATAGCTTCCCCACTGTCCAATGGGGGCGATAGTGTTGACCCCTCCCAGCTCTTTTGGGATGTCAAAACGCTTCAGATTCAAAAAAATATGCTTCATAGACGCCCTCCTTTTCTTTTTGCCTGACCATTCCCCTGAAACTGCTGCCTATTTGCTTTCTCACAGCAGCTTCCAAATCTCCTGCCTTGTTTCCTTTTTCTGCTGCCTGTGCCACTTACGTTCACTTTCAGCCAGCACAGCCGGTACCCTCGCTGTTTAG
This sequence comes from uncultured Lachnospiraceae bacterium, assembly GCA_949840805.1. Taxonomy (GTDB): domain Bacteria; phylum Bacillota; class Clostridia; order Lachnospirales; family Lachnospiraceae; genus Brotaphodocola. Next base: position 47,097 of record CATKXR010000018.1, on the reverse strand, counting down.
AGCTGCCTCTGCCCGGCTCTATTTTTTACTCTCCGCATACAAATCCTGGAAATCAATATATTCTGGAACTTCCGTGCCGATCAGAGGCCGGCACCATTCCACAAACGCCTCATTCACGTCATTGCCCCGCTCGTTGATATACTCTTCGGGAATCACCTTCTCATACAGCATAACCTCTTCAATGGGAATCATGCGCACCGAGATCTGATAGCTGCCATCCGGGGTCTGCTCCCGGATAAAGCCCACCATCTTGCCGCCATCCCCTCTCATGGCTGCCTTTAACGCCTCCCGGCCTGCCAGCACCGCCTCGTCACGGTCCACCGGCGACTGCAGGGCAATGGACGCCCGGCCGCAGATTCCCGGCTTCTCGCTTCTGGCCTTGATACCCAGCTTCTTGATTACCAGCTCCGCCAGATAAGCGCTCACATCCCCGTAGTAGACCGACCTTCCCGTCTGGAAAATCGGCGGCACAATCGGCTTGCCCGACGCATCCTTAAGACCCTCGCTGGCCACTACCACCACGCCGCCCTTCTCCTCATAGAGCCGCTTCACATCCTCCAGAAATTCCTCCTCATGAAAAGGTCTTTCCGGCAGATAGATCAGATGAGGCGCGTCTCCCGGCTTTTTCCTGGCCAATGCGGAGGATGCGGTAATCCATCCTGCATTCCGCCCCATGGCCTCCACCACACACACGTGAATCGGCAGGGATTTCACATCCACTCCCACCTCTGCCACCGTCTCCGCCAGGTAGCGGGCCGCGCTGCCGTACCCGGGGGTATGGTCTGTGATCGCGATATCATTGTCAATAGTTTTGGGAATCCCCACCACGCAGATCCCTGCGTCCTTGCAGGCCCGGTGAATCTTCCCGCAGGTATCCATCGTCCCGTTGCCCCCGTTCAGCAGCACATATTTAATATCATGCTTCTGAAAGATCGCCGCCATGGCCTCATAGTCCTCCTGCTCCAGGGCATACCGGGAGGAACCGATAGCCGTGGCCGGCGTGGTTAAAAGCAGCCTAAGTTTCTCCTCCGGATAGGCCGCCAGGTCGAGGAACCTCTCCTTAAAAATCGCCTCGCTGCCCCCTATGGCTCCGTACACATGCTCAATCCCGCCCTGCTCTGCCGCCTCTTGAATCACCCCGTACAGGGAAGCATTGATCACCGCCGTTGGCCCGCCTCCATGTACCACCAATACATTTGCCACCTTCCATTCTCCTTTCTCTGATACTGCCCTCACCGTTATTTTCCCAAAACAGTACCGGTGAGTTCTCCTGCTTTGTATTCCCGACGCATTCCTTTTTGCCCGGAAAACGCTTTTTCAACACATTCCGGTCTTGCAAAACCACTCACTGCAACATGTCTTGTTTCATGGCAGCAGTTCTTGTTTCGTATTTTTATCATACCACATTTTCAATCAAATTTGTGTTGTTTTTACCCAAACGTTTGTGTTTTTTACTCGTTGATAAAATACCGCTCAATGGCCACCGCTGCAGCTGCTCTGGGGTGATGCCCCCATCCCGGATACCGGCCTTCATGGCCAAAAGGTTATCTTTTTCCATCTGATGCCATTTTAAACCATGGAACAGTTGTCGCTAATTATTCATTAATGTTTCCAAAGCGCCATTGATTTTTCCATCAAATTATTTTAAAATATCCATATCAAAATCACTTGCGGCAAATGTTGTTTTATCCTTACCATATAGCTAATATGGATATATAAATAAATTGAGATTTATGGGGTATCTTTATGGATAATAATACCGAAATTGCAGACAGGTTATTAACAAAAGATTGCTACATTGTTGACTTCCTGCCAGAAACGGTTTCCAAAGATTCAAACGGACAAATTTTTGATGTGGAATACTACTTGCTGAAAAGCCCTAAATATCACATGATAAAAGACAAATTTGTCTGTGTTATTTTAAAACTAATGTGTTACTGTCATATTATGATTTTAAGGAAAGAATGGATTGATAAACCCAAACCAGAGTTGATCGAAAATGCTGTTGCAGAAATCATGGCAAACCATTCAGGAACTCTGAATTGTTTATTCCCCGATGAAAATATGCTTTTAATATTTGACTGGGATTGCTTAAATTTATCCATATATAACCCACCAGAAAAAGCACAACATCTGCTTGAACAGATCGCATTTTCAGAGGGCTTGTTTTGGAGAAAGGCTATAATATAATATTGCAACAAGTATTTTGAAGATTTACGCCTGTCAGTCAGTAAGGCGGATTATTTTAGGAGATAACGAAATGTCAGAAAAAATAAAACGAATATTCAATATTATCATGAGTAGCTCTATTGGCGTGTTTATTGGATATAGTATATACGAATATTGGCATTTTAAAAAGCGCCCCGGGTTATATGCCATGCAATCGGCTCCTTGGTATACCAGTATTTTAGGCAATTGCTTTTTACAAATCTTCTCTTTATAATGATATGCGGAGGATTTTTTCATGGAGAATTTTACTGTTTTAAATTACCAGGGAAGCAAAAATAATCTTAGTAGTTTTATAAAGAAAAATATAGAACCATACATACAAGACGGCAAGGCGATTTTAGATATTTTTTCAGGTTCTGCTGCCGTAAGCAATATGTTCAGAGAAAACTATCAGGTTTTTGCGAATGATGCAGAATGTTACGCAAGCATAATAGCCGATGCCATATTAAACCAGGCAGATATAGAATCTGTTTCCGGCTTGCTTCATTCGCTTGATATCGAATATACTGCCGCTGTTAAAAAACAGTCAATTCCCATCCTGGATTTTATAAACCATGAACAACAGGCATTAGACCATGAAAACTATCAGGAGTTAATTGCTCTCTACCGTGCATATCCAACTGTTTGGAACAATCAATATTCCGGGATAACCAAATGTCCATTGACTGTTGACAATATTAAAAAAACAAAAGATTTTTATCTGTTCACAACATATTATGCCACTAACTATTACGGAATCATTCAGGCGCTTGACATTGATTGCCTCATTAAAATAATTCATAAAAACTTCATCCAATATAAGAATGCCCTGCTTTCTTGTTTGTTTTACGCAATGAAAGAAACGGTTTTTTCCAAAGACGGCCACATGGCGCAGCCGCTTAGCCTCGAAAAAAATCAGAACCGTCTTTTTGTTCAGCGAAAAAAGAATGTTTATGAATTATTTATAAAAAAATTCAAGGAATATACAAACATTCCTCTTTCTAAATTTTCAGGAAAGAACACGATATATAATTCTAATTTTGAAGAATTATTAGACGAAAAAGTTTTCTCCAATGTGGGACTGGTTTATGCAGATCCGCCGTATACAGACATGCAGTATTCCCGGTATTACCATCTGCTGAATGTAGCAGCCAGGTATGATTATCCACCCTTAACAGTCACTAAAAATGGTTACACCAAAGGCCTATATACCGAAGGACGCTATCAGTCAAAACTAAGCCAGCACAGTTCGGCCAGACAATCTTTAGAGAATCTGATCCGTTTTTGTGCGGGCACAGATACGAACCTTGCCATCAGCTACGCATATCCTCAGGACAGAAAAATGCAGGCCACGGACAGATATACCATTTCCATTGACGAATTGGTGAAACTTGCTCAAAAATATTACACAAACGCCCGTGTCAATGTAGTGACACAAAATTATAATCATGCCAATCATCGAAACAGCGAACAAAAAAAAGTCCTCGAATACCTGATATTATGCGGCGATAAAAATTTGAACCAGGTCAATATTGATTTGCTTAAAAAATCTTTAAACGGCCTGTTACCCAGCAAGAACAATTCCATGTACAACTCCCACATATATTGGTCGCAAAAAGCCTTTAATATCTGTGACGCATTGATCGATTCGCTATCAAACAAAGGAGATGTTGTATTTGACCCGTTTCTCGGTTCCGGAGTAACAACGCTTGAAGCCATCCGGACAGATTTGTCACGCTGCGCTGTCGGCTGTGATATTAACGATATGCCAATATTTATTTCAAAATTGCTGTTATCCGTTAATGCCATTCCAAATATAAAAAAAGAACTCGAAACCTTTATATCAGAGCTGAACCCTTTGAGCCGCTATTATGAAACCACCTGCCCCTTATGCAAAGAAACAGGCATAATTTCAAAAGTAATATTTGACAAGCCGGAAAGGACAGGCTCAAAAATAATAATTAAAACCATTCATTATACATGCAAATGTACAAAAAAAGGCATTAAGCCCGCTGATGAAAATGACTATGCAAAAATAAACATTACACCGGTACTGAAAAATATCCATAACACTGCCCTGTTGTATAACTCCAAGATAGCGGTAACGGAAGATGATGATATCAGAAATATATTTACCGGACGCAGCTTATCTGTACTGGATGAAATACTGGATATCATTGACAAATATGATAAAAAATATCAGGCTGTTTTAAAATATATCCTGATGTCTGTATTACATCTATGCAAGATAACCGATAAACATTCTAATTCCCAATGGCCATTATGGATACCTAAAACGGATTGCGTGGAAAAAAATATTATAGATATTTACACAAAAAAAATCAGGAAATTTTATGAAGTCATACCCTTTATGAGAGAAAATTATGCTGATTCCGGGATAGTTGAATCATATAGCTCCCTGGCTCCCTGCAAATGCTTTTTATTGCAAAAAGGCAGTCAGTTAATCACAGAACAAGATATACCAAATAACGGGGTGGATTTAATTATCACTGACCCTCCCTATCTGGAGCAGGTTTTGTATTCTGAATATATGCAGCTTTATAAACCGTTTTTAAATCTGGATTACAACTTAAACGATGAAATCATTGTTTCTTCTGCGCCCTCCCGCAGCAAGAGCCGGAACGAATATTTCTGTTTACTGGAACAGGTTTTTCATGTATGTTCACTGAAGCTGAAACCGGATCATTATTTATGTTTGTATTTTCATGACTCTGATTTAAATGTGTGGAATGAATTAATCACTATCCTTGAAAGAAACTGTTTTAGATTTATCACCCAGATACATATTAATAAGACTGTCACTTTAAAAAATATTATCAGTCCTAAAAAGTCATTAAACGGCGATTCTGTGCTTATTTTTTCCAGAAGCCATACTCCTGTAAAACACGATGCCAAAGAGGACATATCTGAGATCGAACACAATATTATACGGCAGTCAAAATTTATGATTAAAACAAATGGTTCCCTGTCAACTCCTGAATTATATGACAACGGGCTCATGGAAATTTTAATCCAGAACGGCTGGTTATCTAAGCTTTCAGCTAAGTATTCTTCCTTAGTTGATCTGTTTGATAAATATTTAACCTGGGATTCTTCTACAGCAAAATGGACATAGGAACTGCCGGGAAACGGGTCTTACAGATCCCCTTTCCCGGCACCCTCTTATATATCCCGGATTCCGTTATAATACTCCCCCGGAAAATATTTGTTAAGACGCTTCATCAGTTGCTTTCCATCGACAATCTCTACCTCAAGATCAGATGCCACTTTTTTGCCGTCCCTGGTATAACCGGAAGTTGTCACACATACCGCATGGTCCAATCCTCTTCTCATTCTTTCAGCATATAATCTCTGTACAGGGTCAGAACCAACGTTTGACGCCCAACGCTTGCACTGGAATATATAATGCGTCAATTTGTCCTTCTGACGTTTAGAAGCAATAATGTCAACCCCTAGATCCCCGGCCCCTCCCATCTTTACAACATTCTCATATCCTTCCTTTTTCAGCAATCTCTGTACCAGAACTTCAAAATCCGTGCCGCTTAATGTGGAGATATCAACGGCATTTTCATTTGGTTTGACGATATCTTTTCTTTCGGCATAATACTGTCCGTCTTTCTCACAGTAGTTTAATATCAGATTTTCTATATCCCTCTGATGATTTTCATCTTCTAAAATTTGTGCAATTGTTTTTGGATTACCATCACACAATGCATTCACCAGCTCAAAATAAACATCTTCCAGTACAAATTTCCCTTTGCTATCCAAAAGTTTTCTGACAAAAATCGGCATTAAATCATATAACTTTGTGTATAAATCCGTTGTATCTTCAATATCTAAATATAACCGATTATCATCGATCTGTATGCACCCTGCATCCACTTTAAAATATTGCTGTAATAATGTCTTTATTTTCAATATGTCCTGTTTGCCGGCCAAATACAAATATTTTGACTTTAAATCATTGCAAATCAGCGTTACGGCACTTGATAATGTTACATATTCTTTCGTATCAATTAAATATGAATACACTTTTTTAACAAGCATGAATTCATAGTTCTCATTGCCAATGTACCAATATCTGTCCTTTTCTGATAATTTGCAGAAAACAACTATCATTTCATTTATGAACGTATTTGTAAATGCTGATTGCTTTCGTATGGTTGGATCTTTCTTTTCAATTCCAATCTGGCAGGCATACTCAAAGCCATTTTTACGAGCCAGATTTACAATCTCTATATAGGTCTTAAAATACTTTGCTTTTCCCAGCTTCATTGTAAAAAACACCAGTCCGTTTTCATTTAAAATGCCATAAAAACGAAAAAACATATTGTCAATATCTTTATAGTAATTCTCTATCTTTCTTTTTTCTGTTCTTGACTCTGCATTAGTCAGGACAATTTCCTGTTCCAGCATTTCTTCTGTCAATGCATATTTAGGATCATAAAATTTTTCCAGCCAAATACGATATAATTGATTCCTCTCTAAATATGGAACCTGGTCTGTATATGGAAAATCCGTATAGATAATGTCTGCCTTCAGATCAGGATTTTCTTTCAGATATGTGGCGTAATCTTTATTGGCAATAATTACAGTTGAGTCTGTTTTCCCTATCTGCTTATCACTATATACGGACTTGAATTTACAAAAATTTTTATACTTTTCTTCAAATAGCAGCCAGACATTCATATCCTGTGCTCCATGCCCCACCACATGATACAAGATATCGGTACTGGAACCATACATAGCGATCCTCGCAAGCGAGATAGAGGCAACTAAAACTTGTTCCAATATATCTTTTTCATCTGACGGTTCAAGCTTATTAATTGCATCTTGTAAAATCAATAAGGCAATTTTATTTCTCTGTGTAAAGATCTTATCATACTTATCTGCACCTGTTGACGAAGTAATATTAATTCTGCTGTTTACAATGTATTGGTTTCTGGGAAATCTGTCTACATTGATTTTTTCCAGCATGATTAATTTTTCATAATCCTTATCATCAAATTTTTTAGATTTTTCGCCGCACACCGGGCATTTCTTTATGAGTTTTATATTTTTACCGTCTATTATTTCCCGGTTCCCAGAAGGGTTAAGATATCCTTTTTTTCCATCTTCAGGGTCGAATAAAACTTTGCTTATATAATTCCTGCAGCCGCAACATGACGTTTCGTATAATGACATAATCTGTTCATAAACATCTTCTTTAACACTATCAAATAGTTCATTCAATTTAATCAGATCTGCCTGGTTCATCAATGACCTCACGGCATGAAATGTATAATTGTCAAGCTCCGTTGCATAAATCTTTTTTACTTTTCCCATTGCAGCATATACAAATGAACCGGAACCCATAAAAGGATCGTATACAACATCATCACGATTGCTCACTGCCTCTATCACTTTTTCGGCTATAACAGGGGATTTCCTCCCTTTAAAATTAAAGGTTGTCCGCATTTCATGAGGGACAGTATTAGGGACGTCTTCGATAACTGTTTTAATTTTGTTTAATTTGGTCCTTATATGTTCAGGTATCTGCTTTCTCATTAGATTTACCCTCCCTTGATGAATGCATATTGTGAAGAATGACTATTTGATAATTTCATATACGGAAATAGAGGGTTATATATTTTTCCACCACCAGCCGCAGGCTTCTGTCAAAATGCGCCCGCCCAAGGGACACAGGAATATTCCCTGACAAACGCCTTCCGATTTCCATCAGTCCCGGCTTTTTTCCGTTTGGTCAGATATCCCTTGGACTTGTTACTTCCGCTTCACTTTCCCAGCGCCGCAAACATGCTTCGTTTATACTCCTCCACGCCCTCCTGGTCAAAGGGATTGACGCCCATCAGCTCTCCAGACACCGCGCAGGCCACCATAAAGTAATAATACAGCTCCCCAAAGCTCCTCTCCGAGGCTTTGTCCACCTCAAAGCGGATGCAGGGCACTCCGCCCCGGGAATGGGCCTCCCAGGTAGCCTCCTCCGCCGCCCGGTTAATCTCCGCAAAATCCATGCCGTCCAGGTAATCAAACCGATCCCCGTATTCCGGACAGGACTCCACCACCACCGAGGCCCCCGGATCCTTCACCGACACAAAGGTCTCAATCAGATTCCGTCTGCCGTCCTGCATATACTGTCCAATGGAATGAAGATCCTCCGAGTAAATGGATGCGGTGGGGAAAATTCCCTTCTTTTCCTTCCCCTCGCTCTCGCCGAAAAGCTGCACCCACCACCTGGCAAAAAATCCGTACCGGGGCTCAAAGGACACCATCATCTCGATATCATAGCCGCGCCTGTACAAAAGCTGCCGCACCGCCCCGTACCGCACTGCCAGATTATCCTCCTCATGCTCCCGGCAATCCTGACAGGCTGCATCCATTCCCGCCAGATATTCATCCACATCCAGTCCTGCCGCCGCAATGGGAAGCAGTCCCACCGGGGTAAAGGCCGAATAGCGCCCGCCCACAGGCACCGGAAACTGCAAAAACAGATATCCGTTCTCCGCCGCGATCTCCTCCAGCCGGGAACCCTTGGTGCCGGTGACGATGATCCGCTTCGCCATCTCCTCCCTGTCATAGCGGCTTTTCATCCACTGCCGCAGGATCCGGAAATGGCTCCCCGGCTCCAGGGTCTCGAAATTCTTGGCAATCACATCAATATAGATGCTCTTTCCCTCCATCCCCTCTAAGGTCTTGCGGATGGTGTAAGGGGACAGCGTATTGCCCAGATACACAATCTCCGGCCCGTCCGGACGGGTAAGCGCCTCGATCACCGCTCTGGCCGCCTGATTGGAGCCGCCCACGCCCACGATCACAAATACATCTGCCTCCCGGCGGATCTCCTCCGCCTTCGCCTTGATCTCCTCTAACTGCAGCACGGAAGCCTCCCTGGTACGCCAGCCCAGAATCTTATCCCTGTCCTCTTTTTCATATAATGCCCGGCAAATGGACGCTGCCTTTGCCCTGGCCTCCTTCAGCTCCTGTGCCTCCAGATAGCTCTCCGCCTTACTCAAATCAATGATCGTCCCCATAATTTTCCTGCCTTTCCTTCCTTATATTTTTAAGCTTGTACATCCGCTGCAAAAACCTTCTCACAGCTCCCGCCCTACGGCCTCCGGATCACCTGATCCAGCAGATCAGGCCAAAAGGACTCCACTCAATCTCCGCCACATAACGGCTGCCCGCCGCGATATCCACTGTCATGACCTTTCTCCCCAGAGAAAGTTTGATAAGGGCAGATGAAACCTTTGCAGCCCTTGTGTGCTTAGTTTATCACATTTACCGCCACTTCACAACTATACACACGCCGCCACTTCACAGACATTTTTTGTTCCATAGGACACTATTTCCTATGGAATAAAAAATGGGAGCATGGAAGATTTACTCTTTCCATGCTCCCGGGCTCTTCCTGTTGATTTTTTGCTTATCCCTGCTCCATGGGATACACAATCCCCCACTGCCTGCGCAGCTCATCCATCCACCGAAGCATCCGCAGGGTCTCCTCATGGGGCATCTGGGGACACTCCAGCTCCCCCTGCTCGATGGCATGGACACAGGCTTCCACCTCATACTCATAGCCGGTGATCTGCTCCGGCGTCTCGTAGGATGCCACCAGCCTTCTCTCTGTGTCAAATACCCTGATGCCCTCACAGTTGTTGATATTCTCCGTCTCAATGTATCCCTTGTCCCCGTAGATGATCCCCCTGCGGTCACTTAAGCTGCGAGCGCTGGAATTGAGCGCCGCCATCCTTCCGTCCCGATACAGGATGGTGATATTCTCCTGCATGTCCATGCCGTATTCATTGAAGGTGGCCGTCCCGGTGATCCTCTCGATGTCATCCCCAAAGGCCATAGAGGCAAAATTTAGGGTGTATATGCCGATATCCAGCAATGCGCCTCCGGCCAGCTCCGGCTTTTTGATCCGCTCCTTATGGTCGATGATATAGCTGAGGTTGGCAGTCAGCATGTAAGGATTTCCAATGATCCCGCTAGCCAGTACTTCCTCCAGCGTCTTTCTCATGGGCATATATCTCGTCCAGATCGCCTCCGTCAGAAGAAGCCTCCTCTCCTTTGCCATGGCAAACAGCTCCATCGCCTGTCCCTCATTGACCGTAAAGGCCTTCTCGCAAAGCACATGCTTTCCGTGCTCCAGACACAGCTTCACATGGTCATAGTGGTGGGAGTGGGGGGTCGCGATATATACCAGATCCACCTCCGGATCCTTCACCATCTCCTCATAGGAACCATAAGCCTTCTCAAATCCATACTCGTCTGCAAAGGCCTTTGCCCGCTCGTAGTCCCTGGCCGCAATGGCATACCGTTCCACCGTATCCATTCCCTGCAGGGTTCTCCCCATAAGGCCGGCTATCCTGCCCGCACCGATGATCCCCATCTTTACCATACCCGTATGCCTCCTTGTTCTAATAAATAATTTTAACCGAATCAATAATTCTCTGCATGTACTTCAAAATAACTCTGAGGATGGCTGCAGGCCGGACAAATCTCAGGCGCCTTTTCGCCCACCATAATATGGCCGCAGTTGCGGCATTCCCACACCTTCACTTCACTCTTTTCAAATACAGCGGCCATCTCCACATTTTTCAGCAAAGCGCGGTACCGTTCTTCATGATGCTTTTCAATCGCGCCCACAAGCCTGAACTTTGCCGCAAGCTCTGGAAAACCCTCTTCCTCTGCCGTCTTGGCAAAATTCTCATACATATCTGTCCACTCATAGTTTTCGCCATCTGCGGCCGCGCCGAGATTCTGCCTGGTATCGCCAATCCCGTTTAACTCCTTAAACCACATCTTCGCATGTTCTTTTTCATTGTCAGCCGTTTTCAAAAACAGGCCTGCAATCTGCTCATATCCTTCCTTTTTGGCTACAGAGGCAAAATAAGTATATTTATTCCTTGCCTGGGATTCCCCCGCAAATGCTGCCTCCAGATTCTTCTCTGTCTGTGTCCCTGCATACTTTGTCATTTTCATCTTTCTCTCCTTTTCTATTTTGGCGCTTATGTCTAAAGCTGCCTTATACGGTATTGCTCTTCTTTTTCCCCATCATACACATATCCACAAATACGTTATTGGCAGACCATTATGAATACCCCCCTTTTAATTTTTCTCCCTGCATTTCGGGCAGAGATAGAATACCTTTAAATCATAAGACAGAATCCCCTGTCCAAGCTGTCTTTCCAAATCCCTGGTCATATCCGCAAATGTTATATCGGATAATGCCCCACATCTCTTACAAACCAGATGATCATGCCTGCGGATTTTATCATAGCGGTCGGGTGAACCTTCCATCGGCAGTTTCCGTATCAGCCCTTTCTGGCACAAAGTATTCAGATTATTGTATATCGTTGCCTGAACTACTCTCGGTTCTTCTTTTTTCATTTCTAAAAAGATCTGCTCTGCCGTCATATGCGCCCCGGACTGATTGACTAATTCCAATATCCGTTTTGCGTACCTGGTCACATTTTTGCCTCCTTTTTAGAATTATTCTAATTATAATATTTCTTATTCCTTTTGTCCAGAGCATAAATACCCTTCCTGCCGAAAAAAATTTTCATGTACCCCCATTCCTGCATAAACTGTGATATAATTTTCTTGATAACCTCCATTTGTATGCCATAACAAATGGATAACCATTACATATTCTCTGTTACCAATCAATACAAGGAGGCAAATGATTATGCAACACAAATATCCCAACCTGTGCAAGCCCATCACCCTGGGCGGCACTACCTTCCGCAACCGCATGTTCTCCGCCCCCATGGGCGGCACCGACATCACCAATGATGGCTGCATTGGCCCCAAGTCCACCGCATTCTATGAGCTGCGTGCCAAGGGCGGCGCCGGCGCGGTTACGGTGTCTGAGCTGATGGTCCACCCCTCCACGGACGGCTCCCACGCCTATCACCTGGACGAGTCCATCCTCAATTCCCTTGCCTGCGCCACCTACACCGCCGACGCGATCCGCCGTCACGGAGCCATTCCCAGCATTGAACTGTCTCATTCCGGTATGTATTCCGGCACTTACATGACCGACAAGAACAAGCAGCACGGCATGACCCAGTGGGGACCTTCTGCCTGCACACGCCCCGATGGCGTAAAGGTGGGCGAGCTGACTACGGAGATGATCGATGAAATCATTGCCGCCTATGGACATGTGGCGGCGCTGGCCAAGCGGGCCGGCTTCGAGCTGCTCATGATCCATGGCGGACATGGCTGGCTCATCAACCAGTTTCTCTCTCCCATGTTCAACAAGCGCTGCGATCAGTACGGCGGTTCCCTGGAAAACCGCTGCCGTTTTGCCGTGAATGTGCTGAAAGCTGTCCGGGAGGCAGTAGGTCCCTCCTTTCCCATCGAGTTCCGCCTAAGCGGCGCGGAGTTTGTGGAGGAGGGCTATGACCTGGAGGAAGGGATCCGCATCGCCCGGCAGCTGGAGCCTTACATCGACCTGCTCCACGTCACCGCCGGCACTTATCAGCGTACCTTCGGCATTACCCATCCCTCCATGTTCACCGACCATGGACGGAACGTGTTTCTGGCTGCCGAGATCAAAAAACACGTCAAGGTGCCTGTGGCCACCATCGGCGGATTAAATGACCCCGCCCAGATGGAAGAAATCATCGCTTCCGGCAAGGCAGACGTAGTCTATATGGCCCGTGCCCTGCTGGCCGACCCGTTCCTGCCTGGCAAGGTCATGGCCAACCAGGACGAAGATATTGTCCGCTGCCTGCGCTGCTTCACCTGCATGGCTGAGCGGGCTTCCACCTCTACCCGCCGCTGCACCGTCAATCCCCTGATCGGACGGGAGTGCGAGGGAAGCGAAGTAACTCCTGCCCCGGTATCGAAGACGGTCCTGGTGGCAGGCGGGGGCCCCGGCGGTCTGTACGCTGCCTACACTGCGGCCCGGCGCGGCCATAAGGTAGTGCTGTGCGAGAAGGAAGGGGAATTGGGCGGAATCCTGAAAAGTGAACAGGCCCTGCCCTTTAAATACGAAATATACCAGCTGGCGGAAACCTATGCCAGGTTCTGCCGGAACGCCGGGGTGGAGATCTGCCTCAATACCCTGGTTGACCGGGCCTATGTGGACAACATGGCCCCGGATGCCCTCATTATCGCCGCCGGCTCCCGTCCTCTGGTGCCCCCCATTCCCGGGCTGGATGGGGACAATGTGGTGATCGTCAACAATTATTATAAAGAAAAAGATAAAGTGGGAGACGATGTAGTGGTATTCGGCGGCGGCCTGGCTGGCTGCGAGTGCGCCATCCATCTGGGACAAGAGGGCAAAAAAGTCCACCTGGTAGAGATGAGAGATATGCTGGCTCCCGATGCCAACGTCCGCCACCGCCCCCTGCTGCTCAAAGAAATCGAAAAATATGCTGTTGTCCACACCGGTTATAAGGGTCTTCGTGTCACAGAGGAAGGCATTATCTGCGAAGACAAGGAAGGCAAAGAAGTACTGGTTCCCGGCAGAAGCGTGATCTGCGCCCTGGGCCAGCGCTCCCGCACCGATGTGGTGGAAGAGTTAAATGGTTCCGCCCCCTTTGTCCGGGTCATCGGCGACGCCGCCAAAGTTTCCACCATCACCAACGCCGTCTACTGGGGATATCACGCCGCGCTGGATATTTCATAATGCGCTGGATATTTCATAGCTGATATTCGAGTGTTTTGAGATATTTTTTCATATGTGCATAAATTTATCAGACGTACATAAGATGCGGGTTAATTAAATTTATGCACATATCTGATACCTGTGAGCCTAATGATTTGCAAGCACAGTTTCCATCTTTCCATAAATACACCGGATCATTTGGCAAATGAGGAGCCTTAAAAATATCCTGATAAGATTGCACAGAATTTTTCTCCGAGAGTGCCACCTCATCCCTCGACCTGCCAGGCCGTCAAAAACTCCGTAAACACTCCATACAGATCTTTGTCCGGTCCCATGGCATTCATCTGGCCCAGCAATACCGGCACGCTCTTTCCCGAACAAATCAGCCGATAAAGCTCATCCTTCCATCTAAACTCAATCTCCGCCTGGTTCAAAAAGTCAAAGATCCGCTCCCTTACCAGATTCCCCTTCACACGCATCTCCTTATCCAGGGAGATCTCCAGCCGTTCCGCCGTACTTACCTCCTTCAAACACACAGTCACCGCCTGCTTCTTTTCCTCATATCCCACGGCCACCTGTTCCTTTGGCAAAAGGCGCCCGCCCGCCTTTACCTGAACCTGGCCGGGCTTTCTCTGACCCTGGCTGTCTTCTTCCGGCTCCTGGATGTCCTTCATCCTGCCAAATCCGGTCAATTCCACCAGATAATCCCTTTTTGCCGGAATCAAAGAGCAGTCGCCCTCAGCCGGCTCCACTGTAAACACCGCCTGCTCTCCTTCCTGGTAGGTCATCCTGGTTTTCACACCGATCCCCTTCTCATATCCACAGGTCTCATTGTCGTCCTCATAGAGGACAAAGCTTCCGTCTGCTCCCCCGTAAACCCGGATCCACAGCGAATCCGGATTTTTCACCGCCTGAAGGGCAGAAATTTCTCTCGTAAACGGCAGGATCCCGCCTGCCTTAGCAAGCACCGGAATGCTCTTTAGAGTACGGTACATCACCAGGTTCCGCCCGCCCTCATAGATCATTCCCGTGTAAATATCATACCAGAGTCCCTCCGGCAGCCATACCGCAGCCGGAGCCACATTCAGCCTGGAAATCCTGGGGGATGTAACCGGCGCAACCGTCAGCTCGCTGCCAAAATAATACTGATTGGCCGCCTCATAGGCTCCCTGCTCCTCCGGATACTCATAATACATGGGGCAGATCACCGGCAAATCTTCCTGATAATTCCGGTAATTCATGGAGTAGAGATAAGGAATCATCCGGTGCCGCTCCCGCAGGGCTTCCCCCATGACCTCCCTGGTCTCCCCCTTAAACCGCCACGGCTCCTTGCCGTTAAACTCACTCTTGGTACTGTGAAGACGCATCACCGGAGAGTAGATGCCAAACTGCGTCCACCTTGCCGTCAGCTCATCCTCTTTATAGCCCTGCATATGGCCGCCGATATCATGGCTCCACCAGCCATACCCGATGTTGGAGGCATTGGCCGTAAAATACGGCTGGAAATCCAGAGACTCCCAGGTAATGATGGTATCCCCGGAAAACCCTACCGGATACCGATGGCTTCCCGGCCCTCCGTACCGGGAAAACGTGATGGGACGCTTTCCCTCCCGCCCGCTGTCAAGAAAATGGAAATGGTTCAGGATCCACAGAGGATCCAGCCCTTCCACCTTGCAGCTGCTTCCCTGCTGCCAGTCAATCCACCAGAAGTCCACCCCTTCCTTCTCCCGGGGATGATGAAGGCAGGTAAAATAATGTTCCATATATTCCGGGCTGGCCGGATCACAGTTTACCGGGTCTTCCCTGGCATAATCCACACCCATGGCCCTTGCCATAGCCTCATACATCTCCTCATGGGCCCTGACCCCGTCAGCCGGGTGGACGTTTAAGGTAATCCGCATTCCCCGGTCATGAAGCCTTTTTAAGAAACGCTCCGGATCCGGAAAAAGTTCCCGGTTCCAGGTGTACCCGGTCCAGCCGCTGCCATACCGGGGATCAATATCCACCAGATGCCAGTCCATGTCAATAACCGCTACCGTAAAGGGAACCTGCTCCTTGTCAAACCGCTCCATAAGCTCCAGGTAAGACTTCTCCGAATAGGCATAATACCGGCTCCACCAGTTCCCCAAAGCATAGCGGGGAACCATGGGCGTCTTGCCGCACAGACGGTAAAAATCCTTCAGAGCCTCCTTATAATCATGGCCGTAGCCAAAGAAATAAAGATCCTGGATTCCCTTTCTGCGAGGCTCCAGCCACCCGTCCTCCAAAAGCACCTGAGACCTGCCGTCATCCAGCAGGGCATATCCGAACCGGGACAAAATCCCGTGCTCCAAGTCAATGGCCCCATTGGCCTCATCCAGCGTCCGGGCAGTACCCTTTAAATCGTGAACCTCCTCCCCAAAACGCCAGATGCTGTGATAGGCGCTTATATTTCCCCTGACCTGGATGCTGAGGCCCTGAGAAGAAAATTTCCTTTCATCATAGCTTACATGAATCCGGGACGTGTGAATCTGGATTCCGTCCTCCGTGCGTGTCACCCTGAAATCCGTTCCGGGAAAATCCCGGTGCCATACCACCTGCGTCGCCCTGTCCTCAAAAATCCCGTCCTGGCTGTATTCCAGACGCACCAGCCCCTGGGTCAGCATGGTGATCCGGTAATGCTCCCCTGTAATCTGATTGTCCTCCAATGCCCGCGGGGAGGTTTTCACTTTGTAAATATCCTTCATCTCTTTGTACACTCCTTACAAATGACTTTTCCGGTAAATTTTTTCCTCTCACAGTTTTCTGCAAGCAACAGATCTAACGCTTCACGAAATGCCTCCGATTTTAATATATGTGCTCTCTCACAATATGCATTTAAACGTTCGGCGGTTTTTTGATCTATTCGCACCGAATATGTTATATCTTTATTATCCGTGCCTCTGGGTCTTCCGATATTCTTCATATGTCTTCACCACTTTTTGTATTACATAAATTATATATTAAATTTTCAGGAAAAACAATTGCATTCCGGCTTTTTCCAAATTAAAAAATGATACAATCGACACATTTGGAAGATTTTCACTGAAAAAAAGAAGCATCGGGCATTCGCCCGATGCTTAAAAACTATTCCTGGCATTGATTTGCATTCACGAAAATACCGTATTCCTGCGCCTGTATCCGTCATTATCCTTTTGGCGCAGCTCACGCTCCACCTGCTCCAGCCTTTTTTCCAAACTCTCGACTTTCTTCTCGTCCGTTTCCATATTGATCTTTTGTTCCAGCTCCTCCTTTTCCTTCTTCAGCTTTCTGATTTCCCTGTCCACCTTATCCGTATTAGCGGTGCATTTTTCTGTTTTAGGGCCAGAAGCTTTATTGCCGTCAGCCTTCTCATCGCCCTCCTTCTTATCAGGATCTTTACCGGCAGCAGCTCTATTCCCGGCGGCCTTATTATCTGCATCTTTTCTGTCTTCCGGAATGTATCGGTCAAGGTCAGGTTTCTGAGGCCTTCCAGGTTCTTTTTCTTCAGGCTCCTGCGCCTTTTGCGGGTCATTTCCTTTTCCGGCCGCCTGCAAAGGCCGGACAGGTCTGTCAGGGTCAAAAACAGGCATCATAATCATAACATTTTCCTCCTTAAAAAGCAGATTTGCTGTTCATTTCCTTTAGTTTACTGATTCTGCAGCCTGCTTTCAAGGCTTTTGGATTGAAATGCTCTCCGGATGTAACGAAATGTTAAGCAAAACATGCAAAGAAAAAAACTGCCCTGTTTTTTCGGCTATCATTGCGCCATGATATTTTTCGGCCACGGTCCGGATGTTGAAAAGGCCGGTCCCGGCTGCCGGAAGCGGGTCGTCAGAACAGGTATTCTCAAACCCCAGCATATAAAAATCACCTTGCTGCTCCCCAAAAACATGAATGGACTTTGTCCCTTTCCCTTCCTGGCAGGCATTGACCGCATTGTCCAGCGCATTGGCAAAAATAACACAAAGATCAAAATCATCCATCACCCAGGCTTTTGGCAAAACCACCGAAACCTCCGCCATAATCCCTCTTGCCCGTGCCTGGCCCAGCTTTTTTAAGTACGCTTTACCCTCCTCTGTTTTTCCGTTGTTCAGCAGGCCGTTTAATACGGACAGATGATTTTTTATATCATGGCAGAATGCTTTTGTCTGTTTATAACGCATGAAAGATGCAAAAGGATTTCTTTTGCTAGGAACGTTACCGGTTCTGCCGCAGTTTTGTCACAGGCCGGTTCTGTTTATTTGTCCCGGAATACTTCCTTCATCAGATCAATCAGGCACCGTTCCGACCGGTCCAGATAGGCATCCTCCCTCCAGGCCACATGGACCTCCCATCTCTCTTCCTTCCGGGAAAACCGATAGCAGCAGAATTTATCACGCCCTCCCAGCACATCCACCGCCCTCTGAGGTACAAAGGTATATCCCACCCCTCCGTCCGCCAGCTGCACTGCCGAGATACAACTGGATATTTCTATCACCTGAGCCGGCACGATTTTATGTTTTTTCAGAATAGCATCGGCTCTCTTACGGATTTCCTGGCCTTTCTTCAGCAGAATCACCGGCATTTTTCTCAACTTTGTCAAATCCACCGTCCCCTCATCCCCTTCCAGATAAAGCTCTCTGGTAATGGCGCCCGGGGCTGCCAAAAGAAACAGAGGTTCCCTGTAAATCAGCTCGGTCTTCATCCCCAGAGGAAGTTCCTCTGTCCTTCTGGCCGAAATAAACAGATCCAGCTTTCCCTTTTCCATCAGCTCAATCAATTCATCTGTATGGGCTTCAAAAATAATCACCTCAACCAAAGGATACTGCTCCCGAAAACGTTTCAGCACAGAAGGAAGCATATAACCGACCCGCTCCGTGGGAGCTCCCAGCCGTATTTTCCCCTTTACTCCCTGACAAATATCCATCAGCTCCCGGCGCAGATTCTTGTTGAGACTTAAAATCTTCCGTGCCGTCTCCACATACTTTTCCCCGGCATAGGTCAGGGTAATGGGGCTGGCATTGCGGTCAAACAGCTTTACCCCTACGTCCTGCTCCACCTTGGACAAAATCTGGCTTAAGGACGGCTGGGATATATACAGCTTTTTTGCCGCGGCCGTCACGCTTTTACATTCTGCCACCATTGTGACATAGGTCAGTTCCCGAAAATCCATTTTTATTTTCCTCCAATCGGATGTCTGTTCCCTTCCTGGCAGCAGGCATCCTTTGAACCATTATCTCTTTTGTCCGGCTGTCTTCCAAAGCATTATGAAGAGAACCCGTTCAGCACCATACACCACAGCGGCAGCACCCCCACGGACAGCAAGGTGGTCAGCACGACGCACTGGGTAGCAAATTTCTCATCTCCGTGATATTTTGACGCCAGAATCGCTGTTGTACTGCCTGCCGGCATAGCTGCCAGAACCACGGAGATTCCCATTACCACGGAATCTACATGGAACAGAACACAACCGGCCAGCACCGCTGCCGGGATGAAAACCAAACGGATAAAGGAATAGATCACAGTAGTTTTTGTGACCATCTGATGAAATCCCGCATCTGCCAGCACCGTACCGATAAACAGCATGGTAATGGCAGTGGTACAGCTTCCCAGGCTGCGGATGGCCTTTTCCAGAAAAACAGGCAGAGGCAGCTGTGTCGCCATAAGGACAATTCCGATCTCAACAGCAACGATACAGGGATGCTTCAAAACCTTTTTGGCCACTTCCCTTTTATCCGGGCTTTCGGTGAAGTAGGAAATCCCCGCCGACCACATGACGATCCTCTGGGGAATCAGATAGATGGAGGCGTACAAAAGCCCCAGGGAGCCGTACAGCCCTTCCGCCACCGGATTTCCCAGAAACCCGGCATTAGAGCAGACCGTTCCGTACTGCAGAATCATCCGTTGGCTCCTGGGTACCCTCTGATAACACAGCCCGCCGATCAACATACAAAACAACTGCAAAACCACCGAGACGATCAGGATCTGCAGGCCGGCAACCAGCATTTCCCTGTCAAAGGATGTGTAAAATGCCGCGATGATATTGCAGGGAAGAATCAGATCCACAATCAAATCAGTCAAAACGCCCCTTCCCTCCGGAGTGATGATATTCCTTTTCTTTAGAAATACCCCTGCCCCGATCAGCAAAAACATCATTGCCTGAAGGTTCAAAAGCCCGTTCAGTTCCATCTTTCTTCCTCCCTCATTTGCATCACACTCATTACACCTGTGATTATCATAAGCGCTCATTGCTGTTTTCCCGCCATGTCCTATCTGTACGGCCTGCCGGCGCCTTATCCGTCCCAGCTATTTTCTTTTATTCTGTTAGTATAAGAAAAAAGGGACTATATTACAAGTCCCCTTCATTCTGTTTTTTCTGCTCTGCAGCCTTATAGTAGTTAATCAAGCTTCCGGCCAGCAAAATCTTCCGCTCATCGTCTGTCAAAACATCCAATGTACACTTAATTGTTCCGGCTGTCTCCACGCCCCCTTTTTCTGGCAGTCTCAACATCCGAAGTTCCACCTCTTCTATCTTCCCTTCTATTACCTGGCGGATATTTTTTATAAAAATCCACGTATCCGCCGGCACATTCAGCTCTTCTTCTGTCCGCAGAGGCAGAATTCCCCAGTTGATCAGGTTGGAGCGATATCGCTTGGTGGCGTATTCGTTGGCAATATTGGCAAAACCGCCCAGCACCTTCTGGCAGCTGGCTGCCTGCTCTCTGGAGGAGCCGTCACCGATCTTATGGCTTACCATGGCGCTGCCGATAAGAATATCTTCCACGCCACACTGTTCCTGTCTGCACAGAGCTGCAAGTATGTTCTTCACCGTATTATCACACGCCCCATCCGGACTGTCTGCGGCTGACTTTCCATCCCCGCAAAAATCATGGCCTTGCCTCTCCCACGCCTGCCGCTGCCGCTCCAACTCCCGCACAGCCTTGGCCCGGCCCACGTAGTCCTTGTCCCGGCTGATCATAGTATACTCGGAGATCTTCTCCGGGTTGGAGCGGAAGGAGGATGCCTCTCCCGAGGGAATCAGCTCATCCGTGGTCACAGAGCCTTCATAGGAACCAGCCACCTTCAGGAGCAGATGCTTCTTTAAGGGAGCCATCTTTGGCCAGTCGGCAATATTGGGCCCCATGACCAGCTCCTCCCGGTCATCTCCCCTGCCGAAATTGTCAAATACCTGATTTTTGTATATCTGGGGATTAAAATGGTAGGCCAGGCTTCGGTATTTCACAGAAAGCTCTGTGGCTGCCGTCAGCTTTCCTCCGTTTCGCACCGTGGCAGCAATAGAGCGGGCATCCATCAGGCAGGCCGCCGCCATCTGGCCCTGCCCTGGCTTTGAACCCTCCCGGTTAGGATAATTCCGGGTCATGTGGCGGATGCTCACCTGGTTGTCAGCCGGCACATCCGTCACGCCGAAGCAGGGACCGCAGATGGCCGGGCGCAGGGTCACACCGCAGACCGCCAGTTCCCCGGCGATCCCCTGTTCCATCAAATCCGCCATCACCGGCAGGCTCGCAGGATTGACCCCCAGATTCAGGCCGTTTCCGGGAATTCCATACCCTTTGAGGATATCTGCCATAGCCACGATATTTTCAAAAAGGCCTCCCGAACAACCGCTGACCAGGGCCTGGTCCACATAGAATTCCCCGTCCCTTATATGGGACATGAGGGAAAATGGTTTTCCTCCGGATCCTTTGATCTTCTGCCCCTCTGTCTCCGCCTCCTGTACAAGCTCCTCCATCCTCTCTTTAAATTCCCGGATGGGCAGGGCATTGCTGGGATGGAAGGGAAGGGCAATCATGCACTCCACCCGGGACAGGTCGATATCAATCAGGCCGTCATAGTAAGCGCCGTCCTCCGGCGTCAGATGCCGGTAGGCGTCCTCTCTGCCATGTTTCCTTAAGTATTCCCTGGTGGATTCATCCGTACACCAGATGCTTGACAGGGCGGCGCTCTCGGTGGTCATCACATCGATGCCCATGCGGTATTCCATGGAAAGATTTTCAATGCCGGGTCCCACAAATTCCAGGATCTTATTCTTGTTAAAATTGTTTTTGAAGGTGGCTGCCACCAGAGCCAGGGCCACATCCTGGGGGCCCACCCCCGGCCTGGGGCTTCCCGTCAGCCTGACTGCCAGGACCGGCGGCATTTTTACATCATAGGTCCGGCCCAAAAGCTGCTTGGCCACCTCCCCGCCGCCTTCTCCGATTCCCATGGTCCCCAGGGCGCCGTAGCGGGTGTGACTGTCCGACCCTAAGATCATCCTTCCTCCTCCGGCCATCATCTCCCTCATATATTGATGCAGCACTGCCCGGTAGGGAGGTACGAAAATCCCCCCGTACCTTTTGGCATTTCCCAGGCCGAACACATGGTCATCCTCATTGATGGTTCCCCCCACGGCGCACAGGGTATGATGGCAGTTGGAAAGGACGTAGGGAACCGGAAACTTCCGGATACCGCTGGCCCGGGCTGTCTGTAGGATGTTGACATAATTATTGTCTGGAGACACTAAGGCGTCAAAGCTCAGCTTCAGATTTTCCATATCCCCGCTTTTGTTGTGAGCCTGCAGAATTCCATAGGCCATGGTCTTTTTTCTGGCTTCGTCTTTTTCCCGGATATCCTTGTTTTCGATTATGTCCCCCTGTTTTGTCAGGAAAACTCCATGATCAATCAGCCGAATCATATTCCTTCTCCCTCGCTTTTTTGCTTTCTTCTTTATACCTGCCCGAAACCCACTCCTAATTCCGGATATACAATGTCCCTTCCATGATTCTCCTGGCCGTCCTCTGCACCGCCACGCTGGGCAGCCGCAGCTCTCCATTCTCCTTCTCTATGTAGGGATACATGGTCATCACCCCGCTGGGATGGCCGATACGCACGGTCTCCCGGCCCTCTGCCGGCGCTCCGATTGTGTTCCGGATCACGGAGCCCTCCAAAAACGCTGCTACGGAAATGGAGCTTGCCGAGGTGAGGGGACAGGCCTTATGACATTTAAACACAGAAATCACCCTGGCGCACAGATCCATATCTCCCTTCTCCACGGTCTGCCCGGCTATGTCCGTAAAGGATACCGGCTTCGTAAAGAACCCCACCTTGGGAACGGCCGGAGAATTGGCGGCAGCGTCCTCCAAATCTTTGGCAAAGCCCATGAGGCAGGCCGCCGTACCCCTGATTTTCTCCAGCAGGCCGCACACTCTTCCATTCTGGTTGATCTCCTCCGGCAGCTCCGTGCCCGTCATGCCGATATCCTCTGCCCGCACCAGAACCATGGGATTGGAGACATCCAGGATAGTAGCCTCGATTTTGCCGAATCCCGGAATGTCCAGCACGTCCAGCACGTTTCCCGTAGGAAGAAGCTTTCCGGTCTTGGCCCCGGCCGGATTTAAGAAATTCACCTTCAGCTCTGCCGCCGTCCCGTCAACCCCGGCTATCCGGCAGTCTCCGTCCTGGGCAAAGGTCCCGTTTTCACAAGGTACCACCACATTGATGTACTTGTCCGTATTCCGGTTCAGCATACGCACAGTGACAGCCGGCTCTGCTGCCTCCACCATGCCCTCCTCCACCGCATAGGGTCCCACGGCAGCGGTCATGTTTCCGCAGTTGGACTTGTAATCCACCTGGCTTTTTCCCACAATCACCTGACCTACCAGGTACTCCACATCTACATTCGGCTCGTCGCTTTTCCACACAATGACGATTTTGTTGTTGGAGGACACGGTGCCTCCCATGCCGTCAATCTGTTTCGGATCCGGGTCTCCCATGGCCTGCAAAAAAATGCTGTCCCACAAAGACCGGTCTTCTGGCAAATCCTCCCGATGAAACATACAGCCCTTGCTGGTGCCGCCCCGCATAAATACTGTCTTATATTTTCTCATTTTTCCTCCTTCTCGTCCATGCATTTTGGACATCCTGGTACGCCCAGAGGGCGCTTCCTCCTTCTCGTCCATGTTTTCTGGACATCCTGGTACGCCCGGAGGGCGCTTCCTCCATTCTGTGTATGCCCACCTGGCTTCATCCCCGATTTATCAGCCACAGGTCTGCCATTCTTCAGACTCGCAGTTGGTTTCAATCCATCACAGTCGTTTTCATAGCCCATGGACTATTTCAATCCGTCAATGGTTTCCAGCAGATAATCCGTAAATTCCTTCGCGCTTGCATCCTCCCGGAAGGTTGTCAGCACCACCTTCCGCTCTGTGACGGTACAGATATCCAGAGCCTTATCCAGGATTTGCTTCCGGTCTCCATAGCCGATGTGGGCCATCATCATGCCCACCGCGCGGATCAGGCTGCAGGGATCCGCATACTCTCCCCGGTTGTGCTCGATCAGGAAAGGAGCCGTCCCGTGAATCGCCTCAAACATAGCGTATTTATTGCCCAGGTTGGAGGAGGAGGCCGTGCCTAAGCCGCCCTGGTGCTCTGCCGCCACATCCGTCACAATATCCCCGTACAGGTTGGGAAGGACGATCACTTCGATCCCCTTGTTAAATTCCGGATCCAGCATCTTGGCGCACATGGCGTCCACCAGCCGCTCCTGAATCTCGATTTCCGGATATTCCTCCCCCACCTTTCTCACAGCCTTGATAAAGTTGCCGTCCGCCAGCTTGACAATATTGGCCTTGGTGACAATGGTAACATTTTTCTTTCCGTTCTTTCTGGCAAAATCAAAGGCTGCCCGGGCAATCCGCTCGCTTCCCTGCTTTGTCTGCACCTTGAAGTCCACGGCCAGATCCTCACTGACCTGAATCCCCTTATTTCCCCAGATATATTCTCCCTCGATATTTTCCCGGAAAAACGTCCAGTCAATATTCTTGTCCGGAATCTTGATGGGGCGGACAGCCGCAAACAATTCCAGCCCCCGGCGCAGCAGGCTGTTGGCACTGACCAGATTCGGCCACGGATCCGAAGCCCTGGGAGTCACCATCGGCCCCTTTAAGATCACATTGCATTTCTTCACTTCCTCAAAGACCTCATCAGGAAGGCTCTGGAGCTTTGCGGCGCGGTTCTCAATGGTCATGCCTTCAATAATCCGGATCTCCACCTTTCCGCTCTCAACCTCCGGCCCCATCAGATTGCGAAGCACCCGCAACGCCTGCTCCATGATGATCGGCCCGATTCCGTCTCCCGGCAATACTCCCACCACAATCTTGTCAATCTTAGAATAGTCGGTGATCTCGCTGTCCTTCTTCATCCGCTCAATCCGCTCAAATTCCGACTGAATCAATTCCCCGAACTTTTCCTGTGCTGCCTTAATCCCGCTCATTTCCTCTTCTCCTTATATTTTTATTTCATTTCTTTTATTTTTCGCTATCTGTCTCTTTCGGTTTCTTCTTTTCTGCTCTCTTATCCTTCCGCTCCAGCAAGCTGCTCCTTCAGATACCGCAGCTGCCCCCCGCACAAAATTACTTCCAGCTCGCTGTCTGACAGCTCCACCTTTGCCTGGAAGGAGACATCCTTCGTCTTATCCCGAACCGTCACTTTCCTCGTCTTTAACTGCTCCCGAAGGTTTTCGATCTCCAGCTCATCCATCAACTCCAGCTTGTCATAGTCCGCCGGATCTGCAAAGATCATGGGGATAATTCCGTGATTCACCAGATTACCCTTGTGAATCCTGGCAATGCTCTTGGCAATCACCACCTTCACCCCCAGATACATGGGATTGATGGCCGCATGCTCTCTCGAAGATCCCTGGCCGTAATTCTCCCCGCCGATGATTATGCTCTTGCCCAGCTCCTTCGCCCTGGCTGCAAAATCCGGGTCATACCGATGATAACAGTACTGGGACATCAGCGGAATATTGGAGCGCATGCTGGAAAATTCCGCGCTGGCCGGTGTGATGTCGTCTGTGGTAATGTTGTCCACGGTCTTTAAGCTGATCTTTGCATTTAAATACTGCTCCGGCGCATCAGGTATGGGCAGAGGCTTGATATTCGGCCCTCTTACGACCTCCACCCTGGCCGCTTCCTCCGGCGGCAGCGGGGGAATGATCATGGAATCATCCACCGGATAGGAATCCGGCTCCTTCACCTCATCAAGGATTTTCACATTCTCTCCCATCAGCTCACGAGCCGTGGTAAAGGTTCCCGTGACAGCCGTTGCCGCGGCGCTCTCCGGGCTCACCAGATACACCTGAGCTGTGGGGTTGCCTGCACGGCCCTTGAAATTCCGATTGGTGGTGCGCACTGCCACTCCATTAGTGGCCGGCGACTGGCCGATGGCACAGCAGGGGCCGCAGGCCAGCTCCAAAAGCCGCACCCCGGCATCCATCAACATTTCCACGTAGCCGTCCCGCATTAGCTGCTTGTAAATCTGCTTGGAAGAAATGGCGCAGGTACAGCTTACATCCTCATGGACATGATGCCCTTTTAGCACCAGGGCGGCTTTGGCAATATCCCGGTAGCTGGCATTGGTACAGCTTCCGATCATCACCTGCTGCACCTTCTTCTTTTCCACCTCCCGGATGGTAGTCACATTGTCCGGCTGGTGAGGACAGGCAATCAGCGGCTCCAGCTCGCTTAAGTTGATCTCCATCTCCCCGTCATAGCTGCATCCCTCATCCGGAAGCATCTGTATGTACTCATCTTCCCTCTCCTGGGCCTTCATGAACCTGCGCACCTGCTCATCCGCCGGGAAAATGGAAGTGGTAGCTCCCATCTCGGCTCCCATATTGGCGATGGTGGCCCGAGCCGAGACCTCCAAAGTCTCCACCCCCGACCCCACATACTCAAATACCTTCCCCAGTCCGCCCTTGACCGTCACCCGGCGCAGCATTTCCAGAATCACTTCCTTGGCGTTGCATCCCGGCCTCAGCCTGCCAGTCAGATTCACCCGAATCACCTCTGGCATTTTCAGCCGCATGGGAACGCCGGTCATAGCTGTGGCCACGTCCATGCCTCCCACTCCGATACAGAGCATCCCGATGGCTCCCCCATGAGGAGTATGGCTGTCCCCGCCCATGGAAAGCTTTCCCGGCGCCCCGAACCGGGCTACCTGAATGGCGTGGCAGATGCCGTTTCCTGGCCTGGACACATACACCCCGTATTTTTTAGCCACTGACTGTAAATAAATATGATCGTCCGGCGTCTTGTGATCCAGATACAACAGATTGTGATCCAGATGGCTGACGCTGCATTCCGTCCGCACCCGGTCAATGCCCACGGCTTCAAAGGCCAGATAGGTCATTACCGCATTGATATCGTGGGTCAGTGTCTGATCCACCTTGAGATAGATCTCCTCCCCTGCCTTCATCTCAGACGGCTTTGCCAGATGAGACGCCAGGATTTTCCTTGTCAGATTTTGTGCCATGTTTTTTCCCTCCACATTTTTATCATATATTTCACGGTTCTGTTTTGCTTCCAGGACTGTGTTATGCTTGCGAATTGCCTCTTCCTTCTGTCACCAACATTCCTCTTACCATTTCGCACTTCCCCTAAAGCTTCACCTTCGTCATTACCACGCCCGTCCGCTTCATCTCCTCCACCAGCGTTTTCTGCTTTTCCCGCTTTCGCAGCGCCTGCGCCATGATCTCTTCCGCTTCCTCCGGCCTGATAACGCAGACACCGTTTCGGTCTCCCACCACAATATCCCCTGGACGCACGGTTACGCCTCCGCAGCTAACTGTCACATTGATTGCTCCTGCTCCGCTTTTTCCCGCCGTCCCGCAGGTTATTCCCCTGGCAAAAACCGGAAATCCCACTTCCTCGCACTCCTCCACATCCCGAAATGCCCCGTCAATCACCACGCCCGCCGCCTTTTTCATCCGGGCGCAGAAGCTTCGGTGGTCTCCCCAGTAGGAACAGCTGCAGTTTCCCCTGCCGGCCACAACGATCACATCCCCTTCCGCTGCCGCCAGGATGGCGTCTGCCACAATGGCTCCTTCCCCGCTGGGCACATCTACCGTAAGAGCCGGCCCGGCTATCCTCGCCCCGTTTATCCACGGCTTGATAGTATACTCCATGGAATGATACAGCCCCGCTCCGTCACACAGCTCCGAAGTGGTAAAATCCCGCAGACGTTCGATTAACGTCTTCCTTTCCTCCGTCAATATTTCTTCCCCCATTTCTCTGCAAACCAGGCTTCTCCTGAAAGCACGGTTTCTTTTTTCAGACGCTTCTTCTTTCCCCTCTCCGCCCCTGTCTCCAGTCGGCTCTTTCTGTAGCAAAACCAGAAAATTCTTTTTCTGTAAAAATATTATAATTCTATTTTTTCTATAAGTAAAATATATGATTTTGTATGTTTATCATACAATTCTTCCTATGAGCAATTGTCTATTTCCCGCCCGCTTTCCTGCCCAATATAAGCCAAAAGAATTCTCACAACAGAAAAAGACCCTGTTCCTTGCTTCTTAATACGGGGAAGTTTGGAAAATGGCTAAAAATCTTTCTTATCGAGGCAGACTGTTGTATACGGGTAAATATTTGCCCTTAAAACCGCAAGATATATGAAAAAGAAGAATGAAATATCCTGCTATAATGCAGAGAGAAAGGAGGAATCTCCTTTGACGGCTTTCCCTCCCCTGCCTGACCGAAAATCTTTATTTTTCATACCAAACCTTCATGCACACGCTCTAGCAGCCCCTCTGCCAGCCGTCCCGCATAGAGGCCCTCCCCGCAAGCACAGGCTTCCCGAAAAAGCTCTTTTGCCTCCTCGGCCCGTCCCTCCTGCCGCAGATACCTGCCCAGAAGTATCAGCATCTCTCCCTTATGAATCCTGTTTTTTGCAAAGGCAATCTCCTGGCGAAGATATTCCTCATCCGCCTTCTGTCCCATCAAAACCTTCAGCCAATTCTCCCCCAAATACACACATTCCTTCAGATTGGCGGCCAGCATAGGTGCCCTGCCCCCCGCCTGCTGCCAGAAACCGGCCAGGCGGACCAACTCCTCCCCGGCCAGAACCGTATCCCCCTTGAGAAGATACAGCCGCAGCCGCTGGTTGGCCGTAAGCGCCTGGCAGGATAAGGAATGAAGCCCCAGCTCTTCCGGCTTCAGCCCATCCACAATTTCCATAGCCCGGTCAAATTCCCCCAAAGCCTCCAGGGCATAGGCCATCTTGTTGCTTCCGTCCACATACTCTGCCGTGTTCTTCGGCGTTTTCCTTAGGATTCCCGCAAATTTCTCCATAAACAGTTCCGGCTGTCCCTCCTGATAAAGGAGAGCCGTGATTCGGGCAATCCGTCTCGTAGCCAGAAACGCTGACCCAAGCCTTCCCGCCACCGCCCCCATAAACACGGCAAGAATCATCAGAAATCCCTGGATATAACCGGCCTGGGAGGCCAGCCATGCCCGGCCTGCGCCAGACATAGCCAGAAATCCCGCCAGGGCTCCCAGAGCCATAAACAAATTGTTCTGTTTTCGGAAATAAGCAACCATAGCTTACAACCAGAAGGAGAAGATAAAGGAAGCGATAATCAGCACGATTCCGCCGCCCAGACGGGAAGAAAGCTGTGCATAAGCGATCAGATCCATACGGTCAGCAGCGCCCAGACAGGCCAGATCTCCGTTTCCGCCCCGGTTTGCCATACAAAGGCCGGCCGTGAGAGCCGAGTCCACCGGATAAAAGCCCACCAGATAGCCGACCCCGCCGGCGCCGATGATAGCGCCGATCACAATCATCATAGCCATCAGAACATTTCCCGGGGTCATGGCTGAGAACAGCTCCGCAATATCAAAATCAGCGCCCATGCCAACCATGATGATAATGCCCATGCCGCCTGACATAAAGCTCTGCAGCCGCTTGGCCCCTGCCCGCACATTGGCCGGAATCATACCGGTAGCCGCCAGAATCACCACAAAAATGATCAGATACGCATACTGATGGATCGCTGCCCCTGCGATGGTGGGCAGAAGCTTCTTGTTCATGATCCGCCCCACGGCAAAACAGGCAAATGCCAGCAGAAGCGCCCCCATCATGTCTTCCGTGGTAGTCTTGATCTTTGTGTCATCGCGGGTAATGCTCCCGCCCTTACGCAGAAGGGTTTTCTTGTCTCCTGTCAGAGCCGGATATTTCTGTCCGACAGTATTTAAAAGCGCTGAGCCGATAATGGAGAAAATATTGGCGATAGTCAGAATAATAATGGCGAAGCCATAATAGTTGGCCGCCGCATCACCGGTCACTGTCTCATAAATATTACTTAAGGGAACCGCCCCCGCACCGTTTCCGCCGCCCATAATGGGGAGCACATACTTGATGATAGAATCTGCCGGGGACACTCCGAAAATCAGCCCCGTCACCACGCCCAGAATACTGGCCGCCACCAGACCGCCTAAGATCGCCGGAATATATCCGCCGAAGGACCGCAGCAGAATGTCACGATCCAGGGCCAGCACCGAACCCACAATCAGAATCACGATAAAAAACTCCAGGAAATTGGCATCCTCCGACACAAAGCTGTTAATATTGGTGATGGCCTCCTCCGGAATCATCCCGAAATACTTTAAGATCGCCACTCCGAAAAATGCCATCAAAAGCCCGCCGCCGATATAATTGTTCCAGATGGGCAGACGCTCGCCAAACTCATTGAACACCACAGCCAGGGCAAAACACGAACACAAGGTTCCTGCCATACTGCTGGACTGAATCCCCCAGTACATGGGAATCGCGCAGAGCACAATCGCCACGATCGCCTGCCACCAGGGAAGTCCTCCCAACTTCAGTTCTTTTTTTGCAACTTCATTTGTTTCCATATCCGTACTCTCCTTTTTGCCATTATAACAGCCGTTCCGATCCTCCGGACAGCCTCTCTCCTTTGGTAACGGGCAGACGCTCTCAAACAACCCCTTGCTGGTTGCGCCGACAGTTCAGATTTATCCCCCGAACCGTTACCATTCCTTCCTTGTTACCGTTAAATCGAAATTCCGTCCCCCTTCCCCTTTTTTAATATCAGAAACCCTCCTGGTAACGTTTCCTGTTTGTGCCAATAGCTGACTGATTTGAAAGTTTTCAACACAATTTTATGTATTACCCATAGAGCGTCCTTTTCCTTTATTTTAATTGCTGTATTTCTTCAAGTAAAATACATGGTTTTATATATGAATCATACAACATTTCCTATGGTTCTCCTTAACGGATGAAAACCCTTTATTGACATTGATACTCGCATATGATAGCATGTCACATAGGCCGGACGTTATTGCAAGACGGCAAAAAATACAGGAACTACTGCAGAAAGAGAGTACAAACCATGAACAGCTATTATTATTCCGATACTTTAAATGAAGGCATCCATCTTCTCTATTTCCAGTCTGATCCTTCAAAATTCCCTGACGGAGTAAAGCTTTTGGAACAGGCAGTGGAAAATGAAGAACCTCATGCGTTCTATTTTCTTGCCAGATGCTACGGCTGGGGCGACGGAAATGTAAAAGACGATGAACGAAAAGCAAAAAGACTGTCCAAACGAGGCATTGAACTGGGCAGCTCGCTCTGCGTACTGGGCGCGGACCGCATGGATATCCTGAAAGGTGACATTGAAAGAGCCATGACCGGCTCTCTGGAAGATGCCTATAAAGACGTGCTTGCCATGGCAGAAAACGGAGACCCTATGGCTCAATATGCCATCGGACTGTTTTATTTCTGGGGGGATATGCTTCTCCATTTCCAGAAACCGTCCAGGGAACAATTCGCAAAATGTGAAAAGGAAAATGCCGCAGAAGCTTTAAAATGGTTCCGCCGATCCGCGGAACAAGGCTGCATCCCTGCTTTCCGGAACGCTTTCAACAGTGTCCGGAACGGCGTAAACGGCGTGGAAATGAATCTGGAAGAAGCGCTCCGCTGGGCGGAAACCATGGACGGCAAAGTGGACATGCGTGATTATTACCATTCCTTCATTATGGAATATCAAAAATTAAAACGCCATTCTGATGCCATCCGATGGTGTGAAAAAGGCGTCCGGGAAAATCTTTCTACCTGTATGGTCGATTTAGGGCTTGTCTATTTATACGGCGACAGAGGCGCGCAGGAAGACGATGCCAAAGCTCTGGGACTTTTTAAAATGGCCGCGGACAGAGGAGACGAATACGGCTGTTACCATGTAGGACGCTGTCTTTACAACGGATGGGGATGTACAAAAGACTTTGCCCAGGCATTTTACTGGTTTGACCAGGCTCGGCGCGGCGGACACCAGGCCTGCAAATCTTTTCTTGCCAACTGCTATTTCTGGGGCCGGGGTACGGAAATCAATTATGAGATGGCAGTCCGTATGATGGAGGAGCTGAGGAAAGAACGGCAGAATTATCCAAAAGAGCTGATGGGTTACTGCTGTCTCTACGGCAAAGGCATCTCTGCAGATACGGTCCGGGGAAAACGTCTTTTAGAGGAAGCCGCCCAGGAAAACAACAGCCTGGCCTGGAAATTTCTTGGGGACATGTACGATGGCGGCGTCGGAGTCCCGGAAAATATCCCCATGGCAGTTTCTTATTATCAAAAAGCCGCTGCAAAAGGAACCGCAGGAGCATCGGAAGCTCTCAAATGTTATAAAAAAACATTGTTTGGAAAATGGAAAAGAAAATAACTTTACGGCCTGGCATGATAAAATGATCCGTCCCAAAAGATAAAGGCAAAAATATAACAAAATTATTTGACAGAATATTCTTTCTATGATATTCTAAGAAAAGTTGCGAAAACCGCAGCATATTTTTTCTATTTCTATTTGGAGGTAATATCATGAGCAAAGGTACAGTCAAGTGGTTCAACAATCAGAAAGGCTATGGCTTTATCTCTGACGAGCAAGGCAACGATGTATTCGTTCATTACTCTGGTCTGGATATGGAAGGCTACAAGACCTTAGAAGAAGGAGCCAGCGTATCATTTGAAGTAACAGAAGGCGCCAAAGGCCCTCAAGCCATTCATGTAACCACAGTGTAAGGAATTGTATATAAAGAGCCGTCGCTTAAGCATTCCGGGCAATATCCGGACTGCCCGGCCATCCCGGAACAGGAGCGGCTGCTGAAAATAAGTATTTTACTTTCCACAATATCCTGGTTTCAAGAATTGGTTTTTATACTTGTGAGTATAATTCTGCGCAACGCAAAAAGCTGCTACAGGGCAAATCCCCCAAGCAGCTTTTCTTTTGTTTCAATCATCCACGAAATCACCCAATACGAGACAGCAGGGAAGACCCGATCGTCCCCTCTGGCATCGGGATCCCGAATACATCCGCCGCCGTGGCTCCCACCACGGCAAAGGTATCGGCCTCCGGCAGTTCTCCGCTTCCTTCCAAATTCTTTCCGTATATGAGGAGAGGCACCTGTTCCCTGGTATGGTCCGTCCCTGTGTAAGTAGGGTCATTGCCATGGTCCGCCGTAATCATCAGCAGATCATCTTCCCGAAGCACATGCAGCAGTTCCCCCAGCTTCCTGTCAAAACGCTCCAGCTCCCCCGCATATCCTTCCGGATCCCTCCGATGTCCCCACAAGGCGTCAAAATCCACCAGGTTCACAAAGCAAAGGCCATGGAAATTTTCTCCCGCTGTCTCTATGGTCTGTTCCATTCCATGAACCGAGCTTTTGGATTTCAGCGCCCTGGTGATTCCGCATCCGGCAAAAATGTCCTGGATCTTTCCCACGGAAATCACATCCAGCCCTTTTTCCTTCATGGCGTCCAAAGCCGTCCTTCCAAAAGGAGGCACCGCATAATCATGCCGGTTACTGGTCCGCGTAAATTCTCCCCGCTTTTTCCCCACATAAGGCCTGGCAATGACCCGCCCCACCTTCCACTCATCCCGCATGGTCAATTCCCGGGCAATCTCACAGCACCGGTACAGTTCCTTTAAGTCAAAGGTCTCCTCATTCCCGCAGATCTGCAGGACAGAATCTGCAGAGGTATAGACGATCATATGGCCGGTGGCAATCTCCTCCTCTGCCAGTTCCTCCAATATGGCGGTTCCGCTTGCGCTCTTATTGCCGATCACCTTATGCCCGGTACGCTTTTCCAGCTCCTCAATCAATTCCGGCGGAAATCCCGTGTCGGTAAAGGTTATAAAAGGTTTTTCGGTCTTCAGGCCCATCATTTCCCAGTGTCCGGTCATGGTGTCCTTGCCCCGGCTTCTCTCATTCAGCCTCAAGTAATAACCCAGCGGCTGCTCCACGGGAGCCGCCTGCCTTAATGGATGGAGATTTGCCAGTCCCAGCTTCTGAAGATTCGGGATCCGGAGGTGCTCCACACGTTCTGCTATATGTCCCAGGGTATCGGTTCCCTGATCTTTATACTCCCATGCATCCGCTGCTCCTCCTATTCCCAGAGAATCGATTACGATCACAAAAACCCGGTTCCACGATTTTCCTGCCATCTTCCTGTCACTCCTTTCTATTGCAGATTTTCCGGCCCAAACCCTTCCGGCAGAAGCTCGCATAAACGATACTCCTTCCAGTGCTCCTCATCCTTTGCCAGAATAATCCGAAACACGTCCGGCTGGCAAAATTCCCGCATCACCTGCCTGCAGACTCCGCAGGGAGCCGTAAAGTCTTTTAGGACTCCGTCTTTTCCCCCCACAATGGCAATCGCCGAAAAATGCCGCTCTCCCTGGCTGACTGCCTTAAAAAATGCCGTTCTCTCTGCACAGACCGTAGGGGTATAAGCAGCATTCTCAATATTGCAGCCCTGATAAACCTTTCCGTCCTCTGTCAGAAGAGCCGCCCCTACCCGAAACCCCGAATAAGGGGTGTAAGCGGCTTCCATGGCCTCTATGGCCTTGCGGATCAATTCTTTCTCCGTAATCATCCCGGCCTCCTTGTCTTCTTTGTCTTTCATGAACAGTGCCTTCCCGTAAGCGGCAAAAAGTCCTTTCCGGCACTCCCGGATCAGGTTGCCTGGCTCCCGCCAGCTTGTTCCTCCTTTACCAGCTTCACAATCCTGCTGGTTCCCAGCCGGTCTGCGCCCAGACTTAGAAAACGTTCTGCATCCTCCAGAGAAGATATTCCTCCGGCAGCCTTAATCTTTACCTTGCCGCTTACATGCTCCGCAAACAGCGCAATATCTTCAAAGGTTGCACCGGCCTTGGAAAAACCGGTGGAAGTCTTAATATAATCCGCGCCGGCATTTCCTACTGCCTGGCACATATGGATCTTTTCTTCCCGGGTAAGCAGACAGGTTTCAATGATCACCTTCAGGATTTTCCCCTCACAGGCTTTTCTCACCTGACGGATCTCCTCCTCCGCCAGGTCAAACCGCCCTTCTTTCACCCATCCGATACGGATCACCATATCAATCTCATCTGCCCCGTCCCTGACCGCCTGTTCTGTCTCAAACACCTTCACCGCCGTGGTGTGATATCCATTGGGAAATCCAATGACCGTACACACCTTCATCTGGTCTTTAACATAGTCCTTGGCCTGTTTCACAAAACAGGGGGGAATGCAGACGGAAGCCGTTCCGTAATAAATTGCCTCATCACAAAGACTTTTTATGGACGCCCAATCCGCTGTCTGGGATAACTGGGTGTGATCCACATGTCCTAGAATCTCTTTTCTCTCCATACTGTTCCCTGCTCCTTTTCTTTCCTGGCTGCTTTTCTTTCCTTGGCTGTTTTTCTTTTCCTAACTGCTTTCTTCCCCCGCCTCTTTTCTTTCCTAACTCCCATTCACCCGGCCAGACTGGCTCCCCGCCCCTCTGGATGTCGTCTTTCTTGCCCTATTGGCCTGGCTTCTTGTCCCTTTGGATTAAAATCCTTACCGCCTCCACAGCCGTCCGTATGGCCGCATCCGTATCATGCACTACCGGATTGTCCAGCCCGGCCTTGGCCCGCTCCTGATTGGCCATCACCAAAAGAACCGTGCCTGCCCGCACCTTCAGATAATCCGCCACCACAAACACGGCGGCCGACTCCATCTCGGAAGCCTTACAGCCCAGCTTCACCCAGGCGTCCCATTTATCCATCAGTTCCCGTGCTACCGGCTTCGTCTCCGGTGAATGCTGTCCGTAAAAAGAATCCTTACACTGCACTACTCCCACATGGAAAGTCTGGCCAAGCTTTTGTGCCGCCTCCACAAGTGCCGCCGTCACCCCGAAATCCGGCACCGCAGGAAATTCTATGGGCGCATACTCCCTGCTGGTTCCCTCCATGCGCACCGCGCCGTTTGCCACCACCAAATCGCCGCTTTTCACCTGCAGGTCCATCCCCCCGCTGGTGCCAACCCGCAGAAACGTATCGGCTCCGCACCGGGCCAGTTCCTCCATGGCAATGGCCGCCGAAGGCCCTCCGATGCCGGTAGAGGTCACGCTCACCTTCACCCTGTCTAACGTCCCGGTGTAGGTCACATATTCCCGGCTGTCCGCCACCAGCTTCGGCTCGTCAAAATATTTGGCAATCCGCTCGCACCTTTTTGGATCTCCCGGAAGTATCACATACCGTCCTACTTCCCCTTTTCCCACCTGAATGTGGTACATTTTCCCTGCCTGCTCCGAATAGTCGATCATTCTTTACCCCTCCTCATATTATAATAATCACTCTTTCTGCATTTGATGGCAGCTTACGGGAAAATATCCTGGAAACATTTTACATTTGCCTTCTGCCTTAGAATCAAGCCATGTCCCTGTGTTCCGCCATCCTTTACCGCGCCTGTAAAAGCAGCCCTTTTAGTTCTTCCACCGTCACCGGATAATGCCTGCCGCAGAAATGACAATTCACCTCAATGGTCTTCCCCTCGTCAATCATTTCCTGCAATTCCTGCCTGCCCACGCTGACCAGGGCCTTTTCAATCCTCTCCTTAGAACAATTACAAAAAAATTTCACAGGCATCCGATCCAAAATTTCCAGATCCAAATCCCCTAAAACATGTTTTAAAATTTCTTCCGGCGTCTTTCCCTCCTCCAAAAGGGCTGTCACGGAAACCATCTGGGAAAGCCTTTTCTCCAGCCCGGAAACAACCTCCTCCGACACGCCTGGCATCATCTGCAGGATAAATCCCCCGGCCTGGCGCACCGTATTCTCCCGGTTCATCAATACGCCCAGGGCCACGCTGGAGGGCGTCTGTTCCGAAGTGGCAAAATAATAAGTCAGATCCTCCGCAATCTCCCCAGTCACCAGAATAGTCTGTCCCACATACGGTTCCTTCATCCCCAGATCCTTGATTACGGTCAGCACTCCCAGGCCCAAAGCCCCGCCTACATCCAGCTTTCCTTTTTCATTGGGGGGAAGCATCACCTCCGGGCAGACAGCATATCCCTTTACATTTCCCTTTGAATCCGCCGTCACGGTCATCCCGCCGATAGGGCCATCCCCTTCTATTTTTATGGTCAGAAGATCTTTCTCCCCTTTCATCATAGCACCCATCATGGCGCTTCCGGTCAGGAGCCGTCCCAATGCGGCCGTTGCCACCGGACTGGTATTGTGAGCCGCCCTGGCCGATTCCACAGTGTCCCGGGTGGTGGCCGCAAATGCCCGGACCTGCCCTCCGGCAGCCGTGGCCCGAATCATATAATCCATTGTTGTTCTCCTTCTAAACTTACAAGCATCCTTATTTGCCAAATAACCCGGCTCACGAGTATCTCCGTCAAATATTTTTAAATCCTCCCTTTTCCTCAAACTCCCCCTGAAACGCCATAAGATCCTGTCCCTTAAGGGCGCGCTCCAAAAGCTGAGGCAGTTTTTGAGGATTACAGGCAAAGCAGGGAATCCCCAGACCGGCGATTCTCTGGGCCATCTGGGCATCATAGTAAGGCTTTCCTCCGTCCGCAATGGCAAGGAGGCACACCACGGTTGCCCCCGACTCCTTCATCTCCTCCAGACGGCGCAAAAGCCCGGCACGGTTGCCCCCTTCCATCAGATCGCTGATCAGGAAGAACAAGGTCTTTTTGGGATTCTCCATAAACTGCTGGCAGTAGGCAATGGATTTATTAATATCCGTACCGCCTCCCAACTGGAAACCAAACAACAGGTCCACCGGATCCTCACATTTCTCCGTCAGGTCCACCACCTGGGTGTCAAAAGCCACGATTCTGGTGCGGATAGCCGCCATGCTTGCCAGAATACAGCTCATAATGGAAGAATAAATCACAGACTCCCCCATGGAACCGCTCTGGTCCACATCCAGAATCACTGTATACTTGCTGGCCGCCGTAAGGGTGGTCCGGTCAAAGAAATAATAGTGTTCCGGAATGATCTTTTTCAGGTCCGGGTTATAATTCTTGATTCCCCGGCGTATGGTGGTGGGAAAATCCAAGGCTGCCGCTGACGGTATGGGGGAATGCTGCCGCCTGTTGACTGCCGCCGTCACCGCGCGCCTTATATCATTTTCTAAAAGCTTGTTGATTTCCTCCACGATCTTTGCCATAAACTCCCGGACACTCTCCTTGCTCCTTTTGGGAACCTGATCCTTTAAAAGAAGAATCGTGGTGGCAAGATTCATGTCCGGCTCCATCTGTTCCAAAAGTTCCGGCTCAAAGATCAGTTGCTTTAAACCGCACCGCTCCATGGCATCTGCCTGGACGATTTTCACCAGCTCCTTGTCAAAAA
This sequence comes from uncultured Lachnospiraceae bacterium, assembly GCA_949840805.1. GTDB lineage: Bacteria > Bacillota > Clostridia > Lachnospirales > Lachnospiraceae > Brotaphodocola. The sequence continues at coordinate 8,815 of CATKXR010000018.1, read as the reverse complement.
GAGTCCGCACGTCTCCCAGCCACCGGGTAATCTGAGGATTGGACGGTCCCTTTCCCGCTCCCGGCCCGCCAGAGCCAAATCCCCCGGCAGAGCTTTTATTATAAATGGCGGCCAGAGCCTGGTCCATCATCCACTGCTCCTCATTCAGCAAGGCCCCTCCCCCGCCGTCCATGGTCTCAAACCGGCCCTGGCTCTCCTCCCCCAAAATCAGGCGCCAGCGTTTCATCCGCTCCTTCGTCTCCATTTGTCAAGGCTTCCTTTCTCTTTCAAATATCCCCAAAATCAAACTCATCCAATCCAGACAGCATGGAAAGCTCCTCCTCTGACACCGGCCCGTTTAGCACCTCGCTGACCTGGGCCGGATTCACCTGCCAGATTTCTCCCAGATTTTCCGCAATCTGATTCTTTTCCTCTGATGTAAAATCCGCAAAAGCGCGGCGCAGAAACACCAGCGCCCTCTTAAATTCCTCGTCGTCCAGGGTATCCAGATAATCACTAAGCTTCTCCCACAAGGTAAGCCGCGCAATCAACGCATAATGATTCTTCATGGACAGGCCCTCAAACCACCCTGCTCCCAGCTCTGCGGGAATGCCTTTGAAAAGCCGCCGCTCCACCTCACGCCCCAGTTCTTCACTGTCCATCTGTCCCATTTCCAGAAGAATGGCCGCCGCAAGCCCTGAAAGCCGGGTGTTCAAATCATCCCGTGTGGCAATCTCTGTCAGCACCTTCCGCCATCTCTCCCCATCCAGGAAATCGTGGTTTACAGACACCTGATGAAGCGTCACCATGGACTGGGCAAGAAGCTTTGCCGCCCCGTCGTCACAGACGCACTCCCCTGCCAAAATCAGACAGGCACGAAGAAACAACTGAGATAAAATAGGAACCAGTGGGTCCCGGTTCAGCCTGCGGATATCTCCATAGCGAAGGACAACCGAAAGCCGGCCTGCCGTCTCGGCAATCTCCGTCACTGCCACCGCGTCCACTGCCGTGCTCTGAAGGGCATTTACCGCATACTCCATGGAAGTGGGCATTCCGCAGTTACAAGCTTCCTCGATCACCTGGGCTATGCCTGATATTCCTGCGTTCATGGTTCTCTCCCGCAGCTCAAAAGAAGCGGCCTGCTCCACCGTATCTCCCTTTAACACTGCCTCCACAATCTGCATCTCCGCCTCCGGCGTCCACCGGAGCGTCCACTGCTCCGCCCAGGTCGCCCGCTCCTGCCTCACTGCCTGCAAAGAACCAAAGCAAATGCCAAGCACCCGAAGCCTGTGAAGGAAAAACGACCGGTCCAGATCAAGAAAAGCCGCCCGCTCCGACTTTACCGTCAGCTTTTCCCGCAGATCAAGGGAAAGTTCCTGGGCGCTTACCGACTTATATTTTTCCAGCCGCAGCTCCTTTAACTGCCGATAAAAATCCGACTGAATGGAAGTCTGGCTCACCCCTTCCGGCAGGCTTCCGATCTTGGTTCCGATCTCTGTGTCCGCCACTGCCAGGGCAATCTCCGAAAAACTGCCATGGCCCATACAGGTTACTGCGGCGTCCCGCAGATCCCGCAGGGCAGGGAGACGTGCGCCGTGAAGCCCGGCCAGAGAACCTGCCAGACGCACCGCCTCAATAATCTCCGCAGAAGACACCAGATTGCCATGCTCCCGCTGATACGCCCCCAAAGCGGCAAGATACCGCCGCCCCGTATAATCCGGCATCTCCCGGCAAAGCCCGTCCCACAAAAGCTCATAATACGCGGGAGCCCGGTTCCCTGCCCCATACCCGGCTCTCTCGGAAAGCCGGAAATAAGAATAAGGCATCAGGGTCTTTTTCACTTCCATTCTGGGAAGCTTCTTGAGCTCCCTGTCCGTCATGGGCTTTTCCCCTGAAAGCAGCCCTTCCATGTGAAATGCTCCTGTGACCACCACAATCTTATCCGGTGAAAATCCTTCCTTGCCTGCCTGGGCAATCACCCGGCGCATGTAGGCTTCCCGAACCAGGTTCTCCGCATCCTCCTCCCCGTCTCCCATGGAAAGCTCCCGCAGAGACCGCCCAAATTCCGCGGCGCCCCGCTGGTATCCCTTCTCGTCAAGGGCATGCTCCAGAGTACGCTCCCAGAAGGTTTCCTGATCTCCGTCGCCAGAGCATTCTCCCAGCCGCCGATAAACATACGCGGTGGGACTTTCCCCCTCTCTCATTCCGCCTTCAATTTTTGAATTTTCCACGAACCGCTTTTCTTTTCCGCATCCCGCTTCTTCCTCAGACTGCGTTTCCTCTCCGCCCCCCGTTTCTTCCCCAGACTGCGTTTCCTCTCCGCCCCCCCTTTCTTCCCCCCACTCCGTTTCCTCCTCGGATTCCGTTTCCTCCCCGCACACCAGCTTCTCCCGCTCCCGAATCCGCCTTTTCTCCTCAATCCCGAGGAACACCTGAGAAGGCAGATCGCAGAACCTGCACTCGCACCCATGCTCCTTAGCCCACAGAACCGCCTGATACTCCGGCGAATACACGGCAAACGGATACAAGATCGTCCGAACAGGCAGTTCCTCCGTATAGGCCATCACTGCCACCGGAGGCTTCACCTGAGGATCTCCCAGATCCCCTATCAGCTCCGTAAAATCAGACGGTCCCTCAATCAGCACCAAATCCGGCGAAATCTCGTCCAAAAACTTTCTCACATAATAAGCTCCTGCCGGCGACAAATGGCGGATTCCAAACACATGAGGGCCTTTTTTCTCTCCCTTACCCTTCACTTTGCCTCCCATCAGCGGTTCAGCTCCTTACATTCCTGATACAAAGACAGCCACTTTGACCCTCGTTTCTTCATAATATTCTCCAGATACTCCTCCCAGGTCTTTCCGTCCTTGCTGTCCTCCTTCACCACGGCTCCCTGAAGTGCTGCCGCCAGGTCACGGTCCGTAATCCCGCCGTCTCCAAAGCTTCCCGCCAGCGCCATACTGTTGGCAAGCAGGGAAATGGCCTCCGCTGTAGAAAGAACCCCGGAGGTAGGCTTCAGCTTCTGCTTTCCGTCCAGCGTCACCCCGCCGCGAAGCTCCCGGAAAATGGTACATACCTTCCGCACCACTTCCTCCTCCGGCAGCCGGGCATTCAGATCCAGACTTCCGGAAAGCTGCCGGATCCTGGTCTCCACAATATCCATCTCCGCCTCTAAGCTGTCCGGGGCAGGCAGCACCACAATATTAAACCGCCGCTTTAAGGCAGCCGACATCTCGTTGACGCCCTTATCCCTGGTGTTGGCCGTGGCAATCACAGAAAATCCCTTTCTGGCTGGAATCTCCACCCCCAGCTCCGGCACAGAGATCCGTTTCTCCGACAAAATGGAAATCAATGCATCCTGCACCTCCGACGCGCACCGGGATATCTCCTCCACCCTGGCAATCATCCCCTGCTCCATAGCGCGGTAAATGGGACTGGGAATCATGGCTTCCTTAGAAGGGCCGTTGGCAATCAGCATGGCATAGTTCCAGGAATACCGGATCTGTTCCTCCGTCGTCCCGGCTGTTCCCTGAATGACCCTGGTAGAATCCCCGTTAATGGCCGCGGTCAGATGCTCCGACAGCCAGGATTTCGCCGTGCCCGGCTCCCCGATAAGAAGAAGGGCCCGGTCCGTCACCAGTGTGGAGATAGCGATCTCCACCAGCCGCTCATGGCCGATATATTTGGGCGTGATCTCCACATCCCCGGATTTTCCCCCACAGATATAGGTAAACACAGACCGGGGGGACATTCTCCATCCGGCAGGCACCGGATACTTCTCATTTGCAATCAACGCCTCAATCTCATTCTGAAAAAGCTGCTCTGCAGGCAGCCGCTGCACATTCTGCTCCATTTTGTTTTTCTCCTCCTCTTTCCAAGTATGGTTCACCCGGTCCATGCCATTTTATTCAACAACGCCCAAAAGCAGCCTTCTTCCGCGGCCTCCTACAGCTTTTCCACCGGAACCCCGCTTAAAAGCCCGTCCCTCCAATGCTCCATAATCGTGATGCCGTTGGTCACTTTGCCCTTTCTCTGCTGAATCATCTGATCCAGCTCCCCGGCCAGCTCCTCGTTGGTCATGGGAATCTCGCTAAGCAGGCTGCGGATCAGGTAAGAGGGAATGGAGCTTCCGTCTGTCACACAGGCAGCCAAAAGCCCTGTATAATTTTTCCAGCCACATCGCTTCATCATCTGGATTCCGTCCGTAGTGGGCGTCAGCCGCAAAGCCCCCTCATAGAAAAATTTCCCATAAGGCTCCTGCAGTTCCTCCACATCCGGACGGTACAGCTTTGCCACCATCCAGTCATAATAGTTCCGGTACATACTGTAGCTGTTTCGCCTCCCGCTGGCAAAACGCCCCGGATAATTCAGCAAAAGGGGATACCACCGCAGGTCGATTCCACCGGGAATCCACCGGTTCACCTGACGCTGCCTGACAGGGCTGTTCATCTCCTCCAAAGTAATCCCGTACTTTTCCTCCTCCTCGTCATACACAATCTTGGCAAACCCGTACAGCACCCCTGTGGCGTCCTGCTTTTTCCCTGTCAGCTTCCGTAAAATCCCGTCCGGCTTCAAAAATTCATGAAACCGCTCATAGGTCTCCTCCGCCGAGGCAGTGAGCACAGACGCCAGAAAGACCGGCTCTAAAAATTCGTCCCCATGGCGCTCATACATTTCCTCCGCCAGAGCGCAGAGAGACGGATCACAGCTTCGAATCACCGACTGGCTTAACACGGAAGGCACTTCCTTTGGCATAATTTGATAGACCTTCTCATAACATCCGCAGATCTTCTCCGAATGTTTTCCCGCAGCCGCGTTCCAGAGAAGTTTCAGCCTTCTTTTATAATTCTCATGCTCCTCCTTTGCCTTTGCCCGCTCTTTCGCCCGCTCCTCCTTTGTCTCCTTGCCTTTTACCTGTTCCTCCTTGAAATCAATCTCCGGAATCCCGGCGGCAATCCAGTCCTCCAGGGCGTCTGCAATCAGATCCCCCGCCCAGTCCCGGTCCGATGGCCCAAGATATTCTGCGGTCTCCTCCGGCCTTTTCTCCATTCTGGCCGTCCAGAACCTGGCTGTCTCCTCCCCGTCCATATAAGACAAGGCTCTCATGGCCGCTTCCTTACATTTCCCCTTCTCGGATTTCTGACAGTCTAAAAGCAGATCCACATTGGAAAGGTCATGGCGCAGGGCAAGAAGGGCCGCCTCCTTGATCTCTTTTCCTCCCTCCCGTGCGGCATACCGGTAAAACTCATTCTCCCTGCTCCCTGCAATCTGTTCAATAATCTCAACCCTGCGGGCCATCTCCCGCTTCCCGTCTGGCACAAAACCCTTTTTCAGCAAAGGAATCACCGGATCCCCGTCTTTTGCCAGCCACTTTGCCACCATCTCCGCCAGCTCCCCGTAGCTGTCCCCCAACGCCCGCACCATCCAGTATTTCATCCGATAATCGTCAAACACCTGGGGATCCTCCTCATAGGCATCCCGTATCACGGCATACCGACCCCCGCCGGTTCCCCGAAAGGCTTCCAGCACTGCCGCAAGCCTTCCATAGGAAACACTCTGGTACACATTTCCCTCCAAGCCAAAGGTCTCCGGCTCCTGAATCTCCCCCTGTGCCCCTGTGGTCCCCTGTGTACACAGAACCGCGTCCAAAAGGCCAAGGGTGTCTAACAGCACCCCTGCCCGGTCCTCACATTCCGGCGTCAAGAGCTTCCCTGCCATACCATATATTTTCTGAAAAACTGGAGAAGCCTTGGCAAAAGGCTCCACCTGCTGCACCGCCCTTTTGAGACGAAAATCCTCCATAATCAGGTTTACCCCTGCAACTGCTGCTGTTTCCAGCCTTTCCCTCAACTCATATACTACATCCAAATTCATACACTGCTTCCTCTCTTCTCCCGCTGCACTACCGTTTCTTGTGTTTCAAAACCCCTTTTTCCATTCCCGTTTCCCTGTTTTACGGCCTGTCTAATAAAGCAGCCTTACGATCCCTTTTTCCGTCACAATACTGCAGGGATACATCCGTATTTTGTGATCCTCTGAATCATAATACAGCAGCCCGAACAACGCCTGGCCATGATACACTTCCGGCTCCGGAATCAGGGACAAGGCGGTCATGGTATCCTCCCATCCCTCTCTGCCGGAAAGCTCAATCCGCCCTCCGGCTTCATCCTCCATCACCCACACCTTTCCCTTTTCATCCCCGATCATGCCGATTCGCTCAAACCGGAGCAGCATCCCGCAGAAATCCTCTGACAAAAGGTTTTTGATCTCGTTTTTTGCCAGCTTCACCGCCGTGCCTATATCCTTGCAGGCATGTGCCATCACCTGAGAAAGCACCTCCCTCGTAACCGGCGAGAAAGCGGCCCCCTCCCACCGAATCCGTTTGTTCATCCCTCCTGGATAATAACAAAGCAGAGGAACTTCCAACAGATCAAAACAGGAATCTTCCTGTTTCACATACTTAAGAGCTTTTATGGGACGGTAATTATAGGTACCGGAAATCTCTCCCGTGTCCACATCCGCCCAATATCCCATATCAATATATTCCTTCCTGGCCTCATCATATACAACCTGGAAAGAAAGCTGCACCAGCCGTGCACGTTCCTTCTTCAGTCCCAGCCCTTCCAACTGGTCCAGCTTCCAGATTCCTCCCAGCTTTTCATACAAAATATCGTCGTCCGCCTCCGGGGAATCCGTATCCAGCTTTTCGTTGAGATAAACCCTTGCCTTTTTCTCCAAAGCCCTCAGCCGCTTTAACACCTCCACCGCCTGATGATAGTGGCTCTTGTCCTGGTCTTTCTGATAAGCCTCCATCTCCAAAACAAGACGGTTAAAATAATTCTGCGGTCCCGGCAGATAATAATCCCCAAGCTGTTTTGCCAGATCCCGATAGCTTTTTAAAGAGACGCTCCCCATAGACGAAAGCCCGGTATGCATCAACTGATCCGTCATCTGCTTCATCAGATCCAGCCCTTCCAGCTGCTTTTTGATCTTCTTGGTCCGGGCTGCTTTTCCCGCCTTGGCGCTTTTTTCTGAGGCAGGCTTTTTCCCCTCCGGAGAATCCGCCTTTTTCGCCTCCCTGGCCTGCTTTTTCTCCCGCTTTTCCAGAATATCTTTCGGGATTTCCCCCACCGGAAAATCCTTCTGCGCCGCCATCTCAAACATCAGCGCCAGGCTGTGCTTACAGGGGAACTGCCGGCTGGGACAACTGCACCGGAATACCGGCTTGTCCTCCTCTATAAAATCGGCCGAAACCACATAGTTGGATTTTCCGCTTCCCTTGCACTCCCCCATATAAAAAGTGTCGTCCTCCGACCTCATCCGCGACACGAACCCGCCGCCGCTTGAGATCTTCCTGCCGTTGGTCAAAGCATTGGCATTAGGCGCCAAGGCTCCGATCTGCTGTGTACTGAACGTTCTCATACTTGGTAAAAATACCTCCTCTTTGATGAATCTTAAAACCTGTTCTGCCCTGATTTATACTCACGGGTATACTTATTTGCCAAATAATTCGGCATACTCTTTCGAGTACCCCTTAACACATACTCTCTACAAGGGTATCTACCGCCAAATTCCCCACGATAAGGTATACCCCTCCGGGCGACCGTCCTCCGTCAAGCTTCGCACAATAAGGTCTATTTTATGAAAATATAGAATCTATATTGGCAAATTCTCCGTCTCATAGGTAAAAAAACAGGAAAAATCGAAGCTGCGCTTCAATCCTCCCTGTTTCCATTTCAAACAGCGGACCTCTTTATCCAATCCCCTGCAGGGCGTCCGCAAAATACAGAAGATGTGCCGCCTGCACCCGCCCGCATTCTGATGAACCAAAAATCACACGCAGCATCAGACTGTTCTCAGATCTTTCCGTCACCCCTCATCCCAGTTGTGATAAACCGCCTGCACATCATCGTCTGCATCCAGCAGATCCAGCAGCCGGTTCATCCGCTTAATATCCTCCTCTGCCGTCAGCTCCACCCAGGTCTGGGGAATCATGGTCACATCTGCTTCCAGCATCTCAATCCCCGCCTTCTCAAGGGCCTCCCGCACCTGGCTGAAATCCTCCGGAGCCGTGATCACCTCATAGCTGTCCTCCTCCTCGGCAAAATCCTCGGCGCCTGCATCCAAAGCCATCATCATCAGCTCGTCCGGATCCATCTCGCAATCCTCCTTACCGATAATGATCTGCCCCTTCTTGTCAAACATAAAGGACACGCTTCCCTGTGCGCCTACATTTCCGTTCCCCTTGGTAAAGGCGCTGCGCACATTGGCTGCTGTACGGTTCTTATTATCCGTCAAAGCGTCCACGATAATCGCCACCCCGCTGGGACCATAGCCTTCATAGGTGAGCAGCTCATAATTGACCGAGTTGGCATCTCCCGCCGCTTTTTTAATGCCACGGTCAATGGTATCGTTTGGCATATTGTTGGCCTTTGCCTTGGCAATCACATCCCGAAGCTTACTATTATTAGCCGGATCCGGTCCGCCTTCCTTTACTGCCACTGCCAGCTCCCTGCCGATCACGGTAAAAATCTTGCCCTTAGCCGCGTCATTCTTCTCTTTCTTATGCTTAATATTGGCAAACTTAGAATGTCCTGACATACTGCTTCTACTCCTTATCTTTTCGTCCTTTTTACTTCCCACTTCATTTTAACACTACTTATGCAGAATATCAACCCTCTATATTTTTAGTTGTACTCTACGTCTTACAATAGTTACTGTTCACACATTAGCTTGACCGAAAGAAACCGATGGTATAGACTATCCTTAGTCAGAGCCATCGGTTTCTTTATTCAAAGATCTGAGACACCTTCTCAAATACATTGTCATGTTCTTG
>CATKXR010000017.1 GCA_949840805.1 uncultured Lachnospiraceae bacterium | reverse complement strand
CGTGGCCATTCACCTTGCCCCCCAGGGGGCCCTCTCTGTCCACTCCGTGGCCATTCACCTTGCCCCCCAGGGGGTCTTCTCTGTCCACTTCGTGGCCATTCACCTTATATGCGAAATGGACGTGGTCTATGCGGATTTCGCCTCTTACATCCTGGAGCTGTTTCGCGCCGGCGGCATCCGTAAGAGTCGGCTTTGTCCTCATAAGCTCCACAAACCGGTGTAGTCCGGCTGTCCCGTTAGCCAGCAGCTCCGATGTCACGGAGAGACGGCGGATGGGATTCACAAAGGTGGCCACATAGAGACTGAAGGTAATCAGGTCAATGGTGTTAAGCTTCTCCTGCATGATCAGCGCGCCGCCCACAGCGATGACAACTGCCGAAAGACTGCACAGAAAGAATTCCATGCTGGCATTAAACCGTCCCATGGCTTTATGATACTGGGTTTTGGATTGCCGGTACGAATAATTGGCCGTATTAAACTTATGTAATTCCACCGTTTCATTGGCAAAAGCCTTTGCCGTCCGGATTCCCGACAGGCCTGATTCAAATTCCGCGTTAATGGACGCGGTAGTCTTCTTTACCCGTATGGAGGCGCTCCGCATGGATTTGCGACACCGCCACACCACAAACAGGAATACCGGCACCATAACCGTAATCACAAGAGCCAGCCGCCACTGGATGGAGAACATGATGATCAGCGCTCCCGTAATCGTCACGCTGGAAACAAACAGATCTTCCGGCGCGTGATGAGCCAGCTCCGTAATGTCAAATAAGTCTGCCGTAAGGCGGCTCATAAGCTGGCCCACCCGGTGATTATCAAAATAATCAAAGCTCAGCTTCTGCATATGGCGGAACAAGTCCCGCCGGATATCAGTCTCCACAAGGATTCCAAAATTATGCCCCCAGTACCAGATCACATAGGTAAATACCGACCGGAGCACATAGGCAGCAAACACAGCCGCCATAACGCACCAGAAGGTCTGCCACCTATGCGCCGGAAGAAGGGTATACATACACCACCGGGAAATAAATGGAAATGCCAGGTCGATCAGGGCAATGGCCAGGGCACATGCCATATCCAAAAAGAACAGCTTCCTGTGGGGTTTGAAATAAGAGATAAAAATCTGAAACTCCGAGCGGTTTTCAAAATCATGGGCTGCCATGGATTAATTCCCCTTCCCAAAGTACCCATTGGAATCTTTTGGCGCCTGCTCCCGCTCCGTGTCAGAATATTCCCGGTCAGCGGTACATACCGTGATCTTATAGGATTCAAACAGCTTTTCCCGCCCTTCTTTCTGACTCATCCTGTGTTCCATCACATTACGCCACCGCTCCACGGCCCCTTCATCCGTCCATACATTCATGGATAACAGCTTTCCTTCTTCATTCAGGCTGCGAAACCGCTCCGCACGGATAAATCCCTCAAACCCAGACAGCACAGGCTTTAACATTGCCGCCAGATCCAGGTATCTCTGCATGCCTTCTTTGGTTGGTTTCACCTCAAATAATACGATTACATTTGCCATTTTTAAGCCTCCTGGTCCATGTGATATTTTGTATATTTCATCTTATAACACAGCGAAAGCGCTGTTTTCTCCTGGTTAGACTTCCTGCACATCGATCCCTAAAAATCCTCCAATCAGATGGCGGTGACAATTTTCCGGCGGCGTCTCATAGCAGATCAGAAGCAACGGGCGCTTTTCATGGTCCTCCCAGATTTTATGCAGCAGTTTTTTTGTCTCTGTTTTATCCAATACTCCTAATATTTCCTTTTCATAGCGGGGAACAAAGGTTTCCCAGTCTTTTGTGGGGTGACATTCTACCAGCATCTGAGGAGTTGGCCCGAATGTTCCTGATAAGTCTACATGGTCATAGCTTTCCATAAACCATGCAGGCGGTTCGGCACAGGAAACACGTACCAAAGTGTATTTTCCTCTCTCCAGATTTGGTACATTGTCATAGTACGTTGAACATACTTTCATAAATAGACACATCCTTTCATCTTGACATTTCCCAAAAAATCATTTATGATTATATCACTGATATAAAAGATTAAATATCAAAAAATAGCCAAAAATTATTATTATATCTCCAAAATTAAAAAGGATATTGCAAACATGAATGAAAGTACCGATTTTATCAACTCTGTAAACCTGAACGCGGATACAGATTTTCCCTATCTTGTCCTGGACGTAATTAATGACAGAAGCTATCCTCTCAATCCTGGGTTTCGTGTCATGCATTGGCATAAAGATCTGCAGTTTATCCTTCTTTTAAGCGGCAGCATCGAGATTAAAACCTTTGATATGGAGCTTGTTCTCCAAGCTGGTGAAGCTGTTTTTATCAACAGGAATGTGATCCACCTTATCACCCAAAAAGGCCCTTGTCACTATAACAGCTTTATCTTTCCCGACTATTTTTTGAAATTCTATTTTAAAAGCCCGGCTGAAACTCTTGTTGAGGATATCATAAACAACCCCGGTCTGTCTCTTTATCATTTGATCCCCGGTACGAACTGGTGTGATGATGTCATTCATGCCCTGGGAAATCTTATTGCCTTTGAAAAAAACAAAACGGAATTTTATGTATATGAGGTATTGGTTCAGCTGTCTTCTTTATGGCTTCACTTTCAGAAACATATTTTTCTTCCTCCAGAAAAGATTCTTGATCCTGTAAGTGTGAGAATGCAGGCTTTTCTGGGATATATTGAAAAATATTATGGAGAAGATATTACCCTGGAACAACTCTCAAAAAGCGGGAATGTCAGTAAGTCCGAATGCCTGCGCTGTTTCAAAACCAGTATGCAGACAACTCCGTATAAATATATCACGGAATATCGGCTTTCCCAAGCTGCCATACTGCTAAAATCAACCAATATGCCAATCGGTGATATTGCATTTAATGTAGGATTCCGTCAGATCAGCCACTTCGGGAAGTGTTTTCGTGAGAAAACCGGATACTCACCGCGGGAATACAGAGCTCTGTATTTAGAGAAATAAAGGGGGCATTGCGAACAAACCTTTAAAAGCTGAGGATTGTTGAGGGGCAGCAGGCAAGAGTTAAACCTGATATCGGTACATTTCCACTGGAATTTTTCTGCCAGGAATTTTCCCCTGATACCTATCAGTTTATTGACTGGCATTGGCATACCGGCGTACAGTTTTGTTATATCACCAAAGGGCGCTTTCACTTTCAGATAGTCGGTGATGTGGTACACCTGGATGAAAAGGACGGCATCTTTATCAATGCCCAGCAAGTACACACCACTGCTCCAGAAGGCAGTTTTGGCCTTGAGCTTTTGGCTCATTTGATTCAGTTATGGGATAAATTGCTGAATATCCTTCCAAAATTTGATCATATAGAAAATGTTTCCAAAAACAACCGCAGAATGCAGGAAATATTATCCTATCTTCAGGATAACTTTACCCGTAAAATCTCTCTTCAGGAAATCGCGGATCATGTCCATCTAAGCCGCAGTGAATGCTCCCGCTTTTTCCATTTTGTTTCCGGGCGCTCTCTGTTCCAATATCTGACTGAATTCCGTGTTAATCGAAGCATTGAGCTTTTACTGCATACAGGCAAATCAGTTACAGAAATTGCCTATGAAACCGGGTTTGGCAGCCAAAGCTACTTTAACCAGCGGTTCCGAATGGTAAAAGGAATGGCTCCTGAACAGTTCCGTAAAACCATGATGCGTAAATAAGACTTTTTGTCCTGCTTTCACCTTCATCAGATTTTCCTCCTTCTCCCTGTCAGAAAAGAAATTATAATACTGACTCCGTAAAGTATCGTAAGCGGCAGGCCAAAGAATATAAGTGACAAAGCATCAAGCGTAGGTGTAATAATTGCCCCTACAATAAATATGATTACAACCGCGTGGCGAAAATTGCGCTGCAAAAACAGGTAATCAATTACCCCCATTTTAGATAATACAAATGAGATAACAGGTAATTCAAATCCAATGCCAAAAACAAGGCACATTTTAACAAGAAAACTTATATACTCATTTATCCTGAAAAGCGGCCGCATAAATCCCCCTGCAATCCCTGTTAAAAACTTTAAAAACAAAGGCAGGAAGAAATAGCAGAAAGCAACGCCAGAGATAAAACAAATCACTGACGCAGCAATCACAGCCCGCAGCATCCTTTTTTCTTTTTTATATAAACCGGGAGCCACAAAATTCCATATCTGCTGAAACAGAAACGGAGAAGCCGCTAATGTCCCGCATACCAATGCTATCTCAAAAATAAAAAACATGGCATCTGTCGGCGCTGTAAAAATCAACTGTGGAGCAGGACTGCTAAGACGCAGAGGCCAAACAGCAATATATTCAAATAAGTCTTTCCAGAATATACCGCATGGAACCGCGCAAACAGCCACAGCCCCTAAACAGTTTAACAGCATCCGTCTAAGTTCTATAAAATGCTCCGTCAGTGTCATTTTTTTTTAATCTCGTTCGGATATTTTTCACATTCAATAGAATCATCTGAACCAATATCCTTTGCGGCTTTTCTGAATTCCCGGACAGCCTCCCCTAAACCTTTCGCGAATTTAGGGACCTTTTCAGCTCCAAACAATATCAATACTAAAAACAATATAATAAGTAATTCCTGTCCACCTATACCAAACATGAACCTACCCCTCTTTTTCTTCCTCTATGTACCTCTTCGTGTATTTACATACGGCAAAGCATTTCCCACAAAGTTCAATCGGAATTCCGAATCCGTTAATGGATCTTTCAATTGCCTTTGCGCTGCATTTAGAAATACTTAGGATTTCATCCCTCGCCACCGTAGTGTCCCATAATTTACCTGTAAGCGCGCTGGCCGGACACGCATCCACACACAACATACAGTCACCGCATTTTGATTCATTCACAGGTGCCGCCGTTTTAAGAGGCGCATCCGTAAGGACAGACGCGAGCCGAATCATGGAACCATACTTTTCCGTAACTAAAAGATTGGATTTTCCAACCCATCCTATACCGGACCGTGTCGCTATGGTTTTATGGGGCAGGCTTGTCCGGGATGTGGCATGATACCCCCACTCCTTCAATATTTTTATTGCAAAATCCGTCAGAGAATACAGACGGCTGTTCAATGTATTATACGCATCGTAATATTCCCGTGTAGGCAAATCCACAATTCCGCTTACAATGTCTTTTGGAAATTTCACCGCCAGACAGATACCCACCGGCAGCTTATTTCTGTCGTTTTCCGCTATCTCTGTCAAATCCCCTATACCGACCAGATCTGCTCCCTGTTTTATCAGCTCGTTGGTAAGCTGTTCCGTCAAATTATCTGTATCTGCCTCATTTCCATTAAAATTGTCCGGCGCACTTTCACCACTTTCAGCCAGTATGAAATTGAAATATCTTCTTAGCGGCCACAATGCAAGTCCTGTCACACCTGCCAGACAATAACCGAGCATCTGGCGTCTGGTTATCAAATGATCCTCATTTTTTTTATTGTCCATTATTTACCCCCGTAATCGGCAATAAACTCTAATTATGCAGCGCTCTAAATTTCCTGCACGCCAATTCCCCAAAAGGCACCTATCAAATATTAGAGTTTCCTTTCTTATAAAGTCTATAATATTCTTCAATATAATCATTGGGGTACGCCCCTAAAGCATAAAGATATTCTTTTGCGAATTCTAAATATCCCGTACCATTAGCTGTAATCAGATTTCCGTCACGCACAGCCTGTTTGCAAGTATACAAATCGCGTCCTGTATAAATTTCTCCGGCTGTTTTAACCAGTTCATCCATACTGTTACTTGTATGTTTCCTTTCATTCAGCAGCCCGTTCATTCCCAAAAATACCGTAGCATCACATATCGCGCCAATAATTTTTCCATCCCGGTATGCCCTATTCACAAATGGAAAAATACAGCCCGCCTGTTCTGTTCTCCAGGAATAACCGCCAACCAGAACTATACCAGAAAAGGTCTGCGGAATTATGTTTAAGCTAAAATCCGGAATTGTTGTAAATCCTCCAATGGATCTCACTTGCTTTTTTGTAACAGACATTGTTTTTACTTGGTAATCTGAATTTCTATCGCTTATTCTATCCTGCAGCGCAGTAGCCAAAAAAGCATACTCCCAATCCGCATAAGGTTCAATAATGATAAATATAATTGTTTTTTTCAACTCATTCTCCCTTACTTAATCCTATCTGTGGTCTGAAACGATTTTTCCATGTTCCAAAAAGCATCCCTTCTCATGGGAATAAACCACACCCACAGCCTGCATATAGGAATAGATAATAACGGTTCCTACAAATTTCATACCACGCTTCTTAAGATCCTTTGATACACGATCCGAAAGCGGCGAGCTCACCACATCATTTTCATAAATCACTTTATTTTCCGTCCAGTGCCACAGATATGCGGAAAAGCTGCCATATTCCTTTTGTATTTCCCGAAAGATCCGGGCATTGTTTACCGCTGCCCTGATTTTCAAACGGTTTCTGATAATTTCCTTATTTTCATATAGCTCCTCTATCTTTTCCTCCCCGTAAGCACAGACCTTTTCCAAATCAAATCCATCAAATGCCAGACGGAAAGCCTCCTGTTTATTCAAGACACATTCCCATGACAAGCCTGCCTGAAAGGATTCCAACACCAGCATTTCAAACAGTTTGTGATCGTCATAGACAGGCACGCCCCATTCTTCATCATGATACCGGAGATATTTTTCATTTTTCGGATTTGCCCATCGGCATCTCACTTTCCCATCTTCCCATTCCATAGTCTTATTTCCTCTCTAATCATTCTTTTCACATTTCCCACAATCACTGCATCCATTACAAATCAATTTACTTCCGCACAAATCGCATCTTTCCCTGAAATATGGAACGTAAAGCTGTTCTTTCGGAATCGGATATCCCCAATCGTCAACAAGCAGAAAATCTATGGGCTTTCCTTTAAAACTGACGCCGGATTTATAAGCCATCTCGCTCTGCAGACGTTTGTCTTTCAAAAAATATGTCTTTCCGTCTTTCTTAAATTGTGTTCCTGTTTCAATAAAACAAAAGGTTACACCGTAATCAAGGCACTCCTGACGAAGCAGCTTCACCCATTCGTAATCACAAGGACGCGCGCCATCATAATTCTCTCCGCCGCACTTTACCTGTTCAATCTGTCCTGTGGCAAGATATGGACGTATGCTGACCCGGCCAATGAAGGGAGCACACATAATTCCTTTATGTTTAAAAGGCAGTTCCAGCAAAATAGGAATTCTTTCATCTGCCCGCCTTTGGTTTTCGCAGGTAACATTAAAAAAAACATGGTCCCAGCCATTTCCCCAGTCTTTTGGAAGGCAGTCTTTCACTCGCTGCGGCCGCTTTGTAAGCAGAAAGAAAATCACATCTTTCCTTTGACGTATCATATTCCATGCTTCATCACGCCAAATATCCGCTTCTTCCAGAAAGAAGTCCGAAGTCATGCATACACGAAGCATTTATCCGATTCTGATTTTATAGTTTCCTTTCCTGTCTCTCTGAATCGGTTTACGGAAACCAGACTTTGTCTTGTAAATATCCGCTCCATTCTGTTCCCGTATTTTATCTAAAAAATACATGTAGCAATGCTCACAGCCTTCGCTGCATTTCACACATCCATGCCACGGATTCCATATGTCATGCATATCCTATTCCTCACTCCTTGGCCAAAAAGGATTTCTGCGATCCCGGTTCCAGGCGGTCCGTCTCTTTTAAATGTCCAATCAAAAGCGGAGAATCGGGATCATGCAGCTTGAAATTCTCTCTGGGAAGCTCTGCATTCTTATTGGCATAACAATATTTACAGCCATTGGGACAACTGTTTGGCGCACCCATATCCCGGCTTTCCATGCAATGACAACCTTTGCGGAATCCTTTATGCTTTAGCTGGCGAAATTTCAGATTATTTGCCTGTCCCAAAATATCCAGGGTTACACAGCCGGATGTATCGATTCCATATTTTGCATAGTTTTCTTCCGGGCCGCAGGTTTGCAGAATAAATCCATATTTTGCCGCAATCTTCCCGATTCCTTCAGCAAGCACATCCTTCTCTGTTTCCGTAAGAGGAATCAGCTCCGGAAAATTCACCTCATGCTTTTTATACATCTCCACAAAGCTGAAAATACACCGGTCAAACTGTCCTGCCAGACATTCGGAAATCCGTTCAAAGGTTTTGAAGTGGGTTTCTATGGTATATTTTTTTGTCAGCAGAATCGGATCATACCGCCATGCCACACGCTGACGACCGACAATCTGGGAAAGTTTCAAAAAAGTTTCCATACTTATATCAATATCCGGTACCCCTGGTTCCACATCCTTTCCATAAGCTGTAATCGTATAGTAAAAGTATGTATGAAATTTTTCTGTAATTTCGTGAATACGCTCCAGCACCGGTGCAAAATTTTTAGAACCAAATATAACACAGTCTACTTTATCAGGTGTCAATTCATATCGCCTTACAGAATTCGGGAACAGGGAATTTCTTGAAAACACATAGCCTTCTTCAAAACGCTTAAACATCCAGTCCGAATAATGATTTACAATATCGGTACGCCCACTGATATTAATCAGCATAACTCCTTACGCCTCCTTAAAGCGCCGTCCCCCTTGTGGGGATAAATAAATGATCCATATCCACACCTTCCAGCTTAAGCAGCTTGATTTTCCTTTGCAGGCCGCCTGCATATCCGGTCAGACTGCCATTTGCGCCCACCACACGATGACAGGGAATAATAATAGAAATAGGATTGTGGCCTACCGCTCCGCCTACCGCCTGGGCCGACATTCTGTTAAGACCGCGGCTCTCCGCGATTTTTCCTGATATTTCACCATAGGTCATAACCTGACCATAGGGAATCTCACAGAGGATTTTCCAGACTTCTTTACGAAAATCGCTTCCGGTGGGTGTAAGCGTCAATTCCTGAATTGCCGGCCTTTCGCCTTTAAAGTAACGATCCAGCCATTCTTTTGTTTTATTCAAAATCCCTGAATCCGTCTTTTCTTCCCTATCCTCTTTAAAGGAACCAAGAAAATATTTCTGGCCTTCCATCCAGACGCCCACAAGCGCTCCCTCCCTCTCCGCAAGCAAAAGCCTGCCGATTGGAGAATCGTAGTACATTGTATATAGCATATCCCGCCTCTTTCTTTTCTGCCTTATAATGCGGTTCCTCTGGTTGGGACATAGAAATGCTCCATGTTCACACCCTCCAGTATGAGCAGCCGCTTCTTTTTATCTATGCCTCCCGCATATCCCGTTAAACTCCCATCAGAACCCACCACACGATGGCACGGTACAATAATTGAAATTTCATTATGTCCTACCGCTCCGCCTACCGCCTGAGCTGACATTCGTTCCAGCCCTCTTTCCCTGGCAAGCCGTTTTGCCAGCCCGCCATAGGTAATGGTCTCCCCATAGGGAATTTCCCGCAGAATCTTCCAGACCTGCTGCCTGAATTCGGAACCAATCATATGGACAGGAGGCATAAAATCCGGTTCATGACCGGAAAAATAAATGTCCAGCCACTTTTTTACAACATCAAAAACAGGGACGTTTCTTTCCTCATGCTCCGGGTCAAGACTGTCCGCGTAAAATTTTTCTCCATCAAACCAAAGCCCGGTAAGGCCAATCTCGTCAGCCGCAAGAAGGATCTCTCCCAATGGGGATTGATAAGTTGTTATATATTGCATAATATCCTTTCTCCTTCCAGTTCCTTTACAGACTATTCCACAGGTTCATGGTTGCATAGCTGCGCCAGGGACGCCATTTTTCAGACAATGCAAGAAGTTCCTTTGGCGTAGAATCCGGAAATGCGTGCCTGATTCCAATATCTGTCTCCAAAAAGGCATCCGGCCAGCCAAGAGTTCTCATGGCAATGTATTTCGCCGTCCAATTCCCAATTCCTTTCATTTCCACCAGTTTTTTCATTTCCTGCTCCGGGTCAGCGCTGCCGTCCAATACAATCTCCCCGCTTACTAACTTTTCCGCCAGTGCTAAAATACATCTTGACCGGGAAGCAATCACTCCCAATATTCCCAGGTGTTCCTCTATATGATCCGACAAGGCGATCATATCTTCTGCTGTTGGGAATGTATGTGTCAGTCCCTCTATTCCTGTTTCCATTGGATTACCATAGGTCTTTGCTATCTTTCCCGCCAGCGTGCCGGCCGCTTTCACGGTGATCTGCTGTCCCAAAACGGCCCTCACTGCCATCTCAAAGGATTCAAAACATCCAGGCACACGGATTCCGGGAATACAACTCCCAGGACGTATCTCATTCATTGTCTGTAAAGCCTCATACACTACATTCGGCTCACAGTATAAATCAAACAGCCGCTTTACCCTTGCCAGTACCTGGGGCAATACCGGAAGAAGTGTATCACTGAGCGATACCACAAGGACGTTCTTTTTCGGATGATTCTTAACGCTAATAAAGCCGCAGAAGTTTTTTTCCTCCCTGCCTTTTATACGGACCGTCCGCATATAGGCTCCATCTTTTACAAGCTCCACCCCTGGAATCGCGCGCTGGGAAAGAAACTCCAGAATTTCCTCCCAGCGGTAAGGAGGGTGATACCCAAGAGAAACGGTTATCTCACTTGTCTGCCTCTTTCCTTTTGCTATATTTTTCCGCAGATCCGTAGGCGATAAATGATACTGTTTTTTAAATAAATCATTTAACCGCCTCAGACTTCCAAATCCCGCAGCCATCGCCACATCAAGCACAGATAAATTGGTATCTGTCAATAAATTTTTTGCCAGCAGCAAACGGCATGTCTGCAAAAACTGTACCGGCGTCACATGGTACTCATCCATAAACACACGCCGCAAATGCCGGTCCGTACATCCTAATTTGGTGGCAAGTTCCTCTAAATTCTGTCCGGTTCCACAGTTTTCTTCCATAAGCCTGGCCGCTTTATGTGCAAGTATAGACGTGGCGTCTACGATTGAATTACCTGGGGCAAGCTCCGGTCTGCATAAAAGGCAGGGACGATAACCTGCTGCCTCTGCCTCCGCAGCGGAAGAAAAAAAGGTACAGTTTTCCTCTTTGGCCTGCTTTGCCCAGCAAACCGGGCGGCAATAAATTTTGGTAGATGATATCCCAACAAAAAACCTTCCGTCAAATCTTGTATCCTTTGCTTTAAACGCCGTATACAGAGAGCTGTCCGTTTCTTTCATATTCATCCCTCCTACTCGTGATTTATTCAAACTCATCATGTCATGAATCTGTGATTCATGACCAGCATTCGCCGCTCGCTGAATGTGCAAGCCCATTCTCCTCGCTAACACTCATTATATTTCAACTCCCGTTTGAAATCTCGCCATATTCGGACATGGTATTTTATCTTTCAGCCACACATGGCGTCTTGACGTCTTTTCACTTTTTAGTTATAATCATATCACAGCTTTATTAAATGAAATATTAAAAACTAGCCAAAAATTATCATAATATCTTTAATTTCTAAAAATCATAACAAAAACCTCAACTTTATCAATTCCGTTAACCTGAACGCAAATACAGGCTCACCACATCTTGTCCTGGACGTAATCAATGAGCGAGGTTACCTAATAGCACTCCGGGTTGGCGAAGCTGGTGGCGTATTTTCGGGTTGTCTGCAGTATGCTGGAAGCATGAACGGCAGCCAAAGACCTTCATGACAATTACTGCCAAAGCAAACAATTATGGCGTAAGCATTCAGACACTTAGAACGCTTACGCCACAATTCATTTACACATTCATTCAATTTCTGCCCATTTAACGAAATTACTTTTTCATTATGACAGCATTTACTTATAGTGCTTCATATTTTACCTTTTTATAAAAACTGTTTATTTTGTAAAAAATAAAACTGTTTCCACTCCAAATCCTTTGTCTTTTCACTCCAATAAAAATAATTTTTATTGGTAAACTATTCCATATATCCCGACATCTGCCGAATTATTTTCACTGCTTCATGCCAAGTCATATAAGGATTGCTGCAAACCATGAGAAGTTTCACCCACCTGTCAATACCAAGAGTGAAATACCATTCTGCATAGACCATCTCCCAATTCTCACCGTATTTCTTTTTCACATCCTCTAAGGAATCATACTCAAAAAACCGACAGATATATTTCTCGTCAATATCTGCGACTCGAACTAAATCATGGGCTATAACAAAAGATTCCTCATCTTTATCCATGCCTCCATCTGTGGAGAAAGAATGTATCTGATAAAATTCATACAATCCCTCCTGCAGCTTCCGGCATAACCGAAGTTTATCCTCATTTCTTACTATCCATTTTTCATCCATAGGTTTCATCTCCTCATATTCTCTAAAGTGCCTTTGCATTTCATTCGTAATTATGCAGGGAGACCTTAATCCGTATCATAACGAAATCTTTATTCCATAACTACCCCTGCTCAAAATTCCTGAAGTGAACACCGAATACGTTCATCTTGTAAAATTGTCGGAGATACAAGAAAATCCGTATCCCGGAATTCATCCATCAGGGTATCATACACCCTCAAAGAATTTCCATGTCTGGAAACATATGGCTTTAAAACATCCCAAAACCCTCCATGCTCATCATCAATCCCAGACAGATATAACTTGGCATAGACCGTTATCACCTTATCTTTTGGCTTAAGCCGCTCTGCCATACAAACAGAAATCTTCATTGTACCATCACTCTTATCATTCATCAGTTTACCGATAACTTTTATAGCAGTATTTTCTTTTAAAAATTCCTTTGCCTTCTTATACGCCTCTACAAAACAGCATACCTCAATCTCCCCGGTAGAATCCGACAGATTAAAAAAGGCCATTTCTTCCCCATCCAGTTTCCGCCTGCACTTACTGAAATCTGACACAATTCCAATCACTGTGACATTCTGATTTCCCGAATACCTTTGCAGCTTTTTTATTTCTACTGCACCGCATTCTTTGAAACTGGGAAACAGTGTTATCGGATGTCTGGTCGCATACACTCCCAGAAGGTTCTTTTCGATCTTGAGCCTTTCCCATTGGTTTTCACAGATATCCATGTCAGGTTTTGTCTCCCTGATTTTCTCTACAATATCCAGATATTTCTGCCGGCAGCCTCTTCTTCTGCCATTTTTATTATCTTCGACCAACTTCTTCTCATACTCCTTCATCTTTTTCAACAGCCTTAGATACTCTGGAACCGCCTCCATCATAGCCTTCCGGTTTTCACAAAAACCATCCATAGCTCCCGAACCAATAAATCCCTCCAAATTATTCTTTGACGGCTGAACACGCAGAACGAAATCCTGTAAGGACTGAAAAGCCCCATTCTTTCTTTGTTCCTCCACCACTCCCACAGCCGCTTCTCCTATTCCCTTAATACTGTCAAGTCCAAACCATAGTTCTCCGGCCAGAATACCAAATCCTTTTTCCGAACAATTGATATCCGGGGCATGAATCTTAATTCCCATCTCCTTTAAATCCATCACCAGACCCGGCACCTTTTCAAATGATGTATGATTCAGCACCGCCTTCATATACTCCAAAGGATAATGGTATTTCAGCCATGCTGTCTGATAGGACACAACCCCATAACAAGCTGCATGAGATTTATTGAAAGCATATCCGGCAAATTCTTTTAACTGGCTGAATAATGCGTCCGCATTCTCTTCACTGATACCATTTTTCATACATCCTGCAATCGCTCTCTTTTCGTCACCATAAATAAACGACTGCCTCTCTTCCTCCAAATCCACTTTCCTTTTCTTTGACATGACACGGCGTACCAAATCAGCCTGACCGTAAGAATAACCGGCCAGTTGTTTGAAAATCTCCTGCACCTGCTCCTGAAAGGCAATACAGCTATAGGTACTTCTTAAGATCGGCTCCAACTGCGGTATTTTATAATGGATCAGCCGTTTTCCCTGCTTTATATCAATCATACCTTCCAGATACTGCATAGGACCTGGCCGGTACATGGAAACCAAAAGAATCAAATCCAAAAGATTACCCGGCTTAAAACCTCTTAACATCCGTTTCATGCCCTGGGATTCACACTGAAAGACCGCATTGGTTCGTCCCTGACTGTATATGGAAGAAAACACTGCCGGATCGTCAAGGGGAATCTGGTCTATATCGATAACCTTTCCGTTTCTTTTATAGATTTCCTGGAGCGTCTCCGTAATGACCGTCAGAGAATGAAGCCCAAGAAAATCTATTTTCAGCAGATGAAATTCCTCCGCCTGGGTCATATCACACTGAGTCATCATCATATTGCTGTTCGCATTATATATCAAAGGCACATATTCATCTACAGACTGTCCGTCCGTAATAATAATCCCGGCAGCATGCTGCCCGATCTGAGTCATAGTCCCTTCAATCAGTCCGGCATAACGGATAATCTCCGTTGCAGGGATATTTCCTTTAAACTCTGCTGTCAGCTTCCCATGGATATCTTTTAAGTTCACACGCAGCTCATCACATGCAAGTTCCTCTGCCTTCTGGCAGACCGCATTCACGATTTTGGCAAATGCCGCAGAATCATTTTTCTTTTGAATTCCATAAACCCGCCCGGCTGTCTGAATCGCTGCCTTCCCGGTCTGTTTTCCCCGTGTCATAATCCCACAAACACAGTCTTCTCCATACTTATTAATGACATAACGTATTACATAGGGTCTGATATTGGATTCCAGATCACAGTCTACATCCGGCATGGAGATTCGTTCCGGATTAAGGAAGCGCTCAAACAACAGTCCGTATTCAAGAGGGTCAATATTCGTGATTCCAATCAGATAGCAGACCAGGCTTCCGGCCGCTGAGCCTCTCCCCGGCCCGACTGCCTCCCCAGGCATATGCTGGACAAATTCTTCGATTCTTTCCGTGTCAAAAGACAAAGCCCGCTTTCTCTGCTCCGGATTCTTTAAATCCAGCTTACCGGCAGCCCTCCCGTAACGGAGAAAGTCTTCCACGATACAGTGGTAGTCCGCATACCCCATACTACAGATTACATCCAGTTCATACTCCAGCCTTTCATAATCCTGAAAACTTCCATCCGGGTATCTCCATGAAATGCCTTCATAAGCTCTCTTTCGCAGATACTCCTCTGCTGGGGAACCGTCCGGCGTATGAAATACAGGGTAATGATGTTTCACTGGAATCCGCAGATCACACATAGACATGATCTTTCCCACATTTTCATATCCCTCCATCACCTTCTTTCTTGGAAGAATTTCCGCTAATTTGGCAATCAGTTCTTCATCTGTCTTGAGATACTTCTCCTTGTCTGCTTTAGAAGGCTCTTTCCACTTGTCATTGACTGTTGTGTGGATAATTGTTCTCGCCAGAATATCATTTTGGGGCTTCGCCGGCATATGGACATTATTGGAGATACAAACCGGGATATTCATCCTATCGGAAAGCTGCACAAGTTTCACCATCACTTGTTTTTCTTCCCGCATGCCATGATATTGAAGTTCGATATAAAAATCACCAGTACCAAAATTTTTCCCGATACCAGCATGCCTCCTGTCTCAGCACCTCATCCAGTGACTCATCTGCTGCGCAGCCTTTCCTGGCTTCCTCTATTTGAGATTGAAGTTGTTCCCATTTTGCAACGCTGGCTTTCTGCTGCTGAATGACAGGTTTCAATACAGACATTTCCTGATCGACCGTCCTCTTTTCCTGTCTCTTAGCCTCCAACTCCATACAGACCATCTCTTTTTCTTTCCCTGCAGCTTTTAAGACTTCTCTGGCAAGGTTCCCTTCATCAGAACCATCAAAAACTTCCTGCGCTCTATGTTCTAAGGCCATCAGAGAACGATTGGCTATCTGGTTTAATTCGGCTATCTCATCCTCCAACTGCCTCTGCCTGATATTCAAGGTTTCGAAAGCCTTTGTATTTTTCAGGAATCCGGCAGCCTTTGGGGATTCATATTCCTTTTGTTTCGTTTTCAGCATTTCCACCTTTTTCTCGGTTTCCATTTTCGTGGTTATTAATGTGGCAAGGACACCTTTGATACAAGAAGAAGTCCCTATGACATGCCAATGCCCCTCACCGTTTGGGCCAAAATGCTTTGAAAGGATATCCTTATTCATCCTTGGGCACCATATACCATCTACCTTTGCGATCCGGGTATTGCTTTCACTTACTGCTTTGATTAACGCCTTAAAACCAATATAGTCCTTAGCCATCAGGATCAGATGTCTGGCTCCTTCATTTCCCTCCTCAACATAAGCCTCCACGCCAACGATTGGGTTCATGCCCTCCTTGCGGCAAAGCTTCATAAATTCCATATACCCTGTCATCACCCCATGATCCGTTAAAGCGGCAGCCGAAGCCCCCAGGTTCTTTGCCTGAGCAACCAGCTTTTCCACCGTCATTACAGAATCTCTCATAGAGTTATCTGTCTGACTGTGAAGGATTCCATATTTTATTCCATTCATAGGCTATCTCCATTTCTTTTTCCCGTTCCCTATAATTATGAGATAAGAACCCTGGAAACAAGAACGTGTGCGTCTTGACGCACACTCGCTCCAGAGCGGGGTCGCATTAGCGGCCATGTTTCCTTTCCGTCCCGTGTGCATAAAAAAGACCGCTGATCTATGCGGCGGCCTTTCCTAAAGAGACTTTTACTTATATCCATTCTACATAATGGATAAGTTCTTCCTTCCAAGGGCTTTCTTTCCCTTCCCGGTATTCATAAGAACATTCCTTTTCTCCCCAACACTCCCTTCTCCAGTTTCCCTCACCATAAAGGTCATCCATATACGGTTCCAGCTCTTCCTTGCAGCAAAAAAATATTATCTCATACTGATACCCGGCTTCCTTGGGAAGTCCGCAATACTGACAGATTCCAAATGGCAGGGATCGCATATAAATCAGATCATCCATCTCTTCACCGGATTTGACCGAATAGATTTCACTTTTGTCTTCCTTTTCAATCCTTACAGATTTGGTCTCCGGGACATAGGAAAACCGGTATCGCCCGGAAGAGTATTCCTTCTTCCTCATCATGGTATTCATGAAAAGATCGCAGGTGAAGCCTGACAACTGGCAGATTAATTTTCTGGCCTTTTCCCAGGTTAAATAAGGATTACTGTTAAGCATCAGAATATTGTCCCTGTTGCTGGAATCGACTTCAAAATTCCATTCAGCAAGTACCCGTTCCCAGTCATCGCCAAATTGTTCCTTCACAGCTTCTATAGAGTCAAAGCCATAAAGCATGAAGACGGATTTATCAATATTCCCTGCACTCACTAAATCATGAGCGATGACATATACATCCGTCTCTTTGTCCGCATCTCGAAGAGGACTCATAAAATGAATCTGATACAGTTCATATAAGCCTCTCTCCAGCTTTCTGCATATTCGAAAACGATCATTATCGGTTAATACCCATTCCTTATCTATCATTGTCTCCTCGCTCATCAGATTCCTAAAATTCCTCTATGTTTCATGGTAATTATGCAAGGCGATACTTCTTTTCTCTCCCCCTTTCAACTTCCCTGCCAGTTACCAATACCATAGGAAGATATCATTTTCCTATCCCCCCCTATACGCAAAAGGAGACCGCATCCTATCTATTTGCTGCGGTCTTCTCTATCCTTCCTATTCCTTCCAGCCCCCCAAAACGTTACCTACCTTTCATAAGCTGTCTCCCAATTTCTTTCAGTTCTTTTTCGCCTTTAACATTCAATACAAAATCCAAGTCCCAGCTTTTTGTTCTGGCAAATAAAATCTCCTTCAAATGGACATTTTCACGCTGGGATAATAAAAAGTCCTTTATCTCAAAATAGGAAGCATGTTCCACGTCAAAATCCGTTTTGGATTCTGTGCTGTCATTGGAGATATTCTCTTTTTGCGGTTGTTCTGCCATTTTACCTTTGCTATCATGCAATATCTGCCCTGTGTTTTTCTGTATAAATTTAGGCGCTGTTCCCACAGAAACAGGCAGAATTTCCTTCATATCCTGCACCTTTGTTTTCGGAGGTTCCATGGGCGGCGGAGCCATATGCTGTACAGCCGGAATCGTTCCGGATAACATAGTCCTTACCAATGACAGCATAGCGTCATCCGCATCCTCAATTACAATTACCAGACGCCTCCCGTCCTGAAATGCCCTCATATTTTTGATCTTATCCATTTTCCTCTCAATCATTTCTCCCAATCTGACAATAACACAAAAGCAGGGATAAACCAGCTCGAACGGTTCCATCGGGAGTCAAATTCCCGTGCGCTGCCATCGTTCGAGGAAGTGCGCTGATGCGCACGCAGGTCATCAACCTAACGGTTGGTGACAAATTACGCTATATCCCCTCTATTCATCTCAATACAATAAACTAAGACCAAGCTGGCCTGACCCTGGTGACTATCCCAAACTCCAATCCCTATTATCTGCCACATATACTGGCTTCCTTAGAACCTGCGGATAAAGGAATCGAACCTCTGCCTGCCGGGTCAGAGCCGGCCGCGCTTCCTCTACGCCAATCCGCATTCTTAACTTTAATATGCAAGGCATAACCGTTCGGATAGCCCTGAACGGTTGCTCCAAGGCGTCTCCGTCCAGCCATACATCGGTGCATGCGTGTGGTGGGGCTCGAACCCACGACTTACCGGTTAAAAGCCGGTTACTCTTCCAACTGAGTTACACACGCCCAATGCGCATACAGGGAGTCGAACCCTGAACCTGCCGGTTAAGAGCCGGCTGCTCTGCCAGTTAAGCTATATGCGCGTATCAGAGCTTCATCCACCCTCTCGGAACCGCTCCACTTATAGAAATCCTTCCTGTCACACCCTCTCCGGCGCACTTTTCCCCACGAAAAAACCGCCTACCCATCACGGATAAGCGGTTTATGGTTCCATAAAATTCAAATTCAGGTATATCTCATCCCGGAATTCGGATCCGTCTGCCCTGTTTTCCTGCTTATCCATGAGCCCATCACAAATGCACGCTTCCCACAAGCGCGTTTTTGCTGCTGCTTTTTGCATTTGCTGGTCATGAACATGGTAGTCATTGTCTTTTCTCCCTTTCTTTCCTGATGTCAACCATTATAGCCCATCCCTCCCGGTTTGTAAATCTACCGGCAGTAGATAATTTTTGCCGCTATGGCTCTTTGTTACTGTTCCCTGCCACTCAACGAACAGTAACGGCTCTTTTACATAAAACTCCTACTGCTCACTTAACAGCCTGCTCATTTCGATCCTACACTTTCTGCACAGTCTCACTTCACCTATGTTCTCGCCTACCCTCACCATTTTTCCATTTACGTTTACAACCCGGAAAATGAATATCGATTTCATGTCATCTGCATGGCTTCCACAGCTCTCACAGTTGTAAAATTCTTTTGGAAAACTGGTATCCTTTATCTCAAACATCCCTGTCCTCCATCAATCTTTCTAAATCAGTCAGCCAAATATTGTTCCTAACATAAAAGCAATGGAAAGTCTTTGACTCCCAGTGCCTAATCCCAATACGCATTCACGTCCTCCCAGTCAGGATAATATTCATCCAAAAAACTCCTTGCTATTTTTCTGAATTTATCATGCAAAGCAAAGTATTCCTTCTTCGTGCTCACCGTCACTTCCGCCAGTTTTTCTATAATCTCACCGCTGTCCATTATAAACAGTCTCCACGGCTTAAATACCCGTTCCTCATACTCCACGTCTGTCTCAAAATTATCAAAAGGCATGATACAAAAAGTATACCGGCAGACAAAATTGCTGAAAGCGTCTCTGTCCCACAAAGATCCCTTATGAAAAAATGAAAGCCGTTTCCGCCCTTTGCCATCCAGCAAATCACTCCATACAGAGCTGCTGGTTGTCTGAATCCTCCAGCCAGCCGGAAGTTCCACGGAATAAAACAAATCGTCATACTCTCCAAGTACCTTTATCCTCATCTTCTCATACTGGCTTCTGGTATACGCCTCGTTATTTTGACTGATCATTCTCTCCTTTTCTTCCCATTCCATAACGTCCGTTATACCAAGAAGACTATATTCTTTGGGAACCAAATTGGTATTTGTCTTTTTAGGGAGCTTGGAATTTCTTTCTTCCTTTTGCTGCCCATGCTGCCTCCCATTGTCAATTCCTTTCGAAGCACTGATTTCCTCCATAGCCTTCCCTGCTAATTTTTTTCCCATAGTATTTTCTCCTTTTGAATTCATTTCAAGTATGTTTTATCAAAATCTTTGTTGTTCTCAGATTCATCGTCCAATGCACATCTCCTGATATAATCCAGCGCGCTTTCAATTTCCCTATCATCATCACAACTACAAACAGCCGCTTCAAACGGCTCATCCGTATCCGAATCTCTCCATTCTATTGCAATGTTTAACGTATCTTTGTTCCCATAAGCAAAA
Source organism: uncultured Lachnospiraceae bacterium (assembly GCA_949840805.1). GTDB lineage: Bacteria > Bacillota > Clostridia > Lachnospirales > Lachnospiraceae > Brotaphodocola. The sequence continues at coordinate 56,612 of CATKXR010000017.1, read as the reverse complement.
ATCTCAATAAAAATACATGACTGCTCATTAATCTCAAAACAAACCATATCTCCTTTTAGCCTTTTTAATTCCACAATATCCTCTAACATTTCCTGTGTTGTCTTTATCACTTTCGCTTCCTATCATAGCCTTCTCATTTTTTATAAATTTCTGTCAGAAACCTTGAATCCTATTTTCCACTTTACTTACATTTCCCTTGTATATGATACCGTCTGCTATCCCCTTTTTCCAAATACACTGACTTCCAGAGGCCTCATATGTTCCGGAATATCCCTTTTTGCCCATATTAAATCTTTTGCCATCTCCTCTCATGCCTTTATTCATCTACAATTAGAATTATGCATTGGAATCCATACGGATAAATTGGATTTCCATACAATCCAGGCCACTGCCTCATCCTGACTCCCCCTTTTCCTCCCCATAATTCCTAAGAAAACTATACAGAAATAGAGAGGTATCTTACATGGAAAAAAATTCAGCCCAGGATGAGGCGATCCGCACTCATAAAGGTCAGGTCCTTTTAATCAGCTGCCCCGGTTCCGGCAAAACCACAACCATGATCCGCCGGATCCATTCCATGACTGAAGCCGACATCCCTGCCCCCTCCATCGTCATGGTAACCTTTACGGAAGCCGCTGCCAGGGAAATGAAAGACCGTTATCATAAAAGCTATGGGGAATGCGGTGCCATGTTTTGCACCATCCACTCCCTCTGCCTGAAAATTCTGTTCCAGGTATTGGGAAAGCCACCCAGAATCCTATCCCCGGAAGATCAGGTCTCCCTGATCCGCAGTTCCATGAGGGATGCAAAAATACCAGATGCCACTGCTGTCAAAGAAATACTAAACGTTATCAGCGTATTTAAAAGCAAGGTTTCTGATCTCGATACGTTCTGCCCTTCACTTCTCTCTTCAGAGGAATTTTTACGCTTATATTCCATCTATGAAGAAAAGAAACATGAGGCAGATGTTATGGACTTTGACGACCTTCTCTGGAGATGTCTGGAATCTTTAAAGAAAAACTCCAGGCTTTTGAAAAAATGCCAGCAGACATATAAATACATCATTTGCGATGAATACCAGGACACAAACCATATTCAGAAAGAAATCCTTTACCTGCTTGCGGGAGAACAAGGAAATCTGTGTGTCGTTGGCGATGATGACCAGTCCATCTATTCTTTTCGGGGTACAAACCCTGACATCATGCTGGACTTTAAAAAGGATTTTCCCAACGCTCATGAAATCCACATGGATATCAATTACCGCTCCCGTCCAGAAATCATTACCGCCGCAAAAAATCTGATCGAGCATAACTCGCAACGGTTTCAAAAAGATATTCAAGCTGCCAGAAGCGGAAACGGCCAGGTTATCTTTCATTCTTCTCCTGGAAGGCTGGAGGAAATTGAATATCTGGCCAAGGAGATCACACGGCTAAGAACTTCCGGAATCCCGCTTTCATCCATCTCGGTACTGTCACGGACAAACCAGGAACTGGAAGATGTGGCCGCTGTACTGGAAAGCCATCATCTGGAATACAGTTCCCCGGAACCTATCCGGGACATTTATGAACACTTTATCTTTACCGATATCATGGCATACTTAAATCTGATTGACGGAAATTTCCGGACAGAAGATCTGATTCGGATATTAAACAGACCTGGCCGCTATCTAAAGGAATCCGCGTTTCGGAATGTAAAGGAATTTACAGAAACAGCATTGACGGACGCTGCCCGCTCGTGTTCCTCCCAGTTTCATTCCCCGGTCGAGCAAGTCCTGAATCTTTACTCAGACTTATGCGGCCTAAGAGGAAGAACATTGCAAGAAAAGGTATCCGGTATTTCCAATCGGATTGGATATCAAAGATATCTGGATGAATACGCAGCATTCACTGGCCAGGATTCCTCCAGTCTCTTAGAAAAACTGAATTACTATGTATCTGACTCGGAACATTTTGCTGATCGCCACTCATGGTATTCTGCCGCGGTATCACATATCCACTGCCACCGCAGCCAAATGAAGGAACGAACTACGAAAGGTGTGACCTTGTCTACCATGCATCGTTCAAAAGGCCTTGAATGGGACGTTGTATTTATCATCAACTGCTGTGAAGGATATACCCCCATCGCAAAAGCAGCGAAAAAATCAGAACTGGAGGAAGAACGCCGATTATTCTATGTGGCCATGACACGGGCAAGGGAGAGATTATATCTCCTGAACCATACATCTAAACCAGGATTTAGACATAAGAAGACTCAAATAAAGCCTTCTATTTTTCTCTCAGAAATAAAAGAGGATGTCCAATGGAGGAATAAAGAAAACCAAAAAACGGAAAACGAACGGCAATTGCGGAGAAAGGGGATTGAAAAAGAATTCAAAGAAGGAGACCCTGCCTCTTTCCAGAAAGGGATGGGAGTCCACCATAAAACCTTTGGTCCTGGAACTGTGATTCGGAAAACCTTGTCTTTTGTCACGGTCCGGTTTAAAGAGGGTGACAAACTATTTTTCCTTGAACCTACAGAATACTAAGATACTGCCTGCCTTCATGCCAATGGAGGCAGTTTTTGCTTGTTTTAGGTATTTATTACGAAATTCTTAATTTTTGACCTTACTGCCATTTTTTCAAAAATCGCAAAAATTTCGGATGATAGGTAGGATTTTCGGAGGAAAATTCGGAATTTTAGAGTGCAATTTTTCGGAAAGTCTTCGGAAAACCCCTGAAAAACATTTCGGAAAGCCGAATTATGTAAACAAGAGCTCCTGAGGAAAACCCTCAGAAGCCCCATGTTTCCTAGCTTTTTTCAATTTTGCCAATTTTTCAAATCTTAATCTTCAACGCTAACGATCTCTCTCTTGTTATAAGAACTACAAATTTTACATTATTTTAACGCATTTTTTATTTTAATCTAAGTATGTCATCAACTATAACAACACATTTAAACACACTTAATTCAATCATAATATTTTTTGAAATAATAACAAAATATACAGCTTCCTTAAAAAGCAGAGAAACCTATGTAGAAAACAAAGTCTAACAATCTTTTAGAATCGGACTTCTTTATCCAAATCATCCCCATGACCTTCCAAACAGTTCTTTTCCATTATTACTCAGTCTTAAAACAGACGCATCACCTAAAAGGTCAGCCGTTTTCTCACTATACGAATCTTGCTTATCCAATGCGATAATCACTTGTTTTCCACAAGACGAATACAACTCAATAATTCTCTCAATTGCATCATCTGATATCTGCTTTAACACAACAGAATCATGTACTAATATAGGTAATCTAGTCAATTTGAGTACTGCAAGATCAAATACAACAAGACCTTTGTACGCAATCCCAGTACCAGTATCATCTGGTGTAAAAAACTGATAACCAGTCTCCGTAAAATCCAATATAGGCGCATTATAAGAGCCTTCATAGATGATGTCATTTATCTTGTTCATTTCATCATTGATCTGATAAGAAATCATGGCAAATTGTTGTTGCTTGATTTTCATCAATCGCTCCGCATCTATATCACGTTTTGATTTTAATTGTTGAAGTTGAATATACGCATCATTCTCCTTTTGCATTCGGTCTTTTTCTCTCAATAATTCAGCATGCTGTTTAAGAATTGCCTTTGATAAATTGGGATTTTGAATAAGTTCTTGCAACTGACTTTCATACTCATCTATAATTTTGTCATACTCAGCCAACTCATTTTCTATTTTAGAACGTTCCGTTCTAAGTTCCGATTTAAATACCGAAGAAATCATTCTATGAAATTGCTCTATCTCTTGTAATTGCTTTATAGCGGTATCTGGAAAAAATCGTTGTAAATCTGTGAATGTATCTGTAGTTGCAGAAAAGGGATAGTTCCCATTTTCATCCAGTATATTATACTGGGCTTGAACTTTACTTCTTGCACGACGCGCTCTAGAAAGAAGTTGCTTTACATAAACAGCCTGCTCCGAAGCCGTTGCATCAACCTCCAACAATCCTTGCTCCAAATTAGATGATAACATTTGGATTTTCTCTGATATATGTTCAATATCCTTTTGGTTTTGTTTAAAAGTTTTCTTTGTAATCTTTGCAATAAATTGTAAAGTCTGCGCTTTCTTATATGCGATCAATTCAGATTCGGATCGACGTGCCTCTGATTCTATCTCTTTTAACGAAGTATAGGCATTAAAGAGTTTTAGCAATGCAAAACATGCTTTTTCAGTCTTTTCAGTTGCTACATAATGTAGAGGATGTCTTTCATCACAATTATTTTTTCCATATACTCTAATATATCGACCCACTGCATCTCGGAAAGATAACTCAGGTAAACAGATTTTATATTTGGAATCTAACCATTTGCAGTAGTCAACCAAATCCATTGCCTCTGTTTTTTCATACTTTTCATTACATCTCCAAACAGTATGCATTTCTATACTATTCCTACAAAATTTATAGATTATTTCGTCAAATATAAACGAGAAAAAAATATCGTGGGAACCAACATTATTAATTATATCCTTTGTTTCAGCATATTTACTGCCACCAAAAACATAATCGATAATCAACAAAAATGTAGACTTCCCAATAGAATTATCTCCAGTATTGGTACCCAAAACAACACTCAGACCAGGATTAAAAGTAATCTGTTTTTGATGGAAAAAATCACAATATATTTCATGCAACATAATGAATTACCCCCCGTTCTGCATCGTATATGATTTTGTGGAGAGCAAACAAACAATCTAATGTATCAATAAATTCTTCTATATTACAGAAATACTTCTCAGTAGCCTCAAATAAAGGAACTACTTTAGTATCAGCCTTCTGAAGGACATTAAGAATTGGAGAAAACCTACTTAATACACTCTCCCTATAAGATGTAATCTTACTCGGTAATTTCATGGAATACCTCACAGTTCTGGACAAAAAAGGAAACTACAGCTTCACAAGCAGCTTTAGATGTTGTAAGCGTCTTGGTGTTTATCCATTCTACAATCTGGTCAAATATCGCATTTTTATCATTTGAAATAGTTTCCATCTTGGTAAAACAACATTTGATTTGGAGACTAAGTGTATCCAATCGAAAGCCATTAATACCTTCCATTTCCCTGAAAAGGTCGCGAATATATGGATAATAACTAGTCACATACATGGCAATACGATTTTTCAAAAGTAACTCATTGACAGAAAATTTCTTTGACAGTTTAACTGGAGTATAGTTTAACTGTGCCAATTCGTCTTCTCGCAAACAGCAAATTCTTCTTACAACATTTGCAATTTCTAATTCCAAACCTAAAGTGAAAGTGGCTTCATGAAGTGCTGTATTCTGGAGAAGTTTCTGTTTTTTTTGCAACAAATTAAGGTAATCTTCCTGAGTAGTATGATAATCCTGCTGATCATGGCAATCCTTACATAAAGCAATTTTGTTTTCAAAAGTTTCTGAATTATCACCTAATCGTTGCAGTGTATTCAATAACGCATATTGTTCCACAGTGGGGCTATTGGGGAAAATATGGGCAATCTCATAGAGTTTATTATTCTTTTTCTGCTTTCTATGGCGAAGATCTTTACCACAAAGAGGACATGTGAACAAAACCTCTTTTAAATATAACTGCTGTTCAGCTTCAGTAGGCGATTTACGCTCTTTTAAATAGGGGTCGGCAGAGATAGCTTTCAGTATAATCTCATTTTTCTTCAAAAATGCACCCCCTAATTCATTCACATGATAATGTTTCCATACAAATGTCTTAATAATAAATTAATTATAGGAGATGATGCTAGAAAAAGTCAAGACTTTAGCGCATTATATGATTAATTTTACTATCGCTCAAGATTTAGTTTCCTTCCCAATAAATAGTTGGACAAATTCAGAATAAGTTTTCAATCTTTATGTACATCTACTACTGCTTACTCTAACATCACTATCTACAACTGAAAAACCCACCACACAAACCTCCCAAAATGCAAAGTTTGCAATTCGGGTTTGTGTAACAAGTTTTACACAAATCACTACACAAATTACTACACAAATTTAATACCAGACCACACAATTTAGCACCATCCTATGACACCCACAAAAAACCCGGAACCCCTGATTTTATGCGGGTTTCCCGCATCTATCAGGGGTTCCGGGATAAAGGTTGCAATCGGGCTTACATTCCCATCTGCTTCGCGAACTTTTTGACGGAATGCCGGATTTATGCGAGGTTGAGGGGAACTCTGTTTTCTGTTTACCAGTTTTTGAGTTGGTAGAGATTTTCTGTCCTTTATTTTCCTGTTTAATCCAAGTGATTTTTTAAATTGGTAAAGCCGTTTACAGAGTTGGTAAATTGCTGTTCCTACTATACGCAGAAGAAACAAGCGAAATTTTCATCCCTTGTATAGCCACATTTGTCAACCAATATCATCTACTCTATTTACTTTCTATATCAAATAAAATTTTTCTTCTCTCTTCAACGATCTCAAATCTCAAAATACCATCTTCATTCCATGTTCATTTTTCATCTTCCATATGGCCATAGGATGCTCTTTTATATTCCATATAATCTCATCATCCTCAAACAGCAACTCTGGTCTATACTCCCCTATTTCGAACAGTTCCAGATATTCCTTTTCCTCTGGAGTCAAGGCCATGAGTTCTATGATAAATCCCTTTGCTTCTTCCTTACGTTCATCCAAATTAAAATTATCCTTTTTCCGAAGCACCGGAAACAGATCACGCCTAATTTTAGAAAACTCCAATCCATCAATCGCAGATGTATTAAAAGTCTTATTGATCTTATCTGCCGATATGGATGCGTAAAAAATAATACATTTACGGAACAATTCATATTCCGATTCATCAAACAGACCAAAATAAATCATATTATTGAAGTCATACAAATCTCTAGCTGCTGCCCGACTCATAAGCGCATTTGCTTTTGCGGCAAAGATCTCCATAGGTTCCAAAGTCCGTACTGTCACATCTTCCCCAAAAATATCCGTTACAATCTTTCTCTCTACTGGAGCAAAAATATGAGATCGCAAGGAATAATTCAACTCCAATTTTATATTATCCCTGTTACCGCCAGCATTTTGATATTGGAATAACATAGAATCCAAGCTATGACTATACCTGGAAGATCCTGAAAGATAATATCCTTCCTCTGTCATATAGCTTTCCACCATTCTTGTGATTTTCTCTCTGGCTTTTTCCATATCTTCCAATGACAGATTTGGTGTAAAATCCAGGTCTAAGTCAACAGACAGCCTTGGCAGATTGAAAATAGTCATGTTGATTGCTGTGCCCCCTTTTAAAGCCAGATGTTCATGCAGATATTCATTTGTATTCAAATAGGTCAATATTTCTTTCAGTCTCAACACTTTTTCAAATGTGTCCCGAACAAATCCATATTGCTTTGCCATTTGTCCAAGTTGTCCCTTATTATAGTTCATGCCTGCCTCCTTCATTTTTCAAATAATACATCTGTTCCGGAACTACAAGACGCCATATAGCATCATATTTTCCTTTCTTGTAATCTTTCGTTAAATAACGTTTACTGCGCCCAATCCTATCTTGGCATATCTGAAAGAACTCATTTGATAATCCAATGTGTTCCTGTTGACTTTTCAACAAAAACCCCACTTTTTGATATAAAAACTGATTATCATAACGTTCTAAATACGCAAGCATACGTTTTTCTCTAAGAAGAGATACCGCCTGAATATTATCGGTCACTTCTTCTAATCCTGCTATTTTATCCAAATCCTTAATACTGTCAATCACAGTCCGTTCCTTATCTGTTATTCGCACACCCCCGCTGTATTTCACTGTTTCAACTCCCTCATTACATTTAGAACATACATAATGAAATGTGTATCCATCAAACTCAAAATCCCGAAACATCGTATTGGAAGATACATAAACCTCATAAAAAACCTGATCGCTAATTCCATAATATTCCATTGCCGAATGATGAGAAAGATAAGAGGTAGGTGTGATCGCTCCTGCAATTTGATAACGATTCGCCAATGGAGCATCTGTTTCTCCACTAATACATGTGTAAAGATTATTTCGTATTTTTACCACAAGACCACTCTTTATTAAACGTTTTACCGCCGAACGCGCGCTTTCAATGTTATCATAATATTGACTTACATGTTCCATTGTGAATACTGGATATTTTAGTAATTCAAAATATAATTTCATACCACTTCACCGTTTATTTTTCATTCAAAATAGTTTGTTTTTAAACTGTTTAGCTACATTCTTAATTTATACTATAATAATTTTTTCTTTCTGTCAAGTTTAAAATTTTATCAAAACAGTTTGTTTTTAAACTATTTTTCGTAGATATATGTATATTCTACAATCCAAATCTCACACTCCATAAAAGAAAAAGAGCCTCAGATTTCTCTGAAGCCCTCCAACCTTTCCTATTAAATTAGCTATATTACATAGCCCCCATCTGCTTTGCGAACTTTTTGACGGAATGCCGGATTTATGCGGGGTTGAGGGGGACTCTGTCTTTTGGTTACCAGTTTTTTGGTTGGTAAAGATTTTTTGCCTTTTGTTTTCTTCATCAAATTACGAAAATTTTGAAATTGGTAAAGCGGTTTTAAAAGTTGGTAAAATGTCGTTTTTTCTATATGGAGAAGAAGGAAGCGAAGTTTTCCTTCCTGCAACCGCAGGACAAACATCATCCAGAGCTGACAAAATCTGTCCCGAACCCCTTGACTTTTCCCATCTTATCCACTATATTTATCACAACAGAACCCGCCACGCCTCTGGTTTTACTATGCGCAACCCGGCGGGACTTTTTTATCGTTCAAATGCTCAAATCAATATAAAAATCATTCCTTCAGCATCCCTGTGTACTTCGCTTTTTCCGCTTCTGGTACCTTCCATGCCTCCATCGCCTGTTCTGCTGTCAGTTTCAGGGTTTCCACCAAATTCCGGATTGCATTTAATGTTCATGTCTCCATACCACGTTCCAAGCCCTGCGCCAGCCCCCGCTCCAGGCCCTGCTCCAGGCCACGTGCGATTCCTCTCTCCTCCACGCCTTTACTCAAGTTACACATAGCTGACACCTCACTTTCCAATGTCTTCGTCATCGCGATATTAAAATCATCCCGCAAGATCTTTTTCTTCTCTTCTGCCTCGTTTTCCGAGGACAACAGCACACCCAGCAGCTTCAATTTCAGGCCTAGCATTCCTATAATATTTCCCCTAGCGGTAACTAACATTTCAGGCAATCCCTTTCTCTTGCCGTGTCCACCTTATAGGGTACATTATAATCTACTTCTATTTTTTCCATCATTCTCTCCTACTGTTCTTTCTATCCGACTATTGTCTGCAGAACTATTTCCGTGAAATCTGGTTACCTGAAAATAAATCCGCGAATTCACCTCTATCGTCCGAAGATCATATCCTCTAACGTATCCAACCATGTCATATCCATTTCTTCCGCCTTGCAGGTGATCCTTTTTATGCTGTATCCCCTGCTCTCCAGTTCTCCCCGTATGTCCTCTACACAGGATTTCGAGAAGCTCTCTGCTTCCCCCGCGTTTTCATCATTGCATACGAAGTTATAGAGCAGTTCCACGTTGTGGGCAGGGAAACGGAAAGTCAGGTTGCCTTCAACGCACTAACAGAGTGTTTCATTTTGCTCAATGACAAACTTGATATCCTGGATGAAATGTGGTTTCGCGCTCTCCCACATCAATTCATTGAATTCGCTGTCATTAAAATTGGTACCCAACAGTACCTTTGTTCTTACGTTATAATCCATCCTTATACCTCATTCCCGGCAGTCCGTTCTTTACTTCAAAAGTCCGCCGCCGAACAGGCGGCATGTATTCAGGTATGCCAAATGCGCCCGCCAGACTTTTCTGCGTGGTAGTGTGTCGGCTACCGGGCACATGTAGGTTTACCGAGAGCTGACCGAAATCATTCCTTCCAGCGGAGAACATACCTCAATCCTGTCCTGCCGCATCTGAAGCAGAAATTTTTTGCGCAGCTCTTTATTACGGGATATTCGGGTCGAATCCAGGAGCAACAGTACCTGGATTCCTCTTTTCCCCTTTTCCTCTAAAAACAACTCCAACCCAGGTCTTTCCGATCCCGGTGTATCTCCCAGATCACTGGAACAGCCGGCAATTTCCAGCTGGAGCTGTTCCCCATAAGCGTTCAACTGTTCATACTGCTTCTTTAATGTGCCATGGCTGTCCTCCGGCGCGTCAATACGGGTATAAATCCACGCTTTTTTCTTCCCGTCTTCTATCCTCCATCTTCCTTTCCTGGTCTGGTCCCTTTTTCCTTGTTTCCGGCTCATTTTTTCGTATCCACAGCCAGTTCTTCCCTCTGGCTATTTTTCATCCCCAGGCTGACGCGCAATCCCCTGTCCACTGCCTTGAGCGTCTCTTTATCCAGACAGCCTATGTAATCATACAGCCGCTTCCGATCCAGTGTCCGAACCTGTTCCAGTAAGATCATAGAATCCTGATGCAGCCCATGAAACTGCCCGGATATCCGGATATGGGTGGGGATCTGATGCTTTTCGTCCCGGCTGATGATCGCTGCCGCTATGGTTGTAGGACTTAGGACTGAACCGGTTCCCTGTGTTGTTCTGCAGGATCACCACCGGGCGGATACCGCCCTGCTCACAGCCAATTACGGGCCTTAGATCGGCGTAACAGATATCTCCACGTCGGACTTTTCTTCCCTCCACTACGATTGACCTCTCTTTCTGTTAATAAAAACAAAACAATCTTTCCTGTGATCTTTTCAGTCGAGCAGGGGAAGGTCCTTCTCCCCTACTCGTCACATGGCCTCCGTGCCGCCGACAGATGGCAATACTCTTTTCGGTGGCCTGCGCATAAAAGCGGCGGCCCGGATATCAGACCACCGCCTTATGATATAGACGCATACCAATGTATGCGCGGCCAATCCGTTTCTCAGCGGCTTGGCCTCTCTTACATGAAAAATCGTGCTTGTTTTTCATTTTCAAGTTTCGTCTGCTCCCATTCGACACTACTTCCCGGAGCCTGGGCAGTCAGTTACAACCGGCTTTGGCACGCCGTCATGGGACTCGAACCCCGGCCAGGATCTCCGGCCGCCGCCCTCATTGCGGTTCCCTTCTTTATTTAATAAAGGGCTGTGACTGGACGGAAGTATCATTATAGGCTGTACAGGTCATTGCGGTATGCCCCGGCCATGGGGCATTTTCAGGACGGACAGTTCCCGCTCTGCACCTTTGATGTCATCTTATTGACAGACACTCTGACTGTCTGCAGGTGGTCCTGGCGTGTCCTCCTTCGCCGCTTCGCGCTTTCGCGCTGCATAAGCTAACGTATTGTAACTGCTGGATATGACCGCCTGAGGCGGTATTTTTCAAAGGACAGAGAAGGGAATTTTATCCCCTTCTCTTATTTCCACGTTGGGAGAGATGTTTGAGAACCAAAAAATCAAAATTTTTCTAAAAACTTTTTCAACTTTCCCAAAATCTTATGGCGGCGCTTGTTCACAGCCTTTTGGGAGAGCCCCAGTTCTTCCGCCAGTTCCCTCTCACTCCTGTCCATAAAAAACAGCTGGATGATCAATACTGTTCCTCTTCTTCCAGGTTCCGGATGGCCTCATGGAGTTGCTTTCGCAGTATCTTTCTAAGTACGATGGTCTCCACATCCGCCTGCTCATCCGTCGGCAGGTTATGTTCTTCCAGCAGGCGCTCATAGGAGTCCTCCCGGCTCGGTATCACCCGGATCTCCTGTGCTTCCTGGTCTATGATGGTCTGTTCTGCCTTCAGGTCGTACTCCTGATACTGCATTTTTCTCTCTGTTTCCCGCAATACTTCGATCACTTCTTCGCTGGCCTCCGGTTACATTTTCCGGAAATCCTGCAGTCTGCCTGGCTTTGCCATAGGCTTGTCCTCCATTTTATGTAAAATTCAAAAATGAAGAACAAGCCTGGCGGGGATCGGCACCGCAACCTCTCCACGCTGGAGGAGCGCAGAAAGACGGATATCTCTTTCTGCGCTCCTTTTTGTTCCTGTTGATTCTGTTCTATTAGTTCAGAGTACTGGCTGCAAAATTCCCTTTCCAGTCTGGAAATTTTTTTGACGGTTTTCCCCCATTAACAATATTTTCGCTTTTTTGCAGCCCTGCACTGCGATGTTCACTTTCTGTTTCCGCTCTCCCCTCTATTGAGCGAAAACATATCCAGGCCGCTTTTTCCAGCAAAAGTGAAAAGGGCCTGGTGGTATTTCTTATATACAATGAAAAATCCTCCCCGACTCGAAAACAGAGCCAGGAAGGAGTAATTCTAAGACAGACAGGCACGCTAAATATACCCGCCAAAGCACCGTTTTTTTCTTTGGCAGGGTCACCTGCTGTTCTAAATTCTTTTCTATTTTAATGCATGGTTTTTGGAACCATTTATGAATGGGTTATGACAGATTTAAAATTTTATAAAGTGTGTACCTGAAAACACAGATACACACTCCACTCATAGCCTCCGCCTGTTTATTTCAGTTCTTCCAGTTTTACACTGTCATCAGCGCCAATGGGTTCCTCACTTTCAGAGTCATTCCAGATCATCGTCCCATCAAGATCAGCAACCGTTGTCGTCCCGTAAGAATACCCTACAGCAGCGCCTACATATCTTCCTCCAGAGACCCTGAACTCAGAAACTGAGCAGGACTGGATGTCAGACTTTGACGGCTCCGGGTAATATTCCTTATAGGCAGATGCGTAGAAACCGCCGCCCGTGATCCCTCCGATCCGTTCCGAATCATCACCTGTCTGGATGGAAACATTTTTTACTGTTCCGTTTTCCACCAGTGTGGGAGCGCCTTCATAGGTTCCGGAATGTCCTGCCAGACCGCCCAACAGCCAGCAGCCGTCTCCTGTCCGGATCACGATGTTCTCGGCAGTGCAGTCTTTCGCATAAGTACTGTTATGGAAGCAGCCCGCAAGGCCTCCGATGCTGTAGCAGCCGTCTCCTGCCGTAACGCTCCCCTCTGCCCTGCAGTTTTCAAGGTTTCCGTCTTCCTGTCCTCCTACGATGATCCCAACGCCCTGCATGTTCTCTTCCGTGAGAGCCACATCCACTATTGCCCTGCAGTTTTTGATATCCGCATGGGAAGCGCCTGCGATCCCACCAACCAGAAATACCCCTTCCACGGAATTTTTACCAGTCAGTTCGATTCCTTCCAGGTAAGAGCCAAAATCTGCGAAACCTACAATGCCGCCTGTATAATTGCCGCCTTTCACATGGATCGTGTCAACCTTTAGATTTTTTACCCAGGATCCCTCGCCGGTAATACAGCCAAATAACCCAACTCCGTTTTTGTCCACCGCATCGATGGTAAAATTAGACAGACTGTGTCCATTCCCATCGAATGTTCCTGTGAACGCCAGTGAAATATCCGGTGTTTCCTCATCCTCCGGCGCATTTGACCTCGGTTCAAAATGGCCGATCGGTTCAATGACCTCCCCGCCAAGATCGATATCTGCCGTAAGTACATAGGAGGCGGTGAGGTCCTCATAGATCCTTCCAAAATCTTCTTTACTCGAAATCTCGATCTCGGATGAATGATGCGTATTTTCCTCACTGATCTTCTCACTGACTTCCGTCTCCACAGTGCTGTCCGGTACAGACTCCACAGGCTCCTGCCCGCTGTTATCCGGGACGGTTCCCTGTCCGCATCCGGTAAGCATGAGGGATAATGCCATAACACCTGCAAGTCCCCATGTAACCAGTTTCAATCTTAATCTGTTCCTCTCATATACTCTCATGATCACAATTCCTTTCTTTCACATCTGTCTGCGTGTTTTCTTTTTCATTGGATTTTGATTAGCTTATGCTAACCCAAATACAGAAAGAATGGTCAGGTTTGTGCATTCAGCTTCCACCCGATCGCTTCCTTACGTCCAAGAACAAAGTCCTTATAGATCCCCTTCTGACCGATCAGTTCTTCGTGTCTGCCCTGCTGGACGATCCGTCCCTCATCCACCACAAGGATCTGGTCTGCGTTCCTGACAGTCTTCAGCCTGTGGGCGATCATAATGATAGTCTTGTTCCTGGTCAGTTCCTCGATGGCCTTCTGCAGCCGATCCTCGTTCTCCGGGTCTACATTGGCGGTGGCCTCGTCAAGGATCACGATGGGAGCGTCTTTCAGCATGGCCCTTGCGATGGAAATACGCTGCTTTTCCCCTCCGGACAGGGATGCGCCGCCTTCCCCAATCACCGTGTCATACCCATCCGGGAGCGCCTCGATAAAGTCCGCACAGCAGGCTTTCCTGGCCGCTTCCACCACCTCCCCGTGAGTCGCCTGGGGCCTGCCGAACTTGATGTTGTTCTCGATTGTATCGGCAAAGAGATAGACATTCTGGAACACCATGCTGATCTGCTCCATCAGGGACTCCAGCGTGTATTCCCGCACATCCTTTCCGCCAATCTTTATGCTGCCGCTGTCCACATCCCAGAAACGGGCGATCAGGCTGCAGAGCGTGGTCTTGCCGGAACCAGAGGGGCCGATGACCGCCGTGGTCGTCTTATCCGGGATCTTCACACTGATCCCATGGAGGATCTCTTTCTTTTCATAGGAGAAATGCACGTTGTCAAATGCGATCCCGTGATCCCCCGGACGCAGCGCCCTGCCTTTTTCGTCCATCTGTTCCATCTCTTCTGTCTGCAGAGTACGGTCAATACTTGCCGAAGCCAGCCGCAGCATGGACATCCCCATACCGAACAGTTTGACCTGACCGAATACAAGGAAAGACATGACAATGCACATGAGGGCATTTGCCAGGGACATGGCCCCATCTGCCCAGCAGAGGATCGCTACAAACATCATGGTGATCCCTGCCATCTGCAGTACCAGCTCCTGAAAGATCGTATAAGGGGTCATGAGCTTTTCCATGGCAAGATTGCTCTTCCGATTGAATTCCAGAGCATCCTGCGCCCTCTTATCTCCCCTGCCGCTTAGATTGAAGGATTTCACGATGCCCATTCCCTGCACATATTCCAGGACTGCGGATGTAAGAGCCGTCTGAGACTTCTGTGCGTTTGGTGCGATGGCGGCAGACTTTTTCTCCATGGAGGAAACTACCAGAAAATACAGGAGGATACCCGCCAATGCGACCAGGCCCACACGCCATTCAAAAATAAGGATCATCGCCGTAAATACCACCGTGCCGATCACTCCGCCCAGGATATCCACCAGCACCATGGGGACCAGCGTCTCAATGTTCCCAAGCACGGTGGTACACACGCCGGTCACTTCGCCGAGACTGTTTTCATTGAAGAATCCCATGGGCACTCCTTTCAGGAGATTTCCAATCTTGATCCTCTCATTTGCCGCCATGAAATAGCCGGCATGGGTCTGCTGATTTTTGGAAAAAGCCGTAGTCACCGCATTGCCGATGATACTGACCGCCATAAACACCAATGTGATCCATGCCGTTCTGCTTCCGGTCTCTCCCTGCGTCAGAGCCACGATCACAAAATAAATGGCACTGACCTCCAGCATATGGAAGACCGCGTTTAAAAATTTTACTGCTACGGATTTATTGATATTCGCCCTCTCTGTACCGGCAAATCTCCATATTTTTCTGAATGCTTCTATCATGCTGCATCACCGTCCTTTGCCCCGATATGTGCCTGCCACATGGATTCATACAGCAGGCAGCCCTTTCTTAATTCCTCATGTCTTCCGGCTGCTTCTATCTTACCGTCCTTTACCACCACGATCTGGTCTGCATCTTTGATGGTGGATAGTCTGTGGGCGATCACGATCACCGTTTTCCCCTGCACCAGCTTTGCGATGGCTTTCTGGATGACTGCCTCATTTTCCGGATCGATATAGGCAGTGGCCTCGTCCAGTATGACGATGGGCGCGTCTTTCAGCATGGCTCTTGCGATGGCGATCCTCTGCCGTTCTCCACCGGAAAGATGTGCGCCTCCGCCTCCTACGTTCGTTTCATACCCTTTTTCCAGAGAACGGATAAAGGCATCACAGCCTGCGGCTTTTGCCGCTGCTTCCACTTCTTTGTCTGTGGCGGACAGCTTCCCCATACGGATATTCTCCCGGACGCTCTCGTCAAATAAATAATTATCCTGAGAAACAAAGGCTACCTTGTCATAGAGCTGCTTTAACGGGATTTTCTTTTCATCCAGTCCGCCCATGGACACCGTTCCCTCCTTCACATCCCAGAATCCCGCAATCAGCTTTGCGATGGTAGACTTGCCGGAACCAGAAGGCCCCACCAACGCCGTCAGGCTCCCTGCCGGGATGAAAAGGCTCACATCCCGCAGGATGTTCTGATCCGCATGATACCCGAAGGAAACATGGGACAGTTCCATATCCGTGCTTTTGATCCGGACTTCTTTTTCACCATGCTGCTGTTCTTCTGCAGAAAGAAGTTCATCCACGGACGCCACTGTGGTGCCGACAATGGCCAGCGTATCCACGAAGTTCATGGCTGCAAGAAGAGGCCCCGCGATCCCAAGAGATAAGATGATCACCGTGATAAAAGTTTCCATCGGCAGGCTGCCGCCTGTGTACCACATCCATCCAGCCGGGAGGATCGTGATCAACGTGGCAGGTACCACCGCATATCCGGAGGCCGTCCCAAACTGGCTTTTTTTCATCCAGTTGTAATAGTAAGACGCATTGGCCTTTACCCGCTTCGTAAACTTCGCATAGGAAGACTTTCCCTGGTTAAAGGCTTTGATGACCTCAATGCCGTTTATGTATTCCACAACGGTACTGTTCATCTCCTGTGTGGTCTTCACCGCTCCTTCGTAGTCTTTGCTGTAATTTCCCATCACCGACATCATAAACGCCATCCCCACCGGGATCGTCACAATGGATAAAAGCGCCATACGCCAGTCCAGCACAAACAGATAAATAATGATCAGCACCGGAGCCGCCACATTGGCAGTCATCTCTGGAAACAGGTGCGCCAGTGTTGTCTCCATGCCGTCCACCTGGTCCACGATGATCTGCTTCATCTTTCCGCTCTGCATATCCATAACAGTCCCAAGAGGGAGTTTTGGCAGCTTCTTCAATATCCTCTGCCGAATGGCCTTCAGAATGGAAAAAGTCGCCTTATGGGATGCTGACAGAGCCATGTTGTAAAGAAGGGTACGTGCGGCATATCCCGCCAGTCCCAGCCCCAACCAGGGCAGATACAGGGACAGCGACCTTTCTCCGGAAAGCATCCCGATGATGATCTGCGCCGCCGCAAAATACGGCAGCATCCCCAGCGCAACTCCGATCAACGCGCTTACGATCGCGAAGATCAGGCCGCCATGTTCGTCTTTTCCCCAGCCCCAGATACGGAGCAGTGGATTTTGTTGTTGCATATCAGTTCCTCCTTATTTGGGTTAGCTTCCACTAACCTATTGATTTATTTTAAGGCCGCCAAGTTGTTGCCCGTTTTGGCAGCCTTAAAAACAGTTTAATCTTCCGGAGTCTGTTCCCCTACAATGGCCAGGAACCCCGCGTGATGGTATTTCCCCATCATGGCAACGTATTTTTTTGCGTCTTCCCTGCTCATCTTATGGCGGACCACCTCAAAGATTCCCTCAAAATACGCAGTGACCATGATATGGTAGAATTCCCTTGTCATCTCGCCTTCCGCTTCCAGCCGGGAGCCGGTTGCCTCCAGCCATTTCCAGGTGTATTCCTCCTCCATCTCCACTAATCTGTCTACAAAATTGTGGAACCTGGTGCCATAGGAAGCATCCAGGAGCAGACGGAACTCGTCAAAATGCTCATAGATGTAATCCACCATATCCAGCATGGCATTGCCGGAATACTGCCCTACCTCCCTCTTCTGGGTCTCGCTGTCAAAGCCATGAAAGGTTTCCTGTACATCCAGGCAGCGGGAAAGGAATTCTTCCGAAATTGGCTCTACGATGGCGGCAAACAACCCTTCCTTATCCTTGAACCGCACATAGATGGAGTTAGTGCTTGTGCCGGCCTCCGATGCAATGGTGCGCAGGGATGCGTCCATGTAGCCCTTCTCAAGGAACTCTTTTCCGGCACATTCCAGAATACTCTCATATACACCCTCGATCTGTTTCGCCATCTGTTCACCTTCTCTCTTTCATAACATCGTTTCATAACGATGTTATTATCCTAACACAGAAAAATCCCCTTGTCAATAAGTAAATTTTCATTTTTCCGTCCCCAAAGCCTTATAGGTGTATCGGATCACAATGACACAGATCACAAAGGTCAACAGATCCGAAACTGGCATGGAATACAATACCCCATTTAGTCCAAACCACCCAGGGAGCAGCAGGGCGAACCCCACGCCAAACACCACCTCCCGCACCATAGAGATGGCGGTGGAGGCAAAAGCCTTTCCCAGAGACTGCAGATAGATAAAAGTGCCTTTGTTCACCGTGGCCAGAACCATCATACACAGATAGATCCGGAAACATTTTACCGCGTATTCCGTATAGTACACGCTCTCATTGGCTGCGCCGAAAATACCGATGAGCTGCCTGGGGAACAACTCCACGATCAGCAGGGCCACAGCCCCCACAACGGCCTCCGCAGTCAGCAGCCGGGTAAACAGCGCCTTTGCCCGGTCCTTCCGCCCTGCTCCAATGTTGTAACCAACCACGGGGATACAGCCTGCCGCCAGCCCCACGGCGATGGAAATGACGATCTGGAAAAACTTCATCACAATGCCCAGCACGGCCATGGGGATCTGTGTATACTGCGCCTGTCCAAAAACAGGGTCAATGGCGCTGTATTTCAGCGTCATGTTCTGGATCGCCGCCATAGCCATCACCAGGGAAATCTGTGACAGAAAGCTGCAGATCCCAAGAGGCAGATATTTTCTGGCCAGTGTAGCGTGGAACCTGAAGCTGGCTTTCTCCAGACGGACAGCTTTCATGTGATACAGATACCAGGCAGCCAGGGCAGCGGTCAGCACCTGTCCCAGCACTGTGGCCACTGCCGCCCCCATCATGCCCCAGCGGAAAACAAAAATAAATACCGGGTCCAGAATGATATTGACCAGCGCCCCCGCCAGTGTGGAGGCCATGGCAAACTTAGGACTTCCGTCCGAACGGATAATGGGATTCAGGGCCTGCCCAAACATGTAGAAAGGGATACCCACCGTGATCCAGAAAAAATATTCTTTTGCGTGATGATAGGTCTCCCCATTGACCTGCCCGCCAAACAACGTCAGGATCGGCTCCTGCAGGATCAGATAAAGGGCCGTCAGCCCCAGGCTGGCTGCAACACACAGCAGGACTGCGCTGCCAATGCTCTTATGGGCGGCCTCTTTGTTTCCCGCCCCCAGACTGATACTGACGAAGGCACAGCAGCCGTCACCGATCATCACCGCAACAGACAGCGCCACCACTGTCAGCGGAAAGACCACCGTATTGGCGGCGTTTCCATAGGAACCCAGATAGTCCGCATTGGCGATAAAGATCTGATCCACGATGTTGTAGAGCGCTGCCACCAACAGGGAGATCACACAGGGAACGGCATATTTTCCCATCAGTTTGCCCAGCCGTTCCGTTTCCAGAAATGAATTTGCTTTTGTTTCCATAACTACCTCCATGATAAGCGTCAAAAAAACAGTGACGGTCCATGCAGTTGGATTTATACCGCATAGGCCACACACTGTTTTGGCTTTTCTTAATATATTCTTCAGACAGTTGTTTACCTGATAGATGCCGCGATCCGAAAGGCCAGGATCACTCAGACACATTCCAGGGCCTGCCGATCCGGCCAACCCGGTAGCTGTAATCGGAAGTATCACCCTGCTCTCCGCCTTCATGATCCATCCCCGCATAGAGAGCTGCCTCTGTGAGCCGGCCTTCTTTTCCGGCCAGATAACTGTAAACGGAAGTATCCCCCTGTTCACCACCTTCGTGATCCATCCCCGCGTAGGAAGTTGCCTCTGTGGGACGGCCTTCTTTTCCGGCCAGATAACTACAGGCAGGATCATCCGGGCTGGCAGCTGCGGCACTGACAGCCGTGGACACCATAAGAGCATTTGCCAGAACAACACCAAAGACATGTTTCACTTTCATAAAAAGCACCTCATTCTTTCCATATAATAAAAAAGCAACGTGTAGCGATCAACCGGATTTATGCGGTAACGCTACACGTTGCATTGTTAATATAGCACTTTTTATTCAGAAAAGTCAAGACTCAGTTTCCTGAAAATTTTGATCACTACATTTAGCTTTTACGGCATATCCCCCCAGACTGTTTACCGCTTCTGCCATGCTCCTGTTTATGTTTCATCCACCAGGTTTCTCATACTGTTCAATCCGATCATCAAAGTGGAAACATTATGAGCCATAGCAGACGAGGTGGGCTGTATCCTTCCGGTGATCCCAAGGAGGATCAGACCGGAATTGATCCCAACGATCCGGATATAGTTTTTCCGTATCCTTTCAAGAAGCCCACAGCCGATGGCGCGAAGAGTCAAAAGCCCTGACAGATTGTCCGCCTCGATGGTGATATCAGCGATCTCTCTGGCAATCTGTGCCCCGTCACTGATAGCGATCCCCACATCTGCCGCGGAAAGGGCCGGGGAATCATTGATCCCGTCTCCTACCATGATCACTTTTCTACCTGCTGCCCGTTCTCTCTTCACAAAGTCTGCCTTTTCTTCCGGCAACACTTCCGAATAATATTCATCTACGCCTACTTTTGAAGCAATCGAACCGGCGATCCTCTCACTGTCCCCGGTCATCATCACGATCTTATCAAAGCCGTGCCTTCTTAACGCCGCTACCACTGCAGCGGCCTCTTCCCGCAGGGGATCCTCAATACAGATCACCGCCGCCAGCAGTCCTTCTATGGCCAGATACAGATGGGAATATCCTTCCGGAAGACCTTCAAACCGTTCCCCAAGTCCCTCCGGTATGGTACAGCCCTCATCTTCAAAGACGAAATGGTAACTTCCGATCACCACCTTTTTCCCATCAATCATGGAAGAGATCCCATGTGCCACAATATATTCCACCCTGGAATGGGTCTCCTCATGGGTAAGCCCCTTTTCACTGGCAGCATGGACCACCGCCCTTGCCATGGAATGAGGAAAATGCTCCTCCAGGCATGCCGCAATGCGAAGCAGTTCGTCCGGATCCTCATCCGTAAAAGGCACCACATCCGCCACCGTTGGCCTGGCCCTGGTCAGCGTTCCGGTCTTATCAAAGATGATCGTATCAGCCTCTGAGACTTTCTCCAGAAATGTCCCTCCCTTTACGGTGATCCGATGGGTTCCCGCTTCCCGGATCGCTGACAGGACAGAGACCGGCATGGCCAGCTTTAAAGCGCAGGAAAAATCCACCATCAGAACAGACAATGCTTTTGTGGCGTTCCCTGTCAGAAGATAGACAAGCGCCGTGCCAAGGAGCGTATAGGGTACCAGCCGGTCAGCCAGTCTGGCCGCCCTCCCCTCTGCCTTTGACTTCAGCTTTTCCGATTCCTCGATCATGTGAACGATCTTCTCGTATTTGTTGGAACCGGAAGTCTCCCTGACACAGATCGCAAGCTGCCCTTCCTCCAGTACGGTCCCCGCGTACACATACCCGCCTTTTTCCCTTGCCACAGGCAGGGCTTCTCCTGTCATGGAAGACTGATTCACAGCTCCGCTTCCTTCCACGACCACTCCGTCAAAGGGGATCACATTTCCCATGCGGATCATCACCTGGTCTCCCTCTCTGATCTGCCCGGCATCCACCAAACTCTCTCTTCCATCCGTAAGCTTCCACACCCTGCCTGTATTCAATGACATACTTCTCGCCAGATCGTCCACAGATTTCTTATGGGTCCACTCCTCCAATAGTTCCCCGATCCCAAGAAGGAACATGATGGAACCTGCCGTCTTTACATCCCGGCGCAAAAGGGATACCGTGATCGCGGTTCCATCCAGGACAGAAACTCCCAGCTGCCCCTGGCACAGAGTATGTACGCCTTTCCAAATAAATCTGGCCGACCGGCAACAGACAGCCGTACACCGGACTGGCATGGGAAGGAATAACTTCCCGGCTGTGCGCAGCATGATCTTCCAGATCAGTTTATCCTGATAGTAACGATTTACTCTGCGTCCGGAATTCTGCCATATGTGCTCCGGCACCGAAATTTTTTTACCGGAAAACTTCTGGAGAAACTTTATCATGTCTCCCCTCTCGCCTGTATAGCAGATGACTGCATCCTGACTCCGCTCATAGACCTTTACCATAGTAATGGAAGGCTGGCAAAGCAGGCTGTACTGAAGAATATCCGCATCCCGGCAGGACATCCGGGAGCAGGAAATATGGATCCGCAGCCGTCCTTTTATCTCATGTAATATCCGGAACTTCATACTTCCGGAACCGGTGTTTCCTGAAAATCATCACGGGCTTCGCTTTCATCTTCAAATTCCGTTTCCTCTGCCGCCCTTTTCTCATTCACTTCCAGAGCTTCCTCATAGATATCCTCCGCGTTTTCCTGGATAACGCTGACCGTCCTCATGATGCATTCTTTTGCTCTGAGCACAGCGGCAGTGCAGGAGACATATACCTTTTTCGCGTCTTTACTGGATAATATTTTGATACCGGCTGTCCCGAACAGAACCCCGGCCGCAAAAATCCCCGTCTTCTTTCCATCCAATTTACAGAACATGTCCATCATAGTAAGCAGTTCCTCCTTCTCTTATTTGTGTTTGTAGCCGGTGTAGAATGTCATGATCATGCAGATCACGGCAGCCCACGCCCAGAATCTGTGGTTTTTCATGCGACACCTCCTTATGTGATGTTCATTATAATGTATGGGATACTTACTTTCCATCGCTTTTTCCCTGTTGAGAAATTCTCTCAATTACAGTACCTGTTTTCTCCTGTTCTTTCATTTCCAGGCTGGCAGGCAGCAAAATGTTTTTAACATTCTGGCATTGGATATAACCGCAGGCTTTGAGTCCTTTTGTCATAACCAGACAGCATTCCTCAGCAGAAAGACAGCAGGATGTATGGTCATCCAATTCAATCACACAGGCAATCTTCTTCCCCTGCCCCACACAGACAGCTCCCCCGACCGGACATTTCCCCCATCCCGATCCGGACAAAGCAGCTTCAGGGATGGTATACATGTTATTTCTGCTGATGGCTCCAATCTCTTCTAATAGATTGATCATCCGATATACCGTAGCGGCACCGATCTTAGGATCTTCTTTTCTGGCTTTATAATAAATCTCCTTACAGCTGGCGCATTCCTCCTGTAAGATCACATTTAAAAGGATCCGCCTTTGTTTTGTCACACGGCAGCCCATATCCTTCAGCTTCCGGAAGATCATCTCTTCCTGCATTTTGGTCCTCTGGTAATTTTCCCCTGCTTTCATAAACTGATCCTGGCGCTCTAACTCCCCCATTCCTTTTCACACTCCGATTCTAATCCATTTCCACAATAATGATAATTGTATACAAACGGAAGTTAGTTTTGGCTAACCACAAATCAGTATATCATTTTTTTCTCTTCTATGTCAATTTGCGCAGAACTATAGTATTGAGAATCTTTCTCATTTAAGATTCACTTTTTATGCTGTTAACCGCCAGCAATTCAAACCTGGATCTGCTCCTATGCTCTTCCTCACTGGTCACACCATACTGTGCTTTGCGCAAGTAATGGGGCGACCCACATCAAAATGAGCTTTGCCTTGACAGTTCTATTGGTATTCAAAAATGTGTTGATGTCATCACAGAATATGTATCGATAAGAGATAAACGGGCATAGATCACGGCAGTTAAAGAGCGGCAGTCATGAAGACTCCCGCTCCTTTTTTGCATAAAGATCCATTCTCATGCAGGAGAACGGGAAGATTCTCTATGTCCTGTAGATTTGCCAGCCTTCCGCCTGCTCTCTGATCCGCACAAACTCTCTATAGGTTCCCTCCTGTCCCAAAAGTTCCTTATGGGTTCCCCTCTGCGCTACAGTTCCTCCATCGATCACAAGGATCTGATCCGCATTCTCAATCGTTGCCAGCCTGTGAGCGATCGTGATGATCGTCTTCCCATGGGTCAGTTCAGATATGGCTTCCTGGATCAGATGCTCGTTCTCCGGATCCACGCTGGCGGTTGCCTCATCAAGGATGATGATCGGTGCATTTTTCAGTATGGCCCTGGCAATCGAAATCCTCTGCTTTTCGCCGCCGGACAGTGTACCGCCGCCCTCGCCGACTACCGTATCATATCCTTGCGGCAGCGATACGATGAAATCATGACATCTCGCCGCCTTTGCCGCCGCTATGACTTCTTCCTCTGTGGCATCCGGCCTTCCGAAACGGATATTGTTCCGGATCGTGTCGTGGAACAGATACACATTCTGAAATACCATGGATATATTTTTTAACAGGCTGTCACAAGTAAATTCCCGCACATCGTGTCCGCCCACACGGATACTGCCCGTCTGTACGTCATAAAAACGGGCGATTAAATTACAGATGGTCGTCTTTCCGCTGCCGGAAGGCCCGACAATGGCAGTGGAAGTTTTTTCTGGTATGGTAAAGCTAACATCCTTAAGCACCGTTCTCCCAGCATTTCCTTCCTCACGGCCCAGGCCGCCTTCTCGCTCTGTCAGACTCACCTCGTGGCCCAGGCCATCCTCTCTTGGCGCAGTGCAGCAATTCTCCTCATATCCAAAATCCACATGGCAGAATTCTATCCCGAAATCTGAAAGGACGATATCCTTCCCGTCACGGTCAATATAGTTTTCCTCCTTCAGCGCGTTGATCTGATCCATCGCTGTATTGATGATGCCCAGCACATGGGCGCTGTCGCTGACCGGCTCAAGGGAACCAAAAATGCCGAAAGAAAAGAACACAAACATCAGCATGACCGGCATCTCCATGCTCCCGGCAAGGCAGAGAAGGCAGGCAGCCGCAGCCAGGAATACCGATGCGGTTTTCAGCGCCAGAAGATGTCCGCAGTTTGCCGGAGTAAATCCATATTCTATTTTCAGACGGATATCACGGTTCTCCCTGACTGCCTCCTTCATGGACTGCTGTGATACACCGCCCTGCCCAAAAGATTTCACAGTTGGCAGTCCACGGGCATACTCCAGCACTGCCCCGGACAGCTTCCGCCCTGCCTCTGCCTCCTTCGGGGCATTCCTTACACTGTGTTTTGACACCAGCAGAAGGAACAGGAACGAAACTGCCGCACCAGCCAATGCAATCAGTGCCGTAAATGGTGAAAACATAAGCAGGCTCAGAAAAATGACAAGAAAATTCAGGTATCCTCCCACAAAATTGTCGATCATGCGGATCCCCATGTTTTCCAGTGTATTTAAGCCTGTGGTGATCGAATTTAAAATATCCCCCGTGCTGTTTTTCTGGAAATACCCAAGGGATACCCGCTTTAATGCATCCCCAATGGCAAGCCGGTCTT
Organism: uncultured Lachnospiraceae bacterium; assembly: GCA_949840805.1. Taxonomy (GTDB): domain Bacteria; phylum Bacillota; class Clostridia; order Lachnospirales; family Lachnospiraceae; genus Brotaphodocola. The sequence goes on along the minus strand of CATKXR010000017.1, from coordinate 31,240 downwards.
TTGCCACAAGCTCATAGCTGATAGCCTCCTGAAAACGGGAACGCATATAGTCAAAGAAAAACCGCAGGATGACCAGCAGGGCAATCACTACAAAGCTGATGCCTGCCCATTTTTTATCAAAAGCAGTCCCTTCCCTGGCGGATGTAAGTAAAAGCCCTACGGTATACGCCGCCACCATCACCGGCATAGCGGCAAACAAATGGGAAAAAAAGGAGAATGCAAACCCGGCGTATAATTTCCCTTTAAATTCACCGCACCAGTCTATGATCCGTTTTAATGTCTTAAACATTTGCTTCTGCCTCCTTTCCCTGCTTTCCTACTGACCAGTTCTTTGCGCCAATATGGGACTCCCACATCTTCCGGTACAGCGGGCAGCCCATCAGCAGTTCTTCCTGCCTCCCCTGCGCCACCAGCTTTCCGTTCTCCAACACCACGATATTGTCTGCGTTTTTAATCGTGGAAAGCCTGTGGGCAATGACAAGCAGCGTTTTCCTCTGTTCTACCGAATGCCCTCGCTTTCGCTGGGGCAGACCCTGGCATCCAGGTATGCCTGAAGGGTGCTTTCCCTTTGCCAGTTCCCGGATACTCTTTTGTATCTTATCCTCATTCTCCGGATCGGTGAAGGCGGTTGCTTCGTCCAGTATGATGATCGGCGAATCCTTTAGCGTCATCCTTGCAATGGCGATACGCTGTTTCTCCCCGCCCGACAGCCGCCTGCCCGCTTCGCCCGCAGGTGTGTCATAGCCATTTGGCAGCTTTCTGATAAATTCCTCACACTGCGCCGCCCTTGCCGCTGCAAACACCTGCTCATCACTCGCGTCCGGATTTCCCATACGGATATTTTCCTTGATGGAGCAGCGGAACAGGAAATTATCCTGTGCCACAAAACTGATCATGCCGGAAAGCTGTGCAAGGGGCAGTTCCCGTATATCCACCCCGCCGATGGAAATGCCCCCGGCAGACACATCGTAAAACCGGGAGACCAGCCTTGCCACTGTGGACTTTCCCCCGCCGGACGGCCCCACCAACGCGGTAAAGCTGCCCTGGGGCAGTTTTAAGGAAACACCGTGCAGCACCTCGTCCTCTTCATAGGAAAAACGGACATCTTTCAGTTCCACATCATAGCCTTTCAGTTTTACATCCTGCCCTTTTTCCGGCAGTTCCGGCATTTCCAGATATTCCTGCAGTTCCTCCACCGTCATCTGCATCTTTTTGATCTCATTGGAAAATACCTCCAGCTTCGCAAGGGAGCCTACCATGGACATGGACAGCATGACAGCGAGCGCCGCCTGCGCCGCTGTGATTGTCCCTCCTGCCCCCAGCAGGAGTGCCGCAGGCAGGACTCCTAACAGCGTGGACGGGAACAGGGCAAAGGCCAGCTTCATGGTCACCCAGGTGGAGGAAAGCCATTTAATTACAAATGTCCTGTAATTTAAAATGGCAGAGGAGAATTTCCCATAGGATTCCCCGGTCCGTCCAAATGCCTTGATGACCTCGATCCCCTCCACATACTCCACAATGTTGCTGTTCATCTGTGCGAGGGATCCATTGTAGGTGTCATAGCTTTTCCCGCTGATCTTGAAGGTCAGCCCCATGCAGAGGAAGGAAAGGGGAAAAGTGACCAGGGACGCAAGAAACAGCCGCCAGTCGATCGCCGTAAGCGCCGCCATGCTCATCAGCGGCAGTACGATATGTCCGCTGCCTTCCGGGATCAGATGGGCAAGGGGCGGCTCAATGTCCTCAATCTTATCAACCATGATCCCCTTGATCTCCCCAATACTGTGCTTCGCCGCTTCCCCCAACGGTGCGTGCAGAAAGCGATCCGCCACACGGTTTCTCAAGCCTTCCAGAATGTGATACGCTGCTGTATGGCTCGCCGTGGTGGACAGCCCGAAACAAAGCACCTTCCCCGCATAGGCGGCAAGTGCCAGGAGACTCCATGACCAGATCCCTGAAACCGAAACCTCTCCATTTAAAAACAGGACAAGGATGCGGTAAAAACAATAGTAAGGCACAAGCCCCGCCGTAATGCTGATCACGGACAGAACCACCGATAAAATCAGCTTCCGTTTCCCCGCACGGGCATAAGACAGCAGGCAGGATAAAAAATTCTGCTTTTTAACCTGTCTGCCTAAAGACAAATTTTGTTCGCTCATATATCTTCTCCTTCCTTCTACAGCTAAATTCGCAAGGTAAACTCGAAAAACCTGCGTTTTTCCTCGCTTTACGGCTATCGCCGCATATGATGAAACTAAAAATGCCCTGCTCATAATTAAAAAATAAGAAGGGATAGTTTTCACTAACCATTCTTAATCTTAACGCTTTCGGAAGCCGCTTTCCGCTCCATACCGCCCATTTTACCCCGATCAGACAAATTCTTTTTCTGGTATAAATATTCCCCTTCCTACTGCTGCAGGCGATTCCGATAATCCATCGGCGACATTCTCATTTTCCTGCGGAAAGCTGCCGCAAACTTGCTTGGGCTGTCATATCCCACGCGCCCGGCAATCTCCGCCACACTCATTTCCCGCTTTGTCCTTAAAAAAACTGCCGCCTGGTTCATCCGGTACTCCAGAAGGTAGCTGCCGATGCTCGCCCCAAAAACTGATTTAAAGCAGTTTTTAAGGGGTGTCAGCGGGATATCAAAACGGCGGGACAACTCTTCCTGCGTGAAATTCTCATCCATATGCCCCACCAGGAACTGCTGCACCGCCTTGGCCTTTTCAACCTGCGTCCGATAAAAATACGGCTTATCGGCAGGGCTGTCCGGCAGTTCCAGTGCCTCCAGATACAGCAGCAGTTCCAGGATCTTGATCTTAAAATAAGGCCGCTTGATCTTTTCCGGCACCGCATACAGCTCCCCGAAAATGTGTTCAATGGATTCGGCACTATGCACCACATAAGGATAAATGCCGCCGCAGAACTTTTCCTGTAATGCCCGCAGGTTCACGGGAAAATCCTTCACTTCCTGTGGCAGGGACCTGCAGGCCGCATCCATATCAAACGATACCATCGCGCCATGATAATGGGACAATGGCATCTCAAAATGCCCTGTATGAGTAAGCCTGCGATCCAGCTTCAGGTCCCCTGCTTCCACATAAGAATAGGCATCATCCGCTGCTGGGTATTCCAGCCGCCCCTCCCTGCAATGATCGATGCAGAAGAGGTTTCGATCCGGTTTGAACTCGCTGTCATAATAACGGATATGAAAATCATTGTAGGAAAGGCTGACTCCCGGAAAAACTTCATAGATGGTGATCGTCCCTTCGCCTGTCTCGTTTCGGAACTGGTACACACTACATCCATTATTTTCCGCCAACTTCACGCTGGTATCGCTCGTAAGCAGAAACTCATCCATCCATATCCCTCCTTCCGTCCATTGCAAAAATGCGGTCACAGGCTTTCTCCATGAACTCCCTGTCATGGGAAACCACCAGCACAATACAGCCATGCTCCGCCAGCTCCCGGATCATACGGCCCACCCCCAGCATATGCCTGTAATCCAGCCCGCTGGTAGGTTCGTCAAATACCAGGAGCCGTTTTCCTGAAAGGATGGCAGTTGCCACGGCCAGACGCTGCTTCTGCCCTCCCGACAGCGCCATTGGATGGCGATCCTTATATTCCAGCAGGTCAAAGGCTTTCAGAGTTTTTTCTATCTCTTCTGCCCTGGTCTCCGGCATGGACAGCTCGCATTCATCCCATACGCTGTCCGAGAAAAGCTGGTGGTTCACATCCTGCATGACAAGGCTACACGCCCTGTTCCGCTGCTTACGGTTCAGGGCTTTCCCGTCAAGCCGGACAGTCCCGTCTTCTTCCCTTAACAGACCGCACAGGCACCGCGTCAGCGTAGTCTTGCCCGCCCCGTTATATCCTACGATCCCAAGCACCTCTCCAGGGCTTGCAGAAAAGCTGATCCCCTCAAATACCCTCCGCCCGTCAAATGCGCAGGAGAGAGTTTCTACCGACAGACCGTCCTTCGTTCCGGGCGGCCTGGCACATGGCAGCTCCATCACAGGGTCAGTGAAACTCCGCAGCCCCATACGGATACGCTGCTGTTCCGGGATTCCTCTGAATTCATCCCCCGAAAAAATCCGAATGATCTTTCCGTCCTGCAGGAATACGGCACGGTCTATCAGATCCATCAGGAAATACAGACGATGCTCCGCAACAATGACCGTCCGCCCCTCTTTTTTGATCTGCATGATCTGCCTCCGCAGGATATCAATTGCCTCCTCATCCAGATTTGCCGTCGGCTCATCCAGCACAAACACAGACGGGTTCATGGCATAAACGCTTGCAAAAGCAAGGCTCTGTTTTTCCCCTCCTGACATGGAGAAAATATTCCTCCCAAGAAGTGCTTCAATCTTTAACGCCGAAACCGTGGCTTCAACCCGCTCTTTTATCTTCTCCGGGGCAACGCCCGCATTTTCCAACCCGAACGTGATCTCGCTGTCAGAATCAATATTGAAAAACTGTGACTTGGGGTTCTGGAACACGGAGCCAACCTGCTCCGCCAGACGGTACATCTCCGTATCCGAAATCTCCATCCCGTTTACAGATGCCCTGCCTGATAAAGCGCCGCCCTCCACAAAATGGGGGATCAGGCCGTTGACCAGCTTTGTCACCGTTGTCTTGCCGCACCCGCTTTCCCCGCAGAGAAGCACACACTCACCCTGCTCGATCTGCAGATCAACATGGGAGAGAGTCCCCTGTTCTTTCTCGTATGCAAAAGAAACATCCTGTATATCTACCACGAGCCGCACCTCCTATCCTGCCGTAACCGAGACAAAACAAAAGATAGCGCCGAATGCCAGGCATAAAAAGTCCTGCACGCCAAATTTCATTTCGACCATGCTTGTTCTATGTGCCGGGTTTTCAATCCCCCTTGTGACAGCTGCAGCAGACAGTTCCTCCGCAGTTGTTGTTGCTGAGATCATGACCGGGACAAGCAGGCACTCTATTTTTTGCATCCCATGGATGTTCCGCAGCTTCATGGCATCCCTTATGTACCCCACTTCTTCCTTTAAAGCAGGAAAATAGCGGATGGTTACGGAAAGCGGGATGATCAGCCCCTGCGGAATATGGCATCTGCGCAGGGCACCCATAAGCTCCCTGACAGACGTCTTCTGTAATATCAGGGTCCCCACAATCAGGCATGGAAAAACCTTTCTCGCATAAGAAACCAGGACGGTAAAGCTGCTCGCTAAAATCTTCGGCCCGTTTGGGAAAACATAATGCTGCAGGAACAGGCAGAGTCCAAAAGCAAATGCCAGCCTGCCTGCGGCTTTTGTGCAGCCGCAGGCAATGATCAGCAGGAGCAGCAAAACCACCCATGTAATCTCAACCCATAGGGAATGCTGGGTAAAAGCCACTACATTTGCCAGCACCAGAAACAGCAGTTCTGTCCGAGGGTCGAATTTCAGCATATGTTTTTTGCCCAAAACACCCATCACACAATTCCTGCCTTTACAAAATGTTTTTTGAACAGGGCTTTTGCAATGAAGGCACCAATAATCCCGCCGATGACAGGCGCTACAAACAGCACAACCAGCATGGCGTTGGAAGAAAGCGCTTCTACTGCGGACACATAATCCGCAGGCATCCCCTGCTCTGTAATCTGTGCGAGGAAATCAGCTTTAAACAGCCAGATGGGTAACGGTGAGCCGACCATTCCGAGTGAAAAAATCACATAAGAAACAGAATTCCCCTTAAAACTGTCATACTTCGTCATCCCGCGAATCACTTCGGCCAGGATGCAGGTGGATGCCATGGAGATCAGGATCACCAGGGTAAACTGTCCCGTTGCGAAATAAATCAATGCTGTGATCAGCCCCATCAGGAACACTGCTCCGGGCTTTTGCACCTTTTCCGCCATCAGCATGAAGGGAATCCCCGCAAAGACAGCAATAAAGCCGGGCATCAGCATCCACAGTACGGGATGGATGCCTCCCATCAGCATAAAGGCGAAATTGATGACAAAATAGATTGCGGAAAAAATGCCGATTGTGATAAGGTCCTTCCCTTTCAGCCCTTTTCCATTTTTTGAGTTTGACATGGTTTTCCTCCTTGTTGGTTAGATCAAGCTAACCGTAGTTGTTTAAAAAAAGCGGATTTCCGCTTTCTTTTTCAGGATAGCAAAAGCCATAACATTTGTCTGTCCCGTTTCGCCCAAATTGCACCGATTAGACATTTTTATTCGTGACAATAGGAAGTTCGCAAAGCGCGCTTTCTATTGTATTACTGCCGCCTCTCCCGGAACTCCGCATGGATCATAAAGCTCATATGGAACATTCTCATCACCCAAGCGAAAATCCCGGTAACAATGCTTTTTCTCCAGCCGCCTTTCAGGTATCCGTCTATGTAATCCCTCTCTACCACATTCACAATGCGATCAGACCAGCCCTCCAGTTCTTCTTTCGGTTTTTCCAATGAGAAGAAGGATTTCGTCTTATTGCCCGCCATTTTCACTTCCGCATTCACGCCCTTAAGCCCCTCTGCATTGACCGCATCAAAAGTGACCATGCCGCCGGGGAATCTCTCTGCCATGGCGCACAGAAGGCGGCGCACCTGTTCTTTCTCAAAATAGTAAAACAGCCCTCCCGCTGTAAACACGATCCCATCCGACCGACGGAAATCAATCCGATCAAACCATGAAAAATCATTCAGGTCGCAGGCTACATTCCGTTCCAGCTTTCCATGCGGGATGTGCTTTTCCCGCAGCAGCATCACATTTTCCATATCCAGGCAGTACCACGGATTCGTTTCATTCTTCATCTGCCGTCTGAGACAACTAAGCCCCGCACCAAGCTCCACGACTGCGGCACGGGGATGTTTTTTCAAATAATGCCTGATCTCCCATGCCATGTTATACTGGCGGATCAGGCAGCACATCCACATATACTGGAACTGGTACAGTTTTTTATCTGACCAGTCCACGCCCATTTCTTTTACAATCCTGCCCGCGTCATGGTCAGGAAACAGCGATGGATATTTTTTTGCCGCTATCGCCCGCCCCCACAGGGGCATACACAATGTCTGCTGTACCGTATTTTCCTTCAATTCCGGCATAGTTACTTTCCTCCTTCGCTATCATTTTACAGGCAACGCCTTTTTTAGCCGGACTGTCCTGGCTTTCTCCCTTGTGTCGTCCGACTCATCATAGCCGTCGTAGGGTGCTTTCGGATCGTGGGGCTTCTGCTTTCTGGATGCGTTGCACACGAGGTCTGTATGCGCAAATACAAAATCCATATCGTCAGACCATCCCGTATGCCCGGTGATGACCATCGGATGCAGGTTTCTTTTTTGCAGCAGATCCTTCAGCGAGACAAGCGACTTTACGGAAAGCCTGTTGTCCTCCGCCAGCGCATTCAGGAAACTGCGTCCGCCGTCCGGCCCGAACCAGATGGTATCCCCGGTAAAGAGATAGGCATCATCCACCAGATAGACCATATGCCCCCATGTGTGGCCCGGAACCATGATACATTCCACCTTTATCCCCTCGATATCCAGCGTCTGCCCGTCTTTTAACAGCACCTTCCGGTTGTCGATCTCCACATAGGGCAGCTTATACCATCCGCCATAGACCTTCCGCCGCACCTCTTTCGTAAGGTAGCGGTTCTCCACCTCCCCGATGTAAAGCGTGGCATCCCGGAACAGGCCGTCACTGTCCCGCTCCACCGCCCCCACATGGTCGGTGTCCTGGTGCGTGATCAGGATATGCTGTATTTCTGACGGATCGATCCCGATCCACTCCATCTTCTCCCACAGGCGTTCGTAATTATATCCCGCATCAATCATGATGGTGGTTCCGTCCTTTGTGTAAAAGAAAATATTGGCGATAAATTCACGGATGCATTTCACATGGCCGTCAATCACGCCGGTATTTAACGGCTTGAAGATCTCCTTCCCGCGGAACTTGAGTGCCATGAATTTTTCCTGAAATTTTGATGCCGACCTTGACATAACTTTTCCTTATCCTTTCTTTCATTCTTCACGCAGTGTCTCCATTGCCAGCGACTTTAACGCCTCATAGCTTTCTGGACTGACTGCGTGTTCCATCTCGCAGGCATCCGCCGCCGCTGTCTTTTCGTCCACCCCAAGTCCCGTAAGGAGTCGGCAGAACGTGCTGTGCCGTTCGTAGGTGTCCTCGGCAATCCGCTTCCCTTTTTCCGTCAGATGGACTTCGTGTATATCATCTACAAAAACATACCCCTCCTCCGCCAGCGCTCTAAGCGCCACGGAAACCGTGGGGCGGGACACGCCAAGTTCACCCGCAATATCCGCACCATGCACGGCCTTCCGTTTGGAAAGCGTATATATGATCTTAAGGTAGTCCTCTACCGATTTTTTCTGTTTCAAATCCGCACTCCTTCCGTCTTATCTGCAAATACAACAAAGCCTATCTTTCCTCCTGCTTATCCAGAACAGGTTTCTTAATCAGACAGAATACAAACCAGACCATCATCGCCCCGTTCATGCAGAGCGCAAACATCCCTGTGGAAAAAGGACTGGCAGGCATACAGCCTGCTGCCGTGCCTAATACCGCCATCCATAAGACCGGTGCTGCCAGGGCCGCTGTCCTTTTATATACAGTCTGCCGTCTCAGAACATAAACAAGCATCTGAATAAGTGGCAAATATATGAAAACATAGGCAGTCATCTGCGTGGGCATCAGCATTTTTGTTATCCCTGCGGCGCTCTCCACCGCCAGTTCTTCCATCCCCTGATGCATCAGCCAGGAATACACCCAAATGCCTGCCGCCACGGTAAAATGAAGGGCGAGCCACCCAGCTGCACATAATGCCATGGTAAAACGCAGCCGTCTTTTCCTTTTCTCATCCACAACAATTTCCGCCATGCCCTGATATCCCGGCAGCAGGAACATCATGCCCGCAATCCCCAGCACAAGCGTGACGGCCACTCTCATCAGGCCATAATCCGCACCATGCCCTTCCCGGATCAGCAGGAACGCCCTGTCCACGATGCCCGGTTCAACCCAGCCAAGCAGCCAGTCGCCAATCCCAAAGAAGATACAGCCTATGATACCGGCTATGCTGCTTCTTCTGATCCTTTTCTCAGCCATTTGTTTTCCCGCTGCTGATTCCCTCCGCTTCAAATCCGCACTCCCTCCTGCCTCTGTCACGGCTTTACCTTTGCCTCGGCATAGGTCAACTTCAGGCCGCCACCAAATGTTTTCCAACAGGTTATTTCAAACCCATTTACCTTTAAAAAATCCAGATATCCCTGGGTTGTCCATTTATGGAATACCTTAAATCCGGAAAGTTGGGATTTCCTTTTCCAAGTTCCGGCGCATTCTCAACCAGCCTGCGGTATTCAAGCCGCCCTTTTTTCACAGCCCGGTCAGCCAGCTCTCTTCCGTAACGCTTCCGGATGCTGCTTTTTATCATTGGCGAAAAAAAGAGCCAGTACATTCCATTCTGCTTCATTGCCTGATGCCTCCTGTTCCAATTCCGTAATATCCATCTTATTTCCTGCACCGAAAAGCAGCCATACCCTCCACGGTTTTCACCTGCGCTTTCCGGTACATGGATTTCAGCCTCATTTTCAGACTGTCTGCCATCTCATAGGGCGGCGTAAAATATCCCTTTGGCGTATATATTTTTTCCACAAACCAGTCGGTGCGTTTATTTTCTCCCTTTACATAAAAGCATCCGCAGAATATGCCGCCGGGTTTCAGGACACGGAATACCTCCCGGTAAGCCGCCTCTTTATCCGGGAAGGCATGGAAGCCGTTCAACGACAGCACAAGGTCAAAACTTCCATCTTCAAAGGTCAGCTTTCCCACATCACCCTGCATAAAGCTGACATTTTCTATCCCGCGTTTTTCCGCCTGCCTCTTTGCCCGCTCCATCATGTCCGGGGAATAGTCCAGACAGGTGATGTCCGCGTCCGGCAGCGTTTCATACACCGGCATACTGAGTACGCCCGTCCCCACCGGCACCTCCAGCATCCTGCCGCCAAAATCCTGCGGTATGCCGGAAAGCGCAAGCTCCAGATAACGGTCGTTTTTCCTTTTATTCATGTTCCATACCAGCTTACAGACCGCCTTTCCGGGCAGCGTGGAGCAGGTTATCATCCCGTCATAGAATGTCGCCTCTCCTCCAAGGCTCTTATATGCATTTTTGATCTCATCATGTCTGCTCATTTTCCTCATCCTCCATTCTTTTATCCAAGCGCCACATCCAGCGCCATCATGACCGTAAATCCTGCCGCAAACAGGACGGTCCCCACATTGGAGTGCTTCCCTTCCGACATTTCCGGGATCAGCTCCTCCACGACCACATAGACCATGGCTCCGGCCGCAAAGCTCAGAAGATAAGGAAGGAGCGGGACCACAAAGCCCGCCGCAAGTATGGTCAGCGCCGCGCCCACCGGCTCCACTGCACCGGAAAGCGTACCGTAAAGGAACGCCTTCCCCTTGCTGACGCCCTCCGCCCGCAGGGGCATGGAGATGATCGCACCTTCCGGGAAATTCTGTATGGCGATCCCAAGGGAAAGCGCCAATGCGCCCATAGCGGTGATCCCGGCATCCCCAGCAAGCCATCCGGCATAGACCACTCCAACTGCCATGCCTTCCGGCAGGTTATGGAGCGTTACCGCCAGCACCAATAAGACCTGCTTCTGCAGGCTGCTTTTCGGCCCCTCCGCCCTGCTGCTGTTCATGTGGAGATGGGGGACTGTCCGGTCAAGCAGCAGAAGGAACAAGACACCGAACCAGAAGCCGGCTGCGGCAGGGAGAAACGACAACTTCCCCATAGACTCCGATTGCTCCATTGCGGGGATCAGCAGACTCCAGATAGAGGCCGCCACCATGACGCCCGCCGCAAATCCTGTCAACGCCCTCTGCACCAGTGGGTTCAGTCTGTTTTTCATGAACAGCACGCAGGCAGAGCCAAGTGTCGTCCCAAGGAACGGGATCAGGATGCCCTGAAACACTTCCGTCTGCATAGCATCACCTCCCAAACCTTCCGAACAGCCCTTTCTTCTCATATAGTTCACTGCTGACAGATACGGCATCGTATCCCGCCTTTGCCACTACATTTTTCAGCTCCTGCTCCGGGATGTCTTTTTCCGCAAGGATGACTGTCTGCTTCTTTGAATGTGAACTTGTCACTTTCTTTACCTGAAAGGCATTCCTTATTGCTTCATTGATATGTGCCTCGCACATACCACACGCCATTCCTTCTATTCCTACCGTGATCTTCACCATAACGCACCCTCCTTTTTCTTTCCGATATCTGACAATAGAAATCATCCACTGTGGGCCTTCTATTGAATATGTTAGCACAAACTAACTCATTATCCTAACAAATGCGGCTTCATTTATATTAGTTGCCGCTAACTACTTTTAAGTATACCCATTTCAATCTGTATTTGTCAATAGTGCAGGAACTGGTTTCCGGAACTTTCATATGTTGTCAATGGCACTGTAACAGACAGGACAGGCGAAGTAAAACAAGCCTGCGACATCTTTGAAAATGCCGTAGGCTGTCATTCCTTCACATTCTTATGTCCCCTCAAATTTATAGCCGCTGTTTATAACAGTTCTGATATACCCATCTCTGGGATTTGCCGGATCCAGCTTTTTTCTGAGCTGGCTGATCACACTGCTCACTGACGCTTCACAGTTCTCTCCCGGCTGCTTCCATACGGCCTCGTATATCTGCTTTTTCGTAAATACCCAGCCAGGATGCTGCGCCAGATAACAAAGTGTAAAAAATTCATAATGACTCAGATGGACCGGCTCCCCATCCCTGAGAGCGATCTGTTCCTTTAACCGGAGTTCCAGGCCGGGAAACGACAGCACATCCCTGTTCTTTTCATCAGAAGGAACCAATAATGGCATCCTTGACACCTGACAGTGCATTTTTCCTGACAGAAAAGCAAGGATCTCTTTCCAGTCACTCTCGTTTCCTTTATCACATTCAACCACCAGGATATTTACCATACTGTTTTCCTCCCGTTCTTATTGCATTCTTTAATTTCTGAAAGGATTCATCGCTGATCGCATGTTCAATCCGGCAGGCATCCTGCTCTGCAGTTACTTCATCCACATCAACCGCAATAAGCTGTTCTGTAAAAAAGCGATGACGATCATATATTTTCTCTGCTACTTCTCTGCCCTTATCTGTCAAATGGAGAGAGCCGTCTTTATCCATTTCAAGAAACCCGCCATCCCGCAGAACACCTACCGCATGGCTGATGCTCGGCTTACTGAATTCCATGTGCCGGGCAAGATCTATGGAGCGCACCGCGCTTTCTCCCATTCGCTTTTGCAGGATCAGTATAGCTTCCAAATAGTCCTCGCCTGACGCATGAAGCTTCATCATCCGGTCTCCTTACCTGTTCTCAGCTTTTAGCTGATCCATTCTCTTAAACTCACTGCACATCATCCAGATGACCACGATCAGCACGATCGCATCTGTAATAAGCGGAGCGCAGAATACACCATGTACACCAAGTCCTGCAATATGAGGCATGATAAACGCTGCAGGAATATAAATCACGATCTGGCGCAAAAGAACCAACACACTAGCTTTAGAAGCCCTTCCCAGTGACTGCATAAGGGTAAGGATCACAACCCAAAATCCTAATACACTATAAGAGATAAAAAACACTCTGAAATCATTTGCTCCCTGCGCCACAATTTCCGGTTCCGTGATAAACAGTGACAGCATGGCTTTTGGAGCCAATATGATCGGAAGATAGAAGATCGCCGCCAGCAAAGTTGCCGCAATGGAAAAGATTTTTGTTATGTACTTTACCCTGTCATACTGCTTCGCACCGAAATTTGTCCCCACCGCCGGCTGATAACCCTGGCTCAATCCCCAAAGAGGGATAAATGCGAATGACTGTACCCGGAGTGTCGCGCCAAGGATCGTCTGCCACTCGCTGCCGCCATTTTGCGCTGCCACATTGTAAAGAACCGTCTGTTGCACCAAAAGCATAACCTGCATCAGCATAGCCGAAAAACCAACGCCAAAGATTTCAGAAAACAATTCCTTTTCTGGCCGGATAGCATGGATCTTTACATTCTGGCTCTTTTTCAGGAAATACCAGAGTGTCAGAGCTGCCTGAACAAATTGAGAAAGGATCGTTGCATAAGCGGCTCCCTCCGCGCCTTTCCCGGCAGGAAGCATAATTGTGATCAAGATTGGGTCTAAAACAATATTCAGTACCGCCGCGCCGCCACTGATCAGCATGGCCCGTTTCAGCCTGCCCTCGCCACGCATGATCATGTTAGCAGATTGCGCGAAGTTTACAAAAGTACTGCCCACAAAGATGATCCGCAGATAGCGAGTGGCAATATCCAGTATTTCACCATCTGCACCGGAAAGCATCAAAATCTGTCTTGTAAAGACCATACCGATCACTGTGATCGCGATGGAAAAGATCAGATTCCATGCAATCAGGTTTCCCATGATCTTATCGATCGTGTTCTGATCTTTTTTTCCGATGGCCCTTGACAGGATGGAAGCCGAGCCAGCGCCGATCAGTGTGGCAACGCCGGTATTCACCAAAGTAAATGGATAGGAAACGGAAACTGCTGTCATAGCATTGCTGCCTACCATCTGCCCTACAAACACGGCATCCATCAGGTTATAGAGCCCTACCACAACCATACCGATAATTGCAGGCACACTCAATGAGAGTACCAGTTTCCACGGGCTTGCTCCCAGCAGCATAGCCCTTGTGTCATTTTTGTTTGTCATAATTTTACCTCCTTACGTTTCACCAAACCGTTTCCGCCCTGCATCCCGCATTGGAGCTGACAGTCTGTTCTTCTACATTTTGTTAATGGGTAGTTTCCAATAACCATTCTTATCTTATTGCTTTTATGAGCCGTTTTCCGCTCCATCCTGTCTGTTTTATCCCGATCAGACAAAAACTTTTTCGGAAATTTTCTGCTCTGCATTCCACATAGCAGCATATTTCCCGTCTCTTGCCAAAAGTTCATCATGAGTGCCGGATTCCATGATCCTGCCGTCCGAAACCACCAGGATCTGATCCGCGTTTTTCACGATAGACAGCGTATGGGCGATCATAACTACTGTTTTTTTCTCCTTCAGCAGATTTGCGATCGCCTGTTTTACGGCCAGCTCATTCTCAATGTCAAGAGAAGCTGTAGCTTCATCCAACAACAGGATCGGACTGTTTTTCAGGATGGCGCGGGCGATCGAAAGCCTCTGTCTCTCTCCGCCTGAGAGCAGATTGCCGTTCTCTCCAGTTGGCGTGTCATACCCTTTTTCCATCCTGCGGATAAATCCATCGCAGTTCGCCTCTCTGCAGGCGGCTTCGATCTCTTCGTCCGTAGCGTCTGGCCGGGCATGACGGATATTGTCACGGATCGTATCGTCAAACAGGAATACATCCTGATCCACCATTGAAATTTGTTCCAGCACACGCTCCGCAGATACATGATCTATCGGCTTACCGCCAATGGAGATTGTGCCGCCAGTCGCTTCATAATATTTTGAGATCAGATTCAGAATTGTGGATTTCCCGCTCCCTGAATCTCCGACGATAGCAGTCAACTTTTGGTCGGGAACCACAAAAGAAGCGTGTTTCAAAACAGGTTCACCTGGAACATAGGAAAAATCCACATCTTCAAACTGGATCTCATGAGTAGGTGTCTGGAATGGCTCCATGCTGCCGGTTTCTTCCGGTTCCTCCATGACACCCAGAATTTTATTTTTAGAGATCATCAGGTTCTTATAACTGGTGAGGTCTACGAAAATGGAGTTTGCCAGTTTCGCACAGAACAGCGGCAGCATACAAATTAAAAGGTACGATACCGTGTCCAGTGTCCCGGCAGCCCAGGGAGCATAGGCCGTCCAGATCACCAGCGGGCACGACAGCCAGCTTAAAATGCAAAATCCGGCACCGATAGGAAGAACTTTCGCCTCATATACAAAACTGATCCGGCAAAATTCCTGCATGGCATTGATGACTGTTTTGTTTTTCAGACCGGAGGCACCATAGGCCCGGAAGGTCTGGATCCCAGATACATATTCCACAATACTACTGACATTTTCAGCACAAATGTCGTTTTTCTCCCTGCCATACTTCGCAACCTGTCGGAAAGAAAGCCATAAACCGGGAATCAAAAGCAAGTCGGCAATCAGAAGAATGATCCCCGCAGGAACATAGATTGTCATTACAAAAACAATCAGCATCAGCGACAGGGAAAAGCTCTTTGCCAAATTCCCGATTTTATGGGTCAGGATTTTTTCGTAGTTATTCACATCGCTTGTGATCGTATTGATATAATCACCGGTCTGTCCTTGTGTGAACCGTGACAGTGGTATGCGCTTTAGATGGTCGCCCATAAAAAGCCGGATATTTCTGCTGACTTGTGCACCGCCGATCTGTGCTTTGGTATAGCCGTAGCTGTAAACCAGAATACGGAGCAGAAAAATCACAGCAATTACACTGGTCAATGTAAGCGCCTGGTTCATGTCAAAGTGTCCGTCCCATAAAAACTGCATAGCAGAGTAAAGAAGCAGAAATAAGCTGCCAGAGAGAAGCCCCTCTAAAACTGTTCCGGCAACGCCGATATAAAAGTTGCGATTCTTTTTCAATACATCATGCTCATTCATACTGCTCACCTCCTGCTATTTGAATGTCAGACTCGCGAAAATGCGCTGCATTTTTACTCGTTAGCATATCGCTGTTGCCACAGCGATATGCTATATTCCGGGCTGTTTCGTAGTCCTCCCATGCCCTCCGATAGTAGGTGTTGCTCTTTCGGACTTCTTCATGTGTACCAACGCTGGTAATCGTATGGTTCTCCACCACCGCTACACGATCACACATCTTCAAGGCACTCAGGCGATGCGCCACCACAATGACGGTCTTGCCTTTGCAGAGGTTTTGTATCGCTTTGTCAATTTCCATCTGATTCTCCGGGTCAGAGGCA
Organism: uncultured Lachnospiraceae bacterium; assembly: GCA_949840805.1. GTDB lineage: Bacteria > Bacillota > Clostridia > Lachnospirales > Lachnospiraceae > Brotaphodocola. The sequence continues at coordinate 15,300 of CATKXR010000017.1, read as the reverse complement.
CTGGTTGCTTCATCCAAAATCAGGATAGGAGAATTTTTCAAAATAGCACGGGCGATGGCAATTCGCTGTTTTTCTCCACCAGAGAACCGGGCGCCAAAGCTGCCCACCTTTGTGTCATAGCCATCCGGCAGCGACATAATAAAATCGTCAATCTGCGCCTCTTTAGCGGCTGCCCGTACTTCCTCCAGGCTGGCGTTGCTGCCCATACGGATATTTTCCAGAACACTGTCACGGGTCAGGAAAGTCTTTTGAAACACAATCGCCACATTTTTCAGAATCGTGTCATAGTCAAGCTCCTTAACATTCCTCCCGCCGATCAGCACCTCGCCCTCCTGGACATCATAGAACCGGGAGATCAGTTCAATTACGGTACTCTTGCCAGCGCCGGACTGTCCTACCAGCGCCATGCGCTCCCCGTTTTTGATTTTGAGATTGACACCTTTCAGGACATCCGTTTTTCCGTCACGGCCCAGGCCGCCTTCTCTGTCTCCTTCGGGTCCATTCACCTTGTAGGAAAAACGTACATTCCGCAGCTCAATATCATGGTTTTTCGGGAAGTCAGTCCCGCCCTCACGGCCCAGGCCGCCTTCTCTGTCTCCTTCGGAGCCATTCACCTTGTAGATGGGAATGTCTAAAATTTCTTTTGTTTTGGTAATTGCGTTTAGCACATTAGCGAAATTCGTTCCCAGCTCCTGCAAAGGCCGGATTTCTGTCAGGTACATAGAACCGACATAGACGAACAGCAGGAACGCACTGGCCGCAAGGGAACCTTTCAGGAAGAACATCCCTCCCAGGGGAACCATCAGCAGCATCCCGCACTCAATAATTACTACGAAGGAGGCATAAGGCGGCCCCATGCGCCGGGAAGTTTCATTCCACATATCATTTTCCTCATGGATTGCATCGGAAAACTTCTGGAATGATCTGCTCCCCATGTTATAAGCCTTGATCAGCTTCATTCCGCTGATATATTCGATCATCACAGAGTTCAGCGTTGTAATGGAACGGTTGGCACGCTCCATCAGGTCATCCGTATTGCGGAACATCACGCCCATTACGGCGATGGCAAGAACCAAAGGCACAAGGGAAATAATTGCCAGAGGAATATTGACCGTCAGCAGATAAATAAAGATGACTACCGGCCCCACAAGGTAACACACAAGATCGGGCAGGTTATGGGCCAGAAACAATTCCAGCTTTTCAATATCCTCATTCAGCACTGTTTTAATATCCCCGGTGCGGCGTTCGTTTAATGCGCCAAGGGGCGCTCTGGCCATGTGTTCCGCCACCATGCAGCGCACTTTGAACAGTGCGCCATATGCTCCCTTATGTGCGGCTACGCCGGAACATCCAAAGAGGGCAAAACGCAGGGCAACAGCAACCACAATGATTGCCACTACCTGCACGACCAGTTCCTTTGTGCAGACACCATTAAATGTGGCATCCATCAGCCGATAAATGCCGATATAAGGAACGATAATGCAAAGACCGCTGACTGCTGACAGCAGGATTGCCAGAAAGAGCCAGATTTTTTGACTTCCGGCCCAACGGAGCAGCAAGGCTACTCTGTTTTCTTTTTTCTGTTTCATAGTTCACCTCTCCTTTCCTCTTTTTTGCCCGGTTTTTTCGGGCATCATGGTATCCCTTTAGGGGTTTCCATCTGAAACAGAGAACAGCTCTCTCAGTTTTGGGAGGGCATCCATTGTAACAGGTACATCATCGGGCATTTCGCCCTCGTCAAAATGCAGGACACGGGAGCAGGTACGGCACACAAATTCAAAATCATGGGTGACAATAAAAATAACCTTTCCCATTTCGGACAGCCGCCGGATCAGTCCGGCCACCTGTGCCATGCTGTCAAAGTCAAGACCGCTGGTAGGCTCGTCAAACACCAGCAGATTTTTTCCGCAGACCATGCTGACAGCAACAGCTACCCGCTGTTTTTGTCCTCCTGATAGCATGTTGGGATGGCGTTCCCGGTAGACCGCAAGCCCCAATTCTTCAAGGGTCGTTTCTACCATGTCATGATCCGGATTTCGGATGCCGAAGGAACACTCCGCCTCCACACTGTCCGCAAACAGCTCATAGTTTACATCCTGCATAACCATATAGGAGCGTTTCAGCCGGGCTTTGCGCTCCATCGGCTGCCCGTCCCATAGAAATTGTCCGTCACAGTTTTTATGAAGTCCGCACAAAGCACGGGAAAATGTTGTCTTACCGGCTCCATTGTGACCGACCACTCCGATCACTTCACCTTTCGCGGCAGAGAGACCGATGCTATGCAGGATCGTTCGTTTTTTATAGTACAGTGCAACATCACGCAGCTTCAGCACTTCCTTTCCAGCCGGAGGCTGATCTGTCGGCGGAAGTACCTCCTGCAGATCCACTGACCGAAGTCCCATATGCTCCCTCTCGCCCTGCGGCAACCGCCGAAATTCCTCCGGGGTAAAAATATTTGTAATCTTTCCTTTTTCCAAATAGACAATACGGTCTGCCAAATCCATCAGATAGTACAGCCGATGTTCCGCAATCAGAATCGTTTTGCCCTGGCTCTTTATCAGCCGCAGATGTTCCGCCAATTCCTGAATGGAGGTCATATCCAGGTTAGAGGATGGTTCGTCCAGCAGATAGATTTCCGGGTTCATTGCATAAACTGACGCGAACGCAATCTTCTGCTTTTCCCCTCCAGACAGTTCAAAGATATTGCGGTTACGCAGCTTTTGAATGTTCAGGTCATCCGTTGTCTGTTCTACACGCTCTGCCAGTTCTTTCGGAGGCCGAGCCTCATTTTCAATTCCAAAAGCAATCTCGCTGTCAGTATCTACGTTAAAAAACTGCGTCCGGGGGGTCTGAAAAACAGAACCAACCTTTGCCGCAATCTGATACATAGGAAGATTACTGATTTCCTGCCCATCCACCAATACACGACCTTGTAATTCTCCCTGAAAAATAAGCGGGATCAGTCCGTTTACCAGCCTTGTAATGGTCGTTTTGCCGCATCCGCTGCGGCCACAGAACAGGACACATTCACCGTCTGCAATTTTCAGATCGATTCCATGCAGACCGTCATGTTCCTGTCCCTGGCGGCCCAGGCCATCCTCTCTGTCTCCTTCGGAGCCATTCACCTTATATGAAAATGACACGTTTTCAAATTCAAAAATGACACGTTTTCAAATTCAATCAACCTATCACACCTCCCCGCATACACAATTCAAATACAAAAAAGGCAACGGCAACACCCATCCCTATCCAGTCCGCAGCCCTGCATTTAATCTGGACAAGGCAGGTGCGGGGATTGGGATTTTCAATCCCACGGGTAACAGAGGCGATGGAAAGTTCGTCTGCCGCTTTGGAAGCCGCCATCATCAACGGCACATAAATACACTCGATTGTCATTCCCGGATTTTTAAGGAACCCGACAGGCGTTGGGGAAACATCCCGCATCCTCATAGCGTCTTTGATAAAGTGCCAGTCCTCCTGAATGGTCGGAATATAGCGCAGCATGACCGCCAGCGGGATAACCAGCTTTTTAGGTGCATGAATCCGGTTCATAGCTGATAAAAATTCACTGACTTTCGTTGTGGACAGAACAATTCCGGCCAACATACCACACGCATAGACCTTGTGGAACAAACCGAGGAACGCCACAAACATTGTCCGTAACGTGCCGGTCATTTCTGCCATGATCCACACCGTCAAAACGCAAATGACTGCGTAAATGCACACCGCTTTCACAGAATACTTCCACTTTCCAAACAGCAATCCTAATAAAGCAATCAGCAGCACAAGTACAAACTGATATGCAAGGGAAGGTGCAAACATAGACGACAAAACGCACATCAGGATAAGGAAGAGTTTGGCCCGTGGATCGAGCCAAACCCCTTTCTTGCGATTTTCTCCCATCATGCCGTGATACCCGTCAGAGGACATTCGCAATCCGCTCTGCTCCTTGCTCATGAGCGTGCCTCCGTTACTCCGGCCCGCTCAAACTGTTTTTTCAGCATACGACTCCCTACCAGGGCGCTGATTGCTGCCGTTACAAGCACAGCCGCGAACATTGCGATCATAATACCAATATTTGCTGTTGCCTGCATGGTATCAATGTAGCCCTGTTCCGTTCCATTTCCCAGCATGGTCTGCGCCCAGCCCTCCGGGTCTGCAAAGAATACGAGATATGAGCCAGTCCCGCCAAGTGAGAACAAAATATAGGAGAGAATATTGATTTTTTTACTTTTGTACTTTCCAGCACCAGCAATAAAGTCGGCTACGATTCCCATAATCATGTAGCCAAGTGCAAATGCCCAGTGCATACCTGTTACGAACCAAACGATACCGATTAAGACACCCATGATAGTAAGGCTTAGGCGTTTCTGCACTTTAGCGACCATCAATAAGTAGATCGGCCCACAGAGCAGCGCACTACCCGCTGGCATATAAAATGTAAGTATCGGGTTTGTTGCGAAGAAAACGCCTCCTATTATCGTAAAAACAAACAATAGTGCCGTAAAGATTCCAGTCGTTACCAAGTCCTTAACGGACAGCCCTTTTTTTACAGTTACTTGATTGCTCATAAATTTTCCTCCTTGTTTCAGGAACGATTGACCTACCGCTCCAAATCTGTTATAGTGTGATTAGTTACCGCTAACCACGTTCCCTATAATACTCACTTGCCGATCTTTGTGCAATAACTTGAGGGGACATTCGTCCTTTCGTTGCAAAGGTTCGTCCAATCGTTTCAAAGGAGGCTGTTATTTGGACAATAATATTATTGCGGACTACTATGAGCCGCTTTTAACAGATAATCATTTTGTCCCGGCAGACGAGAACGACAGCTTTAATCCTGCCGGACATTGTTGGAGGCTTTTACCTGAATTTGGGGAAGGCTTCTATTGGATCTATGCAAAAAAAGACCTGTACGACATCAAGATTCACGATTTCTATTTCTACAATGATTTTTTCATGGAGTTTCATTTGCCGGAATGTTTGAGTATTACCCAATATGAATCCATCTCTGGAGAAGAATTGAATCCATATCGGCGTCTTTCTGCTGGATGTATTAAGACCTTTATCGGAGGCAGCAAGCCTTATAAAGCATTGATCCACAAGAAGATTCCCATTCGCTCCATTGGCATTGAAGTAATGCCGGCATATTATGAGGACTACCTGAAAAAACAATATCCGGGCGATTATGTCAGCCCGCTTGCTGCGTTCAAACAGGTGGATCAGACAACGGATTTCCCTGCCATGGCAAAGCTGCTCCATGAAGTAAAACTTTATCGCGGAGATGGCATCGCAGCCGGATTGTTCTATGAAGCTAAGACTACGGAAGCAATTTCTCTTGTGGTGGAAGAACAGAAAAAAATTCTCTCCCGCAAAGAGAAGCAGCTAACCGATCAGGACATCGCTCAATTGAAAAATGTAATTGATTATCTAAATGATCACTATGCTTTTGATGTTCCGCTGGAACGGCTTGCTAAAATTGCCTGTATGGGGACAACCAAGCTAAAAGCATCCTTCAAGCAATTACAGGGCTGCACAATTACAGAGTACATCCAGCAGCGGCGCATGAGCCAGGCCGAGCATTTGCTGATAGATACAGATTTTACAATGGGACAGATTGCAGAAATGATTGGTTATTCTACATCAAGCCGGTTTGCGGAGTTGTTCCGTAAGAGTACAGGAATCTTGCCCATAGATTATCGGAAGATGGCACACAAAAAATAAATATTACCACGCTCTATTTATATCTCTGTAATGGTCAAACCAAATGGCAAAAAAGAACAGCCTGCGGCATCGTTAAAAATGCCGTAGACTGTTCTTTTTTAAGCCCCCTCAAATTTATAGCCGCTGTTTATAACTGTCCTGATATACCCATTCCCGGAATTTGCCGGATCCAGCTTTTTTCTGAGCTGGCTGATCACACTGCTCACTGATGCTTCACAGTTCTCTCCCGGCTGCTTCCATACGGCCTCGTATATCTGCTTTTTCGTATATACCCAGCCAGGATGCTGCGCCAGATAACAGAGTGTAAAAAATTCATAATGACTCAGATGGACCGGCTCCCCATCCCTGAGAGCGATCTGCTCCTTTAACCGGATCTCCAGGCCAGGAAACGACAACACATCCCTGCTCTTTTCATCAGAAGGAACCAATAACGGCATCCTTGACACCTGACAGTGCATTTTTCCTGACAGAAAAGCAAGGATCTCTTTCCAGTCACTCTCGTTTCCTTTATCCCATTCAACCACCAGGATGTTTACCATACTGTTTTCCTCCCGATATTATTGCATTCTTTAATTTCTGAAAGGCTTCATCACTGATCGCGTGTTCAATCCGACAGGCATCCTGCTCTGCAGTTACTTCGTCCACACCAACCGCAATAAGTTGTTCTGTAAAAAAGCGATGACGATCATATATTTTCTCTGCTACTTCTCTGCCCTTATCTGTCAAATGGAGAGAGCCGTCTTTATCCATTTCAAGAAACCCGCCATCCCGCAGAACACCTACCGCATGGCTGATGCTCGGCTTACTGAATCCCATGTGCCGGGCAAGGTCAATCGATCGCACCACACTTTCTCCCATCTGCTTTTGCAGTATCAATATCGCCTCCAAATAATCCTCGCCCGACGCATGGATCTTCATCTGTGCCTCCTTTATGTAAGGCTCCAGCCAGATGATCTTTTACGGATATTCACAAAATCCTGATAGATTCCGGCTTTAGCCATAAGCTCATCATGTGTACCCTGTTCACTGATACGCCCATCCGAGATCACCAGGATCTGGTCGGCCTCCCGAATGGTATTCAGGCGGTGCGCGATCACAAGCAGAGTCTTACCCTTCACCAGCTCACTGATCGCCTCCTGAATATAACTCTCATTATCCGTATCAACACTGGCTGTCGCTTCGTCCAATATTACAATCGGCGCATCCTTTAATATACAGCGGGCAATAGAAATACGCTGCTTTTCCCCACCGGACAGAGTAGCTCCGCCCTCGCCGATCATGGTCTGAAACCCTTCCGGCAATGCCATAATAAAATCGTAACAGCGAGCTTTCTTAGCTGCCTCATAAACTTCCTGCTCGGTAGCGTCCGGTTTTCCCATACTGATATTGTTATAGATCGTGTCCTGGAACAAATACACACGCTGGAAAACCATGCTGATCTGGTTCATCAATTCAGAAAGCGGGACGTTCCGAATATCCGTACCATGGATCATGACCTTACCGGACTTCACATCCCATAAACGGGCCAACAAGTTCGCAATCGTAGATTTTCCACCGCCAGATGGTCCCACAAGGGCAGTCATTGTATTTTTCCTCATGGAAAAATTGATATTATGCAGCACTTCTTTGTCCTGACCGCCCAGACCTCCCGCTGCTCCACCTTCGTAAGCAAAAGCCACATGGTCAAAACAAACCTCCAGGCAATCAGGATTGGTTTTAGAAATATGCTGTGTACCCTTATCCGGCAATTCCGTTTCATTCAGGACTTCTTCAATCCGGTCTAAAGCTGCGTTCATAACAGTAAGGCGGGAAGCCTCGCCATATAATGCCTTTAATGGCCCGAACAGATCAAAGACAAAAAGCAGCACGCCAAGCAGATAAGGCAAAGAGAGGGAGCCGCTTTGTTCAAGCCAGACAGAGAGCGCAAAAATGCCGGCGATCCCAAAAGCATACAAGATGTTCAGCCCTCTTGTCCAGGGTGTCATTTTTTGTTCAAACTCGGTTGACGTATCTCTGGAACGTCTGAAATTATCGGTCAGTTCTTCTGATTTTTCACCAATCAGGTTATAGCTTTTGATTACGCCGATTCCCTCGGCAAAAGAAAGAACAGCGTCCGTCAAATGCTCGCTTTGTTCCTGCCGCCCGGCAGCTTCTTTCAGGGAAACCCTGTTCATACCCTTTGCGACAAACGATGCAAGCAGCGTCACGATTGCGGCAATCAGACCAAGCCGCCAGTCCAGAAAGAACATAAATACCAGCAGGATAAGGGCAGAGAGCATATAGCTCATCATATTTCCGAGGGTACTCATGGCAACTTCCTCAATGAATATCATATCTGTGCTGAGTACCGAACTGATCTTCCCTATATTGCCGGAAGTAAAATATCCCATGGGCAACCTGCGAAGATGTCCCCCAAGCTCCATTCGCTTATCCGTAAAGATCATATATCCGGCAGCGCTTTGCAGCCTGTCGCAGAGATAATGGACGACAGCCTGTGCAATCACTACACCGACAAGTCCAAGCCCGATATGCAGGCAGTCCGCTCCGGTTAAAGTTTTCTGATAGAATCCAGAGAGTACAAGAAATGCCAGAAAGACAGGCATTTTTGCAAGTATGGATTCCATAAAAGCACATACAAACGCCCCCTGGATCCGGCCTTTATATTTGCCGGAGAGTTTTAAAATTCTTGAAAACAATGCAAGCATTTACTTCCCCTCCTTTATGGTGTTTACTTTCCATTCAGCGCTGACCTGTGCTGCCCTCCATAATTTCTGGTATTCCCCACAGGTCTTAAGCAGTTCCTGATGAGTACCGGTTGCAGCCAGCTTTCCATGTTCTATGACGCAAATCTGGTCGGCGTTCATAATGGCAGGAAGTTTATGAGCGATCACAAATAATGTCTTTCCCTTTACCAGTTCCGCAATCGCCGCCTCCATTTTTTCCTCATTCTCCGGATCGGCATATGCGGTCGCTTCATCAAGGACGATGATGGGGGCATTTTTCAGGATTGCACGGGCCAGGGATATGCGCTGGCGCTGGCCGCCGGAAAGCATCTTACCGGCATCGCCTGCCATTGATCGGATTCCCTGCGGTAATTTTTCAAGGAATTCCATACATTGTGCCTTTTCTGCCGCCTGAAGGACTTCCTCGTCCGTTGCGCCCGGTCTCCCCATCCGTATATTTTCAAGCAGAGAGGTATTAAACAAATACTGATCCTGTGCTACATAAGAAATCAGATCATTCAGCGCCTCCAGGCTCATTTCAGTTAATTTCTGCCCTCCGATAGAAATACTTCCCTTCTGCGGGTCATAGTAATGGATCAATAGCTTTGCCAGTGTACTTTTTCCAGAACCGGATTCACCGACCAAAGCCGTTTTCTGTCCGGCTTTTACAGTAAAGCTGACATCTGTGATTACTTCATCCATTGTCACCACTGGTTTCCCATCCGGCCCCGGCTGGGCTTTCTCATATCCAAAAGTGATATGGTCGAAACAAATATCAAGGCTCTTCCCATGAAAAGTATCTTCTGTCTGTTTTAGGGGCGCAGTCTCCAATACCTGCTCCAAAGCAGAAATTTTATAGTTGAGCTGCGGCATAGTCGGCAGGAATCCCAATGATTTTAACAGTGGAATACCGATACTAAGCGACAGACAGAGAATGAGAATCAGATTCGGCAGAGTGGAATAACCGGAAAGTACAAACCACGCGCCCAAAGGCAGGGTAAGGATAACCGTGCAGGGGAGCAGGCTGCTGTAAACCGCCATCCAGGGCCATGACGCTTTATACCAGCCAAGCGTGCAATCCCGATAATTGGAAATGTCCCTGCGGAAACGCTCATAAGATTCAGCATCTTTGTTGAATACCTTTACGACCTCCATGCCGTTGATATACTCGATAATGGTATTGTTCATTTTCTGTCCGGCCATATAATACGGCCCCATTTTTTTCATGCCGACAGAATACATGATCATCATGGCCGCAAAGCTGACAGGGATTGACGCAAGTGACAGCAGAGCCAGCTTCCAGTCAATAAAGAACATGGCAATATAAATCGCCAGCGGAATCATAAGGTTGGCGATCCCTTCCGGCAGGGAATGTGCCAGCAATACTTCCAGACTGTCCACATCATCCACAAACAGCTTTTTGATCGTGCCTGTTCCCTTGTCCTGGATAAATCCGAGCGGAAGGGATTCAAAGCGTTTCTGTAAGGCAGTCCGCAGCCTGAGCAGGGTATTGTATGCTGCCTTATGGGAAACATTCAGCCCCCATCCGTAAAGAACAGCCTGCAAAATAAGGCAGATCAAAACGCCGATTACACGCAGGGACACATACCCGCTCCCCGCGGTTTCCCTCATGATAAGCGGAGAAATCACCTGATAGGCCAGCACAAAAGGCAGTACCCCCATAAGGACACTAAGCAGTACAATAAAAGTTGCGCTGTATAAGTCCTTTTTGTGCGGCCCCGCATACTCAAATACTTTCTTGAACATAACAAGACCTCCAATTCTTTAAGCGGATATTCGTAATCCGCGTCTACACTCCGTTCCGGTCCGCGCTGAACGGACATCCACCGGATGTCCAGCGCCGCTACTTACTCATGCATGAACTGCTAAAGAACAGCACTTCATGCAAAATATTGTTTTGAAAGCGCCAACAGGATTTCCGGCGTCAGGATTTCGTTTTTTATGGAATCCTGACCGTCAAGCTGCAGCACCTCCGAACAAGTTCGGGTAATAAATTCAAAATCATGCGATACTACAAAAATGATGATTCCGGCACTGGCAAGCTGCTCGATCAGGCGGCTGACGCGCACCATGGAATCGTAGTCAAGGCCGCTGGTCGGTTCGTCAAAAAATATTACCGGGCTGTTCTTTACAATAGCTGCGCCAATGGTCACCCGCTGTTTCTGCCCTCCTGAAAGGGAGGCCGGATGACATTCCCGATATGCGCTAAGTTCCAGCGCCTCTAAAGTCTCCGTAACCTTTTCGGTACAATCGTCTTTGATGCCTAATGACAGTTCTTCTTCCACGCTGCTGGCAAAGAGCTGGTAATCCGTATCCTGCATGACCAGATAGGATAAATGCCTTCTCTGGCGTGGAGACAGTTTTTTTCCGTTATAACAGATGGCTCCGCTTTTTTCTTTCAACAGCCCTGTCATGATCGAGAGCAATGTGGTCTTTCCGGCACCGTTATGGCCTAAAATTCCAATCACATCCCCCTCATACGCTTCAAAGCTAATATTCCGCAAAATATCCGGTTCCTTTTTATAGGCGAAGGAAAGGTCCTTTACCTCCAGGACATTACCGGACGCATGGGCGTTTGATTTTGCCCTGCATTCTTTTGCGTCCCGCTCCGGCCAAACTGTCCGCAGCCCGTAAGGGATGCGTCTTTCATCCGGCAGCTCACAGAATTGTTCCCGTGTAAATTCCTGTGCAATTCTGCCATCCTGAATGAGAAATGCCCGGTCGATCAATTCCCTTAAATAGTAAAAGCGATGCTCCACGACAAGGACTGTATAGCCCTCCTGCTTCAAACGCTTCATAATCTCTGCCAGCCGCTTTGTGGCGTCATAGTCCAGATTTGCCGAAGGTTCGTCAAAGATATATACTTTTGGCAGGAGCGCATAGACCGATCCAATCGCTATCTGCTGTTTCTCCCCACTGGACAGATCAAAAATACTGCGGTTCAGATAATCTGACAGCATTAAATCCGTCACTGATCTTGCGATACGGTCAATGGTCTTTTCACGGAAGAATCCCATATTTTCACAACCAAAGGCAAGTTCCCGTGTAGTGTCTGTCATAAAAAACTGAGAGCGTGGGTCTTGAAAAACAGTTCCCACCTTACCGGCCAGTTCAGACGGTTTCAATTCCAGCAAAGATTGTCTGTCCAGTGAAACACTTCCCTTTATTTCTCCGGGATAGAAATGTGGAATCAACCCATTCAATGAGCGGATCAGTGTTGTTTTTCCGCAGCCGCTCCGCCCTGTCAGTAAAATAAGTTCTCCCGTTTGGACGGTCAGGTTAATATCTTTCAATGTAAACTCATTTCTTTCCTCATAGCGGAAAGAAAAATTTTCAAATGTTATCATCGCTATACCCTCCATATAATGATTTCCCCGATAGAGGTATAGTCGAGGAACAAAAGAGCTGCCAAAAAGACAATTCCTGAAATTGTTACGGCATATTCCGGCCACGAAAAGCGGACATGGTTCAGGGCATATCTTTTTTCCTCTAATTCCAGTCCACGTGTCGTACCGGACGCCGCCAGTTCATCCGTCACTTTCAGACAGCGCATTAACAGCGGTATCAGAATATATTCAACCGTGGCAACCGGATGAAAGAGCCGTTTCCAGAGGGTATCGCTGATCCCCCGGATATCCATTGTGTTTCGGATCATGCGGTACTCGATCCTCAAAGTAGGTATGTATCGGAACATGACTACCAATGGAATCGTGACAGACTGCGGGAGCCGCAGGCGCTGTAATGACACCATAAGGTCATCCATGTGTGTCGTGCGCAAAGTCCATATGCCCATCATAGCAATAGGAACCAATTTCAAAATGGTCACACCGAATACACTCATGATCACGCTTAACACTGGAATGGAAACATAGCGCAGCAGGGCATTGAGGTAGGCTACAATCATATAAAACACCAGCATTTTTGCCGCCCATTTTGCGCCGTTCCCAATAGCTGTGAAGAATGCTAATGTGACCACCAGTATCAGACTTGCTGCTTCTCCATTCAGGAAATAGCTGACGCAGCCAATCAGGATCAGCAGAGCCACTTTACAGCGTGGGTCTAATGCCGCTGTCCTTTTAAATTGTCTTTGTGTGATAAGTTGCTTTATATTTTCTTCCATCATTATTTTGCTGATACAAGCCCTGCCTTGATAAAATGTTTCTTCAATGTTTTCTGTCCGATATAGCCCCCAAGCAGACCGCCAAACAATCCGGCAGCTACAATGACAACCGGCATAAATCCGGATGTTATTGTGATCATGCCATCTATGTATTCCTGCGCAATATTGTTTTTCTCCATTGCGCCTACAAAAGCGTTCCGCAGAAAGCTCATGGGGCCGACAATCGCACCGAAAGCGAAAATACCGCTGAAAATCGTATAGGCGATCATCATGGATCTCATAGTGACTTCGCTTCTTCCCATAATCAGAAAGTCACAGATCACACCGCCGATGATCAGAGCAACCGGGATCAGCCAGAATCCGCCGACCAGCAGAAACAGGATGCCCTGAATTGTACCGCAGATAGTAAACGTACCTCTTTTTGGTACTTTTGCCAGCAACAGCATCATTACAATTCCATTCGGGACTGCAGTAACGGCAGGATAGAATACGTTGGTGACAGGGCCGGCGATACTCATTACCGTGCTGATAATCATGCAGATGATCCACATGAGGGCAGTCAGAACGCCGATCAGGATAAAGTCTTTTGCATTTAACTTTTTGTTCATGTTCGTTCCTCCTAAAATAAAATGTGTGTTGAGGTTAGCAATCTCTAACCACGACACACATTTTATCAATTCCGATTCACAAATCCAACCCAAAATCAATTTCATTCTACCCAAAATCAGTATTTTTTATAGCTACAAGCAGAGCAGCCTCCCTTATCCAATCATATTTTCTGCTTTATAGTTTTTGGGGATCACTCCATATTTCTTTTTAAACGCAGCTGCAAAGTTACTCGGTTTGGAATACCCTACCAATGTGGCGACCTGGCTTACATTCAGGTTGCTTTCCAAAAGCAGCCCTGCCGCCTTTTCCAGCCGCTGATCTATGACATACGCATGAACCGACATTCCAAACATGGAGGAAAAGCCTTTTGTCAGTTTTGAGGTACTGATATTAACCTTTCTCGCCAGTTCTTCACAGCCCGGAGCAAATGCAAGCTGACTGTCAATCATTCTTTTTGCCTCAAGGATCGCATCCCGGTCACTTTTTGAAATACTAAGATAATTCGAAGCGAGAATCCTTAACTCTAAAACTTCACTTAAATATACGGACAGGAGTTCAAAAATCTTGCTCTCAAGAAAAAGATAACCCAGGCCGCCACGATATTTTGCAAAATCCTTCAGCTCTGCAAAGATATGTTCCATATATGGTGTAATGCTGATCTTGGATATCCCGGTCAACAATTTCTTTTCATACGCATCCATCTCACTATTTTCAAAATAATCATTCAGGATCTTATGAAAATAGGAAACCGGTATTTTAACATTTTTGAAAAGGAAATCACTTTTCCCCGAATAGCACAGATATTCTGTTTTTCCATGGCCTCTGTAAATACAGGATTCCCCTTTTTGTATGCTGGCGCTCTGCCGGTCTCCTGCAATATTCCATGTAACACCATCATTCAGGCAGAATAAAAGCTGGATATACTCTTCACTGTTCACTCCCTGTACGTTCACATCGGAAAAGTAATTCATCCGCCAGTCTGAAACAACCGCCCCCTGCTTTGTAACAATCTGCGAGATCTGGCCTGTTCCCATATCTGCCGGAATATCTATTGTTACAGTCTGCGGCGAATTGGAAAGCAGATCATGATACAGCATATTCATATATTGATTCGTCATAAAGGATCCCATCCTCCTCATATTTTGGTTAGAAACAGCTAACCTTACTATATGCCTTTTCTGGAAAATAATCAAGTCTCCCTCATAATGTCAAATAAACCCATCCCTGTTCCTCCCACGCTCTATTTGCTATGTATATGCTGTTGTCACCGGATAAAATCAAAGATAAATTGTTCATGTAAATACTGAAATAATAGTTCATTCCGCTTTTCCCCTTCCATTAGTACAATCTTACTGGAGGTGAACGAATAGTGGAAGTTTTACATGAATTTTTTGGAATAGCAATCAAAAACGCAAGGATGGACTGCGGTCTGACACAGGAAGCACTGGCGGAGCGGGCCGGCATCAGCTGCCGCTACCTTATCGCCATCGAAAATGAAGGGAAGATCCCAAAGCTCCCTGCTGTCTATCGGCTGATACATAGCATGCACATCTCGGCGGACCGTATTTTCTATCCGGAACAGCCATCAGAAGGGTCCGAGCGGGCGCAGCTTGCCCATATGCTGGAGTCCTGCTCCGACCGGGACATCCATATCCTTCTCGGTGCTGTCAAAGCCATGCTGCAGGAACAATGAGCAGAGAACCATTTCCCGCACTCTCTGGGGAAGTGGTTCTTCGCCTGTCCTCTGTCTTTTCCTTCTTCCGGAGCCTCTCATCTTCTCACAGTAAAATACAGCGCAGTTCATGCCCTGTTCTTCTTCAATTCCCCCGCAAAATAACGCACCGCTTCCTCCGGGGTAGGGATCTTGTCATGACGCGGTACCCTGTTCTGGTAAGCTTTTGTAATCGCATTGTTATTCAGAGGATTTGTATATGCCTCTGTCAGCGCCGCCTGCATATCCTGTCGGATTTCCTTCACACTCACCCCATGTTTCTTCGCCAGTTCCCGATATATCTTCCGCATGCTCATAGAAATCTCCTCCATGGTAAAAACTATAATCGCCTGTTCTTTTTGATTATAAGCGATAATATTATCTTTTTCAAC
>CATKXR010000016.1 GCA_949840805.1 uncultured Lachnospiraceae bacterium | reverse complement strand
TTTCATCCATTAAAATCTTTTTGACCCCATCGCTGCGCCAATGCACTTCCTCATCAGATATTTTTTTGCTGCACCTGAAATTAGAACCATGAAGCCGTTTATAAGTTGCTGGATTTACAATCCCTTCCCTGGTCAGGTCAGCCGCAATCTCTTTAGGAGAAATCCCCATGAGATACTTGTCAAAAATCTCTCTAACCACAACAGCAGCCGTAGGGTCAACGATAAGATGATGTTTGTTTTCAGGGTCTTTCTGATAGCCATAGGGGGCAAATGCCCCCACAAAAAAACCTTTTTTTTGCATGGAATGCATAGCAATGCTGACATTCTTATGTTGCGTTTCTGAATATTCCCGATTAAGCATCAGCAGGATTCTGTATTCAAAATTATTTTCTTTGTATAAACTATCATAGTTATCGCCAATGGCGATCAGGCGAACCTCCCTGCCATATTGTTCAAACTTTTTTTCCAGATATATCTGCATCTCTGTATCATAACGGCCCAGACGCGATAAATTTTTTACGATAATGCAATCAATTACATTTGCCTGAACATCATGCATCATTTCCTGAAACCCACTTCGGTCAAAGTTCATCCCCGTACAGTCATCATCACAATAAATTTTATATTCTGCAAGTGTAAATTCTTCGTCTGGCTGGCTATTCAAATATTCAATATAAGACCTGCAAAAATCTGTCTGATTCTGAATACTCTGACTCAAATCAGTTTTTCTTTTCTTATCTCTGTCCTCATCAGAAAGTCTGACATAAATGCCCACGCTCCATTTGTCAGGATATAAGGAATTATGTATTTTAAATCTCTTAGTTTTTATTTCCATCTCTATTCCTCCTTGGTAACACTATGAATTTTAATCAATCGCTCAACAGCCTCTGCACAAGAAAACTTCGATTGATAACTGCGGACAACTGTCCAGGTATTGACCTTTTGCTTTTTACCCTCAGCCTGATTTTTCATATCTGATGAATCCGCTGCATTTTCTAACAACGTATTCCCAGAACTGATTGAATATGATACAGATCCTGATACTTCCGACATGCAAAATACCTCCAACGAAAAAGATATTTTTCATGCCGCAGCTCAGAAAAAAACTCACTGCAAACCCTTTACAAGTATCGTCTTTCAAACTCCTGAATAGATGAACATATCTGAATAGCAGTTGTGCAAATATATTGTTCTGAACAAGGAATCGCCCAAAGCATATCAAGCAGTTCATAAGCCATCGCCTTATATTCTTCTGAATTGTATGCATATGGAATCGCTTTTTGTATATCACCGATGGAAATATCCCATCTCTGCAATTTTACCAACTCTCTAACACGATTACCCACATACTCTGGATTCATAGAAAATAAGCAGCCATTTGATGGTACTCTATAGCGAAAACAATAATCATCCAAATACCCCAAAAAACTCATTGGCAAATGGATGCGGTAAACTCGTTTATTTCGTGGAAAAAAACCTCGGAAAATACAGTCATACCGCCCTGCAAGAAACTGATCCCTGCGGATGATGACAACTTGAGGTATACTGCGTTTTGTAATAGCAACGAATATCAGCAAGAAAGCAAGCCTTTCATTTTTCTGCGTGTGCCTGCCAACATAATATCCTGATTGCAATAACTGAACCAGGGACTTGAGCTGCTCAATCTTATTTTCCATACATTACCTCCTCCTGCCATGTTAACTCTAAAAGCAGGATTTGACAAATCAGCTACAGTCCAAAACATAGTGGAAACCCGCAAAAAACCATAAGTAACTACCCCATCATTCTCCCCTTGCCTCATACCCCCTGACCCGCCGATAAAACGTGGATGGCTTCAGTCCCAACTCCCGCATCGCCTCCACTCCCTTGCACCCTCCAGACCTCCACCTGGCGTAAACCTGCACAAATTTCTCATCATCCACCGCAATCGGCTTACGTCCTTTGTATTTCCCATTTTGTCTGGCAATCGCAATCCCCTCTCGTTGTCGGTCAAGGATATACTCACGCTCCAACTGCGCCATCGCCCCAAATACCGTCAGCATAAATTTACCCGCCGGTGTCTTTGTGTCAATGGACTCCTTCCTGGAAATAAACGCTACCCCTTTTCCCTCCAGCCGTTCCACGATCTCTAATAAATCCTTCGTATTCCTGGCAATGCGGGAAATTGACTCCACAACCACCGCATCCCCTTCCCGCACGAACTGGAGCATGGCTTCAAGCTGCTCCCTGCCGCACTGTGTCTTAGCCGTGACTTTCTCCAAAAAAACTTTTTCTACCCCAAGTTCCCCCATCATCAACTCCTGACGGGCTGTGTTTTGTTCCTCCGTGGATACCCTGACATAGCCAACCTTCATCTGTACTCCTTTCCGGCAAAGCCCACGCCCCGCCCTCAAACTATTTATCACCACACCCAGGTTAAAGCCAGATGGCACTGTGCCAATAGACCCTGGTTTTCCTTTGGCACAGGCCAGAAAGCCGGAACCCACCCCAGCGGCACAGAAATTACCAGAAAAAAACCGTGCCAATAGGGGATACCCCAAAGGCACGGCATGTGACCGCCCGTGTGGCCTTGTGTGCGCCCCAAAGGGCCTTACATGCCCCAAAGCAGCAAAACGCCAAATCCAGGGCAATGCGGACGCTGTAGGGGGCAGGAAACCAGCATCAGTTTCCTTTTTTCTTAATCCCATTGTTGCCAAACACCAGTACGACATCCGCCATAAACTCCCAATAGATCTTATTGGACAGCGCCGCCTTGGACTTTTGATCCAGCCCACTGGACTGCACCCACCGGATAAACTCCGATTCACGTGCGGCAAAATCCCGCAGCGTTTCCACGGTCGGAAGCGGCAAGGGCTTTACTGCGGAAAAACTCAGATAACGCTCGTTTCCTGACTGGAACTCAATCCCATTGTTTGCCAAATACTGCATCTTACAAAACAAGTCATATGCGCCGTAGGAAAAGGACTTCACGCTGGGGACGCAAAGACTGTCCCCGGCAGCCATCCTGCTGATCACGTCATTCATCCGCCCTACCCCCACAATGTTCTGTTCTGGGACGCCCATCTTTCTCACTACATGAACCTCGCTGTTACTGTAAACAATGCCAAACTTTGTGTTTCTGCCTTTCGCCATATGTCCATCATCCTTTCTCAAAATTTTTACTCCTCCAACATAAAAACATCTTAACGTGGAGGAAATGAGATACCTCAGGAGATGCGTCTTAAAACATCTGACTGCCGCCGTTTTTCTTGACGGTTGGACAGCCGCTATCTAAAACTCCAAAAAAATACCCCAGGAACGCAAAAGGTGATCATCCGCCGCCCTTTTATTTTTTCCTCCAGCCGCCACGCAGGGCGCATCAATACCCGCTTTTTCAAGCATGTTTAAATTTATGTTAAAAAATACCCCTCAAAAGTGAACATAGATTGAATCATTTCCCCGCTTTCCCCGCCAAAAGTGAACAAAACTCCCGCCAGGAAAGGAGCGCATACCCCAGGCAGAAAACAGATCTGGCCTCGGAAACTGCCGCATCCAAAACCTCATCCTCCCTTCCCCCAGGAAAGCCTGGGCATCCTGCCAACGCAAAAAAGAAGCGCTCTCCATACCAAAAAGAATCCCTGCGGAAAAGCAGATAAACTTCTATTTTTTGCGTTGCCTGCATGAAAAACCATGAAAATCAAAGGGTAAAACGCAGATAGCGCATGAATACTCAAAGAATTCCGGCAGGAAATCCAGGGGTATCCTTAGATGAAAAAAGTACGAAAAATCTCCATCGTTCAAAATACCCCTGGGATGCCCTCAACGCCTTCAAAAAGATACGCTGTCTGGAAGATGGGCAGACTTTTTTGCTGCCCCATAGAAGCCTCAAATCTACCCCAAACCATAGGGAAAGCATCAGGAGAAAGCAGAATTTCTGGATACCTTTTCACACAAATGGAAACACTCCAGGAGAAATGATAACAGCATAGCAGGAATCAAATCAGAAAAGAATGCCTTCAGACACATCAGCATGAATCCAAACACCGCAGTTACGCTCCACTAAGGATTCAAACAGAAAAGAAAATCTGCCCTCAATTCAACAAAGCTGCGGACAAAATCGAAAATCTCTCTTCAATTCAGCAGAGATTATGACAGAAAAGAATACCTCTCTTCGATTCAGCAGAAGTGAAAACAGAAAAGAAAATCTTATTTCCATACAGAAGGAATTAGAACAAAAAAGAAAATCTCCCTTCGGTTCAGCAGGCATTAATACAGAGCAGAAAATCTCCCTTCAGTCCAGCAGGCATTAAAACAAGGCAGATAATCTTCCTTCACTCCAACAGACATCCTGACAGAAAAGAAATACCCCTGGCTTTGGCAGACATAAAAACAGCCCCGCACACCATCTGCCCGTGTGCGGGACGGTCTTTATTCTCCAAAAACCAATGAAAAGTACCCCTGGACACCATCCTCCCCAGGTAGGATTCATCCGCTGTGCCGGAGCTGGCGTACCACCTCCTGGAGATCGCCGATGTCCTCATACCCCAGGACGGGGCTTACCACTTCCGTGGAATACTCCCATCCCGCTGGCTCCCTCTTCCCGCCCGCAGCCTTTCTCTCGCAGACGATGGAGGAATCGCTCATGCACTTCCAGATGCGCCCCTGGCGGTCTGCCGCCTCAAAGATGTCATAATGGCTTCCCGCATGGCGGGAGGAAGTACCAAAGTACCCCGCAATGACTTTGGCAGCTTCCGCCCTGGTAATACCCGTCATTTCAATCTCAATCCCAAACCGCTGTGTCCGCATACCCTTTTCCTCCTGGCGTACATATGTTCTCTCGAAGTGTGTGTATGTTAACTCTGCCAGCGGAGGATTGCAAGTCAATTCCTGTCTCTAAAGTAACCAAACTTCTGTGGAGGAAATGGGCGTTTCTTTGTCGGTTCCTGCCAGATTGACGCAGCTTCTGGAGATTGCGCTCCCATAGCGGCAGCAATCACCAAAAAAACCCCTCAAAACTACCCCTGGATTTTTTAAAACTGCCTATGGAAACTACATACCCCTGGAAGTTACATACCCCTGGAAGCTGTCTACCCCTGGAAGCTGCCTGCCCCTGGAAGCTGCCTACCTCTGGAAACTACCTACCCCTGGACGCTACCTGAACACCCTGGAAAACTCTGTGCGCCCCTGCCATCCAAAAACCTGTCTACCCCTGCCAGGGAGGAATCCAGCCGGTACACGCCAATCACGTCATGAATCCCATAGTCTGCAAGAAGCCCTTCCTCCATTACCCCATCCGGCGCTCCCTGCGCCCTTAGCATGCCTCTCGTCTTTTCAAGGAGTCTGGCAAAATGGCGGTAAATCAGGCTGACTGGATTCTCCCTGACCTCTACCAGACAGCGATAGAGAAAAGAATCCATTCTCCCAATGGGTGTGCTGATCCCTTCATAACTACCCCTATGGAAACACGCAGGACGCTCCCACTGCCGCCTCATGACCTCGCTCCCTGCGCCCTGGGCGGGAAAAAGTACCCCTGGGACATTCCTCACGGGCATACATACCTCCGCCTCCACGCAGACATCTACCTGGAGATCCTCCCCTGGCAAATACAGCAAAGTGTGCGTTTCTGTACGCAGGGACTCCGACAAATCCAGGAGGCTGGCTATGCGCAGCCACCGCCTCACGGCGTCTAGTGCGTCAAGATAAGCCTCCCAGCACTGGGCATCCAAAAGCCCATCCTCCTCCCCCGCATATACAGCCTCTGTCCCGGCAAACTTCCTGACTGGCTGTGACAACTCCCTGGACTCAGCACGCAAAGCTGACTGTAACTGCTGATGGTAAAATAACATAAACATCTCCTCCTATCGTAAATCCTTTATTATCTATCCACTACGGGCTACCCAATCGCAAGAGGTCGGCAGTCTGCAGAAAATCATGCCCACGGGCAGGACTCTGCGGACTGCCAGGTATCCTCTACCTATGCGAAACACTCCTAAAACTCAGCCATCAAAACCAAGCCTCACTACTATCCATCCAATCAAATCACCTCCTCCATCTAATAAACAGCCATGTACTCTGCACTGCCATTCATTATCTAAGTATCTCTAATAACTAAGTAATTACTATTGAATAAGCTGTGTTACTGTGAAGTATATAAGTAGAAATCAACCCGATACCCCTACCTCTAAACCAGGGAATCATCTACCTATTATCTACCCCTCCACTAACCTGCAAAGAACTCAACTCTTAAATCTCTTATTAACTCTATCAATTAACCTTATTTTCATCCAATTAATTATCGTGGTGAATTATCTGACTAATCTTCCAACTCTATGTTTTATGCCCATGTGACGATTTGATTCTGCTGGAAAAAATAAGAAAAGAAATGATGTGTCTTTCTGTGTCTTTCTGTGTCTTTTTGTGTCTTTCTTACGTTATCTCTCTATGTTTTCTTTCCAGTCTAAATAATTAGGAAAATTTTTTTGAAAAATCGTCCATCCTGGCCGTCCATAAAGGAATAACACCTATATTTTTTCATTGTCTGCTACGAAAATACTCCGTTTCCTCCGAATAAAAGACAGAAATGGGACAGTTTACCCCACATGTCCTTTATCTTCCTGCCCTGTGCTCATCCATCCGGCTTATCCCATCCCTCCTGGCTGTCTATTTTCCAGCAGGAAAAATCCCAAAAAGCATCCGTAACTACCCAGCATCTCCGGCTCCTGGCACCTGCCTTGTCAGCAGGAGCAAGCCCCCATACCCAGACAAAGTGCAGCCCAGGCCAGACCATGCCCAATTCCCCAAAGCCGCCCGTAAGCGCCCACAAAGGCCGTGTGGCGGCTTTAAGCCCAAAGCCAGGGAAGTCCCACGCTGGAAGCAACAAAAGAGGAATACGGGGCAAATAGAACGCCGTAACGGAGGGAAACCAAAACCGCCCCCACAACGCCAGCCCATAGAAAAACCGCCAGGTTCATCCCCCGGCGGCTTCCAATCCCCTCCCCTTTTGTTCCTCACTCGCTCCATGCTTTCCCAAGCCCTTTGGCGGCTTCTTGCTGCCTGGAGCCAAACGCTACCCCACATCCGCACAAGCGGCGCCATCCGCCTGCGCTGCGCCAGCCTCATCATCGCTCCCTGCCCCGGCAGGGATGGCGGCTTCCGCACTACTTACGGCTTCTCCAGGCTCCATTACCTGCGTCCCTTCATCCAGGGGAATCGCATCTGCGAATGGCTTCCTCACCGCCCCCGTTTCCAATCCAAAGTACCGACAAAACGCAAGGAACATCATCCGCAGACGCATTTGCACGGATCTGGCCTTGACATTACCACTGCCAGACGCCTCGTCATAGGCGGGATGCTCCTGGTTGGCAAAGTCATTCAGGAATCCACGGAAGCTGTCTGGCGTCAGCCCCTGCTCCTGGGCAACCCTGGCCATGACTGCCACTATCGGCACGTTGTTCTTCCGCAGGAACTTGTTCTTCACCGGAAAGGCCGCATCCAGAAATCCAACCACGCCCCGGAGGATCTCCCTCTTTTCCTCCGTGTAGCAGCCCTTGATGGATTCCGCATAGGCAAGGCAGTAAGCTGCGCTGATGGTCTTGTACTCCACCCCGTCATGGCGGTTGTCTAAAAGCAGCGCTGACTGGAGCAGCATCAAAAGATCATCCTCCCGCCTCGCCTGGGCCTCCGTGATATTGATTGCCTGGGTAAAGAACCCTCCCTCCAAAAGCCCCGAAAAGAACTGAATCAGGTCGGTTCCCATCTTTGCCTTGGACTTCTGCACGGCTGACAGCGCTACCCCTGAGTTGATATTGAAAAACAGCGCCTCCGCCTCCTGCATAGTGTAATTTTCCAGGCACTGGACAGAAAAGCGGTACTGGCTGATGGCGTTCTGGAGTTCCTCCGGCAGTTCAGAAAACTTCTTCCCCGCAAGGTCATACTCAAAGCCATCGAACTCCACGATAGGCGTAGCCCCGTGAAGCGTCCAGCCATCGTCCATAAAGCTGAAAAGGTTGGTAAGCCGCTGCTGGCCGTCCTCGATGTTGTAAAGGAAGGTGTCTTTTCCCCGTTCATCCACGCCTGACTTGTCTTTGAGCAGGACAATCGGCGGGATATAGCTGTCTGCCAGGATGCTCCACACCAGGTTGCTCTTGGTGATGGGACTCCAGGCTCCGGCGTGCCTCTGGAACGGCAGGTCACACCGCAGCACCCTGTTCTCATCATCCCACCATTTCTTCAGCTTGTTAACTCCTAACGGTAAACTGCTTCTATTCATACCATAACCTCCTTAGATTTTCGCTACCCCTGATAAAAGGAACCTGGGGAACTGCGTTTTTTTGTTGTGTCGTGTTATAACTCTGAATGGGAACTAACGCAAGTCAAAAATGGGAGAGAAAAGAAAGATGGTCAGGTATGCACAAAAAACGGGGGAGAAATTGGGTAGTTTGCTGCCTGGTAAGGCATGGAAAAAGCCGCTGGCGGTTTGCTGCCAGCGGCTCTAAAAGAAATCCTGATTATAAAATTAGACTGTGTTACTGAACCCACACTCCGTCAGCATTGACCTGATACCCGTCAGGTGTGGTGGTGTTGGTGAGCATGTAGCCGTCTGCGCCCATGTAGTACCAAAGATTGTTTGACTGATACCACTGGTTCGTCAGATAGGTGCCGTCTGTATTCTGGACTCTCCAGCCTACTGCATCAGATATCCAAGTGAATCTCTGTGCTGGAACTGCTATATTCGGTGAACCTACAATATAATACATAACACCATTATCATAATCTATTTTTGTAGAATTTTTAACCTTATCAGCCATAGCTTGCGTATTTAGGTAAGCAATGCCATCACCTCTAATCCAGATATCACTGCCGTCATCCACCCATTTATTTGCATAAATAGTTAATATCACATTTTCAGGATACCCTTGTGGCAAACGTACTGCAAAAAAATTATTTTCTTTTATATTGCCCTGCCCAATCAAACACTCTGAATAACAGACACCATTATAAGTTACATCAAATGTTTTGCGTTTACTAAGTGTACCTAAAAAGCCTAACTCTGCTTCTTTTGAATCTGTGTAATTACTTCCAGTTGTTGCTTTAATATCATAATCCCACCAACCATCGCCACTTTGGTTTATGTAAACAAAATGCCATTCATAGCCTGAAGGTGTAGCATCCGCCAAACTACTTTTTTGTTTCTCTACCTGCCAAAGTTCATCTTCTTTTACATATTCAATAGGATATAGCTGATAGTCTACACCCTCCACCCCTTTCAAGGACTTTCTTGCTTCAATAACCTCAGCAACCCTTTCTTCTACAGTTTCATCAAGCCGATCAAAATAGTTAAATCGCTGAAACATTATACGAATTTCTGCCTTTGCATCATAATGTACACTGGTTAGCAGAGTTTCCTCTCCATCTGTCACCGTTTGAATAGCCGCTATAGATTGTCCACTTATTAAAAGTGAGGTTGCTATTGCAATTGATATTACCTTCAGACTCTTTCGCATAAAATTAATTTCCCCATTATCATTAAAATTTGCATTTATATTGATTTTGTTATCTTGTATGAATGATGTTTTTATTAATTTTCCCAAACCCCATCTGCATTTACAAAATACCCATCTGGCGTGGTAGTATTTGTGAGCATATAGCCATCAGCACCCATATAATACCATAAACCACTGGTGGGTGACTGATACCACTGGTTTGTCAGGTAAGTCCCATCTGGATTTTCAACCCACCAGCCTTTACCATCTTGTTTCCATGTGGAAATATTCTCAGTTGATGCAGAAGCACTGGTATTACCTCCTAATTTCACAATAAGCGCATCTAACTCAGTGGCATTTGCTCCCCGATTAACGCACATATCTCTGTCAATGTAATAATAGTCAACCTGTGTTTCTGCCCAGGCCCGATCTATCTGCCCTAAAACAATCAGATAGGCTATTGTTTCTTTTCCAACAGAACTTAATGTATCCCAGTATTGACAATCCCATGTAGGATCATCCGATGCACCTATATCGATTGCCCAGTCAATATGTGCATCCGTTATTGAAGGAAATCTCTCACGTAACCCGTCACGAAATCCCGTTGCCATAGAATACTCATCATTTGACACTCCTATTGCCGCACTCGCCGTTACCACTGAAGCCATCGTCATGGCTGCTGCCGCCACAAAAGCGACAACTGTTTTTAACTGTCTTTTCATCTTTCCCTCTTTCCGCAGGCAACTCCTGCTTTCTTGTAATTTTGCCGTTTTGGATCTACATTGTAGCAAACGCCAAAATCGAAGAAATAAAAAAGACTACGAACACGGCAAACAAATCGTAGTCTTTTCAAACTCCGATCTCTCACTTAAAGTACCCCAGTGGCGGATCGCTCCGCCACCAAAGCACCTGAGTGAGAAACCAAGAATAAGGTGCCAGCATGCGTCCACACTAACACCTCGTAAATATATCTTAAGGTTGACTTCATCAACTTGATAACACAAAAAGATTGCACTTTTACCTCCAGTGCCTTATAATTACATTTGTGTATCGCTGACTCGTCAGTATTGTGTGGTAGCCTAGATACCATCCCTTGCCACGGGGAGCGCCAACTCCCCGTGGTGGTACACCTTGTCATCCTTGAATTTCTCAAGGTCTATTTTAGCATACATGACACCGCTTTACAAGTACTAAAAATCAGTGAACATTCTGTATTTGTGCATTTTTCAGCCTCATAACTAACGGCGATCATCCAAGTTAAATCCATTCTCCAGTTGCATATTTTCTTATAATCTGTTCTTTCCGCCATCTTAATGCTTCTCTTCGTATATAGTAATCATCCCTGGAATATGTAGGTTCACGTTCAATATATTGTAAAAATTCTCTGAATGGCATGATAACAGCACCATCCTCATCATAGGGAATTGCTCTGCGTATATCAAAGTTACAGATCATCATCTCGTCATAAGCTCTGTTGGATAAAATAATATACAGATTATCTGCATTTTTAGGCAATGCCTGAGCAGATACATCTTGTATATATAAATTTTTTTTCAAATCAATATCAAATTCTTTCACAAATCCTTTATAATATGTAAGATAATTCATTATCCGCCTTTGCCCCGCTGCTCTTTTCTTTTGCCCGCTTTTTGGTTTGAACTCTGCCCAATCCTTACATTTCATTGAAAATAACCACTTAAAAGCGCTGCCTCTCAATAAATCAAGCATCTGCTTATGTTCTTCATCCTGAAATGGAATATCATAATCTGTTGTAAGAAAATAGGGGCTATCTAAATACAAGAATTTTCTGTTGGAATGTTTTTGGCATCCTTTTATTATTTGTCTGAAATCTTGGCTTAAAACATCACTATTATGAATATTTTCCATAAACTCATATCCGCTTTTCTTGCTCTTTCCTTTTAATTTTATCATTCCTGGGTGAAGTTTTAAATTCATTATATCAGATACAATATTGTTTCCACTAACTTTAAATTCAACGCCCAAGCAATGAGTTAAATAGTTTTTATAAGTCTGCTCATCAATATTCGTAACTGAAAATTGATTCCCATTATTATACGCAGCATCTATTGCATTAATAAAAAACCATTTAACTCCTATATCATAAACATTGTTTACATTATGCTCGCATTCATGTTTAAAATCGACTGGAAAATTTCTCATTTTCTGAATACATTCGTTTATATAACGATAATTATTTCGTATGCGAATAATAAAGTTCTCATATTGGCTAACCTTATAAAGCCCCCGATTTTTTTCTTTCAATTTAAGGTAATGTTTCTTATAATGCTCTACAGTATAAGGCTTACTCGGAGAAAAGTCTTTACTGACAAAATCATTATGCAGCTCTGCAATTCGCCTTCTAAACTGTCTTGGATCACCTGCCATTGTATACAGAAAACATGCCACACAGAAGTCCTTATCATTGAGAATCATTTTATCTGCATTTACTGATGCCGCAACTGTACCAGTTCCCGCAAATACATCGATAAACACAGGCAAATCTTGCTTTTTAGGCATTTTATTAGAACTTTTGTTCTGCCGTCCAGCTTCATAATACACCGCTTTTATAATATCTGTTAAATAGTCGGCTTTTCTCCCATTTCTCTGAATAATAGGAGAATAATAGGTATCATCTGTAACAGCTTTACGATATCTTGCGCTAACCCCCCATTTTTCTAAAATATTTTCACGCATATTTATTTTTGACAAAAATGCCTCATCCGACATTCCGCTATTAACAATGCTGTAAAAACATATTTTCTTAAAAAGTATTGGATAGACTCGGGATTTTTGCATATACCTGGTTTTCCATTCTCTAAGCCACTCTAATTTTCCCCAGCTTATTTTTTTGTTTTAATATCCTCCCGCTTATCCCTGCCTAAATAGCAATAAAATCCATAAAACAGCCGATGATAATCAGAGTCTTTATTGACTGGCTGACCATTTAAAACTGCATCAATATATTCTTTTTCAGCCTGACATACTTTTCCATATGGCTCATAAGTTAATAAAGTTAACATTAATTTTTGCATAATAATAGACCTGCCTTTCTAAAAGACAAGTCTATCATAAAAAACCTTGTAAAACTACCCCTGATATCGACAAATCCCGCCCCAGGCCAGAATCATTTTTCTGGTCTGTAAAAAGTCCCTCCATGTCCGCTGTCAATCACCACTACAGGCCTTGCCTTTTCCGCCACCGCCTTCTGCCCTGCCGTCATCATCCCCGCATGCCTGGATATCAAAAAAACAAACACTAACAGCAAAGCGCCCATCAGCATCTCCGGTTTCCGTTCACTCATCCCTTTTCCCCCATTACTCTGATTCCATTTTAATATATCGGTTTTCCCCGAAAAAAAGAACCAGCAAATCATCTCAAACCATCCCTGTTGATTTGAATTCCCGTCATCTCCCTTCCACGCGATTATAATCCCGCTTTGCGTCATTTACGATATATTGCACATAGTCTGTCAGCACCGTAAAAGAACCGTCTTCCATCCATAACCGGTAATCCGGATCCTCCTGCACCTTATCCTGAATCTGATAAGCAGTACCCTGATAATAATGATAGTTCAGCTCCGAATACAGCCGGGACATCCGGTCTATCTGGTTTACGGTAAGGCCGCTGATCGTCTGCAAGGCATCATAAGACTGGTTATAAAACACCCGCCGCAAAAATGGTTCCTTGAACTTGTCAAACTCCAGCAGCTCCTCCTCTGTCCTTTCGTGGCGCTCCGCCCACTGTTCCACATCTACCGCTTTCGTCCAATAAGAAAAACTTCCGTCATTGCGAAAAATCAGATTGCCGTACTGGCAGGCAGGTGTAGCCAGAGAACTCGTCACCATCTCCCACACACCTCTGTTATCGTCAGACCGTTTCGTATGCTGTACATGCAGATGACCGCTCAAGAAAATCGGTATGTCCCAATCCTCCAATATGTATACCAGTTGTTCCCCGTGCTCGATCGTGCAGTCATCCACATAAATCTCGCTCTCATCCAGCAAATTATGGTGAGCCACCGGTATCACATTCATGCCATGATCCCAGGCATCTTCCAGCTCCTGTTCAATCCAGTCATAAGTATCAACCAGAATTGCCCCTCCCACCAGGGCTTTCTTCTGATACTGGCAGGTATCCAGCATCAGCAGCCTGTTGTAATCATCCAGCTCATACACATAACTAAGGCTTATAAGATCCTCACTGACTGCCTCATCATAGCCAAAATCCCGATAAATCTCACGAAATTCCTCCGGAGTGGTAAACTCTGCGGGAAAACGCTCATCCCCTTTATATTGAGCCGCATGACGGTTATTTATGTCATGGTTGCCGGGAATCACCAATACCGGAATTCCCGCGTCTTCCACTTCGTATAACTTCTCAGCCAGCTCCTCGTGGCTTTTTTTCTCTCCGTCCAAAGTCAGGTCTCCGCTCAGGATCAATACATCCGGTTTCTGCCGGATCACTTCCTCCAGAAAAGCGTCTGTGATCTGCTCAATATAAGTAACCACTTTTCCGTCCCCATGCTCCACCATATACTGGAACACATTGCCGCCGTCTGTCAGGCTCCTGGACAGATAGTGAATATCCGTTCCGACAATCGCCCGCATCTGCCAACGATCTTCCGGTTCTTCTGTCTCTGTGCTTTCAGATTCCGTTTCCTCTTCAGAAAATGTCTCACCGGTTTCCTGTTCGGGTATAATTACAATCTCTGACTCGGATTCCTCTTGAAAAGATTCGATTATGACTGTTTCTGCGGAGGACCCGGTTTCTGAAATTTCCGTAGGAGTATTGGCTTCCCTGGAACAAGAACACAATACCGCAGTCATTATTGCCAGAAAAACACCTGATACCAGCTTTCTTTTATCCCGTTTCATCCTCTTTCCACACTCCCGCAACGCTTAGTTGGCTGTCTTTGGCTTTACAATCTTCCATAACTCGGGTGTCTCAAATCCCAGCTTCCAGCAGGCCACTCCCGCCAGGTCATTTCCCCATATCAAATCCATCTTCCTGCTGACAGACTCTTCCTCCTCCATCCACAGGCGATAAAGGGCGCTTCCCTCCTGCAGTTCGCCATAATACTGTCCCAGCTCCTCATCCCAGTCCAACTGCATGCCCTTTTCCTCCACCCATTCTTTTACAGAAGAAATCCCCATTGAAGTAGCCGTTACCTTTCCTCCTTCCTCTTTCCAAACCCGTGTATAAAAAGGAATACCATTGATCAGTTTCTCTCTGGGAACTATCTTTAAGGTATCCTCAATTCCTTTTTTCACATATCCCAAAGACGCTACGGAACCTGCCTCTCCTCCGGCATAATGCTCATCATAAGCCATAATAATAAAATAATCTATCACCCGTCCCTGTTCTTCCCGGTTATAAAATGCCGAATATCCGGCAGGAACCGTATTATCCACAGACAGTATGATCCCCTCTTTCCGGCAACTGACAGAAAGCTCACGGATAAACTGGACATAATGAGGACCCGCCTCAGGCTTGATGGTTTCAATATCAAGATTAATCCCATCCATCTCATAAGCCTTTACATCCCGTATCAGCGAATCAATCAGCTTCTGCCGGACTGTCGTCCTGGAAAATAAGACCTCGGAATTTACATTATCGCCTTTATTAAAATTATCCACCACCCCCCAAACCTGAAGTCCCATATTATGGGCTCTTTTTACATAACCCCTGTCTGCCAGGCATTCATAATTTCCCTCGTTATCCGTAAGCATAAACCATGTGGGAGCAATCACGTTTACCCCTTCCACATTCTCCATCAACTGTTCTAAGGCATCGTTTGCCTGTTGAGAAAAAACCTGATGCCATACCAGGCATACCGGCTCTCCTAAAGATATACTCGTGTACTGAGGTGTTTGAAAACTGCTCACGAAATGATGATCCGGCTCCTGCTCAATTATCTTATTCTGAATATAACCAATATAGCCCGTCTCTGTTCTCACCTTTGTCCAGTTTTCCATGCTTTCTAAAACCTGCATGTTTTCATTCTCTTTTACATCCGTGAGGATCTCGCTCTTTATACCGCCCCGAACCCGCAGCTTCCCATCTTTTTTGGCAGACACCGCTGAAGCGGATTCCCAACTTGTATCGATAAAGATCCGCTTTACGTCTCCATCTGTAAAACGCTCCATCCTAACGTCCGTATAGTTCAGGACAAGGCCTGCCAGCAGCCACACCTGGTTCTCCTGCTCTATCAGCAGCGGCTTGCCGCCGCTTCCTTTTACAGAAGCGTCCGCGTAAATAATCTCCTCGGGAAGAGTATAAACCAATATCTTTTCCGTACTGTCCCAATAAAATTTTTCATTCAATATATCATTGACCCAATCAATAGGTAAATACACTTCTCCATCAATATATCTTGCCTTATGATCTTCCACCAGGTTATTATCCAGCAAAATCGCCACCCGGTCCCCCACGATCCCGAACCACTCGTTCTGATCTGCCAGTTCACTGGAAGGCATATATTTCGTATAGACAAAAAAGGCCGCGCCTGCAGCACCTATGATAAAAAGTACGGCTATAATTGTTATGACTGACACCAGGAATCTTTTCATGCCTGCATCCTCCCTGCCTGTAATTCTTATTTTAGATGTTTACATTGTACCACACCTTTCGTTTTTCTTCTCTTACAATTTCATTATTCTGCTTACATTTTCCATTTTCTTGCCAATCCCCCGCCCCCTGCCTGTACGGCAGTTTTCTATCAAAAATCACCTGCGGCAGGCATGCCACATCTTTATGGGATCTGGTTTCGGCCTGCAGCAGGCATTTATATGTAAGCGTTCCAATACTCACTGAACTGCTCCATTACTTTCCGCCCGCGCCGCTCTTCTTTCCGGCTGAATTGGAATTCTCTCTGAATCAGCGCCGTCCTCTGCCATATTTGCCATGGCATCCCCTTATTCTTTCCATAACTTGTCTGCGATTGACAGGCTTGTCTCGTAAATCTATCGGTTATAAACCCGGTCAAATCGAATTTCCTTTAATACTCCTGTATAGCACGATTCCGTACATGCTATATCCGCTTCCGCCACCTTGCCTTTCTCACCGCAAGGTTCTTTCGCTTCATAGGAATCAGCATCTTCACGGACCATAGCCGCCGGCTGAATATCCGCTCCTCCTTTCCTCACAGTCTGCAAAATATGCCCGTTAGGTCTGTCAGCTTCTTTTTTCTCCGGACTGATAGAATCATCCATAATATAATCACCCATATAAAAGCTTCCGTCCGCCTGCACTTCCAAAATTTTTATCCATTCTGAAGCATCTGCTTCTTTTCCGTCAACCAGGATCGTAACACCCCGATCCTGATATCTCTGCAGTCCTTTTAGAAACACTTCCCGGTTTTTTCCATATAATTGATATCTTGGTCTCATATGACTCTTACCTCCTGTTTCCTCAGGCAAGGCGCACCAAAGAGGTAACTCACAAGCAAACCTTGCGAAACAACCCTCATATTTTTACAAGTTTTAAGCCGTGACACAAAATTCCTGTACCTGCGCCCCCCGGTCAAATTCTTAAAAGTTTTATAAAGAAACCTATGTCGGCATATGTGACAGCAAAAACATCAATAGAATATGGAATCCTTTGGACAGAAATCCGAAAACGCTTCTCTATCTCTTTTCTGGTTTCGTCACTGCCAAATGCGGCAGCGAATTTCCAGCTCTTATCCCGCTTTTCTTGTCTCTCTGCAATCTCCAGAAATGTTTCCGCCTGCCACTCGCTTAATGAGCCGACAATTACTTTCAAGTCGCACCGGGCACACTCCAGAAACCCTTGTCCGGTGATTTCTCCGTAGTCAATAATAATATACCGATAATCCCCATTTATGCAGTCTGCCAGCTCTCCAGCTCCTGCTTTCGCGTAATAATCCACCTCAAAAATCCTGCAGGGCTGTCCTTTATCCGGCCTGCATCCGCAAAATCTTCCCATATTTGCCAAGTCTTCGTGGCTATTCCATTCCAGCACTGCCGTCTGTTCCCGGCATACGCCTGCCAGATAATTGGCAACCCAGACTGCCAGATGGGTAACGCCTGTTCCCCTCCCGGCCCCTGTGATTCCTAAAATCCTAAAAAAATGTTCAGAGACAGGTTTTCGTTTTAAAAACGGCCAGTGAAAAGAACTCTTTCTGCCTTTTTTGACAGTATTCGTAATATACCTCCTGTTTCTTTGCCGGTTATTGACAACAATATCTCATTATATACCCTTTGTGCCTCTCTGGCACAAGTAAACGGATTGGGAAAATGTGGCATCAGGAAACATTCTGCCTCCTTTGCCGGGCCAGGCAGCTTGTCTGTTAGCTGCCCGCAGAACTGATTGTAGATGATCGCCATTTCCGGGGGATTTCCCGAAAACTGAACAGCCTCCCTGGCCTTTTTCCACTGCCAGGGCTTACTCCCGCAGACCAGCAGATATCCATCTGCCGTTTCCTGCCGAAACCTCTCACAAAGCGTTCCGTAATCTTGGAT
This sequence comes from uncultured Lachnospiraceae bacterium, assembly GCA_949840805.1. Taxonomy (GTDB): domain Bacteria; phylum Bacillota; class Clostridia; order Lachnospirales; family Lachnospiraceae; genus Brotaphodocola. Next base: position 64,872 of record CATKXR010000016.1, on the reverse strand, counting down.
CCTCACCTTATAAGGATGCGATTCCAGCTTTACGGTATCTCCATAAAGGGGAAACATGGGTAATCCATGAATCCGGTAAATCCCATACCGGTCCATAGTACATCCTGCACAGCCGGCCATCTGCCTGACCGCATCAGAACCATTTTTCTCCTCGTATACCACTGACAACCCCTGCCGCCACAGGCAGGCTGCAAACCCGATTGCCATATGGGTTGTCCCGGCGCCCGGAAAGGCGCCTGCTATGGCAATGGTCAGAGATGATTCCGGAATTTTCCGAAAAACACCTTTATTTTCCATCTGCTTCTGAATACTTTCCAGCTCTCTGCCTAGCTGGTCTGCCGATCTATACCGCTTTCCAGGATCCTCCTGCAGACAAGTGCGGATAACCTTTTTCAGATGACGATCCATTCGCTCCTTTGGGTATACAGGATTTTTTTCCGGAAACTCTCCGGTCAGCATGTAATAGAGGACAGCACCAATGGCATAGATATCCGTCCGTTCATTTAAAATTGCTCCTGTATACTGCTCTGGGGCCGCACAGCCGACCGTCCCGTAGCGCTTTGTCAAATATTCCGCCTCATCCAATGGAATCGCGTGGTCAAAATCCACCAGCTTTACCGTGTCGTCACATACCAACAGGTTTTTAGGCTGTAAATCCAGATACAAAATAGGGGTTGGCTTTACCGAATGCAAGATATTCACCAGACGGCAAATCTGAATCCCATACCGGATCGTCATTGCCTTTGAAAAATGCCCTATGTCAGAAACAAGGGCGTACAGCGAATCTCCCTCTAAAAACTGCTCAATCAAATAACAAAAATTCTCATCCTCTTCTAAATCATATACTACAGGTATGCCTGGATGCCGAATCTCTTTCAATATCAACGCTTCCTTTCGGAATTGACCGTAATCCACACAGCTTTTCGAAACCTGCTTGATCGCCCGGTATTCCTCCAGTTCTTTATGCTTTGCCAGATAGACTGTCCCGCTTCTTCCACGGCCCAGCAGCCGGCATATCTGATATTTTCCAAATAAGCACGGTGTTTCCGAACCTGTTCACCTCCTTTTCTCCCCAACCATCTCTGTGCTATTATTCTAATATACCCGACAATATTTTACAACACCTTTTTTGAGTTTACATCTAATATGAGTATGCCTTGTCGATTAATGTCGAGGTTACACAGCCGCCGGTACATCGTTGCACTAATTTGCGAGTAAATAATGCTTGATATCTGCTAAAACAGCGGCCATATCCACCTGCACCAAAGCCCGACAACGCAAGAAAGCCCGGAAACGGATGTTCCGGGCTCTTATTACCGTAAATATTAATCACACGTATAGGGCATAAGGGAAATATGGCGCGCTCTCTTAATGGCAACCGTCAACGCTCTCTGATGCTTTGCACAGTTACCCGTAATCCTTCTGGGAAGGATCTTGCCTCTCTCCGATACATACCTTTTCAGCTTATTTGTATCCTTATAATCAATGACGCCATTCTTCTCACCGCAGAATACACATACTTTTTTTCTTCTGCGAATGCCGCCTCTTCTTACCTTAGCGCCTTCGGGCTTATCCGATTTATTGAATGCCATTGGTACTGCCTCCTTCTTCGATCAATCCATGTCTCTCAACTGAAAGCCGGTCTGCTTAGTTGAAAGGCAAACCTTCATCTTCTACACCGTCCGGGATGTTCATAAAGCCATCGCCAATAGCGCTTGACGGAGCCGGTCTGGATGTGGGCTGATAACCATAACCGCCATTGTCCCCGCCGCCGTTCGCATTTTTACTGTCGGCAAACTCCTGCTCATCCACGATAACCTCTGTGGTATAAACACGCTGACCTTCTTTGTTGGTATAGCTGCCTGTCTGGATACGGCCTGAAACCAGCACTCTCATGCCCTGGCGGAAATACTTTTCCGCAAATTCTCCCGCACGGTCAAATGCCACAATAGGGATAAAATCTGCCGTCTGTCCCTGGTCGCCGTCCTGGCTTCTGAAACGTCTGCGGTCTACGGCGAGAGTATACCTGGCTATCGCCATGGAACGCTCTCCCTGGGAATATCTCACTTCCGGATCCCTGGTCAGTCTACCCATAAGAATTACTCTATTCATACCATCACTCTTCCTTTTTAAGCTGGTCGTCTATTCCTGCAACAGTTTGGATATTCCTCCCTGCTGCCTGTTCTCACTGCTCGTCCTGCTTTACGCAAAGATAGCGGATCACCGGCTCCATAATACGAATGTGGGCTTCCACTTCGTTGGGGCAGTTGGTGTCCTCAGTCTCGAACTGGATGAAGTAATAGAAAGCCTCTCTCATCTTCTGGATCTCATATGCAAGCCTTTTCTTGCCCCAGTCGTCCACATTGGTCACAGTGCCTCCAAAACGGGTGATATACCCCTGCACCTTCTCCAACGCGGCTGCTCTTTCTTCATCTTCGAGTTTTGCGCTCAGAACAACTGCTAACTCATACTTGTTCATTGCTTTACCTCCTTGTGGTCTCTGGCCCTTGATATCCGTATCAAGAGCAAGGAATATTGTGTCACGAATAAATATTTTAACAGAATCTGCCACGAAATGCAAGTACTTTTTTTGGAACCGGCAACGTCTGAAACTGACTGAAACAGGCGGCATGGCTGCTGCCCAAACCGGTCAGTAACCATGCCGCCTTCAGAATTTATCCCTGATAAATCGGATACCGGTCGCAAAGCTTTGTCACTTCCGCCCGTATATAGTCTGCCTTATTCTCAAAATCCGTCGCTGCAAGCCAGATACACTCTGCCACCTTCGGCATATCCGCTTCTGTCAGCCCGCGGGAAGTAACGGCAGGGGTGCCGATCCTCACTCCCGAGGTGACAAACGGGCTTCTCGGATCATTGGGAACCGTATTCTTATTAAGAGTGATATAAACCTCGTCACAACGGTTCTGAAGCTCCTTGCCAGACACCTCCATCCCCCGCAGGTCTGCCAGCATCAGATGATTGTCTGTTCCTCCTGTCAGAAGCTTAAAACCTTGTCCCATTAAAGCCTCTGCCAGGGCCGCCGCATTCTTCCTTACCTGTGCCTGGTATGTCTTAAATTCCGGCTTCAGCGCCTCTCCAAAGCAGACTGCCTTTGCCGCGATCACATGCTCCAAAGGCCCTCCCTGAGTTCCCGGGAAAATCGCCTTATTAAAGTTAAACTTATCCGCCGCCTCTTGGTTGGCAAGGATCAGGCCGCCTCTCGGGCCGCGCAGGGTCTTATGGGTAGTAGTCGTCACCACATCCGCGTAAGGGACAGGGCTGGGATGCTCCCCGGCCGCTACCAGGCCGGCAATATGAGCCATATCCACCATGAGAAAAGCCCCTACCTTATCCGCCACCTGGCGGAACCGCTTAAAGTCAATCTCCCTTGCATAAGCGCTGGCTCCCGCCACGATCAGTTTCGGCCTGCTTTCCACCGCAATTCTCTCCAGCTCTTCATAATCGATATATCCCTCATCATTCACCCCATAAGGAACAATATTAAAATACAGGCCGGAGAAATTCACAGGGCTTCCATGGGTCAGATGGCCGCCATGGTTTAAATTCATTCCCATAACCGTGTCCCCGGGCTTTAACATGGCCAGAAATACCGCCATATTGGCCTGGGCGCCGGAGTGGGGCTGCACATTGGCATAATCACATCCGAACAGCTTCTTCGCCCGTTCAATGGCAATGGTCTCCACCACATCCACATATTCACAGCCGCCATAATACCGCTTGCCGGAATATCCCTCTGCGTACTTATTGGTCAGCACCGTTCCCATAGCCATCATCACCGGCTCTGACACGATGTTCTCCGAAGCAATCAGTTCCAGATTTCTCCTCTGACGGGCCGCTTCCTGCTCAATGGCTTTTCCTACCTCCGGATCATGATCCGTGATGAATTTCATAATATCGTTTACCATGATAATCTCCTTTTCTGCCGGAAAGGCACCGGTCTTTTCTCCAGTGCCTTTTTATTAATATTCCGTAACGGCTCAGACTCCCTGAACCGTTATGATGTGTCTGATTATAGTACAGCTTTACAATTCGTGTCAAGATTTATATATCTTTTACGGATGCAGTTTATACTCCCGTATGATAATCTGAAGGGTCCGGCGCCCGTTATATTCATTTACATCCGGGTAATACACCACATCTATGGTCTTTTTCGCTCCCAGTTCTTCCACAAACCGGTCCCCCTCCGTAAAGAGCATCCCGTCCATGGCCAGCCCCCTCTCCGTCACAAGAGAAAGTTTCACCGCATTCCTGTTTTTTCCCAGTACCCGCACGCTGCGGATCCGAAGGCCTTTCTGGGCAAACTGGGGTTTTTCATTTCCCTGCCCAAACGGTTCCAGCAGCTTCAATTCCCCTACCAGGCGTTCCGACAGGTATTCCAAAGGCATCGCCACATCGATCCATACCTTCGGGATAAAATCCTCCGGCTTCAGCGCCGCCTGTTCATTGAGACGCCGCCTGAACTCGTCCACGTGGCATTCCTCCATGGAAAAGCCCGCCGCCATAGGATGGCCGCCGAACTTCAGGAAAAGATCCTGCACGCCGCACATTTCCCGGTACATATGATACGCCTCAATAGAACGCCCGGAACCTTTCACACAATCTTCCCCCCTGGTCAGCACAAAAACCGGGCGGTTCCACGCCTCCCTCACCCGTCCTGCAATGATTCCCGCCACAGATTCATGGCAATCCGGCAAAAAAATCACCAAGACCGAATCCCCGGCATAATGCTCCTCCACTTGTTTAAGGGCCTCATCCACGCCCTGCTGGGTCATGGTCTTGCGCTCTTCATTTAATATCTGCAGCTCTTGGGCCATGGAAGCCGCCTCCTGCTCGTCCTGGCACAAAAGAAGATCCAAAGCCAGTTTTGCAGTCTGAAGCCGCCCGCTGGCATTCAGGCAAGGTCCAATCACAAAACCGATATGGTATGCCGTCAATTCCTGAATATTCAAACCGCAGGCCTCCACCAGTTTTTTCAGTCCCAGGCTTTTTGTCCTTTCCATCTGCCGCAGCCCAAAACGGACAAGGATCCTGTTCTCATCCTGCAGCCGCATTACATCCCCCACCGTGGCAATGGCCGCAAATTCCAGCATATCTTCCCATTCTTGTGAAGGTATGGCAAAGGCTTCATACAACACCTGCACCAGTTTACAGGCTACCACGCCTCCGCAGATTCCCTTAAATGGATAGCCGCAGGCCGCCTGCTTCGGATTGACAACCGCATCTGCCGGCGGCGGGAGTTCCTCTCCCTTATCATCTAAAGGCACCTCATGATGATCCGTTATAATCACGGTCATGCCCAGTTCCTTGGCCATACATATCTGCTGCAGCGCTGCAATTCCGTTGTCGCAGGTAACAATCGTATCGATCCCATCCTCGCAGGCACGCCGGATAATGGATTCGTTAATCCCATATCCATCCCGGATTCTTTCCGGAATCTGATAATCCACCCTTGCGCCGCACCGGGTCATACCCTTATACAGAAGATAAGTAGAACAGATTCCGTCAATATCATAATCCCCCACAATACGGATCCGTCTGCCATTCCTGATCTTTTCCGTTAATATGGAAACCGCAAGATCCATATCTTTCAGCAGGTGAGGATCATACAAATCTTTAAGAGTACCGTGCAGATACCGCTCCATTCCCTGTTCCCCCACAATGTCCCGGTTGCGGATGAGACGGACTGTCACCGGGTCGATCTGAAAACGCCTGGCCAATGCGGAAAAATCCGCTTTTTTTGTCTGCAGCATCCACGTTGCCTGGCTGTCTTTCATCATACTCCTTCGTCCTCATCTTTCATCTGTATATGCTGATCCTGCTGATTTTCAGGCTCCTTATCCTGCAAAGCCGCCGAAACCGTCTCCTCGTTTCTTTTCCTCCACTCCAGCTCCGCCTTGGTTTGTGCTGATTTTTCCGTTTCCTTCTCAAGTTCTGCTGCCAGCCGTTCTGCTTTTCCCGTCTCCCGCTCTAACTCCGCCTCCAGACGGGCGGCCCGCTCTGCAAGCTGCTCCCGCTCCACCCTCAGCCCGGCGGCCCGCTCCCGCTGCTGTTCCCGTTCCTGCTGCAGCCCTTCTATTCTTTCCTTCTGCAGCCTGAGCTCGTTTTCCATGGCGGCCTCGTTCTCCCCCTGTCTCTGCTTGATTGCCTTCAGCCGGCTCTGCAGGCTGGTAAATCCATACAAAATCGGTGCAAAATCCCCCCGGTAAGCCTGCTCGCAGGCGGATCTTGCCTGAAAATTCTCACTTCCCGTCTCCCGGAACAAATGGATCTCATCTTTTACAATGTCTTCCAGGCGCTCAATCATCTGGTTCATGGCATCTTCCAATATCCCAAGCTCATCCCTGGAACAGCCATGAAGCCGCACATCCAGATTTCCGTTGGTAACTCTCCTGGCCGCGTCCACAAGTGCCTGAGCCGGCCTCTCAATGGAACGAATCAGATACCAGATCATCCCTGTCACAATAAAGGTGACAATCCCGATCACCCAAAGTTTCACAAGAGACATTCTCTGGTAAAGCTCCTCCGCCTGGTTTCTCTGTACCTCCACAGCCCGCTTGTCATGAGCCACCGCCTCCAAAAACATATTGCTTGCCTTTTCAAACAGCTCCTGGGAGTGTCCCATCATCATAGCCGTTGCTTTCTCCCGGTCATTCCCTTTGCTGGTCTCGATCAGTTCTTCACTGTATTCCAGATATCCGTCCCAGGCAAGTTCCGCCTCGTCCATAAACGCCTGGTCGGAATCCCATGTCGGAAGCTGCCTGTACTGGTCAAACATTACTTCGATTTCCTTCCGGATCCGGCCCATCTCCTGCTCTAAAGCTTCCATAAGTTTTGGATCCGTAGTTACAGCGTGACGGCTTTCCTTGATCCGGTAATCCGAAGTGGCCGTATTTAATTCCTCTGCCACGATTACCGCGTTCATCCAGATATCAGACATGTCATCTCCGGCCTGTTTGATCCGGGATGCCGTAAAGACGGATTCCCTCTCCAATGTCACCAGCCCGACAATACATACCGCTCCCAATAACATCAATTTTGTCCGTATTTTAATATCCCGCAAAGGCTTTATTTTCATAACAACTCCCCCTCACCGCCTTCAAAATTTCTTTCAAACTCCTGGAAGATCACACACAGGTGAGGATTCTCCTCTTCCGCATCCTGAAAAACCCGGCTGACACGCCTTAAATATTTCGCCAGGCGTCCGTCCCCATCCGTCTCCTCTGTGCCAAACACTCCCACACAAGTATCCTCCGTAAGCTCCGTAAGCATATCATAAAGTGCATCCAGGTTTTTCCCGTAATAATCCGGGAAACCAAACATCAGCGCCAGATAGTCCTGTAGCTGTTCCTGGTTCTTCACCACATGAAAGTCCAACAATATCTTTTTCATACCGGCTCCCCCTAATATAACTGTTCAAACGTCTTATAATGGTCTTCCGTATAAAAGATCAGCCCGTCATTCGAATAAATCAACCGCTTCGCCCCCCTGTAGCCGCCTTCATATTCCAGGTCACATTCATAATACTTTCTCCCTTTCTTTTTGGGAAGCAGCCCTTCATAATTTCCAAAGTAGCTGCCGCCAATGCTCATTCCCGGCGCCACCTCATCCAGATTGCCTTTCTTGCTGTCCCATCCCAGCTCCTGCGCTTCCTTCTTTGTAATATAATTATCCGGAAGACGCCCATAAATATGCAGATAAGAAGCCACCTCATCCTTCGAAATATATGCACCGTCCTCCCGGGGAGCGGTTTCCTCCATAATTTCTGCCGGTTCGTCCTCACTCTCCGATCCCCGGAATTCCGTTTCCGATATTTCACTGCCGCCTTCTTTAAATCCATCTGGTTCCTGGCCCTGCTCGGACTCTTCTGGTGCTTCCGGCATCCCTTTTTCCTTCAGGATATCCTCTTCTGCAGTTTCTTCCCCCTCCGGCCTTTCCCGGGTTTCCTGCCCGTCTTCCCATTCACTCCGCTCTGTCTCCTCCCGGACTGCCGACCGCTCCTGGAAAACTACCGTATCGAAATTTCCTTCTTGTTTTGTAACGCATCCGGTTACAGCCCCTAATACCAGCATGACTGTCAGAAGCCATACAATTCCCTTCTTAAACCATACCCGCATCTTTAATCCTCCTTCAGACCTGCCTCACGCATCTCCTGTATTCTTCCAAAATATTCTAACACAATTTCCCCGTTCATGCCACCACAAAACATATGAGGCCATAAATCCCTCTCATAAATCACGGTTCAGCCTTGCCAACCTTCCAAACCTGCGATATACTCTATGGTAATATGGAAAGGAGACTTTTCCCATGGCAAAACGTACCGCTCCACACAGGTCCGCCCCCTCCCGGAAACCGGATCACCCAAAAAGCTCCAACGCCGGTGATCTGCTGCTTCAGGGCAGCATCCTTGCAGTTGCAGGGATTATTGTCCGTTTCATCGGACTCCTTTACAAAGTCCCTATGATACGGATCCTGGGGCAAGAAGGAATAGGCTACTATAATACTGCTTATGAAATCTACAACATAGGCCTGATCCTTTCCTCCTACAGCCTCCCCCTGGCCATGTCCAAGCTGATCGCCGCCAGGCGGGTCCGGAAGCAGTACCAGGATGTGCGGCGCGTTTTTATGAGCGGCCTGACCATCAGCGCCGCTGCCGGTGGCTTCATGACACTCCTTCTTCTATTTTGCGGGGATTTTATCACGGATGTTATTTTTAAAAGCCCCAGCAGCGCCCTTCCGTTGAAAGTCATGGCCCCTACCATTTTCGTATTCTCTATTATGGGTGTCATCCGCGGTTATTTCCAGGGACAGGGAAACATGGTTCCCACCTCGGTTTCCCAGATCATTGAGCAGATTGTCCACGCGGTTGTCAGTATCGCTGCCTCCTATGCCTTTATGACCTGGTTCGCTTCCCGCGAGAACGTCAAATCATACGGCGCTGCGGGCGGAACTCTTGGAACCTTGTGCGGCGCTGTGGCGGCGCTTATTTATCTTGCCATCACGATGCTGTGCTATCAGATACGCAACGCAAAAGCTTTGAGACGCCGCCAGCAGATCCCTGCGGAAAACTGGAGAAACGTTTACCTCGCCTTGTTTCTTACTCTGACTCCTATTATCCTGAGCCAGTTTGTCTACCAGCTCAGCGGTTCTGTAGACAATTCCATGTTCGGCCAGATCATGGACAAAAAAGGCCTGGACGAGACACAGCGAGCAACCCTCTTAGGCATCTATGGCGGCGAATACAGGCTGCTTTCCAATGTTCCGGTTGCCATTGCCTCTTCTCTGGGAGCATCCATGATTCCCAGTATTGTCCATTCCCGGACCCAGCATAAGCTTCGGGAAGTAAAATACAAGATCTACATGACCGTTAAGTTTAATATGCTGATCGCTATCCCCTGCGCTGTAGGCATGGGCGTACTGGCCGGCCCCATTATGCAGCTCATCTTTCATGACAGCTCAGAGCTTTCCGCCAACCTGATGAGGATTGGCTCCCTGGCCGTAGTCTTTTTTTCCCTTTCCACCGTCACCAACGCGGTTCTTCAGGGAATTGACCGGATGAGCAAGTCCGTCTCCCATTCCGCCGTCTCCCTGATACTGCATATCGTTCTGGTCTACATCATGTTAAAATATTTAAACTGGAGTGTCTATGGCCTGGTGATCGGAAATGTAACCTTTGCCCTGGTAGTCTGTATCCTTAACTGGCATTCTATCGGCAGGGCGCTGCACTACCGCCAGGAAATCAGGACCACATTCCTGTTCCCCCTGATAGCGTCCGTTTTTATGGGCGCAGCCGCCCTGGGTACTTATTATGCTGTTTTCTCCCTGGCTCCCAAAAATTCCCTTGCCCTGGCCGTCAGCATTCCCGTTGCCATGATAATATACGGAGTGCTGGCCATCCTTTTGAGAGTTGTCACGGAAGAAGAACTTCCCCAAATGCCTTTTGGAAGAAAGCTGCTGGCCATTTCCAAAAAACTTCGCCTGATGTAATGGATCAAAAATCAAATCGCCGTTAGAAACGCGCGCCGCCAGGCGCACCTGAAAAGACCGGTCTGCCCCGAAAGGCAGACCGGTCTTTTATTTGCTTAAAACATATGACCTATTAATCTCTTTTAGAACAATCCCGGGAACAGCATTGCAGGAAGCGCCAGCCACGCCATGGGGAACAGCACCAACAGCATCAACACCAGGATCGAAGACAGGAAATAGGGAAGAGTTCCCTTAAATGCATCCTCAATGGTAATTCCGCTGATAGAAGAAGCAATCAGCAGGCACAGGCCATAGGGAGGCGTAACCAGGCCAAGGGCCAGGGTAACTACGATGATCAGACCCAGGATAATGGGGCTGATGCCCAGAGCATTCGATGCCGGCAGAATAATCGGAACAAACAGGATCATAGCCGGAACCGCATCCATAAAAGTACCGACAAACATAAAGAACGCCACCACTACTAACAAAAATACAAGCCATCCGCCGGCCATATTGGCAAAGAACTGCTGAACGACCACATTTAACTGGTAGTAACTGAGCAGCTCTCCCAAAGCATTGGCCGTAGCCAGTGCAAACAGGGACAAGGAAGACATCTTCATGGTCTCGATCAGGATCCTTGGCAGGTTCTTCACCTTAATCGTCCGGTAGAAGAACAAGCCTACCAGCAAAGCGTACATACTGGCAAAAGCCGCGGACTCGGTAGGTGTAAACAAACCGGAAACAATACCGCCGATCAAAATGATCGGAGTAAGCAGCGCCGGCATGGACTGCCAAACCAGTCTCATGGCATCCTTGGCCGCTACCCTCTCACACTTAGGGAAGTTTTTCTTTTTGGAATACATCTTTACCACTGCCATCATGGCAAGGCCAAGCAAAATTCCCGGCACAAGGCCTGACATAAACAACGCGCCGGTACTGACATTGGCAATACCTGCATACACCACCATGGTAATACTGGGCGGTATAATCGAACCTAACGTTGAGGACGCCGCCGTGACGCCTACGGAAGTTCCCTTATCGTACCCCTGTTTCTCCATAGCCGGAATAAAGATTTTACCGACACCGGCCGTATCAGCCTGGGAGGAACCGGAAATACCTGCAAAGATCATGGACACCAACACGTTGGAATAGGCCAGGCCGCCGCGGAAATGGCCCACCAGCGCGTTACAGCAGTCAATCAGCTTCTCGGTGATCTCTCCTTCGTTCATCAGGTTTGCGGCCAGAATAAACAGCGGGACCGCCAAAAGAGTAAAGCTGTTAAGGCCGTTAAACATCTTGGAAAACACAACCGTGTTAGGAATCTGTGCCAGGGAAGCGATACCGGTAAAAGAAACCACACCCAAGGCAAAGGAGATCGGCACGCCAAGCGCCACAAAAAGAATGAACATGATAACTAATATTGCACCCATTATTTATTTCCTCCTTTCGTCAGGTTCCCGATATCATCAATAATCTGAAATACCAGATAGATGGCGGAAGTAATGCCGCACAGCGGAAGGCACAGCCAGGTAGGCCCTCTCTTAAATTTGGGGATGTTCACCCAGGTATAATTCCAGAACTGCTTGGTAACTAAAAAGCCGTAATAAGCCATCAAAACAGCAAAATACAGCATAATAAGAGAAATCACGATAGACAGGACTTTCTTCGCCGTTCCGTCTTTCAGCATATCACTGATGGAAGTAAACGCAAAATGCTTCTTCTCATAAACCATGGCGCCTGCCCCCATAAATACTGCCCAGATAAAGGAATACATGGATACATCCTCAGTCCAGGTAGCTGCAATCCCCAAATAGCGGGAAAGCATCTGGAATACAACCGTGAGAAGGAATATGCACAGGAAGATTCCGCCGATTGCAATCTGGATCTTCTGCATCATCTCAATTGCTTTCTTCATTTTTGTTCTCCTTTTCTGTTAAATGGGATTTTAACAGTTTCTTTACATACTTTTAAGCGGAACAACAGCCACCCGGTCTCCCAGGTGACTGCCGCATCCTGAAAATTATACGGGAAATGCCAGCCTCATTTGGCTTTATCCATGCAGACGGCAACACCGATCCCTAATGTCCGGTTTTGCTTATTTTGCTGCCGCGCGCACCATCTCCAGCTCTTCTGTCATATTATTGTCAGCCGCAAACTTATCCTGAATCGGCAGAGCCAGAGCCTTAAAGGCATCAATGTCCACATCTGCAAACTCGGTCACAACAGCGCCGTCAGCAATAACCTTTTCTTTGGACTCTTCAAACATCCGGTAAACAACTTCACGCTCTTCTTTGGTACAAGCCTCGACAGCCTCGTCAATCCATGCTTTCTGCTCGTCAGTCAGGCCGTCATAGAAATTGCCGTTCATCAGCAGGAGACGGGTGGTATAATCATGATGGGTCTCGGCAATGTGCTTACCATTGTCAGTCTTATGATGCTCTTTCAGCATAAAGCTGGTATAATCATTCTCAGCGGAATCCACAACACCCTGCTGCAGAGCCTGATACAGCTCGCCCCATGCCACGGAAGTGGGAATCGCGCCGCAGGCCTTCCAGAATTCCTGCTGTACCTGGGAAGACTGAGTACGGATGGTCATGCCCTTCAGATCGTCCGGCTTGGTAATGTCTTTCTTTCCATAGTAGTCACGGACAGAGGAAGACCAATAAGCCATAATGCGGAAATTGTTGCCGGTCTTTTCCGAAACGATATCTTTCATCTTGTTGCCAAAATCACCATCCAGGCACTTCTCCCAGTGGTCAAAGCTGTCAAACAGATAGTTAAGGGAGAAAATATCCACCTCCGGAACTCCGATTGCGGTCATGAAACCAGGAGAAGATACCACCATAGAAGCAGCGCCCATCTCCAGCTTCTCGATCAGCTCGTTTTCGTTCTCGCCCAGGGTTCCCTTATGTACGGTTACGGAAATCTTGCCGCCGGAAATATCCTCCAGCACTTCTTTGAACTTATCCATACCGTAGGAATACGGGTTGTCTAAAGATGTCTGGTTGGAAGCAATAATCAGGTTCAGCTCCGCGTTAGCCGCAGGTGCCGCCGCAGCGTCACCGCCTGCTGCCGGCGCCGCCGTCGCATTGCCGCCTGCCGCGGCGTCACCGCCCGCTGCCGGTGCCGCCGCCGGAGGAGTCGGCCCGCAACCTGCCAGAGATGCTGCTACCAAAGCGCCTGCCAATAACAATGATACTTTCTTCTTCATAATAAAATTTTCCCTTCTCTTATTTATTTTTACACTTTGCCTTTCCCCTTGGCAATGGTGTAAAGTACATCGTAACCGCAAAAATCGATGTGAATATTAAATAGCCAAACACCCTGCAATCCGGCTTACATCGCCAGGATTGCGTTCCACTTCTCTTCGATCACCGGAATACCATTCTCCATATTATCTTTCCGGTTGTTGATCTCGATCTCTCCCGGGTAAAATACCTTTCCGCCCTCCTGTGCCGGAATGGAAGACTTGATATCCGCCACAAGTTCATCTACGATCCGATCCGTAGTCTCGGCGTCATTAAACTTACCGGGATCAATGGCAATCATAATCTGGGACAGTCCAATCTCATCCCCAAAAGTTCCAATCTTCTGAACAGAATTAGCATTGGTAAGAACTGTGGAAATCAGATCCAGCAGCACGGAAATGCCGCTGCCCTTCCAATATCCCATGGGAAGAACTCTCCAGGTCTTCTCAATGGCAGCCGGGTCGGTCGTCAGATTACCGTCTTCATCATAACCGCCTGGCACCGGAAGCTGCTGTCCCTTCAGCCTTGCCTCCTCTATCTTTCCATAAGAAAACTGGGATACTGCACAGTCTACCACCACATGATCCCCATTGCTCTTGGGTACTGCCAGGATCAGCGGATTGTTGCCGATCTTCCTGTCCTTTCCGCCCCATGCGGGCATATTGGGCATGGTATTGGACCAGCAGATGCCGATACATCCTGCATTGGCTGCCTGCCAACCGTAGCTGCCGCCCCGCATCCAGTGGTTGCTGTTGCCTAAGGCTACCATTCCGATGCCGTACTGCCCGGCCAGCTCGATAGCCCGGTCCATGGCCTGCTTGGCATTCAGCGGGCCAAAGCCCCTGTGGCCCTCCCACCGCTCGATGGCTCCCATAGACATCTCACAGGTGGCTACCACATCCGGATTGATCTCACCTTTGTCCAGGTACTCAACCACACGGGGGAAACGGTTGATTCCATGGCTGTAGATCCCATCCAAACTGTTCTGTGCAAAAACTGTGGCTGCATCCAATGCATTCTTCTCATTAAAACCTCTGCTGATCAGTACGCGCTCAAACTCTTTTAGCAGTTCTTCATACTTGATTCTTAACATTGTTTTAATCCTTTCTTGTTAATTTTGATTGGTACATTTTGTTACATTTGATACATTTTAACATCTACAATTTTTGCAATCGATTGTAAATTAGATTTTATCATAATTCACTATCCATTTCAACCGCATTTCATTCAACATTTTGCACAAATTAGAAGTTCTTTTTTTGTCAGTATCTAACATTTTTTCTGGAAAATTGTATAAAAAACCCTATTTTTCCTCAACCTCCAAAATTGTGTACATTCCCGGGCATTTTTTCTTATAAAGAATCCAGCGCAACCTTCACCACAATTTTCTTAACTCTGGCTGGCTCTCCCACCTGACAGAAAGGACGATGTACGTCTTCTGGAAAAAATACGGCATAGGTTCCCGGCGTCATCAAAAGCATAGTCTCGTCCGAAAATGGATTTTCCTGGTAATAGATCGTATCCTTCTCCTCCAGACAATCCTGCAGCAGCTTATTGTCTCCCCTGTCCGGATAAAACCCCATGTACTCAGATCCTTCTGCCATGTACTGAAGCTCTGCATATTTTCTATGTACCTCAGGAAGCTTCTCCTCCTTAGCCCCGGTTATCCGGTCGCAAATCTGAATAATCATGCTCCCGCCACGAAGAATCTGGCGGCTTTCTCCCCTATCAGAAAAATTTGTTTCCCTGCAGTAGCGTATCGCTTCCCGAATCGGCTCTGCATATGCTGTTTCTGTCTCTTTCGCTGAAATGTGTCCGTAAATCACGAAGTCTCCCCTTTCTTTGCAATCGATTGCAATTTGTAATATTATAATATCACAGGTTATTTTATTTTTCAAGAGCACTTCCGTTGTGTTATTTCACATTTTTTAGCTGATTTTTTTGTATAAATTATATAATAATTTTTATTTTTTAAGTGTTTCTATTTTTTTATTATTGCTTTTTATTGCTTTAATGGAAATCGATTGCAATCAAATCCCTCTTTCTTGCTTTTCTGTTTGCCCGTTATGATTCACAAGGGAAAAAGGGCAGATGCTTCTCGTCCGTCTCTGCCGGACGAGAAGCATCTGCCCTTTATTCTTTCTATGTACTCTCCCTTTCAATAATCTCTGAGAACATCATCAGCTTCCTGCTATGCACCTTTCCCTCCAGCCCTTCCCTGAGGATCGTTGCCGCAGACTCGCTGAGAGCCTGGAGGCGGTTATCAAGGGTCGTCAGCTTCGGCATGGATATTTCACCGTAAACGCTGTTGTCAATCCCAATCAGCCCCAGCCTTTCCGGAACTTTGTACCCCCGGTCACAGGCTGCACGGATGCCTCCTGCCGCCACCAAATCAATCGTATAGATGATGCCCTCCACATCCGGGTGGTCATCCAGAATCTTCAATGTGATCTCATAGCCGCCCCTGACAGAACTTTCTTCCATCTCATACAGCCACAATTCTTCCTTCTTTGCCCCGTGCCGCGTCATTCCGTCACAATACCCCTGTTGTTTGCGGCCGTTGGACGGAGAAACCGAATCCAGAACGAAAGCAATCTTCTTCTTGCCTTTTGACCATAAAAGTTCCACGCATTTTTCCACGCCTGTATCCTCATCTACAATCACACCCGATACATTAGGAAGATTCAGATATCCGTTTACCATTACAATAGGAATTTTGGGCAGATGTTTTTTTATGCTTTCCTCCACGGCCGCTGTCTGAAACATGGATCCCATCAAAATCACGCCTTCCACACGGCGCTGTTCCAATATGCGGATATATTCTGCTTTATTCTCGTCCTCTGGCCCGGTTCCCATAATAATGCAGCAATACCCCCGCCTTGTCAGCTCCTGCTCAATCACAAACGCGCTGTGAACGTGGTGGGCTACACGGATATCCACAATCAGGATGCCCACCAGCCGGGTAGACTGCATCACCAGCCCCCGGGCTGCCGCATCTGGTATATAATTATGCTTTTTCAAAAGCTCCTGAACCTTCTGCCGGGTCTCCAGCTTGATTCCCGGCTTGTTGTTGATCACCCGGGACACCGTGCTGGCTGCCACCCCTGCCTCGCGGGCAATATCATAAATGGTCACGTTTCCAAACACCTCAACATCCTCTGCTCTTTTCAATTACTATACATTATTTTGGGCAGGCAGGCAAGAGACTTTTGGTTTCTTGTGAAATACACCCAATTATCATGGTTTTTCTTGTTGCAATCGATTGTTTTTTGGTGATTATGACGATGGTCCATTCTATAATATACAAAAGATGTTTTTGCCGTATTTTATTCCTGATTTTTATGCACTTTTTTCAGTCCATGTTTCTTGCCATTTCTTTTTTTCTATTGTACAATATAGCATATTTTCCTCACAAACCGTTTATGAAATCGAATGACCATGAAACAGATGGAGAACTAAAATGAGTACTACCAGCACTAATTTTAAAGACCAGGCTTACAACATTATCAAAGAACGTTTGATCAACTGCATTTATGAACCAGGAAGCTTTCTGAATGAAGCACAACTGGCCGCTGACTTGGGCTGCAGCCGCACGCCTGTCAGGGAAGCCATCAGCCGCCTGGAGTTTGACAATCTTGTAACCGTTGTTCCCAAAAAGGGAATCCTTGTTTCTGATATCTCCCTGACGGACGTTCAGCAGATTTTCCAGACACGGCTTGAGATTGAACCGGTCACGTTGCGGATGGCAGCCCCCCATCTCCCGCAGGCGGAACTTCTCAGTTTTCAGGAAAAATTTTCAAAAGACATGACGGATATCCGGAACGGCTACCGTCTGGATACTGCCATGCATCTTTTTATCATTGAGCATTGCGGCAACCGCTATCTCATCGACATGATGCGGAAATTGTTCGAAGATAATACCCGTGTAATTATCTCCAGCAAGCAAAATCAGATCCAGATCCATGATGCCAGACGGGAACACTCAGAGATCATACATGCTCTGCTTTCCCGGGATACCGACAGGGCGGTTGATCTGATGAAGACCCATATTGAATCCTGCCGCAGGGCGGCCCTGGATTATTTTTATGATATTCAGGCTTATTCTGCCGCCCCTTCTTCTGCTTATAAAGCAGTTTTAAATGAACTGGAATGTATTTGAACCTGCCGTGGGCGCCTGCCAGGGACCCACGGTTTTTCTTTAAATTTTTATGTTATATATTGTCATAAGATGACTTGATATGCTATACTGGTGATGTTAATCAATATCCTGTACATGACGGACGTTTGCGCAGGTACAGGATCTGATTTCCGGATGATTAAAATAAACAAACCGGAATAGATAAGGAGAGGTGGCACGCCATGAAATTGATTGAAAGAAGCCAGTTGGCAGGAATGAATATTCATTACAAGTATTTTTCCCTGGAATATTTTTTGGACGCCCAGGTACGGGCCGGATTTCAAAGTATTGAGCTGTGGGCGGGATCTCCGCATTTTTTTCTGAGCGACATGGAGTATGACGACTGTGTGCGGGTGAAACGTATGGTCCGGGAAAGGGGATTGGCTGTCAAAGTCATCACCCCTGAGAACTGCAGCGTGCCATATCAGTTTGCCGCTGCGGATCCGGAACTGTACCGGAGAAGCTTTCATTATTTTAAAAAAGGGCTGGATGCCGGAGAGGAACTGGGATGTGAGATCATGGCAGTCCATTCCGGCCGCGGAAACTTAAATGAAGACCGGGAAGAAGCCTGGAAGCGGGGACGTGACATGCTGGCAAGGCTTTCCGACTATGCCCGGACAAAGGGAATCACCCTGGCCATGGAGTCTTTGCGCCCCCAGGAAACCAATCTTGCCGTTACCTTAAAAGATGTAAAACGCATGTTTGACGAGATACGCCATCCTAACTTTAAGGCCATGATCGACACCTGTGCCATGGGCGTGTCTGGTGAAAATCCGGAACAGTGGTTCCATGTCATGGGAGATGAAAACATTGTCCATATGCATTTTGTTGACGGTCTGCCCTACGGACATCTGATATGGGGGGACGGACGGCATGATCTGGCTGCATGGCTTAAAATCCTGCAGGACCACCACTATCAGGGGTTGCTGAGCCAGGAGATCACGGCGCCGGATTACTGTTATGAACCGGCAAAGGCAGATATACGCAACTATCGAAAATTTGAACCGTTCATGAAATAGAAATACACACAAATCTCCGGAACCATTTATGGTTCTCAACTGTTACAGATTATCGGAACTGAGGAGGATTACTATGATAAAAACCGTGATCTTTGATATGGACGGCCTGATGTTTGACACGGAACGGCTGACCGGTGACGCCTGGCTTCAAGTAGGTTCCCGCCATGGACTGCCGATCACCAAAACCTTGCTGGACCGAATGCGGGGCCTTCCTTTAGACGCCTGTGTCCGTATTTTTAAGGAGGAACTGGGCGAAGATTTCGATTACTGGACTTTGCGGAAAGAACGTGTAGCATATGTAGATCAATGGATCCTGGACCATGGCATGCCGATAAAACCAGGGCTGAAGAATTTACTGGGATGGCTCTGGCGCCATGAATACTGCATTGCCCTGGCCACTTCCACTTACCAGGCGGCTGCCGACCGCTTTCTGGAGCTTGCCGGTGTCGGCGCATATTTTCAATACCGCGTTTATGGGGATATGGTAAAGCACGGCAAACCGGAACCGGATATCTTTCTGTGTGCAGCAGAAAAAACTCGTACCTTGCCTTGTCATTGCCTTGTGTTAGAGGACTCCTACGCCGGCGTGGAGGCCGGCTGGAAAGCCGGTATGGCCGTAATCATGGTGCCGGATGTCCTTTTGCCGACCGAACGTGAATACGAACGGATATCCCTGTGCGCAAAAACCCTGGAGGATGTGATCCCTTATCTGCAGAACAACCGGAACATAAACCGTCCGGATAACCCATAAACGGTTATTTCAAAACATTGTTCTGAAAATCGGGCAGAAATGCAGGCAGAAATCAGATACAAACTTCATATTGACAAGACGTCGTATAATGTTATATATTCTTTTTATATTACTAAATGACGCTGCGGCAAATCCGGGACGAGGCACAGCCTTTACTATGTCCAAGGCTTCAGGACGATTACGGCAAAACTGCCGCGGCCATCTTGGGAGGTTACATCATGAAAGAAGCGAAAATCATCGCAATCGGAGACAATGTTGTAGACAAATATCTGTCCAGAGGAAAGATGTATCCGGGCGGCCAGTGCCTGAATACCTGCGTATATTCCCAAATGAACGGAGGAACCCCTGCTTACCTGGGCAAGTTTGGCGATGATGCAGTGGCAAAATACAACTGCATGATTCTGGATAAGCTGGGAATTGATTACAGCCATTCCCGCCATTTTCATGGAGAGAACGGGGCGGCCCAGGTTACTCTGCGTGACGGAGACCGCGTGTTTTTAGGCTCCAACAGGGGCGGCGTGGCCAGGAACCACCGTTTCAGCTTTACTGAAACCGATATGGATTATATCAGCGGCTTTGACATCATTTATTCAAATACAAACAGCTATATCTTAGACGACCTGCCCCTGTTACATACTACCGGCGTGCCGATTGCCTTTGACCTTTCTACTGACTGGGATTCGGAACTGCTGCACCGGGTATGCCCTTATATCCGGATAGCGCTGCTCTCCTGTGCTCATCTGAGGGATGTTGACCGTGAACAGGAGATGCAGCGGGTGGCCGATTACGGCGTGACGCTGGTTATCGGCACAGTCGGCGAAGCCGGTTCTTATGCATTATATGAAGGAGAAATGATATTTGTAAAGGCCTGCCATGCCGATGATATCATGGATACCATGGGTGCCGGGGATTCCTATTTTTCCACGCTACTCACAACCTTACTGCAGGATGACGCTCCGTTATTCGAGGCAAATCATGCAAAGATGCGCCTGCGCCTGCTTCATGCAATGAGCCGTGGGGCAGAGTTTGCCGCCAAGGTTTGTGCAATGGAAGGCGCCTTTGGGTATGGAACGGAGATCATCTGACAGACCGATTTTCCTATTGGCTTTTTGTTTTGTTTAATTTATATATTTTTTCCTTATTTTTCCATAGAATCCTTGCACATTTATAGTTTTGATGGTACTATTACATTATAAGACTAATGAAAATGACTAAAACATTCAGATTGTGAGGTAATTCATGGTTAAAAATTCAGTTATTCCTTTGTATCAGCAGTTATCTGATGATATAAAGGCCCAAATTCACGATGGCAGGCTGAAAGCGGGAGACCGCCTAATGACAGAAGCAGAACTCAGCCAGCAGTACGAGGTCAGCCGGATCACGGTACGCAAGGCTATTGAACTGCTGGTAGATGAAGGATATGTAATGCGCAAACAGGGGATCGGTACTTTTATAGCCGAAAAAAAATTACGCCGCGTAGTCGATTCCAATAACCTGGTACGCAGCTTTACCGAGACCAGCAGAATGAATGGACAGGAACCGTCCTCAGAACTTTTATCCGTAGAATGGATTCTGCCGGAAGGTTCTGTCCAGCATCATCTTCATGTAGGCGAAGAAGAAAAAGTCCTGAAGATCGTCCGCCTGCGCAAAATCGACGGAGTTCCCGTGATGGTGGAAACCAACTATTATCCCAAAAGAATGGAATTTCTTTTACAGGCGAATCTGACCGGCTCCACTTATGAGATATTTCACCAGCACGGCCTTATCCCCTCTCATGCGGTCCGGACAATCCAGATCTGCTATGCCACCCTGGAGGAAGCCCGGCTTTTAGGCGTAAAAGAAAATCAGCCCCTGCTTCTCCAATTAGAAGAAACGACGGACCAAAATCACCAGATTCTCCACTATAGTAAGGTTATTGTTAATTCTCAGCATTACCGGCTGACGGTCATCTCATAGAAAACCATTCGGACAAAAACAAAACCCGGACACATATGTATGCACGTTTGTATATATGTGTCCGGGTTTTGTTTTTTTAACCATCCATCGCACGGCAGCTTCAGGAAAAACCGGCTCCCCTAAAACACAAAAAAATAATTGGCAAAAATCACAAGATATCTTAAAAAAACAGTTGCATTATATATAACATCATGATACAATATATCCAGGGATGTTATATGTTGTGTCAATACAACCAAAGCAATAAAACTATTAATAATTGAAAGGAGAGGTTATTTATGAAAAAAAACCTGAAAAAGACTCTGAGTATTGGCTTGGCTGCCATGATGGCATTGAGCCTGGCCGCATGCGGCGGCTCTTCCAATGATGCGGCGGCAACCACTGCTGCCAGCGGTAATTCTGCAGGGAGCGGGGCTTCCGGAGATACCCAGGCTGCTGCCAGCGGCGATGTAAAAACCATCAAACTGTTCCATCGTTTCCCGGATGATCCCTGCAATGCTTTCATCGAAAAAAAGATCGCCGAATATGAGGCATCCCATCCTGACATTAAGTTTGAGATCACCAGCGCACAGAACCAGCCTTACAAAGAGAAAATTAAAGTTGTAGTCGGTTCGGACGAGTGTCCTGATATTTTCTTCAGTTTCTGCGGTGAGTTCTCTGAAAGGTTTATCCGTGAAGGCCTTCTGATGGATCTTACTCCCTATCTGGAAGCTGATCCGGAGTGGAAAGACAGCCTGATGGAGACCCAGATGGATGAATATACCACAGCAGACGGCATGGTATATGGAATCCCGTTCCGTCTGGACGCCAAAGAATTTTTCTATAATGTAGATATGTTCAATGACCTGGGACTGGAAGCGCCCGAGACCTGGGATGACTTTATTAAAGTCCTGGATGCCATCCAGGCATCTGGTGTTGTTCCGATTGCGGAAGGCAACCAGGACAAGTGGCCAGGCGCCCATTATCTGGGAGCATTGAACGAACAGTGTGTTCCGGATGACGTGAGAGCCAAAGACTACAATCCAAAAACCGGTGAATTCACAGATCCTGGCTATGTAGAGGCCTTTAAGTATTATCAGCAGCTGGTGCCATATATGAATATGGGTGTCAACGGCATGACTCACGATATGGCCCGCTTAGGCTTCACTAATGGACAGAACGCAATCCTGTTTGCAGAATTGGTTGAGATCACCAACATTAAGCAGGAGAACCCGGATTTGAACTGGGGAATGTTCAAGTTCCCCACCATCCCGAATGCGAAGGGTAATCCGGATCTGGTATCCGGCGCTCCGGAAGGCTTTGCCATTTCTTCCAAGACTGCTTATCCGGATGAGTGCGTTGAATTCTTAAAATGGTTCTTAGGCGCTGAAACCGGTGCAGAACAGGCTGTAGAGGTTGGCTGGTTCAACGCTTCCCTGGGTGTGGATAAAGGCCTGACCGATCCGTCCCTGATCAGTGCTTACGAGGTAATTGCCAATGCCAAAAAGATGGATATCTGGTTTGACAATGCCCTGTATTCCACCGTATGTGACGAGTATCTGACTCAGATCTCTGACATTACCAATGGAGACGTTACCCCGGAAGATGCTATGGCAAAAATCCAGAAAGTAGCAGCAGAGGCACAGAGCCTGGCAGAATAAGGTATTTCCGGAAACCGTCATGAGATATCGGAATCTGTTTCATGATCGAATTTAATCATGGAAATCACAGCAGGGAGCAGGACACTGCTCCCTGTCTTTAGAAAAACCGCAGGAGCCGTCCCTGGTTCCAAGGCGGCAC
Source organism: uncultured Lachnospiraceae bacterium (assembly GCA_949840805.1). GTDB lineage: Bacteria > Bacillota > Clostridia > Lachnospirales > Lachnospiraceae > Brotaphodocola. The sequence goes on along the minus strand of CATKXR010000016.1, from coordinate 41,958 downwards.
ACATCAAAAAGGCGGGTGTCAACATGAAAAAGAAAACAAACTTAACACCATATTTATATATTATCCCGGGCCTTGTGATGGTACTTGGCCTGGTCTATATTCCAGTTATTGTGAACCTGATCTACAGCTTTTTTCATTTGTCGTCCTATTCTTCTTCCATGAAGTTTGTGGCACTGGATAACTACCGCAGGTTGTTTACCAGCGATACCTTCCCGATTATGATCCGGAACAATATATACTATTGTGTTATTTCTCTGATCGTACAGGTAGGTTTCGGCACCTTCCTGGCTCTGCTTCTGGAAAGCCGGCTGGCAGGAGAACGTTTTAAGACTATTTGCCGCAACATTTATTTCATTCCGTCCCTGGTTTCTCTGACCGCAGTAGGCCTGATGTTCAACTTTATCTACAATCCGCAGCTTGGCATGCTGAACACCTTATTAAAAAATATCGGAATGGCCAGCATGCAGCAGACCTGGCTGGGCGACAAAAACCTGGCGATCTTCTGTATCATTGCCATGAGCCAGTGGCAGTTCACAGGCTATATCACCCTTCTGATGGTGGTTGCCTTCCAGAACGTACCGCACGATTATGTAGAAGCAGCCATTATTGACGGCGCCGGCCCGGTGCGGCGTGCAATAAGCATCATCCTTCCTCTTGCCAAGGAACAGCTTTTAGTCTGTACCATTATCACGGTAATCGGTGCTTTCAAGCTTTTCACGGAAGTATATTCTACCACAGTCGGAGGACCTGGAAACTCTTCCCAGGTATTGGGCCTGTTCCTGTACCAGAATGCATTTTTGCATGATGATATGGGTATGGCGGCTGCAACCGGTGTTCTGATCTTTATTATTACCGTGACGGCATCTATCTTCCAGTTAAAGATCAGCCGTTCCGGCGAAGTGTAAGGAGGGATTGCTATGAGTACTGAAAAATATATCCTGAGAACCCGGATTTTTAAAATTCTGTTGCACGTTTTTTTACTGATTTTAGTAGGAATTATCCTTTTCCCGGTTTGCTGGCTGGTGCTTAACTCTTTAAAGACAAACCAGGAGATGTTCCTGGACTCCCTGGCTTTTCCGAAAAAATGGATGTTTGAAAACTACATAACCGCCTGGAACAAGGGGCTGGTGTCTTACTTCGTAAACTCTATCATTGTAGGCGCCCTTTCCATCGGAATCATTTTGGCACTAAGCTCCATGCTGGCTTACGGCCTGACCAGATTTAATCTGCCAGGCAGCGGATTTATCTTTATTCTGGTATTAGGCGGCATGGCTTTGTCTGAACAGGTTGCCCTGGTTCCGCTTTACAAGATTCTTCAGGCTGTAAAGCTTTATAATACCCGCGCAGCGCTGGTATTGCCCTATGTAGCTTTCCGTATCCCGTTCACCATGTTTTTAATGCGGTCTTATTTCATCTCAATTCCCAAGGAACTGGAAGAAGCCGCTATTGTAGACGGCTGTAAAAGCTGGCAGCGCTTTACAAAGATCATTCTTCCGATCAGTAAACCGGTTCTGGCTTCCTGCGCCATTGTGAATCTGAACCATGTATGGAACGAATTCCTGTTCGCTAATGTATTTCTGGAGAACAAGAAGCTGATGACCATCCCATTAGGGCTGATGACCTTCCAGGGCGACCTGAAATCTGACTATGTGGTGATGTTAGCCGGCATCCTGATCTGTTCCCTGCCTATGGTAATCCTGTTTTTATGTATGTCCAGACAGTTTGTACGTGGCCTGACATCCGGAGCCGTAAAAGGCTGAATCACAGTTTCGTATAATTGCAGTTTCATGCCTCGCTGGCACACCAACAGCGGGGCATCTTTGTTTTCCTGTTTTGTTTGTCCTGCGCAGGAAATCCGTAAACTTAAGGGAGAGGCGACTATCCTTGTCGTCTCTCCCTTATATCACAACTCTTTATCTTTTCAATCTATGTAGCAGACCGATTAGTACTCCAGCTTCCACATATATCTTCTCATAGTCAGCGGATGCTCACGCTTAATCGCGATCTCCTCACCCAAAAGCCTGGTCAGCCCGCCGATCATGAGCGGGTTAAAATACTCAACCACTGTGCTCTTAATATGGGAGCTAAGGCCAAAATCTTTCGCATCAATTAAAGTATACTTGGCATTCATGCGCTGAAGGAAAGTCAATGCCCTGGCATCCAGCGGACGGGTCGGACCGTCATTCATCATCAGTACATAATGAGCTTTCTCATCTGCCATCTCAAAAGGTCCATGGAAGAACTCGCCGGTATGGAAAGTGCTGGACTCCAGCCACTGCATCTCCATCATCAGGAACATGGAAAATCCATATGCAGTGTACTGGGTTGCTCCGGAACTCATCACATACAGAATCGGCGCATTGTAATTCTCTTCTGCAAACTTTCTGGCGGTAGAGCGGAACAACGGTGCGGAAGTATTGATCAGGTCAAAGATCTTGTCCAGGCCGTCATGCAGGTCGTCATAGTGCTCATAGCCCTCATACTCATTTAAAATCTCACAGGCAAGCTCCAAAGCCCTGGCAGGCTTTTCCATCTTAGCGCCATAACTCTCGTAAAATCCGTGGATGATCTGGTACTGGGAATTCTTGGCCAGGCCAGATTCCGGATTAATGGTAATGGAAATCACATGGGCGCCTTTCTCAACAGCCAGTTTGGTGGCTGCCACGGTTTCCGGTGTGTTGCCGCTTAAAGAGCAGGTAATCACAATTGAGCTGTTATCTACGGCAACAGGAGTGGAATAGTTGAAATTGTTTGCAGTATAGATGCTGGCACGCAGCTTCTTGGCATTGTTCTCCAGGAAATACTTTGCCGGGAACAAATCTGACATAGAAGCGCCGCATCCTACAAAATACACGGTCTTAATCTCCGGCTGCTTTGCTTTAATGGTTGCAACGATTTCTTTAATGGTCATAACTTCAATCCTCCTGACTTGTTTTAAATGTTTGATTACATTATATAACATCTTATGATATCCGTCAATACAATTTTCACAAAATTAATCTTTTCCCACATTATTTATCATAATTTTATACTGATAACGATCCGCATTGATTACATCTCTGCCGCAATAGATCGGCTCTCCTGCCATATCATAGGAAGTATCTTTGGACAGAATTAAGGCATCATGTTCTTTGATCTTCAAATATTCTGCCTCCTCGCGGGTAGCATAACATACGCCGATGATCTTACTGCAGTTTCTTGCAATAACCCCATGCTCATGCAGAATCTCATGCAGAGACCGGTTCAAATCTTCTGCCAGCAGATATGCATATTTTTTAGGAAAATGAGTCTCCTCCAAAACAACGGGGATATCGTTGCAATAACGGAGACGGCGAATCCGAATTACCTTGTCCTCCTCTTCCAGTTTCAAATTTTCAATGTCAAAGGCCTTGGCTTTTACCAGTTCCGCCGACAAAAACCGGGTCCCCGGCTTGTTTCCCTCTAATTCACAACTTTGTGAAAAACCCATATAGCTGTTTAAATTCCGGGATATTTTTTTATCTGAGACAAAGGTTCCGATCCTCTGCCGCCGGACCAGGATCCCTTCCTCCACCAATATTTCAAGAGCCTTACGGACAGTGATCCTGCTGACCTGGTAAACGCCGCTTAATTCCACTTCCGTAGGAATCCTGGTATTAGCCAAAAGCTCCCCATGTTCAATCTTTGATTTAATATCCCCGGCAATTTGAATATAAAGGGGAACTGCGGTGTCTCGTGATACTTCCGACATTCGATCTCTCCTTTCTGCTGCAGGCTGTCCAAAAAATATCTACATCTGCTGTAACACCCGCATATCCTCATCTGATAATGCCACCTTTTTTCCATATCCAAAAGAACCATCTCTCTGACACTGATCCGAAGAAAACACAGCAGCCCGGTAAAGGCTCAGACGAATCAGCATTTCCTTGTATTTCTCTGCAGTAACAACACCTTTTTGTCCGGATTCTTCTGGAAAATCGACTGCCATCGAAATCCCATCCAGATAATTCACCAAAAAACACGCAATAAAGGAATCGCCTGCCCCCATGGTATCTTTTGCCTTTACCAGACAGGGTGACTGTTCATAAAACCTGCCGTCCGCCATCACACAAGCCCCCTTACTCCCCCTGGTCGCAATCACCATATGCCTGCACCCAAATTCCATGATCTGGTCCATAACCAGGCGAATCTCCTCTTCTTCCATCTCCCCGCAGGAAATCTCCGCACAGTCAATGTAAGGGCAGCATTTTCTCAGATATGCCTCGTCATATCGGTCGGAAAAATCCATAGATAGAAAACTTCCGGATTTTCTCAGCTTTGAAAGCTCTGGTTCCATAAAACTGAATATGCTGGTATGCAGCAGATCAAACCTGGAAATGTATTCCTCATCAATACCGGTAAGTATAGGTGGTTTCAGCCTGGATATTCCGCCCTGGTTGCCTTTAAGAAAAACCCTCTCCCCGTCTGCCAGCCGTACACGGGCAAAGCCGTTCTCCCCTGTTTCCATCCGGCAGTGGGAAAGGTCAATCCCCATTTCATTCACAACAGCGTATACATGGCGCCCTATCTCATCATCGCCGAAGGTTCCCAGATAAGCCGCCTCCGCTCCCAAAAACTTCGCAAAAACAGCAACGTTCAACGCATTACCGCCTGGATAGATTGTCTGTGTATGGAGATACTTATCACATACATTATCTCCGATCCCTAACACCCGAATCATAGCTGCCTCCATTTTCATTCATCCCAAATATCCTGCCTCTTCTTTTCAACTGATCCGGTTTTCATCCCGGAGGCTCAATAATCCAGCCGCCGGTAATATCTGCGGATAGCAAGAGGATGCCTGCGGCAATGCTCTAAATGTACGTTTACTCTCTGGAAAGCAGAACGCATCACAATGGGAGACAACATTCCTCTGAATTCCTCACTGATTCCTTCCAGCCTGTAATTCTTAGTGTCAAATACGATTACCTTGGCACTGACGGTATTGACGAACTTTTCTACCCTTTCCATCTGGGACCGTGCCACATCCTCACCCTTTATCAGAATAACCGGGATATCCCTCTCGATCACCTCTAATGTTCCATGGAAAAAATTAGCCGCTGAAACAGGCCTTGTACGCATCCATTGCATTTCTTCCATAATGCACATTCCATAACAGGTAGCCCAGTCTTCCAGATTGCCGGCTCCCACCAGATAAGTAATCGGCTCATCACAATACTTTTCCGCATATGCCCTGGCATCTTCATCGGCATCCTTATATATCTGCACTACATTATCCGGCATATGGACGATCTCCCGGAAAAACCGGCCATATTTCTCAAACTGGCCTGCATTCTTCATGAAACGAAGCGTCACGGTATACCAGAAGTAATAACCGCCCCCTACAGTTGTCACCAGGTAGTCGCTCTTTTCATACAGCGGAGTTCCTTCTTTCTCCACATATCCGATTACCTTTGCCCCCATAGCATGTGCCTTATCCACCGCCTCCACCACCTCCTTGGTATCCCCGGAAATGGACTCAATAACCACAATGGATTTCTCATCAAAAAACGGATTGCCTGCCAGATTAAAATCCGCCGCATTCTCAATATAAAGAGGAAGCCTTGAGCCGAGCTGCTTTGCAATATGGTTCATCTGGCTGGCATATAAGAAGGTCCCGCCAATACCAATATAAAAAATAGCAGAATATCCGAAGCTGCATACCTGGTCTACAATCTTCTCCACCTGCGGAATAATATCCACGCCATTCTGATGTTCCTGCCTTATCTTTGCCTCGTCAAAATTAAACATATTCTTTTTTTCCTCCAATCTTTAAACTTCTAAACGCTTTTCAAAATTTCCCATAATCATGTCCGGCGACATGATCTGGACAAACGCCTGGGGATCCTTCTGACGGATCAGCTTTTTTAAGGCATGCATCTCATATTTATTGACCACCACCATATGTACCACCTCTTCAGAACGGCTGTATTCTCCCCAGCCATTCCAACTGGTAACTCCCCTGGATATGGTCCGGTTGATCATTTCCCCAAGTTCTTTGTTTCTGGTAACAATAAATGCTGAGAGCTTTATATTCTGATCATGAACCCGATCCACCATAATTCCTGCCATGATGGAAAATACCATGGAATACGCCGCTACTTCCATGTCATACCGCACTGCCGCAATCAGATAAATACAGACATTTATCATAACACTCAGCCTTCCCACTCCAAAGTCAGGATAATTTTTAGCGCAATACATCCCAACTATATCTGTCCCTCCTCCGGAACCTCCTGCCCGCAGAGTAATCCCCACGCCCCATCCTGACAAAGCGCCTCCGATCATACAATTCAGCAGCATATCGTCAAACAGGGGCTCTTTAGGCGCCGGGATAGCTGTCAGCAGAAAAGACTGAATACAGACCGCGATGACCGTCCTGCACAAAAACTTTCTCCCAATGCTCTTATAACCCAGAAAAAACAGTGGCAGGTTGATACACCAAAAGATAATTCCTGTAATGTCAATGGTTTCTGGCATGGCAACATGTAATACCTCTGTCAAAAACAACTTTATAAGCTGAGATATCCCTGTAAAACCGCCGCTGTACAGTCCTGCCGGAACTAAAAACCACCGATATGCCGACGCAAAAAAGATAACTCCCACAATCGCAGTGAACATATTGGAAGTTTCCCTTTTTATCTTATCTGGTTCCATATTGTCTTTCCTCCTTTATAACAATTTATATAACAATTCATACATTTTGTCAATATAATTTATAACATAAAAAGTCCTGACTGTCTTTTACCCTCAAAAAAGACTGCCAGGACTTTTCCCTATGGGAAATCACAGATCTTCCCTGTGAATAGTCACCTGCTTATACGGAATTACGATACCTGCCTCGTCAAAACAAAACTTGATGGATTCAATAATATCCCATCGGGCAGGCCAGTACTCATCTCTCATGATCCACCCGCGCATCCCCAGGATCACCGCGCTGCTTCCCAACTCTTTTACAAAAACCCTCACTCCGTCCTCCCTGATGACCTGAGGATGGTTCTCCAGGATCTCAAGAAGAATTTCCTTGGCCTTCTTCAAATCTGATTTATAATCAATATTTACCTCCAGGTCAAGCTGCCGCTTATCCTGCGCCGTCACATTGATTATAGTTGCATTAGCCACCGTGCCGTTGGGAATTGTGATCTTCCGGTTATCCACTGTAATCAGAGAAGTATACACCAGGCCAATATCCTCCACGGTTCCTTCCACATTTCCGCAGACAATATAGTCCTGAAGCACAAAGGGCCGTGTAACCAAAATCAGTATTCCGCCTGCCACATTTGAAAGGCTTTCCTTTAAAGACAGGCCGATTGCCACGCCTGCCGACCCCATCAGCGCCACAATAGAAGCAGAAGGCACCCCTAATTTTTCTGCGGCTATAAAGATCACCAGGGCATACATACAGGCATTGAGCACCGTCATCAAAAACTTCCTGACATTTTCCTCCATGCTCGTCCGGTCAAAAGTCTTTTTCAAAAACTTTCCCAGCCAGCGAGCCAGCCGAAATCCCACAGCCAGAATCATAACCGCTGTCAAAATCCGCCAAAATGCCCCCTTCACTCCCGGCGTCCAGCAACTCTTCAATGTATCGATAATCCAGCTTGGCTCCAGATTGGGCCTTCCCTCCTGTTGCCGTATGGCCATTCCCCGTCCCATGATTCCCGTTATAACACCAAACATATCCTTCCCTCCCGGACACATATCCATAAACCCAATGATTTGCCATCAGGCTCCCGTTCTTCTGCCCCTATACCAACAGTCCTTCCTCATACCGCCGGATCTGTCTGTCAATTGCCCTCTCCTCCTGGGAAAACAACAGATTCCGGTTATATTCATAATACCTTTCACAGGCATACTCCTGCAGAAAACCCACACTGTAAAAGCCTGTGTTAAGTTCTGTCACAAACAGCACCATCTCCTGGCCTCCCCCAAATGCCGCCTCCATAAAATCAAAAGCATGCTCTAATTTCTCTCCCGTTTCTTCTGAAAACTCCTCATATTTGTGTCCGTCTCTGTCAATCATTTCCTGAATCCGTTCCCATACTTCCTCTGCCGTATCATAATTTTCTTTCCGGAGTTCAAGGATCTGCTGTTCCAGACATGCGCTGACCTCACGGCATGTGCGCAGCCTGGTTCGGGAGAGAAGGCCGTTCTGCTGCTCTCTCTCCCACTGGCTGCGGAATTTCTCCGTCATATCCAAAAGTCCTGCCAGCGTCCCTGCCGCAAAATCCCCGGTCTCTCTTTGCCCGGATCTATCCGTATTTTTCATTTCCCGCAGTTTTTCCATCTGCAGCTCCATCCGCTCTCCCATCCTGCATACTTTTTTAAACTGCTCATTCAGCCCGGACAGTAAGAGGCCCACCACGCTGACCCGCTCGTCAAAAGCCGCCCTCTCAAGCTTTTCATACACTCCCGTAGGAACTTTTCCCTCCAGGATCCGCTCTACCTGATAGTCGTCCTGATACTTCCGGTAAAGCTCCAGATAACCGGCAAAATCCCTGGCAATCTTAGGAAACTGGATGTATTCTGACACAATCTCTCTGTCTGCGGCCTGCCCCAGCCGTTCATACGCCTGAATTAACTGTGATAAATCCTCCCAGCCACGGGGCGTGGCAAACTGTTTTCCGTCCACCGTCGTCTCAATCCTGCAGAAATTCTGCCGCCGTATATTGAGATAGGCGCTTACAGCCGGATGGATGTTTGCCTGCACAGCATATTCCTTCCAGGCCTCAAAATCCGGTTCCACATCAATCCGGCGAATGCGGTCAAGAGTCACAATATCAAACTCCCTTACCGATTTGTTATATTCCGGCGGGTTTCCTGCCGCCACAATGATCCATCCCTCCGGAATCCTGTGGTTCCCAAAGCTCTTCCCCTGCAGAAACTGCAGCATGGCCGGCGCCAGGGTTTCCGAAACACAATTAATTTCGTCTATAAACAAGAGCCCTTCCTCCAGCCCCGTTTTCTCCATTTTGTGATATATCGAAGCCACGATCTCGCTCATGGTATATTCCGTGGCTGCATATTCCTGTCCTCCAAATTGCCGTTTTTCAATAAACGGCAGGCCGATTGCGCTCTGACGGGTGTGATGGGTAATGGTATATGCCACCAGCCCGATCCGGCACTCCTGGGAAATCTGTTCCATGATCTGGGTCTTGCCTACCCCCGGCGGCCCGATCAGCAGAATGGGCCTCTGCCGAATCTGCGGAATCACATATCCTCCAAATTCATCTTTCATTAAATATGCATGGATGGTATCTTTTATCTCCTGTTTTGCCCGTTTTATATTCATGATTTTCTTTTCCCTTTCCCGCCGTTCATCCTTTTTCCAGCAACTTCCCCGGCTCCAGCACCACTTTCATAGCCCAGGCCGGCACCGATATATCCACATACTGATCTTTGACAAACACAAATGCCGTGTCATATGCCCTCTGTTTGACCGGGTAGATCCCCTGTCCGTCTGTAAAATACAAAAGTCCCCTCAGCCGGTGAAACATTCCTCTTCCCATCATCTGATCCACATATTCAAACGCCGGGCGGAAATCCGTGCCGCCCTGACCGATTATGGAAAAGTCTTTCATATATGCTTCCATTTCCTCCCTGCAGGTAATCAGCCGATCCTGACGCACGATTTCATCACACTGGATAATGTGAATATTAACTTTCCGGAAATAGCTGTCCGCCTCGCACAGCACATCATACGTTTCCTCCAGGAACCGCCTCACCAGTTCCCCTGAACAGGACATGGATGTGTCGATCACAATTACAAAATCCTCAATACGGCTGATCTCCTTTGTTTCCAAAGGCTCCACCAATGGCATATTTCCATAGAGCGACATCCCGTAGGTATAAAACACATAATCAAAAGAATCTGGGTCCACCTGCATCTCTTCCTTCAGCACGGAGAATTTCCTAAGAAACTGCTTGTAGTCGTACCGCTCCCTGTTTTCCACCTGCACATGCTCCAGCAGGCTTTTAGCCTCCTCGTCCTGCCCGTTCCCCATGGTTTCCATTTCTGTCTGCAATTGTTCCCGTTTTTTGTCCCACTGGTTCTGACGCATTATCTGCACTTTCGGGTCTTCCCCTGCCGGCTCCCAGTATCTGTGGTCATCCACATAAAATTCCGCCTCAAGCCGTTCCCGCTGCTTCTCTGAAAGTTCTGCCTTCTGCAGAATCTGATAGACCCCTTCGCCATTCAGCACGGCCAGCTCCTTTTTAAGCCGCCCGTACCAGTCCAGCCGATAAAAAGACGGCTGGTGGTGGACGCATCCCAGATATAATCCGTCAATAATGGACTCTGCCGCAATATCGCAGGCCAGATTCCAGATCCGCGCGTCCCTGTTTCCGCGAGTGTCCATATGACAGAACAGACAGTGAAGAACCATATGCAGGTAACTTCGGTTTACAAGCACCCTTCCCTTTTTAAAAAGCCTGCACAAAAATTGCGGGGCATAATAAATGATAAAGCCGTCTGTCCCCACACCGCCGCAGTCCGGCGCCGCTTCGTATCCCAGGCTTCCCAGGGCCACATCCAGAAAACGCATATTCAGATACAGCTCGTTTCTGGCATTGGAAAGAATTCGTGTACATAATTCTACAATATTAAGCTCCTCCAACTGTCTGTGCCTTACCGGATCGACCATGATTTCTTCACCGCCTTCCCTTTCCTGCCCCATTTCCTGTGACGAAAATCCATCAGCCAGCTAACCGCCTCCGTATCTCCTGCCTGCTGCGCCATCCGGATCAATTCCCCCGCCTGGTTCTGCAAATCCTTTTCTGCCGCCAGAATATCCTCCACCAGCCAGGGAATCCCGCCTGCCTCCAGGTTTTCATAACCGTTCCCTCCCCGCCGTCCTGCCGCCGCCAGAAGCCGTCCCGCAGCCTGCCAGTGATCAGTCACGTACTCTCTGTACATCTTTTCATACTTCCCCAAAAGTCCTAAAGGATATCTTAACCTTCCCAGCGCCAGTTCCATCACCAGTTCCTCCGACTCCTGTACTTTTACGTGAGGAAACAATTCATCGTATTTTTCATATTGAAACCGGGTTCCCGCAAAACAATAGCGGTATCGGTGCCCGCATCCGTGAGTCTCGATATAAAGGATTCTCGCCGGCGTATTCTCCACAGACTCCTCGTAATATTCCGGAAATATCAGACGTGCCTCTTTCTTTTGCCCCGGATCTTTTTCTCCCTCACTGTCCTCTGTATATATCCTCACCCGCAATGTCTGACGCAGCTCCGAAAGCAGCTCCTTCAGACATGATTTTTCCCCTTCATACAACCTGATATCCACAAATTCCACTCCTCCGGCTCCTGCAAACAAGCCTGTTCCCAGATCCGTAGTCCGGCTGCTGCAATGAATCCTCTGAAGCCGTTCACAATTATAAAACCCATAAGCACCGATCTTCCTTAAGCCGGCGGGAAGCCAGATCTCCTCTGCCTGGCTTCCTGCCAACACATATGCCCCCAGTTCTGTCACCGGATACCCTTCTATTCTTTCTGGGATTACCACAACGGGCTGCGGGTCCTCCACTTTATCGATCCGCGCCTGTCCGTCGACAATTCTGTAAGAAAACTCCATAAAACATTCATCTCACTTTTTTATTTTATTATATCCTGCCGTCATCGATTAAAAATCAAAGTTCATTTCTCTTATCATAACACATCGGAAAATAATCATAAAGGCTTAACTCAAATACCATGAAATCTTGTTGCGCCTCATGGCAATTAATGCTATACTGTACAAACAGACGTTCTTCTATACAAAATGAAAGGAACAGCCATGGCTATCAATAAAAAGAATTCATCTTCGCTCTCCGAAACATTTATGTCCACCTATTCCGGCATGGTCAGCGGCGTCATAAGCGTCACCCTGACGCTTTTGCTCATTGTCTTTCCCCTGATCTGCAACAATTCCTATCGTGACATCCTGGAGACCAAATATTATTTTTACCGCAGATGTACCCTTAGCATGCTGATTCTTACACTGCTTTTCGTACTGATCATGACCGCTGTTGACTTTATGGAATTTAAGGGAATGCACACACGCTATCTTCTGTCAAAAATAATGCCGGAGGACAAAAAGAGCCCCCTCTTTCTGACAGATATGTCCGTTCTCGTATTCTGGCTCTCCTCCGCCATATCCACCGCGTTGTCCGACTACCCGAAGGCCGCCTTCTGGGGGAACAGCGGACGCTACTCAGGCCTTCTTCTGATCAGCCTGTACGTGGTCTCCTATTTCCTGATCAGCCGTTTCTGGAAACCCGGCAGATGGCATATACAGATGTTTTTATTCAGCGGACTGATCCTGTGCATAATCGGAATCACCGACTACTTTCGGATGGATATTCTAAAATTCCACGAGGTAATCCTTGCTTCCCAGTCTGACATTTTCACCTCCACCATAGGGAATATCAACACCTACACTGCCTATGTCGGCTTGATTATGGGTTTTTCCGCCGCTATGTTTGCCCTGGAAGAAGATCCGCTCAAATCGGCATGGTACTATCTTTGCCTTTGCATTTCCTTTGCCGCTATTATTATGGGCTGCAGCGACAATGCCTATTTAAGTATGGCCGCGCTTTTTTGCGGGCTTCCGTTTCTGCTGTTTCGGACACCCAGGGGAATTTTGCGGTATCTGGTCATTACCGCAACCTTTTTTACAGTCATCCAGATCATCCACATAACCAACCAATTATTCCCGTCGAGAGTAATCGGCCTGGAAAGCCTCTTTTTAATCATCGTCAATTTTCGCTGGCTGCCTGTTGTTGTGTTGTTTTTCTGGCTTCTTGCCGCTGCATACTGGCTTTTTGTCAAAAATCCGGACAGATTTTCCGGTTCCCTGCCCTGCCGGTTTTTCCTTGGCGGTTCAAAAACCGTCCGCCTGTGGGCTGCACTGATGGCTATAGGCCTTGCCGCAGCCTGCTTTCTGTTTTTTGACGCCAACGCAGGCGGGCATGCCGGCCGTTACGGCAGCCTGCAGTCCTATCTGGTATTTAATGACAGTTGGGGGACATCCCGGGGCTATATCTGGAAAAAAGCCCTGGAGCTTTACGGAAAGTTTCCCCTGAGCCAAAAACTGTTCGGGTATGGGCCGGATACTTTCGGCCTTTTGACAAATGAAGAAATCCTGACGGAAATGATCGAAGCCACCGGCCTCATATTTGACAGCGCGCACAATTCCTTCCTCCAATATCTGCTCACTATCGGCCTTGCGGGTACGGCCGGATATCTGGCCTTCCTTATTTCCAGTATGTACTGCATGGTAAAATACGGCCGGAAGGAAAACTATATTTTCGGCGCATTGTTCGCCGTAGCCTGTTATACGCTTCAGTCCACCGTAAATATCGACCTGCCAATCGTCACTCCCATATTGTGGATAATGATCAGCATCGGTATCGCCGGGTGCCGTTTTACAAAAACGGCTCCAAAATAAAACAATATGCCCTCTGCCGCCAGGCGGGCTTATTCCGGCAACGATTGAAAGGAGGCAGGCCGCATATCAGGAAAGATATGCAGCCTGCCCCCTTTTCAATATTCTGCCTTTAAAAGCCATAAAACAGGTTATGAATAAAACAATCTGTTTACCGCGCTGAAAATACCTCTCACAGACGCCCTGGTAATGTTCGAACTGATTCCCACGCCGTAAGTCACCTTGCCGCTTTCCTGGTCCATCAGATGGATATAGGACGCTGCCTGGGCGTTGGAACCTGCCCGCAAAGCATGCTCGTTGTAATCCAGAACCTTGATCTTGATCCCCAGCTCTTCCTCCAGGCCACGCTGAACGGCATCAATAGGACCATTCCCCACGCCTTCGAAGGCCTTTTCGATCCCATGATCCGTATAAATAACCTTTGCCAGTGTGGCATATACATCCTTTTCCACTTCCGTATCGGTGATCTGGCACTTTCTGAAATGCATGGGCTCTTTCCTGTCCAGATAACAACGGCGGAATTCATCCATAATCTGTTCCGGAGCCACCTCACCCTGCTGTTCGGAGATCTTCTGTATCACATCCGCAAACTCCTTATGCATTCCCTTCGGAAGCTTAAATCCATAGAAAGTATCCATGACAAAGGCCACGCCGCCCTTGCCGGACTGACTGTTGATCCTGACAATCGGCTCATATACCCTGCCTATATCAGACGGATCGATGGGCAGATAGGGAACCTCCCAGATATCTCCCCCTCTCTCCTTCAATGCCTGCATCCCCTTATTGATCGCATCCTGATGAGAACCGGAAAACGCGGTAAATACCAGCTTTCCTGCATAAGGATGACGCGGGTCAATCTGCATCTTGGTACAGCGCTCATAGACTTCTGCTATGGAACGTACATCATCAATGTTTAATTCCGGGTCAATACCCTGAGAGAACATATTATACGCCAGAGTCAGGATATCCACATTTCCGGTACGCTCCCCGTTGCCGAACAAGGTTCCCTCCACCCGGTCAGCTCCTGCCAAAAGGGCCATCTCCGTCGCCGCCACGCCGGTTCCCCGGTCGTTGTGGGGATGCACGCTTAAAATGATGCTGTCCCGATTCTTAAAATGAAGGTTCATCCATTCGATCTGGTCCCCGTAAACATTGGGAGTGGTCATCTCCACCGTGGAAGGCAGATTGAAAATAATCGGCTTTTCAGGCGTAGCCTGCCCCCAGGCTTCCTGTACCGCCGTACAGACCTCCAGCGCATAATCCAGCTCCGTTCCCGTAAAGCTTTCCGGAGAATACTCCAAAAGAAGGTCTCCGTCATAGCCTGCGGCATACTTTTTCACCAGTTCGGTCCCTTCCACAGCGATCTGCTTAATCTCCTCTTTATCCTTATGGAAAACCACATCCCGCTGCAAGGTTGACGTAGAGTTATAAATATGCACAACGACTTTCTTAATGCCTTCAATGGCCTCAAAGGTCCTCTTAATCAGATGCTCCCGGCACTGGACTAACACCTGGACCCGCACATCATCCGGAATCAGTCTTCTTTCTACCAATTGGCGCAGAAAATCGTATTCAATCTGGGACGCTGCCGGAAAACCGATCTCGATCTCTTTAAATCCCAGCTTCACCAGCATATTAAAGAATTCAATCTTTTCCTCCACCACCATGGGCTCAATCAAGGCCTGGTTGCCGTCGCGCAGATCCACACTGCACCACATAGGCGCCTTTTCAATCTGTTTTCCAGGCCACTGACGCTCCGGGTAATTCACTACCGGCACTCTCCGGTATCTTTTATAATTCAACATTTCCTTTTCCTCCTCGAATCTGTAAATTATTCATCTGATATCTCTCATTTTTCCAAAATCTTATTTACAGCTTCGCAGTCGGTAAATCACGCCGTAATTTTCGACAATAAAAATTGTCACGCTCTTACGCCTAACCCCATCGGTCATCATCCCTTTACTAAAAATATTCATTGCAACAAATAAAAAGCGTTATTTATTTTAGCACAATTTTATAAAGGTTGCAAGTCATTATTGCACATGTCCCTGCGCCTTCATTACCTCGATAACCTGATCTACATACTTCTCACATATCGCCTCGCTGGCTGCCTCCACCATCACCCGCACTACCGGCTCGGTGCCTGACTGGCGCAGCAAGATACGCCCGTCACCGCCTAACTCAGCCGCCACCTTCTCCACGGCCTCCTGGACTTTGGCATCATCCTGTGCCTGCTGCTTATCATGGACACGGACATTCTTGAGCACCTGGGGGAAGATCTCCACCTCGGAGGCAAGCTTTCCCAGAGACTCTTTCTTTTCCAACATAACCTCCATCACTTTCAGGGAAGTTAAAATCCCGTCTCCCGTAGTGGCATGCTTGCTGAATATAATATGGCCGGACTGTTCACCACCCAGGCAGTTTCCGTATTTCACCATATTCTCATACACATATTTATCGCCCACGGCTGTCTTTTCATAAGAAATGCCTTCCCGGTCCAGTGCCTTATAGAGACCGAAATTAGACATGACCGTAGTTACAACCGTGTTGTTGACCAATGCCCCGTTCCCTTTCATGTATTTTCCGCAGATATACATGATCTTGTCTCCGTCTACTACCTCTCCGTTTTCATCCACCGCTATACAACGGTCTGCATCCCCGTCATAGGCAAAGCCCACATCGCAGCCATGCTCTTTTACAAAACTTTGCAGCACCTCAATATGGGTGGAACCACAATTCGTATTGATATTTAAGCCGTTTGGTTCATTATGGATCACATGAGTCTCCGCCCCCAATGCATCAAATACATTCTTTGCAATGGAGGAAGCGCTGCCATTGGCACAGTCCAGAGCAACTTTCCGGTTCTTAAAGGAACGGGTGGCAATGGAGATCAGATAACCGATATACCGGTTCCTTCCCGCCGCATAATCCGTAGTGCGTCCGATCTTATCCCGCAGGGCAAAAGGAATTTCCCCAAGTTCTCCGTCCAGATAACGCTCAATCTCTGTAATTACCTCTTCTTCCAGTTTCTCACCCTTACCGTTGATCACCTTAATCCCATTGTCATAATAGGGATTGTGGCTGGCGGAGATCATGATCCCGCAGTCAAACTCCTCGGTCCTCACCACATAGGACACACTGGGCGTCGTCGTCACATGAAGCAGATAGGCATCAGCCCCGGAAGCTGTGAGCCCGGCCACCAGCGAATATTCAAACATATAGCTGCTTCTTCTGGTATCCTTGCCGATCGCCACACGGCATCTTCCCTCGGGATTCTGCAAAGTGGCCCGGCTTCTCTGTCCGTAATACCATCCCAGGAAGCGTCCTACCTGATAGGCGTGCTCCACGGTTAAATTTACATTGGCTTCCCCACGGAAACCATCAGTTCCGAAATATTTTCCCATAATTGTTCTCTCCCCTTATCATTGTCCGCTTTTTACACAGCGGAATACTTTTACTCCTGGCAGGCTGGTTTGCTGCCATTACATGCGTCCTCTTTGATCACATCCAAAAAACGCCTCAGCGCGTCCTGCCAGGCAGGCAGGCGCGCAAATCCGTTTTCTGTCAGCTTTTCCTTGCTCATCCTGCTGTTGGCCGGACGCTTTGCCTTTGCGGCAAAGGCTTCGCTGGTGACAGGAGTCACCTGTACCGCAAGGCCTGCCTGACGGAATATCTCGCAGGCAAACTCATACCAGCTGCATTCTCCCTCATTGGTAGCGTGATACCGGCCATAACGCTCCGTCTGGATCATATCCACCAGAAGCCGCGCCAGGTCATAGGTATAGGTAGGAGAACCGATCTGGTCGTTTACCACGCTGACTGCCCCTTTCTCTTTTCCCAGCCGCAGCATGGTTTTAATAAAATTCTTTCCTGCCGCTCCAAACACCCAGGCAATCCGCACAATAAAGTACTCTTCCATCAGCTCTTCAATAGCCAGCTCGCCTTCATATTTGGTCTGTCCATACACGTTTAAAGGAGCGCGCTCGTCATCCGGTTCCCAGGGACGTGTCCCCTGCCCGTCAAACACATAATCCGTGCTGATATACATCAGCTTTACCCCTGCCCTGCTGCATGCTTCCGCCACATTGCGGGTTCCCTGTCCATTGATCTTTTGGCAAAGTTCCTTCTGGTCTTCAGCCGCGTCTACAGCAGTATATGCGGCACAATGGATAACTGCATCAACATTTGCCTGTCCGATTACACTCCGGCATTTATCCGGGTCCGTAATATCCATCTCTTCTATATCCACGCCGATTCCTTCTAATCCCTGCCGCGTTAATTCATTCATTAAGTCTCTGCCCAATTGTCCCTTGGCGCCTGTCACTAATACTTTCATGCCCATAACTTTCTGCTCTCCTAATCCGCCTGAAGCCTCTCCCCGTACATCTTGTCAAAATAGCTGCTGTATTCGCCGCTGATGATATGCTCCCACCACTCCCGGTTATCCAGATACCACCGGATGGTCTGTTCAATCCCCGTATCAAAATTATACACCGGCTTCCAGCCCAGCTCCCGCTCCAGCTTTGCCGGGTCGATGGCATAGCGCATATCATGCCCCGGACGATCCGTCACGTATTTGATCAGGCTTTCCGGCTTATCCAGAACATTTAAGACCGTCTTCACCACCTGCAGATTGGTGCGCTCGTTGTGGCCGCCGATATTATAGACACAGCCGTCGTCTCCTTTCCGGAGGATCAGGTCGATAGCCTGGCAATGGTCATATACATGAAGCCAGTCCCGGACATTGGCCCCGTTGCCATACACCGGCAGCTCTTCATCCGAAAGGGCGCGGCTGATCATCAGAGGAATCAGTTTTTCGGGAAACTGATACGGACCGTAGTTGTTGGAACATCGGGAGACAGAGACCGGAATACCAAAGGTTCTGTGGTACGCCATGACAAACAGGTCTGCACTCGCCTTGGAAGACGAATAAGGGCTGGAAGTATGAAGCGGGGTCTCCTCCGTAAAGAACAGATCCGGACGGTCTAAGGGCAGATCTCCATAGACTTCATCCGTGGATACCTGATGGAAACGTTTAATGCCGAATTCACGGCAGGCATCCAGCAAAGTGGTAGTCCCCATTACATTGGTCCGCACAAAAATCCCCGGATCGCTGATGGAACGGTCCACATGGCTCTCTGCCGCAAAATTCACAATTATATCTGGTTTTTCTTTTTCAAACAGTTTAAAAATAAATTCCCGGTCCGCAATATCTCCCTTTACAAAACTGTAGTTGGACCTGTCCTCCACCGGTTTTAATGTCTCTAAATTGCCCGCATAGGTAAGGGCATCCAGATTAAGGATCTTGTCCTCCGGATAATGCTCCACCATATAATGCACAAAATTACCGCCGATAAAACCGGCCCCGCCTGTCACCACAATTTTCATAATCCCTGTATTCCTTCCTTTCAGCTTTTACTTTCATCTTTTAATAACCATTCTTTAAACAAGATCCGTTTTTAGATATTATGAAGCTTATCAATGTATTTGCCGTCAAGCACATCTTTCAGATACTGCCCGTACTGGTTTTTTTTCAATATCTCGTAAGTCTCCAACACCTGCTCCCTGCTTACCCAGCCATTGAGCCAGGCGATCTCCTCCAGACAGGCAATCTTCCTATGCTGATGATCCTCAATCGTCTTCACAAAATTCGTAGCCTCCACCAGAGACTCGTGTGTCCCTGTATCCAGCCAGGTGAACCCCTGCCCCAACAGTATGACATCCAGCTCTCCCTTTTCCAGGTAGATCCTGTTTAAATCGGTGATTTCCAGCTCCCCCCGAGCAGAAGGCTTTAAATTCTTTGCATATTCCACCACCCGGTTGTCATAGAAGTATAAACCGGTCACACAATAATTGGACTTAGGTTTCTGCGGCTTTTCTTCGATGGAGACCGCCTTCCCGTCCTTATCAAATTCCACAATGCCGAATCGCTCCGGGTCGTCAACATAATACCCAAATACCGTAGCGCCGCTCTCCTTGCCGGAAGCGGCGCGAAGACGCTTCTTAAGCCCCTGCCCGTGAAAAATATTATCTCCCAGTATCATGGCAACGGATTCTTCTCCGATAAAATCCGCGCCAATGATAAACGCCTGCGCCAGGCCGTCCGGGCTGGGCTGCACGGCATACTGCAGGCTTACCCCGAACTGATGGCCGTCGCCTAGCAGAGCCTCAAATCTGGGAGTATCCTCCGGCGTGGAAATGATCAAAATCTCCTGAATCCCGGCATTCATCAGCACCGATAAGGGATAATAGATCATAGGCTTGTCATAAATTGGCAGTAACTGCTTTGAAGTAACCTTTGTCAAAGGATAAAGGCGCGTGCCGGATCCGCCGGCAAGAATAATCCCTTTCATTTGTCTTCTCCTAACTTAAAAAATAATATCCGGTATTTTGTCTGCCTGTACTATATCATACAACAAACCATAATTCAATCCGTCAAAAAACACCAGGCCGCCAGAACCACACAAAAAAAATGCCTTGGACCGGAATCGAACCAGTGACACGAGGATTTTCAGTCCTCTGCTCTACCAACTGAGCTACCAAGGCATGTGTACTATCCTTCCTATCTTACTGCACCCGCCAGAATTTGTCAATACTAATTTTTTCGTTTTCTTCATCTGTTTTGTCCTTACATCAGCATCACATAAACCTTCTTTTGACAAATAAAAAACCGGAAAACACACAATTTATGGATATTTTCCGGTTTTTACAATTAACAAGGATATTTTTATAAATTTATCAATTTTTTTATCAAAATCTGTCATATTATCCATTTTCATACGTTATATATTTATATAAGGGTAACTATCTTGCCCATATTACTAACCCTTTGATAAAAGTGGAGGTATTTATGAAAGATTTATCTGTCTATTATTGCCCTGAGTGCGGACGTTATACCTTTTCTCAGACGACAAAAACGATCATTTGCCCGATATGCGGCATTTCCATGATACGGCTTACTGATTACGCTGATTTTTGTACCCTGAATAAAGAAGAACGGGACAGGCTCCTGGTCCAAAATATGATCACGGAAAATCCATCTGTTTCCAGCCGCTTTCTCACATACACACGTTTCTGTGCCGGCAGCAAAGCCTCTGATTTACAGGATACTTATATCCGTCAGTTGGAATCCGAAAACAAAGAACTAAATAATACCATTCAATGGATGCACCAGATGATCTGGGATCTCATTCATAAAAACAAAGCATTGGAGCATGAATTGGAAAATCATCTGCCCCCTTGCCATTTCCGGCAAGATCCGAAGTCCTGACCAAACTGCCTGAACCGTTTTAACGCTTTGACTCTTCTGTCACATACCGCTTTAGCAGCCGATTCATTGTTCCTTTCATCTGAACCATGATACGAAATAACATTTCGTTTTCTTCCCTCAATTTCCGATTTTCTTCTTTTAACTGCTCTACCACTTCCAAACCCTGTTTCATCTCGATACTCTTTGTTTCACCTGCCATTACTCTCATCATTCCCAATCTCCTTTTCGTTATTTCCCTGCAGCAGCCCGGCATTCTCCACTGCTGCATTTCCCGTGCTTCTATATCCAATATAAGGCCTTTTATCCTTTTTGAAAAGCAGAAGAAATCGCACAAACCGACAAAGTTCGACTAATTTTTCAAACGATATTTCGCCCTACAACATCTGTCTGTTTTTCTGCTTTGCTGTCACTACTGCTTGTAATCCCCCGCTTAGAAGACGCATTCCGCAACTGCAAAAAATTTTTGCTGTTATTAACTTTTTTCTTACGATTCACGCAAAATCCTTACAATCCCATCCAGGCTATTGCCATCTATTCCCACCACTGTTATAATCAAATCAAATAGAAAGTTGAGGTGAGTTGTTATGAAACGCAAGGCAAGTCTGACCTTAATTGTGACCATTTCCTGCCTTCTTCTCTCTGCTTTTCCCTCTCTGGCAGGCGAATGGCAGCAGACGGAAGATGATCAGTGGCAATACATTCAGGATGACGGGAAGCCTGCCGTCGGATGGCTGGAGCTTGACGGCAAACGCTATTACTTTGACGAAGACGGCAACCGCAAGTCAGAATACTGGCAGAAGGATAAGGGCGCCTGGTATTATCTCGATAAAGACGGCGTGCTTGCCACTAATAAATGGGTTGACAATTATTATGTCGGCGAAGACGGAAAACTTGAAAGAAAGCGTTAATAAGACAGTTTAGCCGGGGGGACATTTCCTGTTCAAAGAAGTGTCCCCCCGGCTATGTACATGTATGACATCCGAAACGCCACGTTTTAATGTGTGCTTCTCCACCGGACATCTTCTGCCATGGAGACCAGCATAGCCAGCTTTTTGTCAGCCTTCCTGGCCACCGCCTTTGCCGCTTCCTCTTTTTCCTCCGCTTTTATCTCTGATTTCTTTAAATAGCGCAGTTCGTATTGATTTACTTTTCTCTCCAGCAGCCTTTCCACCTGATCCTGTTCCTGCTTCCCCTCACGGGCAGCACCGCTGAATGCAGATACTAAAGCCGCCTGCAGGCCATTCCACTTTCTGTCATGAAAATCATCCCGCAGCAAAAGCTCTGTAAGACGATCCAGCTCATCTAATAATTCCACGCTGTAAATCTCCCCAATCGCCAGAACCGGATCCATCGCATCCGCAGACTTTTTCACACGCTTCATCCTCTCCAGATAGCTGCAAATCCGTTTCAGGCCGCTTTTATCCTGCATTTTAACCAGACAAATGTCCTGAAACATCTCCTGCCCCGTATAATATGCCGCATAATTTGCCAATTGTTCTTTCAGCCGCTCGTCCCGGGTATCCGCAAACTGCTCTGCCACCCAGTAAAACAACTTTCCGTGAAGCCCTGGAAGGAACTCCCCGCAGATCTTTTCCACATCCCAAAACCTGCATACATACTCTGCCGCGGCCTGCCGGACCCACGCCTTCCACTGCCCGTTCTTTGCCACATTCATCATCAGCTCTTCAAAGCCCGGAATCTTCCGGGCGATACAATACCGGATATGCCACCACATCTCATCATTATCCAGCTTACCGTTTTTCAGATTGCAAATCACCTCTTCCTGGATTTCCTCCTGGCTCCCGGTCATTTTGCGTATCCGTTCGCTCTCTGCCTTCGGAGTGATTTCCTGTATTACGCCACATATTACCTTTTGCCCCATCCTGTAAAATTCCTCAAGAACCCTGTGTTCTTCTCTTGTAAGGTGTTTTCGTTCCTCCCGAAATCCAATGCCTCTTATATCTTCCCGGTTTTTGTCAGCGTCCTGGCCGGAATATAAAAAGCCCGGGATTTTTTCCGCATAATCTGCTGCCCGGTCTGCCATCATCTCAATAAATTTTGAGTCTTCCCGGCTCCCGTCATTATTTTTCGTTGCATGGTCATATAAATCAGATATAGAGGACTGATATTGCAGGTATCTGCGGAACCAGTCATCATTGAGAATTTTCTCCGCCCCGTCCCTTTGATCTGACACAAAACATTCCCACTCCTGTTCTATGTATTTCTTTAAAGTTTTCGGAAGCTTACCAAACATCCGGTTATCTCCAGGAATAAAGATCCGGCACACCGGATTTCTTCTTCCATTGCGAAACGCATCCAAAATTCCTGAAAACAATATTTCTTTTGCCGTATCTGCCATAACATTCTCTCCCGCCCGGCTTCTTCGAAGCATTTTTCTGTTTTTGTTTTTTTATAATAATATATTTTATATCAGTATGATAAAAAACACAATCAAAGATTCCTGTTCTTTAACTGAAATTTTAAGAATTTTTCAAGTAAATCACCATAATCTGGAGCAATTATAACCTTGTTTTGTATTATTTTCTATGATATAATGGACTGCGCTAATGTCTAATGTGCATATAGGCCGTCAGCCTTCTTTAGAAAACGCAGGTACAATCTAAATCGTACACACGAACAGTTTATTACAAAACACAGGGAGAACTTTTATGGATCCAATGAACGCACAAAATGCTTACGAACACGAAATTGATTTGAAGGACCTGCTCTTTGTAATCCTTCACCAATGGAAGCCCGTTATTGCCGTCGCAATTGCTTTCGCCGTTCTTATAGGCGGCTTAAGGGGAATTCCCGCACTCCGCAGCCAGGGCAATGCGGAAAACGCGGCCGAAAAAGAAGAAGAATACAAGGCTGCCATGGAACAATACGAAAATGCGATCGCCTATTCCGAACGTGAAATTCAGAACATCGTATCTACCATTGAAACCCAGCAGGAATATTTAGAGAATTCCGTTTTAATGAATTTGAACCCTTACAGCCTGTATGAAGCCAAGAGCGACCTGTTCATCAAGACGGATTATGAAATCATGCCGGGCATGGTCTACCAGAATACGGATTATACCAATACAATCCTGCAAGCCTACCAGTCTATCATAACAAGCAGTTCTTTTTTAGCGGACAGCATTGCTTCCGACGAAACAGACATCCGGTATCTGCAGGAATTGGTCTCCGTACAAAGAGGCAGCATTTCGGCTGTCAGTGACCCCGGATCCGGAAAAACCAATAACGCCGGCTCCTCTTCCGGTAATACGGAACTGACAAATATCCTGACGATCACAGTCAGACACTCTAACGCAGAAGACGCCGAAAAGATTCTCGACGGCATTTTGAGCCAGATTGACACGCTACATAGGCAGATAGTCAAAAATGTCGGAGACCATACTGTCCAGTCTGTCAATAAAACCTCTGAAAGCGCCGTAGACTGGGTCCTGGCAGATAAGCAGGCCGAGGAAATGAGGCGTTTACAAACCTTAAGGGAAACCCTTACCCAAAAAGAAGAGGCGCTTAATGAATTCCCCCGCCCTTCTGCCGCAAGTTCCACAGGTTCGGGCGCGGTTAAGGCAATGATTAAATACGGTGTTCTCGGATTTGTATTAGGCGGATTTATCATTGTATTTTTCATATGTGTGTGGTTTTTGATGAGCGACAGGCTATACTCCTCCAAAGAATTGCGCACCCGCTTCCAGGTAAAGCTTCTTGGCACATTGCCTGCTGCCAGAAAATCAAAACAAAACAGGATCGATACCTGGCTGGACCGCCTGGAAGGACGTGCCGTTCAAGCCTCTGCTGACAGCGAATATCAGTTGATTGCAGCTAACATTAAAAATCATACGGAGAATATAAAGACTATTTTAGTTGCCGGTTGTGCTTCCAACGAATCCATAACACAAGTCGCTTCCTATTTAAAAGAACATCTGCCAGCCCTGCAGATTATCGCGGGAGGCAATCTCTTACAGAGCGCAGATGCTATTTTAAAACTTCCGGAATGTGACGGCATTGTCCTTATAGAACAGTGCGGCGTATCGGCTTACCAGGCTATAGAGCTGGAACTTGAAAAAATCAGTGACCTGAAAAAAGAAATTCTTGGATTTGTCGTATTTGAATAATTCCTCATAAATAAGCGCCTTTTATTTCAGGGCGCTTATTTTAATCCTTGTCTTCCCTTGCCTAATTTCCGTTCATATGATAAGATGAAGCCACTATATAAAGGAGCCAAAAACTACCATGCAGAAAAATTTTACAAATATCCGGTTTAAAAACAACGGCAGATTAAAACTGTTGATCTTAGTCGGAACCAGGCCCGAGATCATACGGCTTGCGCCAACCATAACAAAATGCAGAAAATATTTTGACACAATTCTCGCCCATTCCGGCCAGAATTACGATTACAACCTCAACGGCGTATTTTTCAGGGATCTTCAGTTAGCGCCTCCCGATGTCCATCTCGACGCAGTCGGGGAGGATCTGGGCGCAACCATGGGCAATATTATTGACAGTTCCTATAAGCTGATGAACCATCTTCGCCCCGATGCCCTTCTGATTCTCGGTGACACCAATTCCTGCCTGTCAGCCATCAGCGCCAAGCGGCTTCACATTCCGATTTTCCATCTCGAAGCAGGCAACCGTTGTAAAGATGAGTGTCTGCCGGAAGAAACCAACCGCAGAATCGTTGATATTATTTCTGATGTAAATATGTGCTATTCGGAACATGCCAGGCGATGGCTGAGAGACTGCGGCCTTCCGCCGGAAAGGACTTATGTGGTCGGCAGCCCTATGGCAGAAGTGCTTTCTTCCAACTTACCTGGTATTAAAGCCTCTGATATTCACCAAAGGCTGTCTTCCGAAACAGGAACAGACATCCGCAAAGGCAATTATATTCTTTTGTCAGCCCACCGCGAAGAAAACATTGATACGGATAAAAACTTCCTGTCGCTCTTTACCGCGGTAAATGCCATGGCTCAAAAATATAATATGCCTGTACTCTATAGCTGCCATCCAAGAAGCCGCAAAAAACTGGAATCTACCGGCTTCTCTCTGGACAGCCGGGTGATAGCCCATGATCCCTTGGGCTTCCACGATTATAATGCCTTACAGATGGACGCTTTTGCAGTGGTCAGTGATTCCGGTACACTGCCGGAAGAATCCGCCTACTTCAGCTCAATCGGCCATCCTTTTGCCGCGGTATGTATCAGAACCTCCACGGAACGTCCGGAAGCCTTGGATAAAGGATGCTTTATTATCTCCGGCATCAGCACCGAGGGCCTTCTTCAATCTGTAGACCTGGCAGTTGAGATGAACCGGGCAAACGATATCGGGACAACCGTCCCCGACTACGCAGAAACCAGCTTTAGTACCAAAGTCGTGAAGATCATTCAAAGCTATACCAGAATCATTGATCTGATGGTCTGGAGAAAATGGGAGAATCATAAATGAATATTTTTCCCAACCGCAAGAAATATAGACCAGGTTGGCCGGATTCGTCCGGCCGACTGATGAGTATCAATAAAAACGGATTCTCTTTGCATTTTCCACAAATTCCCGATTATTCCTGGTCTTGGAGAACAAATCCAGAATTTTCTCAACCGCATCTTCCGGCTTTAATGTATTGGTGGCCTTTCTGATTATATCCACAGCCTCTCCTTCTTCCCTGGTCAACAACAGATCATCACGCCGTGTACCTGATTTCAAGATATCAATGGCCGGGAATATTCTCTTTTCGGACAGCTTCCGGTCTAACACCAATTCCATATTACCGGTGCCTTTAAATTCCTCATAGATCACGTCATCCATACGGCTTCCTGTATCTACCAGTGCAGTCGCTAAGATCGTCAGGCTTCCGCCCTCTCTCATATTCCGGGCAGCGCCGAAGAAACGTTTTGGCATATGCAGCGCCGCCGGGTCAAGGCCTCCTGAAAGGGTACGTCCGCTTGGCGGCACCACCAGATTATAGGCACGAGCCAGACGGGTAATGCTGTCCAGAAGAATAATCACATCCCGTTTATGTTCCACCAGACGCTTTGCCCGCTCGATAACCATCTCAGACACCCTTTTATGGCGCTCCGGCAGCTCGTCAAAAGTAGAATAAATCACTTCCACATTATCTCCCACCACAGACTCCTTAATATCCGTAACCTCTTCAGGACGCTCGTCAATCAGCAGAATAATCAGATGCATGTCTGGATGATTCGTCGTAATTGCCTGCGCTACCTGCTTTAATAAGGTGGTTTTGCCTGCTTTCGGCGGAGAAACAATCATGCCTCGCTGTCCCTTTCCAATGGGGGACAAAAGATCCAGCACACGCATAGCCGTGGTAGTCTTATTGCTGGTTTCCATATGCAGACGTTGGTCGGGAAAAACAGGAGTCAGATTTTCAAAACTAGGTCTTCTCTCAATTACACTGATAGGATATCCGTTGACATTTTTGATGTACAAGAGTGCTGCAAACTTTTCAGCCGCAGTCTTCACCCGCCGGTTTCCTACAATAATATCGCCGGTCTTCAGATTAAAACGGCGGATCTGGGACGGAGCCACATACACATCATTTTCACCCGGAAGGAAGTTCTCACATCGAATAAACCCGAATCCGTCTGGCATTACCTCCAAAATACCATTTGCACCAATGCCGCTGTCCAATTCTGCGATCTCCTGCGCTGTCAGGGCATCCGGCTGACGGTTGTCCTTCGTCACCCGCTGCGGTTTGATTCCGCTGTTATTACGGTCGTCATTTTTGATCTCTGCCTGCGGCTTTGGCGACGGCGGCGCAACTGCGGTCTTGATGATCTCTTCCTGTTCTGCAGCCATACACAGCGCGTCGATCAGCTCTGCTTTCCGCATGGTGCTTCCCCCTTTTATGCCCTGGGCCTTTGCCAGCTCTTTCAGCTCCGCAAGCGGTAACGTCTGTAATTTTTCTCTCATACAATACTCTCCATTTCTAAACTTAGACGATTTTAAATTGGTTTTCTTCATTTAATTAATCATTGCTTGGGGTAATAAATGACTCCAGAAAATCCTGATGACAGATTACGGGGGGAGCAGACTAAAAAGCTCCCCTGTCCCATATAAAATTATTATATAACGGTTTTACAAAAAAAGGAAGCGGTTTTTTACCCATTATCCCGAGGTTTTTTCAAAAATTCCATATGCTCTTTGATTTTTCGCTCATATCCGTTGTCTGAAGGGCGATAAAATATCTGCCCTTCCATTCCGTCCGGAAGATACTGCTGTTCTACATAATGATTGGGATAATCATGGGCATATTTATATCCAATACCACGCCCTAAATCTGTTGATCCCCTATAATGGGAATCCTGCAGATGGGGCGGCACCGGCATGGCTTTTTGATTTTTCACCGCATCCATGGCAGCGCCGATGGCACACACCGCAGAGTTGCTTTTCGGGGCTGTAGCCACATAGGATACTGCCTGGGCTAAAATGATCTGCGCCTCCGGCATCCCGATGCGCTCCACCGCCTGTGCCGCGCTTACCGCCACTGCCAGCGCCTGGGGATCCGCGTTTCCCACATCCTCCGAGGCGCATATCATGATTCGGCGGGCAATAAATTTAATATCCTCTCCCGCATACAACATCCGTGCCAAATAATAAACCGCCGCATCCGGATCCGATCCTCTCATGCTTTTAATAAACGCGGAAATCGTATCATAATGATTATCACCGCTTTTGTCATAACGGATGGCACGTTTCTGGATGCATTCCTGTGCCACATCCAGAGTTATATGAATCTTACCGTCCTCCGGGCTTCTCTCGGTAGTCAGAACCCCCAGCTCTACCGCATTGAGAGCGGCTCGGGCGTCGCCTCCCGACACGTCTGCCAAAAATTCCGCCGCATCTTTTTCAATAACGGCGTTATATCCCCCCAGCCCGTTCTCTTCATCGGAAATCGCCCGGTATACCAGCTCCTTTACCTCATCCTTCTCTAAAGATTTTAACTCAAAAATACGAGAACGGGACAAAAGCGCCCCATTGACTTCAAAATAGGGATTCTCTGTAGTAGCTCCGATCAAAATCAAAGTTCCGTCTTCCACATAGGGAAGAAGATAATCCTGCTGGCTTTTATTAAAACGATGGATCTCATCCACAAACAAAATGGTCCTCTTTCCATACATCCCCAGAGAATCTTTTGCCGCCTTTACTACCTCCTCCATATCCTTTTTTCCCGCTACGGTAGCGTTAATCTGACGGAAATCCGCACTGGTAGTATTGGCAATCACCTTGGCGAGAGTAGTCTTTCCCGTTCCGGGCGGCCCGTAAAAAATAATCGAACCGAGCTGGTCTGCCTTAATTGCCCGGTACAACAGCTTGTCCTTACCGATAATGTGTTTCTGCCCCACTACCTGATCCAGGGTTTTCGGCCTCATCCGGGACGCCAGAGGCGATTCCTTCTCCTGGGTAGCGCTTCTCATATAATCAAATAAATCCATGGAATATATCACCTTCCCCTTCCAGAACACGAATACTCCATCCAGTATAGCTTCCGAACGAAAAATTGTCAACTTCACCTAATCAACCAGCAGCTCCTCCACCGTCACAAACTGATATCCCTCTTTACTTAACTGATCTACCAGCCTTAAAGCCGCTTCTACAGAGGGCGAGAAAATATCATGCATCAGAATAATATCCCCGCTTCTGACTTTTTTTTCCACATTTTCCACGATCTTTCCTGCATCCTGAAGTTTCCAATCCAGGGAATCCACAGACCAGAATACGGTAGTCAGTTCCAGCCGGCACTCCAGATTTTCATTCCAGTCCCCATAAGGCGGACGCAGGTATTGAGGCCTTGCACCGGTAATCTTCTCAATAATTGATTCTGTCTCTTCCACCGCATTGCAAACCGCATCCTCCCCGGCTTTCGTCAACTGGATATGACGGTAGCTGTGATTTCCGATCAGGTGCCCTTCCTGCTGCATCCGGCTGACCAGCTCCTCATTTCCTTCTATACTCTGCCCCATCAAAAAGAAAGTAGCCTTTACCCCGCGTTTTTTCAGTCCGTCCAGCAACTCTTTTGTATAAACTGCATGCGGCCCGTCATCAAAGGTCAACGCCACCACTTTCTGCTCTTTGTTCCTGTCCGTTTTCAATAATCCATCCCGAATCCCATTGGAGCCAAAGGCTTTTCCTGCTGCCTCATGTACTGCCCGGCAGCTTCTCTCCCATCTTTTGTTTCCTTCTCCACAATTCCAGATTCCTGCTGTTGTCCCCAGCATCGCTCCGTCCAGAACCAAAACAACCGCCAAAAGCGCGGCGCGGCTTTTTATGCTCCACCTGCTTTTCTTCATATCGGCTTTTCCTGACCATATTGTATTTCTTATTATCAATATATGAGACGGCTATCGGTTTTAGGATTTTTCCGGTTTTACGATTTTAATTAAACGTCAAAAAATATTGCGAAAAGGATCTCCTCGCTTTAAGGAGATCCCTTCCACATACAATGCAGCGATCTGAATCTTACTTTGCTGCAAGCACCTCATCATATGCCTTTGCCATGCCATCCGCCTGGATCTTATCATACCACTTCTGCACATCCGGCAGCATATCGCTTAAATCCTGGCCCCAATACTCTTCCTTCTTCAAAACATCCGCTACATCGGCATCTTTCATAAACTTCATGATATCCTCTCCGTCATTGGCAGCATCTGTATGATAAAATGCGATCAAAGCTGCCAAAGAGAACGTCAGGCCCTGAGGATATGTGCCAAACTGTTCCTTGTGTTCCAAAATCGTAGGCAGCACCCTGGCCTTAAACTTGGAAACAGAATTCAGTGCAATAGACAGCAGCAAATGCTTAATAAAAGGATTGGAGAACCGCTCCAGCACAGCCTCGCCAAACTTCCTGTTATCCTCCGTATCCCCGATGGTGGGAATAATTTCGTCAAATATACATTTTTTCAGCAGACCAGACACCTTTTCATCCTTCAGGCACTCGCCTACCGTCTCAAGTCCGTACAGATGCGCTCCCAGCACCATGGAGGTATGAGCGCCATTTAAAATTCTCACCTTGCGCTTCTTGTAAGGATCCACATTATCAGTCCAGACCACATTAAAACCGGCTTTCTGTAACGGAAGCTCCTCTTCATGATGCCCCTGGATCACCCACAGATGAAAGATTTCTGCGGTATCCATCATATTATCCTGCTCTCCGATCCGCTTACACAATGCTTCATGTTCATCCCGCGGGAAACCGGTCACGATCCGGTCCACCAAGGTAGAACAGAAATCATTGTCATTTTTCAGCCATGCTTTAAAATCATCTCCCAGATTCCACAGATCCGCATACTGAAGGCAGCACTTCTCCAGCTCTTCACCATTGTGGTCAATCAGCTCGCAGGAAAGGATGATAAAGCCCTTAAGGCCAAGCTGATATCTTTTATATAATAACTGCGTCAGTTTTCCGGGGAAGGTCTTTGCCGGCTTGTCCTCCAGCTTATTATCTGCGGCAAATGCAATACCGGCTTCCGTAGTGTTTGATACAATAAAACGGAAATCAGGATTCTCTGCCAATGCCATATAGCCTTCATTGTCCGAATAAGGATTCACACATCTGGAAATCACACTGATATGGGTGTGCTCATCCACAACCTGCCCGCCGTCAATCCCTCTCAAAAACAGGTTGTACTCGCAATTCTGCTTCTCCAGCATCTCACACATGCCACGTTCGATCGGCTGCACCACTACCACCGAACCGTCAAACAGCTTTTGGTCCCTCATCTTCTGGAAAAAATAATCCACAAAGCCACGCAGGAAACCGCCTTCCCCAAATTGAATTACTGTCTCTTTCACGTTGCTCATCACCTGTAACCTCCGTCTTTATATTTCCATTGTGTACGCCGTTCCAAATTCCCGCATTATTGTAAGTGCTTACATTTTTCTCTTAACAACATACACATTGGTTTCTTTGTCTATCATACACCATTTAAGGATGAAATGCAATAGATTTTATAATTTTTTGTAAGCGTTTACATATTACATTAAAACAGCCCGGGCTGTTCAGACAGATACGCTTTATTGGCCCTACTCTCCGGCACGACATAAAAGAGCGGATGGGAAGACCGAAGCTCCTTCTCCAGTCTTCCCATCCGCTCTTCCTTTTTTGGTTCTGCTGCTTTATGCTGCAACAACATGTACATTTACAGCCTGTACGCCACGGTTGCCCTCTGTGGTATCAAAAGTTACCTTTTGCCCATCCTCCAGAGTCTTGTAACCGTCAGCCACGATACCTGAGAAATGTACGAATACTTCCTCGCCGGTAGCATCGTTGGTGATAAAGCCGTAACCCTTAGTTGCGTTGAACCACTTTACTGTACCGTTATTCATAATAGGTACCTCCTACCATTTTATTGCATCTTCACAGAAACATAAAAATCACATATTTGTGTAAATCACGAAGTGAACTTCGTGATTTACACAAATATGTGAATCAAAAGCCCATGTGAAAATACAATTAAAGCTTAGCACCTTTTTCAACCCCTGTCAAGAGGTTTAGGTCAATTTTCGAGTAATTATTATAATTTTTTTGTAAATTTCTTTCTCTGCCCCATTGGATATTTTAAGATTAAAAGCATCACAATAAATAGGCAAAAAATCATGTTTTAAAGCCGATTTTCCCCAACTTTCCACTTCCGTCTATGCTGCCTAAAAAATCATTTCGTTCATAAAATCTGTTAATCCAAAGACAACTTTGCCGTAAGTATTTCATATTTTATGTAGTTAACGTTTTTTGGGTAATTTTGTAAAAAAGCTTCCGGAACCCATAGAATACAGGTCCCGAAAGCTTTGTCCGATTCCGTCATCCATTTAATTAGAAAAATTTACTTTAAGGTAACTTTTGCGCCCTCAGCCTCCAGCTTGCTCTTCAGCTCTTCAGCCTCTTCCTTAGATGCAGCTTCCTTCACAACCTTCGGTGCGCCGTCAACCACTTCCTTCGCCTCTTTCAGGCCCAGGCCGGTAGCTTCACGGACAACCTTAATGACCTTAACTTTATTCGGGCCAACCTCGGTCAGCTCAACGTCAAACTCGGTCTTCTCCTCAACAGCCTCTGTCGGGCCTGCCGGGCCTGCCATAACAACGCCTGCGGCTGCAGATACGCCAAACTCTTCCTCACAAGCCTTTACCAGCTCGTTCAGCTCCAATACGGATAACTCTTTGATCGCTTCAATAAACTCAGCAGTAGTCAGCTTTGCCATTTTTAATTCCTCCATTTAGATTTTATTTTCGTAATAATCATCATTCTTATACCCGTTATAATCCGTAAGTCCCGGAATATTGCCACACGACTATGCGGTCTCTTCCTGCTTCTCGGCAATCTGGTTAAGAACACGGGCAAGATTCGAAATCGGGGATTTCATGCTGCCAAACAGTCTGCCCAGCAAAACTTCCCTGGAAGGAATGCTGGAAATCGCCTGCATGCCTTTCGCATCATAGTATGTGCCTTCCACGATACCGGCCTTAATTTCCAGCTTGTCTGCCTTCTTTGCAAACTCAGCCAGAATCCGGGCCGGAGCCGTAGCATCATTCTTTGATACGGCAATAGCCGTCGGCCCCTCCAGATGGGGATCCAAAGCAGCAAAATCAGTCCCCTCCGCAGCACGCCGGATCAGGGTGTTCTTATATACCTTATAGGTAACACCCGCTTCTCTTAACTGCTTACGAAGCTCTGTATCCTGCGCAACGGTAAGTCCACGGTAATCAACCGCTACAGCAGATGCAGCTCCGTCCAGCAGTTCGGAAATCTCAGCTACGATCGGCTGTTTCAACTCAACTTTTGCCATGAATGTCTACCTCCTGTTAGATTTTCTCGACTGCTTACGGTAAAGGAAAGCTTCTCCTGGCAGTTTCAATGGCTCTGAAGCTGCCTTTCCTGTCTCCTTACCCTCTTGAGAAAAGACCTCCCTGCCAGCCATGACAGAGAGATCCCGTAAAATCATCACATTCCGTGAATTTACATCTTTCCTCGGCAGGCGGCTTCACCTTACGCCATACGGCACCTGCTGTCTTCGGCAGTCAACACTTTCTGATAGTAGCATATTTACACTCTGCTGTCAATCGGAAAGTTAAAATTTCAATATCGTATTTCAATGTTATATCTGGCTCTCAAATACGCTTAAGCCATCAGCTTGGTTACATTCAGCTTCACGCCCGGCCCCATGGTAGAGGTCAGGGTAGCGCTCTTAATAAATGTACCCTTCAACGCGCTGGGCCTTGCCTTGATGATCGCATCCATAAGCGTCTGGAAGTTGTCCGCTAACTGCTCCTCCGTAAAGGAAGCTTTGCCAACCGGCACATGGATAATGTTGGTCTTGTCAAGTCTGTATTCGATTTTACCGGCTTTGATATCATTGATCGCTTTGGTAACATCCATAGTCACGGTGCCGGCCTTGGGGTTAGGCATCAGGCCTTTCGGTCCAAGCACACGGCCCAGACGGCCAACCACGCCCATCATATCCGGCGTAGCCACAACCACATCAAAATCCAGCCATCCGTCATTCTGGATCTTCGGGATCAGTTCCTCTGCCCCTACATAGTCTGCTCCGACAGCCTGAGCCTCATCGGCCTTCACGCCCTTTGCAAATACCAGAATACGCACTACCTTACCGGTACCATGGGGCAGTACCACCGCTCCACGGATCTGCTGATCCGCATGACGTCCGTCACACCCGGTTCTGATATGAGCCTCAACCGTTTCGTCAAATTTAGCAACTGCACATTTTTTCACCAAGGCAATCGCATCTGCTGCATCATAAAGTACGGAGCGGTCTACATTTTTTGCCGCTTCAAGATATCTTTTTCCACGTTTCATTTCAATGACCTCCTAGTGGTATTGTCGGGGATGTCCCTCCCACGTTTTCGCAACAGCCGCCTTCATTTTACTGTCGCCATATTCATTTATAACAAGTATGCTCTCCGATATTCTTCTTTTCTGCGGATATCCGGATCTCTTTACTCTCCGACGGTGATTCCCATGCTTCTCGCGGTACCCGCGATCATGCTCATAGCCGCTTCCAGGCTTGCCGCGTTTAAATCAGGCATCTTCGTCTCGGCAATCTTCTGCAAATCTGCCTTGGAAATGGTAGCCACCTTGGTTTTGTTGGGAGCCGCAGAACCGGATTTGATCTTGCAGTATTTTTTCAGCAATACGGCTGCCGGCGGAGTCTTGGTAACAAAACTGAAGCTCCTGTCCGCATACACAGTAATCACCACCGGGATAATCAGGTCGCCCTGGTCCGCGGTTCTGGCATTAAACTCCTTGGTGAACTGTACGATATTCACGCCATGCTGGCCTAACGCAGGGCCAACCGGCGGAGCCGGGGTAGCCTTACCTGCCGGAA
This sequence comes from uncultured Lachnospiraceae bacterium, assembly GCA_949840805.1. Lineage (GTDB taxonomy): Bacteria > Bacillota > Clostridia > Lachnospirales > Lachnospiraceae > Brotaphodocola. The sequence goes on along the minus strand of CATKXR010000016.1, from coordinate 6,878 downwards.
TCTGTAATTTAATATAGCCAGTTACTTTCTTTGCCATGATAATGACCTCCTATATTGTGGTATTGTCGGGATGTCCCTCCCACTCTGCCTTTGTTACATTTTCTTTACTTCCGTAAAGCTTAGCTCAACCGGTGTCTCCCGGCCAAACATTTCAACATTGATCGTAAGGGTTTTCTTGCCTTCATTGATGGACTTAACGGCCCCGATAGTGTCTTTCCACGCGCCGGCGGTAACAACAATGGTATCATCTACGGCATACTCCGCCACCACGTCTTTCCTGACAAATCCAAGGCCCGCCATTTCATCCTCATTTAAAGGAACCGGCTTAGACCCCGGCCCTACAAAGCCCGTGACACCGCGGGTGTTCCGCACCACGTACCAGGTATCGTCATTCATCACCATATGGATCAGTACATAGCCCGGGAACATCTTTTTATCCGCAAGCTTTTCCACGCCGTTCTTGGTCTCGGCAACCTCCAGCATAGGCACGGACACCTCCAGGATCTGTTCCTGAAGATTGCGGTTCTCAATCGTCTTCTCAATGTCCACTTTCACTTTGTTCTCATAGCCTGAATAGGTATGGACCACATACCATTTCGCGTCTGCCATAAAAATCACCCTTGTCCTAAAAACAAAATAATATTGAGACCGTTTTTAATAACATAATCCAGAAGCGCAATAACTGCCCCTAACAGGATCGTGACCACCACTACTGTGGCGCTCTCCTTGGCAACCGTCTCCTGAGTCGGCCAGACAACCTTTTTGAACTCAGCTTTTAAGCCCTTTATAAAGCTCGGCTTGGGAGCTTTCGCAGCGTTTGTAGTCTCTGCCATTATTCACACTCCTTACTTGGTTTCCTTATGCAGGGTATGTGTTTTACAAAATCTGCAGTACTTTTTCGTTTCCATGCGGTCAGGATGGGTTTTCTTGTCCTTCGTCATGTTGTAATTACGCTGCTTGCATTCTGTACATGCCAGTGTGATTCTTGTGCGCACAACTTCCACCTCCACTTAAATATTCTTAGTTCCCGGTCTTTTTTTGAGCATAAAAAAAAGACCTACGCTCTTCCAGTCGCTACTACACTATAGCATATCCTTTGGCATGCGTCAATCTTTTTCTTGTTTTTCTTATCTTTTATTATCTTATTTGTATTATCTGATTACCCGTTTTTATTGCCTTTTTTATTGCTTTTTATCTTTATTGTTTTTTATCTTTATTACTTTTACAAACCGCATCTCTGTCATGAAAATTATAAAACTCCTCCATCTTCATGCATAAAAACCGATATGGCCTGCTTTTAACCCATATAGGTTCAATCCACCTCATCCTCAGCCGGTCTATAACAGAACCGGCCACGTACACGGACAAAACCGTCCCGGTAAAATACAAAGGCATATATCCGGATCCCTTCCAGACATCGCACTTATAAATGCCATGCCACAAAAAATCATGAAATGCCGGGACCGAATGAATCACATACACCCCAAAAGCCGTACCTGCCACATAGTTGACAATCTTGTTGGTTCCCATATCCGTATTAAGAAAAAACAGAAAAACACATAGGGCGCAAAAGAAATTTGGCACTGACCGGATATCTGATATATACTGCACTGCCAAAGCCTCTCCTGCTGCTAAAAATCCATACCGGGTCTGGTATACCGTGCAGAACCATCTTGCCAAAACCAGCATCAGATAACTTCCCAGCCCTCCGGCCAGACATGCCATCCTCTTTCCTGTAACTGCCCTTCCTGATTTTTTCATATATCCGATAAAGAGATAGAGATACCAGCACCAGCAACAATCCGCCACATAAGATTCCTTATACCCCGGCACGGTGCTAACAACACCCAGCAGCAAAAACAAAAGCAGAACAAGACGGCCCAGTTCTCTCTGTTCCCAGTCCAATATCTTCCTTAAGAACGGGGAAAGCGCAATCAGGGAAATATAGGCTGAGGAAAACCATAAAGGCCGCCCAAAGAATGGCATCACAACTCTTGCCACCTCGCTTTTTGGCGTCTCAACCCGCAGGACTACTGCCAACAAGGTAAGAATAAATGAATAAAACGCAGTCACTCCATATAGCTTTAAAATCCTTGCCCCGTTAAACTTTGCGTCTACCATAAACCAGACGCCGATCATCAGAAACAGATTTACGGCAATCCGCAGGCCTGACCCTGCCAGCATCACAAACAGCAGCTCCCGCTCAGGCACTCCCCACAAAATCCCGCCCTGTCCAGCAAGATGCCCAGCTGCGATAAAGAGCATTGCAATTATTCTCAGCAGTTCAAGATTACTCTGCCTTTCTGCCTTCCCCGGCATATTCATCCTTCTTTCCCGGCGTCTGCTTTTTTTGTCAGAGCCCTTGCGTTCTTTTCCACCATCTTTCTCTCTGTCATCACCTGCCGGCCGCAGCCCATACATTTCAGCCGGAAATCCGCCCCCACCCGCAGAATTTCCCATTCATGGCTTCCGCAGGGATGAGGCTTTTTTAATTTCACCACATCCCCTACCTCGTAAGTCCACCGCGTATCCATCTCTCATCCTCCTCTCGTATACGGCCACTTAAGTATCCGGCCATATAATTATCCGGCCTGTCTTTTCTGCCCATGAGCATCTCCATACCCGCAAGAATGCTTATTTGCCAAATGAACTTCATGAACTTCACAAGTTCTGAAAAACCTCCCCGATCTTCCCCTGCACCACCAGATCCGCCTGATTATCTACCGGAGTCACCGTCTTGTTAATAATCACCAATTTATTTCCCTGATAATAATTAACCAGCCCGGCCGCAGGATAGACCACCAGAGAAGTCCCGCCGATAATCAGCATATCTGCATGGCGGATATAAGACACGGATTTCTGTAAAATCCCCTGGTCAAGCCCTTCTTCATACAACACTACATCCGGCTTGATAATACCGCCGCATTCACAATAAGGCACCCCGTCCATGGCAAGAATCTCTTCCAGGCTATAAAACCGATGACAGCGGCTGCAATAATTTCTGTGGACAGACCCATGAAGTTCCATCACCTCTTTGCTCCCGGCCATCTGATGAAGCCCATCGATATTCTGGGTGATCACAGCCCGAAGCTTTCCCTGTTCCTCCAGCCTTGCCAAGACCTGATGGGCTGCATTAGGCTTTGCATCCGCAAAAATCATCCGATCTTTATAAAACCGATAAAACTCCTCAGGATTTCTCTTGTAAAAACTATGGCTGATAATTGTCTCCGGCGGATACGCATATTGCTGGTTATAAAGCCCGTCCACGCTTCTGAAATCCGGAATCCCGCTTTCTGTAGACACACCCGCCCCGCCAAAAAAAACAATATTGTCGCTTTCTTCCACCCATTGTCTTAGCTGTCCTACTGCCTCCGTATATTTTTTCTCCGAATATTTTTCTTCCATATACTTGTCCTCCATTTGAAAAAACTTCGCCTTTCCCCTGTAATAGCAGATAATCGCCGTTTGATTACGATCCTTTCTTTTAAAACAATAGTGCCATACCTGCAGCTATTTCTCCTCAAACCACCTCATCCAAAAATACTCCCTGCAAAGGTTCGGCCAGGCTTTCATAGTTCCCGGCTGCCTCCGGAGTCTCATACCCGAACAGCCAGGCCGTCAACTCCTCTATTGTCAAAGATAATTCAGGAACAAAATCATTTTTCTCCTGCTCCGGCCGCTCCATCCAGGATCCTCCCCTTTCCAGATGCCACAGCCACATCCCGTCATTCTCCGGGATAAGCGTATCCCGAATCTGAAGACGGACCACGCAGTTTTCACTGCATCCTGCATCCTCCTTCAGGCAAATCACTTTCATAAACACTTCCAAAGAAATAATACGGGCCATCATAGCCGGCTTTTCCTGGCCATCCGCCCTTTTCACATAAGGGGCATCGCCATATAGAAGTCTCTGTTCCGGCTCCGTTCTTCCCCACATGCTTGAAAGGGCCGCGATTTTTTCTCCGTCATAAAGGATATCCAAAGTACCTTTTTCACTGGCAATCTCATCCACCAGACGCCGCACATAATCCCTGTCCCGCTTCGTATAAAGCTGATAATGCTTTTGAAGCCAACTGTCCATCCATTCTGCCGCCAAATTCAGTCTGGTTTCATATTCATCCGTTTCTTTCCAAGGTATCAGCCTGCTGACCGGCTGCCTGCTCTCCTCCCCCCATCCCATCCCCCTTTCAAACTTTGGCTGACGGCAGATATAAACAAACCCAAAAGGCTGATATATGGCCTCAGCGGCCGGCATCAAAAAACAAAACGGCATTTTTTCCTGCTGCATATCCTTCATCGCCTTAAGCAAAAGACGCCGCATATATCCTCTGTGCCGCTTCTCCTTTCTGGTAGCCACCCCTACCAGATAGTCCACCTGCCAGCAACACCCTTTCGCCGCAATGGAATAAGGATTCCTATGAAGCATGGCATCCACCTGTCCGTCCTGGACAAGAGCCAGGATTCGATTGTCCTTCAGCTTTTCCCGGAAATAATAATCACAGAATTCCCTGGAATCCTCCGGAAATGCCTCCTCCCACAATTCCCGGCATCTCTGCTTTTCCTCTTTTTCCAGATATTGTACCATGACCTCTCCTTTTCCTGTTCCTTTAAATCCTGCCTCCATTACTCTGCCTTTTTTGGCTTCCATCCCTCTTCTCCCTGTCTATTAGCCTTGCCTGCCTTTCCCCTGCTTTCCCCTGTTTGCGCCGGCTCATCCAAAATTTTTCTGCCGCACCAGATATTTTCTGGCAAAACCAGATGGATTATAAGACATCTTTGCCTTCCGAAGCCCCTCCTGTCCCAGGTCATCCTCCCTGTTGATCAAAACCGCATCCGGAAATTCATGAACCAAAAATTGCTGATTGATAAACTGGTAGAGTCCTCTTATCTCCGCATTTGCCTTCTCGATATGGATCACCGCCATTTTCTCAAAAGGATTGTAGCTGCCAATGGTAAACGCCTGCAGCTTCCCGTCAATATATACTCCCGACATTCTTATATGAAGCTGACAACAGTGATTCAGAATCGCATGAATTCCCTCCACCTCATAATCAAGATGGCTCTCCACCACCTCTCCCTTGCTCTCCCTCCATTTGTCCAGAAAACTCCAAATCTCCCCTCTGTCCTGGCATGACAAACGCCGGTATTCATATCGTCCCTCGTATTCCTTTAAAAACCCGTTTAAATGGTTTTTCTTCTTATGCAGCTTTCTTCCTGACAAATTCCGCATAACATCCCCGTCATATAGATAATCCTTTAAATCCTCCTGCTCTATCACTTCAAAATCTTCTGACTCCCGCAGTTTCAAATACTCTACCGCCTCCTCATCAGCCAGATAAATCTTAAAAGGGGCATGCAGCACCGTGTTAAAATAATCCACCATTTCATAAAAGTAATGAGGCAGATCCTGCTCTTCACACATAGGCATGGCGCTGTGCTTTACACCGTCTTCCTCCATAAGCCACTGTACGGCCTTCCCGTCACTTATCGCAAACTGCACCTTATAATAATCACGCCACAAAAAACTGTCCAAAGCCACACTGTCGCAGGTCTTATTGGGCCTGCGGCAGAAAAACGGCGCTAACTTTTCAATATCATCAGCCTGGATTGGCTTAAAATCCAAGTTCACTTTTGTATCCTCCTTCCTGAGTACCCACATAACAGTCTCAAGGTTTCTGCTATTTACTATTTCCCGCTGCTGGGAATAAACCGTGCGATCCGTCCCGCAAATTCCGCCACATTCTGAGTCTGCAGCACCACCCGGCCCGGCCCCACCAGCCTTGTCAAAAACAGCCCTTCACCTCCAAAGAAAATATTGCCAAGGCCCTTCACTGTTTCCACCTCATAACTGACCGTCCTGTCAAACGCCACCACGTTTCCGGTATCCACCTTAAGCACTTCCCCCGGCTGCAATACCTTCTCCACCAGGTCGCCGTCCACCTCCAAAAATGCCATGCCTTGTCCGCTCAAATCCTGCAAGATAAATCCTTCACCGCCAAACAGCCCAGCCGATATCTTTTTACTAAAGGTAATGTTAAGATTAACACTCTCCTGGGCACAGAGAAAAGCCCCCTTCTGACAGATCATTCCGCCTGTGGCCGTAACATCCAACGGCAGAATTCGTCCCGCCACCGTTGAGGCAAAGGCAATCATGGAATCCGCGCGCTGCGCCCGGTAAGTAGCCATAAATAAAGACTCCCCTGCAAACATCCTTCCGATCCCTTTCATCAGGCCGCCTTTGGTATTGGTAGACATTTCGATTCCTTCTGTCATCCAAGCCATTCCTCCTGACTGCGTATACATTCCCTCTCCCGGCGCCTCAAATGTCACCTCTACTGCCGGCATTGTATCTCCGATAATATGATATTTCATCTTAACCTCCCACACTTTTATAATTTGCATGACTCCCTTACTCTCAGAACCATATCTTCTTTATAATACCATATATTTTATTTTTGGGGAACCTCCTGTTTTGATTGCTTTTTTACTTGCTCTTTATTTGCTTTCCACTTCACCCTTGCTTTTTGCTGTTTTTTCAAAAATATTGATCATACGGCAAAAGGTCTGGCAATATTTTTCCCGCTTTTTTATTTTTTACCCATAAGAAACCGTCTTTAAAGCATTACTTTCTTTTCCATTCGATCGCTGCTGCCAGGATCATAATCCCTGTGATATTTATTTACTGTGTGATAGTGCGCCGATGCTTTTTTAATATAAACGATGCCGGATCTTCTGGTATTTATATCGGACAAAGTTGTTTTTTTAGGAGAGAGCTTCCTATAATATGCATTATTGGAAGTGCCAAAATACCACAGGAGTATTAAAAAATGGCTTTTTTCGTGTTTTATAAAAATTCAAAAAACATAGCAGGACTTTTC